>JAXJNG010000001.1:0-21224 GCA_036312785.1 Collinsella sp.
CTGTTTAAGTTTGCTGCTCTACAGTCCTGCGCAAGACGGAAAGCACATTAAGTGCTTTCCTTTGCGTGCGGAACTCGCGACAAACTTAAACAGCGGGCCGCCCGGACCGGGAATCCGATGTGCTCGTCGGGGCAACGTTACCTGCCAAAAAGGGACAGGTTTATTTTGATCGGTTTTATCTGGGGAAACGTCGCGCTCCAGCGGTAATCTGCTCTCATCTGTCGCATGGAAATCGGCGGCGTTTCCATTTAACGCAAAAGAGGCCGCTTCCCCTAGTAGAAAGCGGCCTCAGACCTTACGAATAGACGATAGTAAAGGACTCTTCCGTTTCGGTCTCTCCTGTTGACGTGCACCTCGTGCCCTCAAGCGTTACTGAGACCACTTGGTCGACATCAATCAACTTCGTTGGCACCCAGATGTTCTCTCCGCTATTGCGCGTATAAGAAAAATATAAGTTGAACGCCCCTGCGTCGTCATCTTCGATAATCTGCTCCGATCCATCCTTGTAGGTAACCGTTAACTTCTTCGTGACTGCGTCAATGCCCAGATCATCGATGTGTGTCTGGATAGAAAACGGGCTGATCTCGAGAGGCGAGTCATCGGAGCGGAGTTCCTTTGTATCGACGTACGCTCCAACGCTAAACTCGGGCGTCGATGCCTCGAACGGCTTCGCATCCTCGCCTTCGCCCTCGGTCCACGAGATATTCCAGGTGACCGCATGTTGAAAACCTCGCTCGCGATCCATAGAAGCAAAGTACATCGTGCCATTAATGACCGTGTCGCTTGATGTGTCCTTATCAATTGTGCAGCGTGTGTCAGCCCATTCCTCGCCGAAGTTCATGCTGGGCGTGCCGACGCCTTGTTCTTCTTCACCATAGAGAACAAGTTCGCCTGTCTCTGCTGCCGGCTTGTAGTAGTTAACGCCATTTGGATTGGACAGCGTAAACGTCACGGCACCGCAACCGTTTTTATCGATAGCCATCTCATGGATATCAAGCGTATAGCCGTTACCCTCGACGGACAGATTAACCTCCTGAACTGCGCCCTCCAGGCTTTGGGGCGCGATGCCGTCACCAAACTCTCTGGTGTAGGTATATTTAGTCCCCGATGAACCGCCGTTGGTCCAGGTAATGGAATCCCCGTTGCCGTGGTTTCCCCAGGCTGAGGCAAAATAGCTGGAATTGATAACTGCGTAGGCGACCCCTCCGGTCGCGAGCACTCCGACAAGACATCCAACTACGGCAACATACAGAGGCTTCGCGTGACCCTTTCGACGAAGCGGCTCGCCAGCAGCGGCATAAAGAACACGATCGGCGAGATCGCTATCGGCTTGGATGGACTCGAAGGCCTGCTTGATTTGATTGGATTTCACGGTCGCCCTCCTCTAGGATGAATTTGAGCTTCGATCGACCACGAGCTAAACGCGTTCGAACGGTCGCGGCTGGCGCATGCAGCAACTCGGCAATCTCTGAGGTCGAAAAGCCCAGATAGTAATAGAGCACGATGGGAACACGGAATCGCTCCGGAAGTCGCATAACGTCTGACAAGACCGCCTTGGTCTCATCCTGCGCCGCCGAAAGCGAATCGGCCAGGTTCTCAATATCCTCCACACGCCTCCATGGCTTTCGAAAGAGCGATTTGCATTCATTGATCGTGACCCGGATAAGCCAGCGGCGAAGATGCTCCCAACTTTCAAAGTGTCCATCGCTTTTAAGCAGCTTAAGAAAGACATCCTGGGCAACATCGTCGGCGTCGGCACGATCGCGCAGGTACGTCAATGCGATCCGAAACACGACATCACGGTAATCCTCGACCGCCTGTCTAAATGCTTGTTCTTCCATAATCACCTCCTGGTGACGTTCATGATTCTTGATGAGGCCCTCACCATAGATACGCTCTGGCCGGACGAAATGTTTCAAATTCAAGCAGGAAAAACCTACCAAAATAAGCCTGTCCCTTATTGGCGTAAAGGAATCCCCTCCTGTGCGCGAGGACGGATTCCCGGGACGGGCGGCATAGGGGTTAAGTTTGCTGCTCTACAGTCCTGCGCAAGACGGAAAGCACATTAAGTGCTTTCCTTTGCGTGCGGAACTCGCGACAAACTTAACCCCTATGCCGCCCGTCCCGGGAATCCGACGTACTCGTCGGGGCAACGTTCCTCATCAAAAAAAGGCCCGCTCCCCTGTTGGGAAGCGAGCCTTTATAAGGGCGGTTAACGTACTAGGAAATTACTCCTCGTCGTTGTCCTTGGCCTCTTCGGCGTCGTCGGTGTCCACGAGCTGGTTGAGCAGCTCGTCGAGGGAAGCCATGTCCTCGTTGATCGCGCCGTTGGCGGGAGCTTTCTTGTCGTCGATCGGGGCGCCCAGGAGCTCCTCGTCGGCGTCGGCGTGATGTGTCGGAGCGGAGGTGCCCAGCAAGATATCGTCCGGACCGTCGGGGCTAAAGACCATCTGCAGCAGCTGCGAGAGGTCTTCCTCGTCGGCAACGTCGTCGTTGTTCTCGAGGATGTAGAGCAGATCGTGGGCCTCGAGGCCGTCACGGAGCTCCTCGATCGCCTTGGCACCGATGCCATCAATGCGCAGCAGATCCTCCTCGGACTTGCCAACCAGGTCGCCAACCGTCTCGATGCCGACCTCGCTGAACTTGTTGGTCCAGCGCTGCGACACGCCCAGGTCGTCGAACAGGTACAGACGAGCCTTCTCGGCGGAGATGGTGTGGCCGTTGCGGGTGAACGAACCGTCAGCACCACCGAACTCGTCGTAGCCGGCCCAGTCGAGCTGCTGCGGAAGCTGCTCGTCCAGGTCCTTGAGCTCCACAGGAGCCCACTCGGGCAGCGACTTGGCGTTGGGCGAAGCCGGACCGTCGATGTCCACGTAGCCGTCGGCCGTGCGATACGTCAGCTTGGCGTTGGCGTACGGCTTGAGGCCGGTACCAGCCGGGATCTTCTTACCGACGATGACGTTGGACTTAAGGTCGAGCAGGTGGTCGACCTTGCCCTCGATGGCAGCCTCGGTAAGGACACCGGCGGTACGGATGAACGAAGCGCTCGACAGCCAGGAGTCGATGTTGGACGCAACCTTGAGCGTACCCAGGATGACGGGCTCGGCCACAGGAGCCTGACCGCCCAGACGGGCAACGCGCTCGACCTCGTCGGCGAACTCATAGCGGTCGACGTACTGACCAAGCAGGTACTTAGAGTCACCGGGGTTGGTGATCTGAACGCGACGCAGCATCTGACGTGCGAGCACCTCGATGTGCTTGTCGTTCAGGTCAACGCCCTGGCTGGTGTAGACGTCCTTGACGCTCTCGACGAAGGTGTGCATCGTCGACTCGATGTCGGTCAGCTTGCGCAGGTTGCGGAAGTTGACGAAGCCCTTGGTGATCTGGTCGCCGGCACGAACCTCGCAGCCATCCTCGATCTCGGGCATAAAGCGCACAGATGCGGGGACGCGACGCTCGTCGAGGACACGGGTGTGATCCTCGGAGTCGGTGAGCGTCAGCACGTACTCGGACTTCTCGGGCTTGATCGAGAGGTGACCGGAGTACGGAGCCAGCTCGGCCTCGCGACCCAGAATCTTCTCGTTGACGTTGCCGACGATATCGAACATACGGCTGACCGTAGGCAGACCCTGCGTAATATCGTCGACGCCAGCGACGCCGCCGGAGTGAATGGTACGCATCGTAAGCTGCGTACCGGGCTCGCCGATGGACTGGGCGGCAATAATGCCGACCGCGGTACCGATGGCGACCGGACGACGGGTGGAAAGATCCCAGCCGTAGCACTTCTGGCACACGCCGTACTTGGAGCGGCAGGTGAGCAGCGCGCGAAGCTTGACCTTCTTGAGGCCCGCATCGACCATCTTCTGGATGTCGGCGACCTTCTCGATGTAGCCGTCCTGCTCAAAGAGCACGGTGCCATCGGGGGCCACGACGTCCTCAATGAAGCAACGGCCGACGAGGTCGGTGTTGAGGTCGGTGGTGCCGGGGATGATGAGGTTGTAGGTGACGCCCTCGTGCGTACCGCAGTCCTCCTCGCGGACGATGACGTCCTGGGCCACGTCGACCAGACGACGGGTCAGGTAACCAGAGTCCGAGGTGTGGGATGCGGTATCGACCAGGCCCTTACGGGCGCCGTAGGTCGAAATGAAGTACTCGAGCGGCAGCAGGCCCTCGCGGAAGTTCGCCTTAATGGGAAGGTCGATCGTCTCGCCGGACATGTCTGCCATCAGTCCACGCATGCCGCCGAGCTGACGCAGCTGGGTCTTAGAACCACGGGCGCCGGAGTCGGCCATCATGTACAGCGGGTTCTCCTCGTCGAACATGTCGAGCATGAGCGCTGCGACCTTGTCGGTACAAGCGGTCCACTCGTTAACGACTTCGATGTGGCGCTCCGTCTCGTTGATGAAGCCCTCCTCGAAGTACTCGTTGATCTGGTCGACGTTGGCCTGGGCGCGATCGAGCAGCTCCTGCTTCTCGGCAGGGATGAGAGCGTCCCACACCGAGATGGTGAGGCCGGCGCGGGTAGCGTAGTGGAAGCCGGAGTACTTGATGGCGTCGAGGATCGGGCCGACCTTGGCCTCGGGGTAACGATCGCAGCAGTCGGCAACCAGCTTGGCCACATCGCCCTTGACCATCTTGTAGTTCATGAACTCATAGTCTTCGGGCAGGCACTGGCGGTTGAAGATGATGCGGCCGATAGAGGTCTCGAAGCGCGCGGTCTTGTTGCCGGTGACGTCGTAGTCGACGAACTCGTTCTTGCCGTTCTTGACGCGGAAGATACGGGTGCCGTCCTCGTTGATGACGTTGGCATCGGCAGCGGACACGCGAACCTGGATCTTGGCCTGCATGTCGACCTCGGAACGGCAGTCATAGGCGTGCAGCGCGTCGTCGAAGCTGGCGAACACGTGGTTCTCGCCCGGCAGACCCTCGCGGACCTGGGTGAGGTAGTACACACCAATGATCATGTCCTGCGAAGGGATGTTAACCGGCTTGCCGGATGCCGGCGAGCGCAGGTTGTTCGCAGAGAGCATGAGCACGCGAGCCTCGGCCTGAGCCTGGCTGGACAGCGGCACGTGGACAGACATCTGGTCGCCGTCGAAGTCGGCGTTGAAGGGCGAGCAGACCAGCGGATGCAGGTGGATAGCCTTGCCCTCGACCAGCACCGGCTCAAAGGCCTGGATGGACAGACGGTGCAGGGTCGGTGCACGGTTGAGCAGCACGACGCGGCCGTCGATGACCTCTTCGAGGATGTCCCACACAAAGGTGGCACCGCGGTCGATAGCGCGCTTGGCGCCCTTGATGTTCTCGACCTTGCCAAGCTCGACCAGGCGCTTCATGACGAAGGGCTTGAAGAGCTCCAGCGCCATGGTCTTGGGCAGACCGCACTGGTGCAGCAGCAGCTTGGGGTCGGTAACGATTACCGAACGGCCGGAGTAGTCGACACGCTTGCCCAGCAGGTTCTGACGGAAACGACCCTGCTTGCCCTTGAGGGCCTCGGCGAGCGACTTGAGCGGGCGACCGCCACGGCCAGAGACCGGGCGACCACGACGGCCGTTGTCGAACAGGGCGTCCACGGACTCCTGGAGCATGCGCTTCTCGTTGTTCACGATGATCGCAGGGGCATCCAGGTCGAGCAGGCGCTTGAGTCGGTTGTTACGGTTGATCACGCGACGGTACAGGTCGTTGAGGTCGGACGCGGCGAAGCGGCCGCCGTCGAGCTGGACCATCGGGCGCAGATCGGGCGGAATGACCGGGATGACATCCAGGATCATGTTCGCGGGGCTGTTGCCGCCCTTCAGGAAGGCGTCAACGACCTCGAGGCGCTTGACGGCCTTCTCGCGCTTCTGCTTCTGGGAGTCCTCGTCGGCGATGATGGCCTTGAGCTTCTCGGCCTCGGAGGGGAGGTCGATGGCAGCGAGCAGGTCGCGAACGGCCTCGGCACCCATACCACCCTTGAAGTACATGGAGTAGTAACGGGTCATCTCGCGGAACAGCGGCTCATCGGAGATGAGGTCGCGCTCGGTGAGCTTCATGAAGGCGTTGAAGGCGTCCGTGCGGAGCTGCTTCTCGTCCTTGCACTCTTCCTCGATGTCGACGATGCCAGAGGCGATCTCCTCGGGGGTCAGCGGCTCCTCGTCGGAGAACTCGTCAAAGTTCTCGGGGTTGCCCTGCTCCTTGAGGGACTCGATCTGGCGGGCGCACTCGGCATCGATCTCTTCCAGATCGGCGGCGAGCTCCTCGCGCAGGTCGTCAGCGTCGGCCTCGCGAGCCTCGTAGTCGACCTCGGTGATGATGTAGCTGGCAAAGTACAGAACCTTCTCGAGGTCCTTGGACTTGATGTCGAGCATACGGCTCATCGGGAAGCTCGTGGGGCTCTTGAAGTACCAGATGTGGGACACGGGAGCGGCGAGCTCGATGTGACCCATGCGCTCGCGACGAACCTTGGCCGAGGTGACCTCGACGCCGCAGCGCTCGCAGACGATGCCCTTAAAGCGGATGCCCTTGTACTTGCCGCAGGAGCACTCCCAGTCCTTGGCGGGACCGAAGATCTTCTCGCAGAACAGGCCGTCCTTCTCGGGCTTGAGGGTACGGTAATTGATGGTCTCCGGCTTCTTGACCTCACCGTGCGACCAGGAACGGATCTGGTCGGCGGAGGCGAGGGAGATCTTTACCGAGTCAAAATCAGTAGCTTCGAAATCTGCCACAGTCAACTACTCCTTATCAGTGGTCGTGGCGGCGACAGCCTCGGGTGCCTCGGCGGTCTCGGCATCCTGGGCTTCGACGTCGGCATCAACGCCGGCGAGCGCGGCCAGGTCATCGAGGGCAGAGGTCTCCTCGGCGGTCACAGGGGCGGAGGCGTCCTCGTCGGCATCGTGCATGGGCTCGATGTCCAGTGCGAGGGAGCGGATCTCCTTGACGAGAACCTTGAAGGACTCGGGGATACCCGGGACCGGAACGTTCTCGCCCTTGACGATGGACTCGTAGGTCTTGACGCGGCCCACGGTATCGTCGGACTTGACGGTCAGGATCTCCTGCAGGACGTTGGAAGCACCGTATGCGTACAGTGCCCAAACTTCCATCTCGCCGAAGCGCTGGCCGCCGAACTGAGCCTTGCCGCCCAGCGGCTGCTGGGTAACCAGGCTGTAAGGGCCGGTCGAACGGGCGTGGATCTTGTCGTCGACCATGTGGCCGAGCTTGAGGATGTAGGACGTACCCACGGTAATGGGCTCGCGGAACTCCTCGCCGGTGCGGCCGTCGAACAGACGGGTCTTGCCGCGCTCGTCAAGCTGGGTGACAAACTCGGGGCGCATGTGATCGCCAAAGGCAGCGGTGGCCTTGTTGAGCATGTTCTTGTTGGCACGACGAATGACCTCGGCGATCTCGTCCTCCTTGGCGCCGTCGAAGACGGGCGTCGCGGTGAAGAACGGGCCGGGGACGTACTTGTCGGAGTCGGCCTGCTCGGTATCCCAACCGCAGGCGGCAGCCCAGCCAAGGTGGCACTCGAGCAGCTGGCCGACGTTCATACGCGAAGGAACGCCCAGCGGGTTGAGGATAACGTCGATCGGGGTACCGTCAGCCATATAGGGCATGTCCTCGACCGGCAGAACGTTACAGATAACACCCTTGTTGCCGTGGCGGCCGGCGATCTTATCGCCCTGCTGGATCTTACGACGCTGGGCGACGTAGACGCGCACCTGCTCGTTGACGCCGGGGGCCAGGTCGTCGCCGTTCTCGCGGCTAAAGCGGACGACGTCGATGACGCGGCCGTAAGCGCCGTGAGGCATCTTAAGGGAGGTATCGCGAACGTCGTGAGCCTTGGCACCGAAGATGGCACGCAGCAGGCGCTCCTCGGCGGTCAGAGCGCTCTCGCCCTTAGGCGTGACCTTGCCGACCAGGATGTCGCCAGGGCCGACCTCGGCGCCGATGCGGATGATGCCGTCCTCGTCGAGGTTGGCAAGCATGTCCTCGGAGAGGTTCGGGATCTCGCGGGTGATCTCCTCGGGGCCGAGCTTGGTGTCGCGGGCGTCGATCTCGTGACGGGTGATGTTGATGGTCGTCAGCAGGTCCTCGGCCACCAGGCGCTCGGACACGACGATACCGTCCTCGTAGTTAAAGCCTTCCCACGGCATATAGGCCACGGTAAGGTTCTGACCCAGTGCGAGCTCGCCGTGATCGGTCGAGGGACCGTCGGCCAGAGGCTCGCCCTGCTCAACGGTGTCACCGACGCGCACGAGCGGACGGTGGTTGATGCAGGTGGACTGGTTGGAGCGCTGGTACTTGGCCAGGTGATACTCGTCCATGCCGCCGGCATGCTTGACGATGATCTTGGCGGCGTCGGCAAAGATGACCTCGCCGGCGTTCTTGGCCAGGGTGACCTCGCCGGAGTCCAGGGCGGCGCGACGCTCCATGCCGGTACCGACATAGGGAGCGGCGGGGTGAACCAGCGGCACGGCCTGACGCTGCATGTTAGCGCCCATCAGCGTACGCTTGGCGTCGTCGTGCTCGAGGAACGGGATCAGCGTGGCTGCGACGGAGAGCATCTGACGCGGTGAAACGTCCATGTAGTCGACGTCCTCGACGGGCACGTCGGCGGGAGCGCCGAAGGAGCCGTCGAAGTCGCGGGTACGGGCGATCACGGTGTGCGGACGGACGATCTTGCCCTCGGCATCGGTCGTGATGAACTCGTTGGTCTTGGGATCGAGCGGCGTGTTGGCCGGCGCGATGACGTGCTTCTCTTCCTCGTCAGCGGTCATCCAGTCGATCTGGTCGGTGGCAACGCCGTTCTCGACACGACGGAACGGGGCCTCGATGAAGCCATACTCGTTAACGCGGGCGTAGAGGGCGAGCGAGCCAATCAGGCCGATGTTGGGGCCTTCGGGGGTCTCGATCGGGCACATGCGGCTGTAGTGCGAATTGTGAACGTCGCGGACGGCCGTCGGCACGTTGGTGCGGCGGCTGGAGCCCGACTTGTGGCCGGCAAGACCACCAGGGCCGAGTGCGGACAGACGGCGCTTGTGGGTCAGACCGGTCAGGGGGTTCGCCTGGTCCATGAACTGCGAGAGCTGCGAGGAACCGAAGAACTCCTTGATGGAGGCTACGATCGGACGGATGTTGATGAGCGACTGCGGGGTGATCTCATCGATGTCCTGGGAGCTCATGCGCTCACGGACGACGCGCTCCATACGGCTCATGCCGATACGGAACTGGTTGGCGACGAGCTCGCCGACGGTACGGATACGGCGGTTGCCGAAGTGGTCGATGTCGTCGACCTTGAAGCCCTGCTCGCCGACAGCGAGGGACAGGAGGTAGCGCAGCGTCGCGACGATATCCTCGTCGGTGAGCACCGTGACCTCTTCCTCGGTGGTGAGGTTGAGCTTCTTGTTGACCTTGTAACGACCGACGCGGGCCAGATCGTAGCGCTGCGGGTTGAAGAGCAGGCCCTCAAGCAGGCTGCGGGAAGCGTCCACGGTGGGGGGCTCGCCCGGGCGCAGGCGACGGTAGATCTCGATGAGAGCGTCCTCGCGGGTGAGGGCGGTGTCGCGCTCCAGGGTGCGCTTGATCACATCGGAGTTGCCGAGCAGCTCGATGATGTCGTCGTTGGTGACGGCGATGCCAAGGGCGCGCAGGAACATCGTGGCGCTCTGCTTGCGCTTACGGTCGATGGAGACCATGAGCTGGTCGCGCTTGTCGACCTCAAACTCAAGCCAGGCACCGCGGGACGGGATGATCTGGGCCTTGTAGATCTGCTTGCCCGAATCCATCTCGGAGCTGTAGTACACGCCCGGGGAGCGGACGAGCTGCGAGACGACGATACGCTCGGTACCGTTGATGATGAAGGTGCCCTGATCAGTCATCATGGGGAAGTCGCCCATGAAGACGAGCTGCTCCTTGATCTCGCCGGTCTCCTTGTTGGTGAGACGGACGTCGGTCAGAAGCGGAGCCTGATAGGTCATATCCTTCTCGCGGCACTCCTCGACTGTGTGCGCGGGGTCGCCGAACTGATGCTCGCCGAAGGTAACCTCGAGAACATGGTTCTGGCTCTGGATGGGGCTGGATTCCTTGAACGCCTCACGAAGGCCCTCGTCCTTAAAACGCTCAAAGGATTCCCTTTGAACAGAGATAAGGTTGGGGAGCTCCATGGCCTCCGGGATTTTCCCGAAGCTGACGCGCTTGCGCTCAGTGGCAGTGTATGCGTAGGTCACCAGGTTTTTCCTCCTTCACGGAAATGCTCGGTGGGTTGGCGAGGCATAGCTTCGCCAGTTATCGCAACCTAATAGTTTATCAGGTACCGACCGTTGGGCAAGAAAAGCCTTGACGCGATTGAGTTTTTGGAGTAGCAAAGTTTTTCGACAGCAAATGCGCAGGTAGATAGGTGCGCATCGAACACCTGTTCATATATTTTCTGTGAACAGAGAGCCGGCAATCGCAGCTCTTATAAAAAACGGGCGCGAACCGAGGTCCGCGCCCGTAAATGTCGATGCCCGAAGGCTTACTTGCGCATCAATCCGCCGCGCTCGTCGATGGCGTCCCAGAAGGCGCTGGCAAAGCGAGGATCGCTTGCGGCCATGAGGGCGTTGGTGGCCATCCAGCCAGACGGGGTGCCGGTGTCGTAGCCCGACAGCGGGTCGATAACGACAGCGTACATAGCCTCGCGATCGAGCGAGCGGGCCATGGCGTCGGTGAGCTGAATCTCGCCGCCCTTGCCGGCCTGCTGATCAGCGAGCAGGTCCATGACCAGCGGGCTCAGCAGATAACGGCCGACAATGTACAGGTTGGACGGAGCCGCCTCGGGAGCGGGCTTCTCGACCAGACCGCCGATACGCCAGACAGCGCCCGGCTCTGCATCGGCAACGTCCTCGGCGCCCTCGAGCGAACCGACGCGCTCACCGGCGATAACGCCGTAGCGGCTGACTTCCTCGGGCGAGCAAGCAGCGACGGCGATAACCGAAGCGCCACCGTGCTCCTTGGAAACGGCGAGCATCTTATCGCAGATGTCGCGGTTAGGCACAACGTAGTCGCCCAGAAGAACCAGGAAGTTCTCCCCTGCCACGGCGTCGGCAGCAGAGCGGATAGCATGGCCGAGGCCCTTGGGCTCGTACTGATAGCGGAAGTCAACCGGCATACCGCCAGCGTGGGCGACGGCATCGGCATAGGCGTTCTTGCCGCGCTCGCGCAGCAGGTTCTCGAGCGAGCGATCGGGCTGGAAGTAGTTCAGCAGCTCGGGCTTGCCGGGAGAAGTAACGATGATGGCGTCGTCGACTTCCTCGGGGTCGAGCGCCTCCTCGACGACGTACTGAATGACGGGCTTGTCGAGCACCGGCAGCATCTCTTTGGGCGTGCACTTGGTGCCAGGCAGAAAACGCGTGCCAAGACCGGCGGCGGGGATGATTGCCTTCATGTTATTCAAAGATCCTTTCGCAGGCGCAAAAGCGCCCCATGCGTGCGGCACACAGCCGCAGACCAAATTGCGATACCCAAGCATCTTACCGCTGGAACTATATGTCGCTACAAGGCAGAGACAATTCTTCAGCAGGTCAACGCAAATTATTGCTCGAATGGTGCAATTTTATTGCCCAACGGCAGGGCGCCCGATACGACGCAAATCACAGAACATGGCAGTTTGAGCTACCGATGTCGAGGGACCGAAAAACAAAAAAGACGGGGCTCGCAATGCGAACCCCGTCTGCAAAGAAATCTGGCGAGAAAGCCTGATTACTTGAGGGTGACAGCAGCGCCAGCAGCCTCGAGCTTCTCCTTGGCAGCCTCGGCGTCCTCCTTCTTGGCACCCTCGAGAACAGCCTTGGGAGCGCCCTCGACGACCTCCTTGGCCTCCTTCAGGCCAAGGTTGGTGAGCTCACGGACGGCCTTGATGACCTGGATCTTGTTGTCGCCGAAGCCCTCGAGCACGACGTCAAACTCGGTCTTCTCCTCGGCCTCAGCAGCGCCAGCAGCGGGAGCGGCGACAACGGCGGCAGGAGCAGCGGCGGAAACGCCGAAGGTGTCCTCGATAGCCTTGACGAGCTCGGAAGCCTCGAGAAGGGTCATTTCCTTAAGAGCATCGATGATCTCATCGGTGGTAAGCTTAGCCATTTCTAAGTCCTTTCGGTTTCCGTGTCTGTGCACGGAGATCAGTTAAAACACGGCGCGAATGCGCCAGGGGTGCGGCGTTGCCGCCGCGGGTGAAAACAGCGACTAGGCTGCCTTCTGCTCGGAGACCTGCTGGATCGAACGAGCGAGACCAGAGGAAACGCCGTTGACGCAGACAGCGATGTCGCGAGCGAAACCGGAGATGAGACCGGCGATCTGGCCGAGAAGCTGATCCTTGGTGGGCAGCTCGGCGATAGCCTTAACATCATCAGCGGAAACGGCCTTGCCGTCGGAGATACCGCCCTTGATCTCAAGGACGCCCTTGGACTTAGCGGAGAAGTCCTTAAGGGCCTTAGCGGCCTCGACCGGCTCGGACTCGTAGAACACATAAGCGACGGGGCCGGCGAGGATCTCGTCGAGCTCGGGCTGCTCCTGGTTCTTGAGAGCGATCTTGACCAGGTTGTTCTTGTAGACCTTCATCTCGGCGCCGCACTCGCGAAGCTGATGACGCAGCTCCTGAGCCTGCTTAACCGTCAGACCGTTGTAGTTGACGACGAACAGACCGGCGTTCTCGGCGATACGGGACTCGATCTCTGCAACCTTGTCGATTTTGTACTGCTGGGGCATGAATTACACCTCCTCGAATTCTTTCCGGGCACGGTCCGCCACAAGGACGTGACGGGGGCATGTCCAAAAAGAAAGCCCCCGCGCTGCATGAGCGACGGGGGCGAGAAGACATATCTACTCGACCACCTCGGCTGGCGGGAAGTCCCATTAAGCTCGCGGGTAAGACCCGTTTGCGCCGGCTGTCTCTGGCAGCGGATTCGTGCGTGAACCGAAAGTATTATGGCGGGGACCCCGGCGTCGGTCAACGGCAACCCTGGCTGCACACAATTCCACCATCTCGGTCGCGCCGCCAAAGGCCAGGCGCAAGCTTTTCGCTCGGTCAGGTCCTGGGCTCGCACGAAGAGCACATTTAGTGCTCTTCGGCTCGTGCGGAATCTACGAAAAGCTTGCGCCTGGCCTTTGGCGGCGCGACCTGTGTTGACTTTGGGACAGCCAGGGTTGCCGTTGGCCGGCGCGCCCCGCTCATAATGCTTGGGTCGGTGGGCTGATGTGTTGCGTCCCTGAGGGCTACAGGGTTGAAACGAAGTTGGACAGGCGGGCTAGTCCTTCGTCTAGGTCTTTGTCGGAGACGCAGTAGCTTAGGCGGATGTGGCCTTCGGTGCCGAAACAGTCGCCCGGGACTAGGGCTACGTTTGCTTCTTTGATGGCTTTGATGCAGAAGTCTTCGCTGGTTAGACCGAATTTTTTGATGCTCGGGAAAGTGTAGAAGGCTCCTGCGGGCTCTACTACGTCGAGGCCCATGGCGTCTAAGGCTGCGAGTACGCATTCGCGACGGGCTCGGTAGACTTCGAGCATGGGGGTTGGGTCGACGGTCAGGGCTCGGGCCGCGGCGTCCATCTCGAAGGAGACGGCGCTCGATACTAGGTATTGGTGAGCTTTTGCGATCTCGGCGATGACGGGTGCCGCTGCTGCGAGCCAGCCCAGACGCCAGCCGGTCATAGCCCAGGGCTTGGAGAAGCTCTCGATGACTACCGTCTGCTCACGAAGCTCCGGGTGGCGCTGGGCAAAGCGCTCGTAGCCGTCCACGTAGACCAGGCGGTTGTATACGTCGTCGCAGATCACGTAGATGCCCGCCTGCTCCGCTACGCGCGCCACGGCGTCGAGCGATGCTGCGTTGAGGATGCAGCCTGTAGGATTGTTGGGCGTGCAGATGACGATGGCCTTGGTCGCCGGCGTCACGCAAGCACGAAGCGCATCCTCGTCAATCTGAAATTGCGCAGGCTCCGTATCCAAAAAGACCGCTTTGGCGTGGTTGGCCACGACGATGCTCTCGTACAGGCCAAAGGCCGGCGTGGGGATAATGACCTCGTCGCCGGGGTTGAGCATGGCCATGAATGTTGCCGACAGGGCCTCGGTCGCGCCGTCGGTCAGGATGACCTCGTCGGCCGAAAACGTAAGGCCCGCGCCCCCCATGTAGGCAGACAACGCCTCACGCAGGGCGGGGCGACCGTTGTTGGGCGGATAGTGCGTGTCACCGCGGTCCAGTGCGGCGGTCACCTCGGCGCTAATCACATCGGGCGTGGGAAAATCGGGCTCGCCGAGCGCGAGCGCGATGCACCCCGGATGCTGGGCGGCGAGCGCGTTGATCCGGCGGATACCGGAGGGCTTGAGCATGGCAAGCGAGGTATTCATGGGCAGACGCATGGCGTTCCTTTCGTAAGGGTTGCACTAGGATAGCGCGGCGGGGCGCCACCAGACGGTGTAACCTAAACGGAAACGAGCCGGAAAGGAGATGGCATGGAGACGACCGCGCGCGGCGACGTACCAAAAACACTGCACACCATTGCGTATATCAGTATTCCCAATAGCGCCGATCTTGAGTTTTTGCTTTGGGACCTGCAGGATGCCATCGCCGCCTATGCCCGGTTTTCCGGCACCGCACTCCCCCGCCCGGTCGACTTGAAGGCAAATGACGCCGGCAGCGTTGCCGATGGCATCGTGCTGGCCATTGAAGATGTGGCTGACGATGAGACGTTGACAGCCATCGAGCGGGCGCTTGAGCGCTTTGGCGGTACGGGAACGCGCGTCTATGCCGCGATTCGAGCCGCACAAGAGGGCACAGAGCGGGCGCGTGGGACCGCCGTTCGCCTGCGCAAGGCATGTGAGCGCCATGACCAATTGTGGTGTGGCGGCGTTGCCATCTGCGCCGGCAGCGGCATCGCAGCGCTTCGCCATTCCCCACGCATGGGCCTCTTGCGCCGACCATTTTCGGAAGCGATGGATAAGCTTGTGGGCGCTGTGCGCATGGGCTGCTCCGTCGAGCATGCACAGCGACTTGGCGGCGGCAATGCCGCCAACGTCGACGCCGACGGCATGGTTTGCGCCGAGCCAGCCGTGCCCGCGCCGATCTGGCGAGGCGCTCTGAAACGTCTGGGCGCCCACGCTCAAACAAAAATCTAAATTAAATAACAGCCCAGTCAACGGCTTCGTGCCAACGCTCAACAAGACACTCCAGGCACCAGGCGGCATTGGCGGGACTTGTCGAGGGCAGGACAATGGCAGGCAGCCCCGTCCGATCTTGCAAGTAGCGTTTGTAGAGTCGCCCTGCCGTACCGCCGTTACAGACAACGACCTCGATCGGCGCGGCATCGGTAATGCGCTCGATATGTGCCGGCACAACGTTGCGGATGCTCGCGTCGCTCGAGCCCTTAATGTCGCAGCTCTCGATTGCATCCCACAGGGCTACGCCGCCGTTCAACAGCATGACCCGCTTGGCGGCAATGGAGGCATCGAGCGTCGCGGGCTCACCGCTTGCCAAAGGATCGCCCTCGTTGGGCGGCACAGGCATACCGAGGCACGTGGCCATCACACGCCAAAAGCGATTCTGAGGGTTCCCGTAATAAAAGGCATTGGCGCGCGAAAGCACCGAGGGAAACGACCCGAGCACCAAAACGCGCGAGTGCTCGTCAAACACGGGCTCAAACCCATGCTCAATATGTTGATAGCCCTCGTCAGATACGGCCATGGGCTAGGCTCTCAACAGATAGCGCACCTCGTAGGGTGCAAGCTCAAGGGTACCCGTCAGCTCGACCGTGGGCGCATCGTCGGCAAGCAGGTCGACGAAGGACCCGTTGAGCTCGCCGGCGCCAAAGGTGTAAGGCTCACCCACGGCATTCACCGCCACGAGTACCGTCGCGCCGTCACAGGCGCGCTCGAACAGCAGCTGCTTGTTCTGGATCACCACGTTGCGATAGGCACCGTAGTTGAGAGCACGGGCAGCCGCGTCGTCGGCCGAGCGAAGGTGCGCAAGCTGCGTGATGAACGCCGTCAGCTCGTTGGGCGCAGGCTCATTGAGCGCAGGTCTCAGCGCCCAGTCGCCATCGGGGCCACCCTTTTCGCCGGCAATTCCCCACTCGCTGCCATAGTAGACGCACGGGATGCCCGGCATGCCAAAGAGCATGCCGTAGGCGGGACGCAGACACGACTTGTCGGTGAGGATACTTGCCAGGCGCGGCACATCGTGGTTGTCGACAAACGACAGCAGATGTTTGCCGCGGTAGATGCACCACGGATCGCCGCCAAACTGGCGGTGCAGCGAATGGGCGATCTCGAACATGTTGACCGAGTTAAAGCTGGAGTACAGGCCCTTGTAGCACTCGTAGTTGGTGCAGGAGTCGAGCATCTCGTCGTTGACGATTTGGTTGTAGTCGCCGTGGAGCGTCTCGCCGATCAGCACAAAGTCGGGCTTGAGCTCACGGGTAAAGACGTGCAGGCGGCGCATAAAGTCGCGGTCGAGCATATAGGCAACGTCCAGGCGCAGGCCGTCGACGCCAAAGACCTCGGCCCAGCGGCGCACGGACTCGAGCAGGTAATCGACCACAGCGGGATTTTGCAGGTTGAGCTTCACAAGCTCAAAATGGCCTTCCCAGCCCTCGTACCAAAAGCCATCGCCATAGCAGGAATCGCCGTCAAAGCTAATGTGGAACCAGTCCTTGTACGGCGAGTCCCACTTGCGCTCCTGCACATCGCGGAAGGCCCAAAAACCGCGGCCGACGTGGTTGAAGACGGCATCGAGCACCACGCGGATGCCATGGGCATGCAGCGTGTCGCATACGGCGGCAAAGTCGGCGTCCCCACCCAGGCGGCGATCAATATGGCGCAGGCTGCGCGTGTCGTAGCCATGGCTATCAGACTCGAGCGGCGGGTTGATGAGCACAGCGCCAATACCGAGTTCCTGCAGGTAGTCGGCCCATTGGGCAATCTTCATGATGGGGGCATCGGGGCTAGCTGTGGCATCGGCGGCCTGGGCGAGCTCATCCTCGGCAACGGGCGCGGCGTTTTCGCGCGGAGCTCCACAAAAGCCCAGCGGATAGATTTGATAGAACGTCGTCTCGTATGCCCACATAGCAACCTCCCGGTAAGCGCAACACAACGACATCCATTGTATGCCCAGCTTGTATCCTCTCCCCCAAAATAAGTTGCGGTGGAATAGTTCCTGCTTGGGCCTTCAGAGGCCTTAAACAGGAACTATTCCACCGCAACTGATGAGGAAACGTGATTAGGCGACAGGCTTTGCGCGACGAATGGCCGGGAACATCACCGTGATAGCGAGGATGACGCCCACGGCAGCGATCGCACCGCCCGCGAAGCCGATCCAGGCGATACCGGGACCCGAAACCACGGCTCCGCCGATCGCGGTACCCGTGCCGATACCGAGGTTGAACAGGCCCGAGAAGATCGACATGGCAACGGCCGACGAATCTGCCGGCGTGTGCTTGATGAGCTCGGCCTGAAACGCCACGTTAAAGGCCGTGGCGCAGCAACCCCACAGTGCGCAGACGGCAAGCACTGTCACGAGCGACGATGCGGCCGGCCCCATGAGCAGCAGGGCCACCGGCACGCCGGAGAGCGTGATAGCCAAGAACGGGAAGCGATGCCCATCGAACAGGCGGCCAAACAGCCAGCTTCCGAGCAAACCAGAGCAGCCAAACGCCGTCAGCGTCATGGTAATGGCGCCCGCATCGACGTGCGCGACCTGCGCCAGGAAGGGCTCGATATAGCTGTAGCTTGCGTAATAGCCGGTCGCCATGAAGACCGTGACTGCGTAGAGCGCGATGAGGAGCGGGTTCTTGAGCAGCTCGGGCAGTTGCTTGACGGTAAAGCGCTCACCCGCCGGCATGGCCGGGAACACCGCTGCCTGGTAGACGGCCGCGATGGCCGAGAGGCCCCCGACCACGGCAAACGTCATGCGCCAGCCCACGGCCAAGCCTATGGCGCGACCGAGGGGCAGGCCAAAGATCTGCGCGATGGACGAGCCAGTGGCGATCATGCTGATGGCGAGCGCCCCATGGCGCGTGTCGACCAGGCGCGAGGCCATAATCGAAGCGACCGACCAGAACACGGCATGCGCGCAAGCGACCACCAGGCGCGCGCAGACCAAGATGGGATAGGTGGGCGCCACGGCGGACAGGAACTGGCCGAGCGAGAACACGGCAAGCACGCCCAGCAGCATCCGCTTGAACTCGAAGCGCGAGGCAAACACCATGAGCGGCAACGACAGCAGCATGACGCCCCAGGCATAGACCGAGATCATGATGCCCGCCTGGGCCTCGGTGAGCGAGAACGACGCGGCGATATCAGTCAAAAGGCCGATGGGCATAAACTCCGACGTGTTGAACACGAACGCACAGCAGGTGAGCCCGACGAGCGGGAGCCACTGCCTGAGCGTGATGCCGTCTTGCCTTGCCTGACTCATATATAACGTCTCCAATCATTTTGAGCGGAGGCGATTATATAGCAACGGCCCCGCATCCGTCAGCAACAGATGCGGGGCCGAAAACAATTCGATACACAGAGGTTGCGCCGTCAATTCATAACTAAGCCAACCCCAGCAACATGCCCGCCGAATGCACGACAAACGCCACGACCCAGGCGACCGTCACCTGAAACGCGAATACGGCCACGGCATAGCGTGCGCCCAACTCGCTCTTGACGGCGCCGATGGACGCCACGCAAGGCGGGTACAGCAGCGTAAAGACCAGGAACACGTAGGCGGTAAACGGCGAAAACATGGCTGACAGTGCCGCGGGCGACGTTGCGCCCAAAAGCACCGTGAGCGTCGAGATGACGCTCTCCTTGGCAATGAGCCCCGTGACGAGCGCCGTCGAGGCGCGCCAGTCGCCAAAGCCGAGCGGGGCCAACACCGGCGCGATGATGCTACCCAGACCGGCAAGCAGGCTTTGCGACTGGTCGGCGACCACGTTAAAGCGGATGTCGAACGTCTGAAGGAACCAGATGACCACGGTCGCGGCAAAGATAATGGTAAAGGCCTTAGTGATGAAGTCCTTGGCCTTATCCCATGCCAGCATCACTGTCGTCTTGACGCTCGGCAGGCGGTAATTGGGGAGCTCCATGATAAACGGCACCGGGTCGCCCTTAAATGCCGTGCGGTTGAGCACCAAAGCCGCGACGCAGCCGACCACGATACCGATCAGATAGAGCGAGACCATGGCGGGAACCGTCGCCTGCGGGAAAAACGCCCCGCACAGCAAGCCGTAAACCGGCAGCTTGGCTGAGCAGCTCATAAACGGCGTGAGCATGACCGTCATCTTGCGGTCGTGCTCGGATGGGAGCGTACGGGTCGACATGATAGCCGGCACGGTGCAGCCAAAACCGACGAGCATGGGCACAAAGCTGCGGCCCGACAGGCCAAAGCGACGCAACACCTTATCCATGACAAAGGCCACGCGCGCCATGTATCCGGAGTCTTCCAGAATGGAGAGGAACAAAAAGAGCACGACGATAATCGGCAGGAAGGTCAGCACACTGCCCACGCCCGTAAGCACGCCGTCGACAGCCAGCGAGCGCACCACGTCGTTGGTACCGAACGCCTTGAGGCCCGCATCGGCCGAGGCGATGATGGCAGCGATACCGTCCTCCATGAGTCCCTGCAACGCCGCGCCGATCACGCCAAACGTCAGCCAAAAGACGAGGCCCATGATCACCAGAAACGCCGGAATGGCTGTGTAACGACCTGTCAGGATGCGGTCAATCTTGACGGAGCGCACGTGCTCGCGGCTCTCGTGCGGCTTGACGACGCAACGCCCGCACACGTCGCCGATAAAGCTAAAACGCATATCGGCCAGTGCAGATAGGCGGTCGGTGCCGGCCTCGCCCTCCATCTGGGTGATGATGTGCTCGATAGCGTCGAGCTCATTGCGATCCAAGTGAAGCGCCTCGGTTACCAGCTCATCGCCCTCGACCAGCTTGGTCGCCGCAAAGCGCACCGGGATGTGCGCCGTCACGGCATGGTCCTCGATCAGGTTAGCAATACCGTGGATGCAGCGATGCAGCGCACCGCCGTCCGGACCGTCGGGCGCGCAAAAGTCCAGGCGACCAGGGCGCTCGCGGAACCGCGCCACGTGCAGGGCGTGGTCCACCAGCTCGCCGATGCCCTCGTTGCGGGCAGCGCTAATGGGGACAACGGGCACGCCCAACAGGCTCTCGAGCAAGTTGACGTCTACGGCGCCGCCGTTGGCGGTCACCTCGTCCATCATGTTGAGCGCGATGACCATAGGACGGTCAAGCTCCATGAGCTGCAGTGTCAGGTACAGGTTGCGCTCGATGTTGGTGGCGTCAATGATGTCGATGATGGCGTCCGGACGCTCGTCGAGGATGAACTGACGGCTCACGACCTCCTCGCCTGTGTACGGCGACAGGGAGTAAATGCCGGGCAGGTCGGTAACGCTCGCCTCGGGATGGTTACGGATGGTGCCATCTTTGCGGTCGACCGTCACGCCGGGAAAGTTACCGACGTGCTGGTTGGAGCCCGTCAGCTGGTTGAATAACGTGGTCTTGCCGCAGTTTTGGTTGCCGGCGAGGGCAAAGTGCAGCGGCGCGCCCTCGGGCACGGCCGTCTTTGCCGCACGGGGCGAATACGTCCCCTCGCCCAGGGCCGGATGCTCCGTCGTGCCGATTGCGGCGTTAGCGCGCGGACCCGTATCGGTGTCGTGAATACCCACGAGCTCGATGCGAGCGGCATCGTCCTTGCGCAGTGTCAACTCGTAGCCACGCAGGCGGATCTCGAGCGGATCGCCCATGGGGGCGTACTTCATCATGGTGACTTCGGTGCCCGGCGTTAGACCCATGTCCAAAATATGCTGTCGGAGTGCCTGATCGTCCGATGCCACCGATGCGACAACGGCGTCCTTTCCAATCTCGAGTGTATCGAGCTTCACGTCCGTGTTCCTCCCCCGGCGCCCACAGGGCGTTGTATTTATGTTCACCATGGCTAACCGTTTGCCATGGCTAACCAATTGTAACCATGCATGATAGCGCGAACACACAACGACGTTCAATCGACAGATTGCTGCAAGGACCGTCCCCAAGTGCCGCATCTGGGCCATGGCAACGCCGATGTTTTGGCGCGAACAGACACTATGACCCAATCCGAGGGCACTAAAAAGATAGGAGCCCCCGCTCGTGACCGCGGGTCGGGGCTGCGACAATGATGTTGAAGTGCCATAGGCGCAGCCGCGCCGCAACGAGGTTGGGAGGCTCCCATGCCAAAG
>JAXJNG010000002.1:0-22854 GCA_036312785.1 Collinsella sp.
ATCACCCCCTCTTGAAGGGGTCCTCGTACTCCTTCACGCTCAGCTTGTCCAGCGCGATGTCGTGGGACTCCTGCTCCCTGATGTACTTGGCGATCGTCGCCTCGTTCAGGCCGACGGTGGACACGTAGTAGCCCTCCGCCCAGAACTTCCTGTTGCCGAACTTGTACTTGAGGTTGGCGTGCCTGTCGAATATCATCAGCGAGCTCTTCCCCTTCAGGTAGCCCATGACGCTCGCGACGCTGTACTTCGGCGGAATCGCCAGCAGCACGTGCACGTGGTCGGGCATCAGGTGCCCCTCGATTATCTCGATCCCCTTGTACTCGCACAGCTTCCTGAGGATCTCCCCTATGTCGCTCCTGATTTGGTTGTAGATCACTTTGCGCCTATACTTCGGCGTGAACACGATGTGGTACTTGCACATCCACTTCGTGTGGGAAAGGCTGTAGGCCTTCTGGGCCATGGCGACCACCCCTTCGACTCGAATTCTTGACGGCCTGAACAATCGTCAATATCGGTCGGAGGGGTGGCTTTGTAAAGCCGTTTGTCTCCACCCGCGTAGCGGGTGGTTTAAAGCTGGCCGCTGCGCGGCCAGCGGACTAAAGTCTTGAATCGAAAAGGGGCCCCGTTTGGGGCCCCTTTGCAGTTGCACTTAAATACGGTTCATTTGATTGGCGACCTTGTTGTACCAGTCCTGCCACGTGGGCGGGCAGTACTTCTTGGCGGCTGCCGGAGTAAGCGTGGAACCATAGTTGGCGCCCAGGTAGGCAACGTGGGCGGAGACGCCCTCGCTCCAGCTACCAAAGCTACGCCAACCACCGCCGCGGGCACTCCAGCCCCAGGCGTTATAGGAGCCGGCGCAATAGAGGCCCTTGCTGCTCTCGATGCAGGCGATGGCGGGGGACCAACGGGGATCGACGCCGGTATTCCAGGCGGCGACGGCAAAGTTGTAGCCCTGGCCTGCCATGGGGGAGCCGGCAAGGTAGTTATCGATGCGGCTCGTCCACTCGTTAATGAACGAGTCGTAATCGGAGTTACCGCTATTCGAGCTGTTCACCGTGGTGTCGATGGTGGTGTTGGCGTTGTTGGCCTGGCTGTTGGAGTTGTTGCCGCTTACGCCCTCGCCCGAGATCTTCTCGGCGGCAGCGGCCTTGTCGGCCTCGAGCTTTGCCAGCTCGGCAGCATTTTCCTGCTCGGCCTTTGCCTGCGCCTCGCTGCGGAGCTGCTGAGCCTGCGCCAGTGCATCCTCGGCATTCTTTTGCTCGCCTTCGAGCTGAGACTTGGCCTGCTCGAGTTCAGTCTTGTTCTGCTCGAGCTCGGTCTGCATCTTGTTAAGCTCTTCGATCTCGTCGACGCTCGAGCTCGTAATCTGGTTGGTGTATTTGCAGGTGGTGATAAAGTCACCCAAGCTCTGCGTGTTCACCAGGAAGCTCACGATGGGGCTGGTGCCCTTCTGGTACTTATACAGATCGCGCATGGCGGAGCTTGCCTTGGCCTGCTGCTCGGGTAGCTCGGCCTCAATCTTATCGATGTTCGCCTCATTGGAGTCGATCTGCTTTTGCAGATCCTCGAGCTTGGTTCGGGCGTCGTTGTAGGCGCTCGTAGCGTCCTCGATTTTTTTCTGGGCGGCGGAAAGCTGATCCTGCGTTGCCTGCGAGGCGGCATAGGCCGCGACGGGGGAGAGCATCGGCGTGGCCGTCAGCGCGACGGCGAGCGCGGCGCTCGTGATGATACGAGCCGGCTTCGACGCGATGAGCGCTGCGGTGCGATGGTTCGAATGCTGCATCCAGTCCCTCTGCAATCAATCGTAGGTTATTGGTCGAGGTGTATTCTACTACTGCTTTCGACCTCTACTTGAACCTTAAAGGTTCTAAAGGGTCAAGTTGAACTTGAGGCTTTGGCCTTGACCTGCGGGAATGGTGAATTGTTGAGAAACCATAGAGTTCAACTTTAACGTTACGGCACCCTGTTTGTGAGGGTTTTTGGCTGCAAAAGCTACCTCAACGTGGGGTTTTGCAACTACAGGGTTCCTTCGCGGCGAGCCCGCTCCACCTCTTTGAGTGCCTCGGTGGGAGTGAAGGAACAGGTGCCGTCGCCGAGCCTGACCACCTGTATGTCGTCACCGATATGGACTTCTCCGCCCTGCAGCACGACGCCAAAAATGCCCTCGTGGGGGAAGATGCAGTCGCCGGCGAGATAGTAGATGGCACAGCGTGTGTGGCAGACTTTGCCGATCTGGCTGATTTCGACGAGCACTTCGCTACCGAGCTTGAGCTGCGTGCCCAAGGGGAGTGAGAGCAGGTTGATACCCTGGGTGGTGAAGTTCTCGCCAAAGTCGCCCTCGTGCACATCGAGCCCGCGCGCCTGCGCCGTCTGGATAGACTCTGCAGCTAAAAAGGAGACCTGACGGTGCCAATGCCCGGCGTGCGCATCGGAGGCGAGGCCAAACTGCTCGATGACGGTGTCGTGCCCGTCAGCGACGGGTGACTTACGCGTGCCTTTGTGCTCCGACGTGTTGATTGAGACGATGCGGGCGGGCCCGTTGTAAGCATCGTTTGCGGTGCGTAGGGGAGCTGCCGTCTGGGCACGATCCGCAAGTTCGCGCTTTGCGGCGTCAATGATGGGGTTGTTGATCGGATGAGCCTGGGGCACAGTGTACCTTTCGACGGGGCGGGCAACATGTTGAATCCTACAACAACGGTGGGTTCATTGCCCGTTGTCGTACACCGGTGATCGCCGCCTTCGTGCTGGATAATTACGCCGATTGCCATAGATACGGTGGAGCTTTGGGTGCCGGCGGCTTGGCACGCTAGAATAAATCAATTGCACAAAGACCGCCCGTCGTGTGGGCAGTTCATGATAGGAAGTTTCCATGGCATTGCAGTTTACAGAGCGCGAGTTTATTCCCGTGCTGCTCGGCGGCGACATCAACGCATATTCGGTGGCGCGCGCCTTCTATGAGGAGTATCAGGTTAGGAGCCTGGTCTTTGGCAAGTACCAGACCGGCCCTGCGTATCGCAGCCAGATTATCGACTACACGCCTAACGTGGATATCGATACCATGCCCGTGATGCTTAAGACCGTCAACGGCATTGCCCAAGCGCATGCCGATAAGACGATTGTCCTTGTGGGTTGTGGCGACAACTATGTCGCTCTCGTGGCTCAAGCCAAGGATGCCCATGAGCTGGCGGATAACATCGTCGCTCCCTACGCGCCCTACAGCATGCTCGAGCAGTGCCAGAAGAAGGAGATCTTCTACGAGCTGTGCGAGAAGCATGGCGTGCCCTATCCGCACACGTTTACCTTTACCAAGGCGATGCTCAATGCCCAGGGTGAGGCGCCTGCCGAAGTGCTCGACCAGATCGATTTTCCTTACCCGATGATTCTGAAGCCTTCCGACGGCATCATGTGGTGGCAGCATGAGTTCGAGGGTCAGAAGAAAGCTTATGAGATTGCCGACCGCGCCGAGCTGGAGCAGGTTATCCGCGATTCCTATGCCAGTGGCTACACCGATGACCTGATTTTGCAGGATCGCGTGCCCGGCAACGACGAGTACATGCGCGTGCTCACCAGCTATTCTGATCGCAACGGCAAGGTTCGCATGATGTGCCTTGGTCACGTGCTGCTCGAGGAGCATCAGCCCCATGGCGTCGGTAATCACGCCTGCATCATCACCGAGCCCAACGATGAGCTTATGGGTGGCGTGCGCAAGCTGCTCGAGGACCTTCACTTTGTGGGCTATTCCAACTTTGACGTCAAGTATGACGAGCGCGATGGCTCGTTTAAGTTCTTTGACTTCAACACCCGCCAGGGCCGCAGCAACTACTACGTAACCAACAGCGGATTTAACGTTGCCAAGTATGTGGTGGACGAGTATGTGCTCAACCGCCCGTTTGAGCCGGAGTTTGTGACGGCGCAGGATGAGGCGCTGTGGATGGTCGTTCCCATGGGCGTCGTCGACAAGTACGTCAAGGATCCCGAGCTGCGCGCGAAGGTGCATCGTCTTGCCAAGGAGGGCAAGGGCGCCGATCCCTCGTTTATGAAGGGAGACTTTGTCTTTAACCGCTGGTTGCGCATGTGGCACACCAAGCTGCGCCACTTTAAGCTGTTCAAGACGTATTACAAGTAGACGAGTGTGGCGCCCGTCCGGTATGTATCGGGCGGGCGCGGGCATGATACGCGCAATTGCGTGGGCGTCACCAAGGAGGCGGCGATGGAAAAGCTGGGAGTTATCGGCGGCATGGGCGCCGAGGCAACGTCGTATTACTACGACCAGGTGGTACGCCATACGGCGGCTACGTGCGACCAGGAGCATATCGACATGGTGGTGCTTTCCAAGTCGACCATGCCCGACCGCACGCTGGCCATCAAGACCGGTGAGCATGCCGAGCTGCTGGCGACCATGAAGGAGTGCGCTCAGGCGCTCGAGACGCTGGGCTGCGCGCACATTGCCATTCCCTGCAACACGTCGCACTACTTCTACGATCAGATTCAGTCGTTTACCAAGGTGCCGATTATCCACATGCCGCGCGAGTCGGTGCGCTATGCTCTGGCCGGCGCGGTGATGGGGGAGTGCGAGTTCGATCCAAACCTGAGCATGCCGGCCGAGCCGGTGCACAAGATCGGCATCATGGGCACCGACGGTACCGTGGGCGCAGACGTCTATGGGCGCGAATGTGAGACCGCGGGCGTTGGGGTCGTCTATCCCAGCGAAAAGCGTCAGGCCGACGTGATGTCGCTCATCTACGACGATGTGAAGGCCGGGCGCGAGCCCGATATGGATAAGTTTGACCGCGTGATGTGGGAGTTCGCCCGTAGCGGCTGCGACCGCGTCATCCTGGCCTGCACCGAGCTCTCGGTGCTGCAGAAGTACCGAGAGATGCCCGAGATCACCCTCGACGCCATGGATGTCCTGGTGCGCGAATCCATCATCCGTAGCGGTGCCCCCTACCGCCTCTAGCTTCCGACCTGTCAAAAAGGGACAGGTTAATTTTGGTAGGTTTTATCTGGTGAAACAGTAAGGCCTCGGCTCGTTTGGTGCGAGCCGAGGCCTTTTGCGTTGGGCGGTTGCTGTCAGTGGTGAACTAGAACAGGAAGCCGATGGCGATGAGGGCGATGCTGACGATGAGCACGGCGATGTCTAGGCCCTTGATGGGGTAGCGCTTGTACGAGCTGGCGCGCGTACGCAGATAGAAGCCGCGCTGTTCTGCCGCCAAGGCTGTGGCATCGGTCTTGCCCACGCTCGAGATGAGCAGCGGCACGCACAGTGGCAGCATGAGCTTAAGCTTCTTGATGGGGTTCTTGGTGTCGTACTCGACGCCGCGTGCGGTCTGCGCCTCCATGATGGCGTTCATCTCTTGACCAAACACCGGCACGAAGCGCAGCGCCGTGGTAAAAGTGAAAGCATAGCGATACGGCACGTGCAGCACCTCGACGCAGGCGTTGGCAAGGTCGTTGAGCTTGGTCACCATGAGCATGAGGATGAGTGGTAACGCCACACCCAGCAGGCGCAGGCAGGCCTTCGATCCTGTGATGAGGCCCGTGTCGGTGATAAAACCCCATACCACGTTGCCATCGCGCATAAAGGCCAGCTGGAGCACCAGCATGATAAGCGCGAGCGGAATCAGCAACTTGAGCAGCGAGAACAGACGGTCGACGACGCCGGCATAGGCAGCCAGCGCAAGGGTGAGTGCCAAAAAGCCCAGTAGCGCCACGTAGGTGTCGGACAAGAAGATGCCGACGATGATGGCGGCAGCGAGGCCCAGTTTGACGACGGGATTCAGGCGATGCAGCAGCGTATCGCCCGGCATGTAGTCGATGACGTTAACCACGGTGGACCATCTCCTTGGTAATTCGAACGACATCGGTGACCTCGCTCACCTGCGCAAAAGCGGGCGAGACGGAAGATGCCAGACGGCGCGAGAGTTCAATAACCTGAGGAGGCTCCACGTAGGCACGCCGCATGAGATCGATGTTCGAGAATAGCTCGTGCGTGCGGCCGCGGTCGAGGATGCGACCGTCGGCCATTACCACAATGCGCTCGGCAAAGTCGGAGACGACTTCCATATCGTGGCAGACCATGATAACGGCGCAACCGCGCTCGGCCATGGTACGCACCGTTTCCATGACGGTCATGCACTCGCGGTAATCAAGGCCGCTCGTGGGCTCGTCGAGCACGACGATCTTGGGCTCAACCACTACGACGGAGGCAAGCGCCACCATTTGTCGCTGGCCGCGCGAGAGCGAGAAGGGCGCCTCGTCGGCCGGCAAGCCAAAGCGGTCGATGACGAGCTGGGCGCGACGCAGGGCTTCGGCGCGGTCGATGCCGGCAAGTTCTAGACCAAAGGCGACCTCGTCGAGCACGGTGTCTTTGCAGATTTGGCGGTCGGGGTTCTGGAAAAGCGTTGCCACTTCGCGTGCGATGCGGCTCGTGGGAACCGATGCCGTGTCCAAGCCCGTAACGCGTACGCTGCCCGATGCGGGCTTGAGCAAACCCGTGAGCAGTTTGGTGAGCGTGGTTTTGCCGGCTCCGTTTTGGCCGACAATGCCCACGAGCTCGCCGGGGTAGAGCGTCAAGTTGAGGTCGTGAACGGCGGCTCCGCCATTGGGATAGGCAAACTCAACATGGTCGAAGGTGAGTACGGGTTCGGCGTCCTTGGCATGAGGGCGCAACGACGGTGCATGCGGGGAACCGGCGGGCGCCTGGGCTTCGATAGCCGCGTGTGCGGGGTCGACGATGCCCGAAATCAGGCGCTCGGCCTCATCGACATCCAAGCAGGGGGTACCGCTTACCAGGCCATCGGCCTCGAGGCTATTGAAGATACGCGTGACGCGAGGGCAGTCGACGCCGATGGCACGGAGCTCGTCGGTATGCGCGAAGACCTCGTGTGGCTCGCCCTGCAGCGCAATTTCGCCATGGTTGAGCACGAGCACGCGGTTGCAGTACTCCGAGAGCAGGGCGACCTTTTGCTCAACGACGACGATGGTGATTCCAAGTGTGCGGTTTGCCTCACGCAGCGTCTCGAAGACCAGCGTGGAGCTGGCGGGGTCGAGTGCCGCGGTGGGCTCGTCGAGAACCAAGACGCGCGGACGCATGGCGAGGATGGCGGCGATGGCCACCTTTTGCTTCTGTCCGCCCGAGAGGGTGGCGATCTCGCGGTCGCGCAGGTCGCTGATGCCGACGGTCTCGAGCGTTTCGCTCACGCGCTGCTCGATCTGGTCGTGGGGAACGCCAAAGTTCTCGAGGCCAAAGAGCATCTCGTCCTCGACGACCGAAGCGACCATCTGCGTGTCGATATCCTGCAGCACACTGCCGACGATTTGCGACACGTCGGTGAGCGAGACCTCGCAGGTGTCGTGGCCGTCGACCATGACGGACCCAAAGAACGTGCCGGTGTAGTGATGGGGCACGGCGCCCGACAGGCAGGCGGCAAGCGTGGACTTGCCGGCGCCCGAGGGCCCGATGATGCCGATAAAGTCTCCCTTGTTCACGCTGAGCGAGATGTGGCTGAGCGCCTGCTCGGTCTGCGTGCCATAGGAGAACGAGACATCGTCGACGTTGATGATCGTTTTCATGGATACCTTTCATAGTCATTGGGGACGTTCTTAAATGACCAGTCGTTTAAGAACGTCCCCAAGAGCTCGTTGTTTGGGACAGTCTTTGATGGTGAAGCACGGAGACGGCTTTACGAGGGGCCCCAGGTTGGCGCGAAAGAGGAGCGAAGCGTACTTGGGTACGCGAGCGACGAATGAACGCCAAGATGGGGTGGCTCGTAAAGCCGAGCGGGTTAGTTGAGCCTAAGGGCCTTCTGGATGGGCAGGTAGAGGGCGCCGACCAGAATGGCGTTAAAGACGGCGGTCATGGCGACGACGGGCAACATGGCGGCGGCGAGCTCGCCGACCACGCCGAGCATGGCCATCTTGATGACCATGAAGATGACGCCGGAGACAAAGGTGGTCAGGAAGGTTGCGACAATGGCGATCGCGGGCTTGACCTGGCCGTTCTTGCCGGCGACGTTGACGATGCCGGCCATGAGCATGGCGGCGATGCCCTCAGCGGCAAAATCGACGAACGGCGAAGTGGTGGTGATCTGGATTACGGCAGCCGAGATGAGGCCAATGACGAGCGCCTGGCCGATGTTGGGGCGAACGACCAGGATGGTGAGGCAGAAGGCCGAGATGATGAACTCGGGGCTGATCATGCCTCCCGAGATGCCTGAGATGGCCTTGCCGACGGTGAAGTTGAGGATGAAGCCGGCGGCGAGCAGGATGGCGAGCAGGACGAGGGCGCGGACGTCGAGTTTGCCGCGGTCGGCGGTCTGGACGGTGCGGGGCTGGGTGGCGGTGGTGTTCTGAGACATGGTGAAAATCCTTTCGGAAGGGGGGTGCAAGAGAAAAGCGGGGGCGCGTGATGCGAATGCGATCGGGCTCGAGATAGAAAAAGGCCCCCGGTCGAAACCGGAGGCCTTCCAATCACCTAGAGCGCAAAAACAGGCGTGAGGGACTCACTGTCGACCGATCGTATTCGCATCACGCCACCACCAGTTGTTGAGAGACTTCATCGTGTTCTTCATGTTGGTGGCTCCTTTCGTGATACCGTGGCACGGTCGCACCTAGTTGCTGTTGCGCTGCACTATAGCACAGCGAAGTGCGTGCGGGGAAATCTTTTTTGAAAAGATTTCAGGCGGGTTTCCCGCCGGTCAGAAGAGCGGGCTGGGCGGGCGAGGCTGCCATTGCTGCCTTGCCCGCCCAGCTAAGACGTTACTCCTTATTGCGACGGTAGAGGAAGTAACCGCCCGCGGAGATGACGGCAACGCCAGCGATGGCGAATGCAGCCACCACGCGGCCATCAAAACGATCACCGGTGGTGGGCAGGCCGCCCTTGGTGTTCGTCTTGTTGGTGGTTACCGTGGTCGTGGTGTCCGACTTGCCAGGCTTCTCGGGCTTGGTGGTGGGCTGCTCGGGCTTACCGGGCTGCTCGGGGGTACCGGGCTGCTCGGGGGTACCGGGCTGCTCGGGGGTACCGGGCTGCTCAGGAGTACCAGGCTGCTCGGGAGTGCCAGGCTGATCCGGGGTTACCGGGTCGGTGGCAAGAGCGTCCTTGGCGTAGGTGATGGACTCCTTGAGGCCATGGGTCTCGGTGTTCAGGTCGCTCGGGGTGAAGGGCGTGCTGAAATCCCCAGCCGTCAGATAGGCGCGCATCTCCTGGAGCAGGGCCTTGCACTTGACGTAGGTGTTCTCGGTGGCAGCCTTGCCAGCCTTGTTGGCCAAGGCGGTGCGGGCCTCGGTGCCCTCGGCAGCCTGCATGGCCTTGTCGACCTGGAGGTTCTGCTCGATGAGCTCGTTCTGGAGAGCGTCGAGGTGGGCGCGAACGCCGGTGCCGAGCTGCTCGCGGTGCTCGTAGCAGAGGGAACTAATGTCCATGAGGACGTAGTTGATGGAGTTCTCGGGCTCCTCGTTGTTCACGATGTCCGTCTCTTCGCAGTGATCGTAGGAGACATCCTGATTGCTGAAGTAGGGGCTGACCTCGGTGAGCAGTGCAGAGTACAGAGGAATAGCGACGGAGTAGGCGGCGCGGGAGAGCATCTCCCACTGAATGGTCGCGATCTCGGGGTCCATGCCCTGACGGATCTGGAAGAGGTTGGTCTCGGTGCTTCTTTCGGTGCCGATGGCGTAGACACCGTCGGTGTTGGCGTTGAGGCCGGGGACATTTTCGCCGCGGTTGCCAAATGCACGGATCATCTCAAAGGTGTTCCAGTCGGACTTGCCGGGCTTGAAGAACAGGGGCTGGATCTCGCTGACCATGGCTCCGATTTGGTCGGGGCCTTTTTTCGGTTTAACCGTGACGATGTCGTAATCCGCACCCTTGGTCAACGGGGCCATGAAGTAATCGCGGCCCTGGACATAGCGAGTCCACTGATGAACGCCGGAATCGGCGACGCTTTTGCCATAGGTCTTGGCAACGTCGAGCTTGCCGTCGGTGTACTCGGCGAAGCCATTTTTCTCGGGCATGGTCTGGATGCCCTCGGAGTGGAGGCAGTTCTCGGCGTCATCAAGGTTGACATCGTAATTGAGTCCGCCGATGTTGGGGTTGAGTGAGGCGACGTCATCGGCGAGCTTCATGGCGATCCACTGGTGGCCGGAAAGTGCGGCAAACAGCCAAGTCTCGTTGCTGTCGGCGATGATAATCTGATCGTTGCCGTTGGCGCCCTGCTCGTCGATGATCTTGCCGAGGAGCTCGACACCCTCACGTGCTTTGGCACTTTCGCCTAAGATAACGCTGCCGTAGCTATACTCGCCAATGCCAGTGTCGGTCAGGGGGTCTGCCTTGGCGGCTTTATCGTTCATGTTGGTGGTCAGCGTTGCGGAGCAGGACACGCCCTTCTCGTTGATGCCTGCCTCAGAGTAGGCATCATAGCGCCCGTGCCACTGCGAAGGATGATCGCGCACGTAGCTATAACGATATGTAGTCTTGGTCGACCTGTATGAGAAGTCGGACTCGTCTGAGCCGTAGGTATACCCGGGGGCATGCGACGGCTCAATGCCAAAGTGCTTGAGGTAGCGCGGGCCAAAGTCCTCGGCGCGACCGTAGTACGTGTTGCCGTCGGCCGTAAGGTTTTTGCCCATGTATATCTGCGTGCAAGCGAGCGCAGATGTCGGCATGGACATGATGGTTGCAGCTCCAAAGGCGAGGCCTATGCCTAGCTTCTTGAGCGCGTTGACGGGGTGAGTTTTCCTCATTTTCCCTCCCAGCGTGCGAAAGCCCTCTGTCGCCAGAGGGCTTCAGCCAATAAAGAGACCCCATTAGCGTAACGAACTGGAAACAATATTCATCTATGAAAGAAACTTACTCGATAAGCGTAATGAAATATGCGATGAGCGGTTAATTATACTCAGTTTGTAGCTTTACTTTAATAAAGACGCCCTGTAATTACTGTAGCTAAATAAAGTAGCTGGGGATGCTCGAAATGAAAATCCCCTGCTGTTTGGCAAATGCATAAACAGCAGGGGAGACGATAATTGGATGAATATCATACCAATGTGGAATTACTTCTTCCGGCGGTGGATCACGTTAATCGCATAGCCGATGAGCATGGCCAGAACGATGACGATAAAGCCGAGCAGGGGATTGTCGTTCATGGGGTCCTCCTATTTTCCGAGCGGTGAGAATTCGTCGACGATGAGGTCGAGGCATTGCGGAAGCGCGCGGGCTCCAAAGACGCCCGAATTGCTGGAGATAATCTCGCCATCGAACTGCATGCCCAGCGACGGGGTGCAGGTGATTTTGGCTTCCTTGGTCTGGATGATCTTGAACTGCGGGCGCCCGAGTACCTTGCCGGCGGGGTCAAGCGCAGCGGTGATCACGGTAGGCAGCAGCTGCACGGTGCGCACGGGTTCGATGACTGCAATGTCGACCATGCCATCGTTCATGCGGCAGTCGGGGAACAGGTTGATGTCGTTTTGGATGACCGAGGTATTGCCGGCCATGCAGCAGATGCCGTCGAGCTCCTCGACAATGCCGTCATGCTCAATGGTAAAGTGCGCTACCGTAGGGTTGGGCGTGGCGAGTGCAGAGAGGAAGTAGGCGATCTCGCCGATGTCGTTTTTGGTGGGGGCGGCCTTCATCATGATCTCGGCGTCGAAGCCCGAGCCGGCGATGATGATAAAGCCGTGGCGCTTCTCGTTGCCGTTCTCGTCGAGCCAAAAGAGCTCGCCCATGTCGACTTTGACCGTGCGACCGGCGCGGCAAGCCTTGGCAAGCGCCGCTGCCTCGGGGGCATTGCCGATGTTGTTGAAGAACAGGCAGGCTGTACCGGAGGGGAAGACGAGCGTGGGGACACCGCATCCGCGCATCTGGTCGAGCACGTTGGAGACGGTGCCGTCGCCGCCCGAAACGACCACGCGATCAAACTCGCGCACGTCTGCCACGGCGTCCTCGGGCTCCATGCCATCGCCGATAAAACGCATCACGACCTCGTCGCCGCCCTGCGCGAGGGCGTGCGTGAATGCGTAGATTTCATCTGAGCTGGGGCCCGATGCCGGGTTGTGGATGATAAGGCAGCGCATACTTACGTTCCCGTTCTGTGACTAACCGAGTATAGTTGTAAGGCAATGCCGATATCCTACCCGTGTTTTTCGGGCCTAACCTTATTTGATGGGTTGATATGTACATTTCCACACATCAGGCTCTACTCGACTTTTGCCAGCGCGCCCGTGAGTTCGACGCGATTGCCGTCGATACCGAGTTTTTGCGCGAGCGCACATTCCATCCGCGTCTGTGCTTGGTTCAGATTGCCACCCCTGCCGAGAGCGTCGCGGTCGATCCCCTGGTAATCGACGACCTATCGCCGCTGGCCGAGCTTATGGCCGACGAGAGCGTGACCAAGGTCTTCCACGCGTGCTCGCAGGATATGGAGGTTATGCTCCATACCGTAGGCGTGCTGCCACGACCGATTTTCGATACGCAGGTCGCCGCCGCCTTTTTGGGCGAGCGCCAGCAGATTTCGTATGGCGCGCTTGTTCAGACGTTCTGCGGCGTATCGCTGCCCAAGACCGAGTCGCTGACCGACTGGTCGCGCCGCCCGCTGACCGATAAGCAGATTGAGTATGCGATCGACGACGTCAAGTACCTGATTGTCGCCTATACCGAGATGATGAGCCGCCTGCGCGAGCTGGGCCGTGTGGACTGGGTGCTCGACGAGCTGCGCCCGCTGGCTGACGAGTCGCACTATCGCGCCGATCGCCACGAGGCGTTCCGCAAGGTCAAACGCATCAATTCGTGCAGCCGTCACCAGTTGGGCATCGCGCGCGAGCTCGCCGCCTGGCGCGAGGACCGCGCCGAGCGCCGTAACATCCCGCGCAAGTGGGTCATGTCCGACGACACGCTGCTGGCGCTCGTCAAGCGCAATCCTGTGCGCGTTGAGGAGTTCCGCAGCATCCGCGGCACCGATCAGCTGGGGGAGCGCGATGTGGACGGCGCGCTCATGGCCATCAAGCGCGGCGCGAGCTGCCCGCACGATCGCCTGCCGCTCATGGTGCGCGGGCACCGTCAGATTTCGCCGGAGCTGGAGAGCGTAACGGACCTGATGTATGCGCTCATTCGCCTAGTTGCCGAGCGCTCGGGCGTGGCGACCTCGGTCATTGCCTCGCGCGATGACCTGGCCGACTATATTGAGCACCCCGAGCAGAGCCCCCTGCGCGAAGGCTGGCGCTTTGAGCTTGTGGGCTCGCGTCTGGACGATCTGCTTTCCGGCAATATGGGGTTGACGGTGAAGGACGGAAAAATCGAATTGCTGTAAGGAAGCCTAGCCGTTTGAGTGGGTAAAATGCCTCCAACGTGTAACTCGACTCGGAGGAATTCGCATGCCTTATTACTATGGATACGGCTTTGGCATCGACCCGCTGTACCTGCTGGTTGTTCTTGTCTGCACGGTGCTTGGCCTTGCCGCACAGAACTATATCAACTCGACGTACAAAACCTGGTCCAAGGTTCGCTCGGACGGCGATACGGGTGCCACGGTCGCTCGCCGCATGCTCGACGCCAACGGCTGCAACGCCGTGGGTATCAAGGGTGTCGCCGGCGAGCTCACCGACCATTACAACCCGCAGGACAATAACCTGTATCTCTCGGATGCCAACCGTTCGGGCGGATCGGTCGCTAGCGTTGCCGTCGCCTGCCACGAGGCGGGCCATGCCGCCCAGCGTCAAAGCGGTTACGCCATGATGAAGGTTCGCACCGCCCTCGTGCCGGTCGTCAACTTTACCCAGAACACCTGGACCATCGTGTTGCTCTTGGGCCTGTTTATGAACATTGCCGGGCTCACGTCCCTCGCGCTGATCTTCTTCTCGTTTAGTGTGTTGTTCCAGTTGGTTACGCTGCCGGTCGAGATTGATGCCAGCCGCCGCGCCGTGGCATATATTGAGCAGTCGGGTATGAGTTCCAAGCAGGTCAACGGTGCCAAGAAGGTGCTGACGGCCGCCGCGCTTACCTATGTTGCCGCTGCGCTCACCTCGATTATTCAGCTGCTCTACCTGATGGCTCGCTACAACAGAAACTCCAACCGATAACAAATGGGACAGGCGGGCGCCGCGGGGATTCGTGTCCCCGCGGCGCTGTACTATGTGTTGGACTTGAATTTGCGCAGGGCCGAAGCCCTTGTGCACGATAACGAAAGGAGGCTGCGTGGCAGGCTGGAATCTGACCGGCAATGCCGTTTCCGCTGAGTTCGACGGTTCGGACGAGCGGGAGCGTAAGGAGCTCAGCGTGAGCCAGGCGGTAGAGATCGCCGCCGGTGCGCTCGATGCCATTCCGCAGCTGAGCGTTCTGGGCGAGGTCACGGGCTTCCGTGGCCCCAATGCCCGAAGCGGCCACTGCTACTTCCAGATTAAGGACGACTCGGCCGCCGTTGACTGCATCATCTGGAAGGGCGCCTATCTCAAGCGCACGTTCGATCTGCGCGACGGCATGCAGGTGAGCTTTAAGGGTAGCTTCAATCTCTATAAGGCCACGGGCCGCATGAGCTTTGTCGCCCGCTCGTTCTCGCTGGCGGGGGAGGGCTTGCTGCGTCAACAAGTGGCGCAGTTGGCCGAAAAGCTTCGCCGCGAGGGCCTGATGGACGAAGCGCGCAAACGTCGCATTCCGGTGTTCTGCTCGCGCGTGGCAGTCGTCACCTCGCTTTCGGGCGCCGTAATCGACGACGTCAAGCGTACGCTGCGCCGTCGCAACCCGCTCGTCGAGCTCGTCTGCGTGGGCGCCAAGGTTCAAGGCGAGGGTGCACCGGTCGAGCTCATTGAGGGCTTGCGCCGTGCCGCTTCCATTACGCCGGCGCCCGACTGTATTTTGCTGGTGCGCGGCGGCGGCTCCTTTGAGGACCTCATGACCTTTAATGACGAGGAGCTTGCCCGCGCGGTGGCGGCTTGTCCCGTGCCCGTGGTGACCGGCATTGGCCATGAGCCCGATACCTCGATCTGCGATATGGTGAGCGACCGCCGCGCCTCCACGCCCACGGCGGCGGCCGAATCGGTGGCGCCGGCTATGACGGAGTTGGCCGATGTGCTCGAGGCGCGCCATCAGCGCCTGGGTGCCGCGATGGCATCGATGATCGGGTCGGCCCAGGTCGATCTGGAAATGCTCGACCAACGCGGTCGTCGTGCCTGGGACACCTATACGGCTCGTTTGGGCGACGCGCTCGATGCAGCCGCGTGCCGCCCGTGCCTTAATGATCCAACGTTTATGGTTGAGCGTCGCGAGTCCGAGCTTGCCCTGACGGCCGATCGTTTGTCCGGCGCCATAACGCGTTCGGTCGGGGCCTTCCGTTCCAACTTCGAGCGTCTGCCCGAGCGCTTGATCGCAAGCACCTCGGGGCTCGATGGCAAGCGCCATGCGCTCACGCTTGCGAGTTCCCGCCTGGAGCATCAGGGGCGCACGATGCTCAACAAGCCCGCGTCCGACCTGGGCCGTGCGGCAGCCTCACTCGATGCCCTGTCACCGCTCAAGGTGCTTGCTCGCGGCTATTCCATCGCGTACAGCGATGATGGTGTGGCCACGAGCGCCAAGACCTTTAAGCCCGGCGACGCCATCCGCGTGCGCATGGCAGACGGTAACGTTGCGGCAACGGTCGATACGGTCGAGTAGGCCGCGTTTCATAGCGATAAACCTTTAGGAAAGGAAACAGATATGGCAGAGAAGACCCCGGTCGAGCAGCTTACGTACAAGCAGGCCTCGCAGGAGCTGGAGCTCATCATCCGCAGCTTGGAGTCGGGTGATATGGAGCTCGAGGAGTCGCTCGAGAGCTATACCCGCGGCGTCGAGCTCCTCAAGAGCCTGCGCACCCGTCTGTCCGATGCCGAGCAGAAGGTCTCGGTGCTCCTGAAGGATGTTGACGGCAACGACGTGCTCGCCGACGGCGAAGCCGCCAACACGGACGACAACCTCTCGTTCTAGCCATCCCGACCAAATATAATTACCTTGGTCTGTGAGAAAGGAACCAAACATGTGCGATTGCATCTTCTGCAAAATTGCCAACCACGAGATTCCCTCGACCGTTGTCTATGAGGACGACCAGGTCATCGCCTTCGACGACCTCAACCCCCAGGCGCCGGTCCACACGCTCGTGATCCCTAAGAAGCACTACAGCGATATCGCCGATAACGTGCCGGCCGAGACCATGGGCGCCATGGCTCACGCCATCCAGGAGGTCGCTAAGGCCAAGGGCTTGGAGGACGGTTTCCGCGTCATCTCCAACAAGGGCGTCAACGCCGGCCAGACCGTCATGCACTTCCACATGCACGTCCTCGGCGGCAAGAACCTGGGCGAGAACCTCATCTGAGGGCGCCTCTTCCGTGCAATGAAACGGAAGCTCAGGCACCGATAACTTATATATCAACGCAATAAACCCGAGCGCGAGGGCGTTTGGGTTTATTATTGAAGCGTATGTAACCTGGCGGCGCCACACCGCCTGTTAGTAGGGAGACACATGAACGTTCTGGTCGTCAACGCAGGATCTTCGACCCTTAAGTATCAGGTCATCGATACCAAGTCCCACAAGGTGTCCGCAAAGGGCTCCTGCGAGCGCGTCTGCTTTACCGGCGGTACCTTCACCCACGCTGCCAACGGTTCCAAGAAGGTGACCGAGAACATCGAGTTCCCCGACCACAAGGTCGCCATCGAGGTCGTTCTGAAGGACCTCGAGGCCAACGGCGTCAAGATCGAGGGCATTGGTCACCGTATCGTTCAGGGTGGCTGGTACTTCGGCGATTCCTCCCTCGTCGACGAGGACGTCCTCGCCAAGATCCGCGAGGTCGCTCCGCTGGCGCCGCTGCACAACAACCCCGAGGCCAACGTTATCGAGTACTGCCTGGAGCAGTATCCCGACCTGCCCAACGTCACGGTCTACGACACCGCTTTCCACTTCAACATGCCCGAGGTCGCCAAGACTTACGCCCTGCCCAAGGACGTCTGCGACAAGCTGCACATCCGTAAGTACGGCGCCCACGGCACCAGCTACCGTTACATCTCCAAGAAGGTCGCCGAGATGACCAACGGCGAGGCTCGCAAGGTCGTCGTGTGCCATATCGGCTCCGGCGCTTCCCTGTGCGCCATCGAGGACGGCAAGTGCATGGACACCACCATGGGCCTCACCCCGCTCGACGGCGTCATGATGGGCACCCGCTGCGGCTCCATCGACCCGGCTACCGTGTGCTACCTGCAGCGCGAAGGCGGGTATACCTTCGACGAGGTCGATGAGATGATGAACAAGAAGTCCGGCCTTTTGGCTGTGACCGGCGGCAAGACCAACGACTGCCGCAACGTCGAGGAGCTCGCCGCTGCCGGTGACCCCGAGGCTCAGCTCGCCTTCGATATGTTCGTCTACAAGATTGCCGCCAAGGCTGCCGAGATGGCCACTTCCATGTGCGGTATGGACACCCTGGTCTTTACCGCCGGCATCGGCGAGCACGCTCCGGCTGTTCGCGCCGGCGTTGCCGACCGTCTGGCCTTTATGGGCGTCAAGATGGATCATGCGCGCAACGCCCTGCGTGGTGACGGCGCTTGGTGCCTGTCTGCCAAGGATTCCAAGGTCAAGATTTTCGTCATTCCCACGGACGAGGAGTTCATGATCGCTTCCGACGTCGAGCGCATCGTCAACGGCAAGTAATTGCAAGAGGGGAGGGGCTGGACGACCGAGTGCCGTTCGGCCCTTCTTTTGTGCTCGTTGGGCGATATGCCTGATAGCTATTTATTAAGTTATGATAACTTCTTATTAACATGCGGCCGCCTTAAGGGGTCTGCGTCGACCGTATTGCACTGCAAAGGAGTCTCATGAACGTACTTGTTGTCAACGCCGGCAGCTCAAGCCTCAAATATCAGCTTTTGGATACCGATACCCGCGAGGTTTTCGCCAAGGGCAACTGCGAGCGTATCGGATCGGACATGGGCATCTTTGGCCACTCCGAGAACGGTGGCGCTAAGCAGACCGAGGAGGTCCCTTTCCCCGATCATCGCTCTGCTATCGCTCGCGTGCTCGAGGAGCTCGAGAAGACCGACTTTACGATTGATGGCATTGGGCATCGTATCGTTCAGGGCGGCTGGCACTTCGATGATTCCGCGGTTGTCGACGACGAGGTTATGGCCAAGATTCTTGAGGTGGCACCGCTTGCTCCGCTGCACAACTACGGCGAGGCCGCAGCGATTGAGTATTGCCGTGAGAAGTATCCGGAGCTGCCCAACGTGGCGGTCTTCGACACCTCGTTCCACATGACCATGCCCGAGGTTGCCTACACCTACGCGCTGCCCAAGGACGTTTGCGACAAGTACCACGTGCGCAAGTACGGCGCCCACGGCACGAGCCACCGCTATGAGTGGATGATGGCCAAGGAGATCCTGGGTTCGCGCTGCCACCGCCTGCTTTCGTGCCATCTGGGCAACGGTGCTTCGCTCGCTGCTATCGAGGACGGCGTGTGCCGCGACACCACGATGGGTCTCACGCCGCTCGATGGCCTGATGATGGGCACCCGTTGTGGTTCCATCGACCCGGCCACCGTGTGCTACCTGCAGCGCGAGGGCGGCTACAGCTACCAGGAAGTCGATGACATGATGAACAAGCAGTCTGGTCTGCTTGCCATCTCGGGCATCTCCAACGACGCCCGCGACATCCGCACGCGCGCCTCCGAGGGCGACGAGCGCTGCCTGCTCGCCTTCGATATGTTCGCCTATAAGGCCATGCAGCAGGCCGGTTCCATGATCGCTTCCATGGCGGGCGTGGACACCATTACCTTTACCGCCGGCATCGGCGAGAACGACTGGTCGATCCGCAAGGCCTTCTGCGACTGCTTTGAGTGGCTGGGCGTGCGCATCGACAACAACAAGAACCGCGAGGCCGTGGGCAACGGCCCACAGGTCATCAGCGCCGCCGGCTCTTCCGTCACGGTTATGGTCATCCCCACCGACGAGGAATACATGATCGCCCACGACGTCGAGCGCCTGACCAAGAACAACTAACGCGCGCATTTGCAAGTAAACGAAAGGCCTCCAGAGCAACAGCTCCGGAGGCCTTTTTGCTAGCAGGTGGAAATTCCTGTCCCGAGGGGATATGTCCGCTACTCAGCCATCTGAGCCTGGACGGCGGTGATGGCCACGACACCCACGATGTCGTCGGCAGAGCAGCCGCGCGAAAGGTCGTTAACCGGCTTGGCGATGCCCTGCAGGATGGGGCCGTAAGCGTCGGCGCCAGCGAAGCGCTGGACCAGCTTGTAGCCGATGTTGCCTGCCTCGAGGTCGGGGAACACGAGCACGTTGGCCTTGCCGGCAACGGAGGAGCCGGGGGCCTTGAGCTGGGCGACGGTGGGGACGATGGCGGCGTCGAGCTGCAGGTCGCCGTCGATGGCGAGCTCGGGAGCCTTCTCCTTGCAGAACTTCACGGCCTCCTGGACCTTCTTGGCGACCTCGCCGCCGGCGGAGCCCATGGTGGAGTAGGAGAGCATGGCCACGTGAGGCTCAACGTTGCCCATGAAGGTGGACCAGGAGTGAGCGGAGGCGATGGCGATCTCGGAGAGCTCGTCGGAGGACGGGTTGATGTTGAGGCCGCAGTCGGCGAAGATCAGCGTGCCGTCGGTGCCGAACTGCGGGGTGTCGGTGCACATCACGAAGAAGGCCGAGACCAGTTTGGTGCCCGGGGCGGTCTTGAGGATCTGAAGCGCGGGGCGCAGGGTGTCGGCGGTGGAGTGGCAGGCGCCGGAGACCAGGCCGTCGGCATCGCCCATCTTGACCATCATGGTGCCAAAGTAGGTGGCGTCCATCACCTGGGCGCGAGCCTGCTCGATGGTAACGCCCTTCTTGGCGCGGAGCTCGGCAAACTTCTGCGCGTACTCCTCGTGCTTCTCGGCATTGCGCGGGTCGATGACGGTAGCGCCGGGAACGTTGATCTCGTCGGGGTTGCCCAGGATGACGATCTTTGCCAGGCCCTCCTCGATGATTTTGGTGGCCGCGACGATAGTGCGCGGATCCTCGCCCTCGGGCAGGACGATCGTCTTAAGGTCGGCCTTGGCGGCAGACTTCATACGGTTTAGGAAATCGCTCATGTTACTCCTTACAAGCGTTTCGCTAAGCTCCAGGCACCCGGCTGTTCACGAATAAACCCGCTGCTAGCGGGTTTACCTTTCAATTATGTACGCCGCGGTGCTTGAGCTTTCCTTGTGTGGCAAGCTCATTATAGGACGCATTAGCGCTATAATCGCTCTGATAAATATGTCTCGAAGAATGTTCGAGAAAAGCCCAGCTAACGAGCCCGTGGCTTTTGACAAGGAGTATCGATGCAGATTACCTCAGGCCTGCCTGAAGGCTTTAACGCCGGCGCGTACGACATGATTGTCGTCGGTGCTGGATATGCCGGTGCCGTTTGCGCCCGCCGTCTTGCCGAGACCATCGGCTATCGTGTTGCCGTTTTGGAGCGCCGTAGCCACATTGCGGGCAATGCCTATGACTGCACTGACGAGGCCGGAATCCTGATTCACGAGTACGGTCCGCATATCTATCACACCTTTAACGAGCGCGTGCACAATTTCCTGTCGCGCTTTACCAAGTGGACGGATTATCAGCACAAGGTGCTCGCCAACATCAACGGTACCCTTATGCCCGTGCCCTTCAACCATGCGAGTCTCAAGCTCGCCTTTGGTGACGAGCGCGGCGAGGAGCTGTATCAGAAGCTCGTGGAGACCTTTGGCAAGGATGTCAAGGTGCCCATTATGGAGCTGCGTAAGAAGAACGACCCGGATCTTGCCGAGGTCGCCGATTACGTCTACGAGAACGTCTTTTTGCATTACACCATGAAGCAGTGGGGCCAGACGCCCGATCAGATCGATCCCTCGATCACCGGCCGCGTTCCCGTCTTTGTGGGCGATGATGACCACTACTTCCCGCAAGCTCCCTTCCAGGGCATGCCGCAGGAGGGCTACACGGCGCTCTTTGAGCACATGCTCGACCACGACCTGATCGACGTGTTCTGCGACGTGGACGCCCGTGACCTCTTTGAAATCGACGAGACTACCGTCAAGATCGACGGCAAGGTCTATGGTGGCGAGATCGTCTACACCGGTCCGCTCGATGAGCTGTTCAATCTCGATCTGGGCGCGCTACCGTACCGCACGCTCGACATGAAGTTCGAGACGCTCGATATGGACCAGTTCCAGCCCGTGGGCACCGTCAACTACACCACGAGCGAGGACTACACGCGCATTACCGAGTTCAAGAACATGACCGGTCAGATCCTGCCCGGCAAGACCACCATCATGAAGGAGTATTCCAAGGCCTATACGCCCGGCTCGGGCGAGACGCCGTACTACGCCATTCTTGAGCCCGAGAACCGTGAGCTCTATGAGCGCTATCTTGAGCGCGTCCAGAACCTGACGAACTTCCACCCGGTGGGTCGTCTGGCCGAGTATCGTTACTACGATATGGACGCTGTGACCAATTCCGCCCTCGATCTTTCGGATGAGATTATCGCCTGCCATGCATAAAGTCATAACATTCGGTATTCCCTCGTATAACGCCGCCAAGGACATGGACCATTGCATCACCTCCATCTTGGAGGGGAGCAATTACGCCACCGATATCGAGATTATCGTAGTGGACGACGGCTCCAAGGACGAGACGGCCGATAAGGCCGACGAGTGGGAGGCACGTTATCCCGGTATCATTCGCGCGGTGCACCAGGAGAACGGCGGCCACGGTATTGCCGTCCTTTCGGGTCTGCGCGAGGCACAGGGCACCTACTACAAGGTCGTCGACTCGGATGACTGGCTCGATGCTGCGGCTCTTTCGACTATGCTGTCGATTCTGCGTGGCTTTGAAGAGCGTGACCAGCGCGTTGACCTGTTTATCTCGAACTACGTGTACGAGAAGGTTTACGAGGGCACGCATACCGCTATTGGCTACAAATTTGCCCTGCCGCGCAAAAAGATCTTTTCCTGGGATCAGATCGGTCATTTCCGCCTGGACCAGAACCTACTCATGCACAGCCTGTGCTATCGCACGGATGTGCTGCGCGAGTCCAACCTTCCCATGCCGCCGCACACGTTCTATGTGGACAACATCTACGCCTACGTGCCGCTGCCGCGTTGCAAGACCATGTACTACGCCGACATCGACCTCTATCGCTACTTTATCGGTCGCGAGGGCCAGAGTGTCAACGAGGCCACGATGGTCAAGCGTCTGGACCAGCAGTTCCGTGTGACGCGCATCATGATGGAGTCGTACCACCTGTACAGCGATGTTGAGTCGTCGCGTCTGCGCTCGTATATGATGGGCTATTTCACCATGATGATGGCGATCTGCTCGGTGCTCACCAAGCTTTCCGAGGAAGATTGCGCCGACGAGCGCCTAAAGACGCTGTGGAATGATTTGAAGGCCTACGACGAGCGCATGTATCGTCGTGCCCGCTACGGCGTGGTCGGGTTCTTCACCAATCTGCGCGGACGGGCCGGAGACAAAACCACACTCGGCCTATACCGTCTTGCCTCAAAGATCTTCAAATTCAACTAGCTGCCGAGTAATCGCTGCTGATAGGTTGACTGGGCCCCTTGGCCTTTAGTTTGCTACTGCGAACAGTCCTGCTCGCACGGAAAGCACATTAAGTGCTTTCCGGCTCGTGCGGAACTTGTATCAAACTAAAGGCCAAGGGGCCTCTGCTATAAGAATCGATTGTCAGGTTATTTGAATTTGAAGATCTTCGAAGCGCGGTACACAGGGGCCTGGGCTGAAAAGAATTAGGTTGGAAGTCGGTCGGAGGCGGGCGGGCATTACGTTTGTCGCGAGTTCCGCATGCAAAGAAGGCCACTTAATGTGGCCTTCGTCTTGCATAGGAC
>JAXJNG010000003.1:0-32510 GCA_036312785.1 Collinsella sp.
GTGCGGCGTCGATGAAGGCCTCCACCCCGAGCGACCCCAGGCGCGCGGGCCAGGCGAGCGGCACCCAGCTCAGGGGCGTCGCCAGGGCACCGGTGAGCTCGCCGGTCATGAGGCCGTGCGCAAGTCCGCCCACTGAGAAGAACGCGAGGAGCATCCCCGCCGCGCCGGCGCCGATGGCGGCGTTGCGGCCGAGGCGCAGGGCCACGCCGAGCTCCAGCGCGTAGAGGGGCAGGCTGCCCAGCACGATGCCCGCCCAGGCGGCCGCAAGCGGAGCGGGCCCAAGCGGCAGGCGCCCGGCAACGGCGAGCACGGCCCCGAACACGCCAAGCGCCACGGCCAGCGCGCCCGCGCCGAGCGCCGCAAGGGCGAGTAGCTTCGCCGCGACGGCGCGCCCGCGCGAGGGGACCGCCGTGAGGTTGGCGAGGCGCCCGGCAGCGCGCTCCTCGTCCACGGCGAGCCCGCAGACGATGGCGGACATGAGCGGCATGAGGGCGCCGAGGAACTGGGCGTAGGCGTCCGCGCCCAGCGCCGGGTCCCATCGGGTTACGGAGAAGTACTCGCCGCAGGCAAGACCGGCTGCCAGGCCGCAGACGAGGTGCACCGCCGTGAGCGGGGAGCGCGCCAGGCGCAGGGCCTCGGAGAGCAGGGCCCGCGGGAGAGTCATGCGCGGCGTCGGGTCGGAGAGTCGTGTCATGGCCATCACCTCTCCTCGGAGCGCGCGAACCAGGCCGCGCCCGCCGCCGTGAGCGCGGCGAACGCGAGCGCGCTGACCGCAAGGCCCGCTAGCGTGAGCATGCCGTCCGCCGCGAGCGCCCCGCCGAGCGCCATGTCCGCCGCGAGTGGCTCGCCGCTCGGCAGCACGGGGATGAAGCTCGTGGGGATGACCATGCTCGCCGACGGCGGAAAGAGCTGCGGCAGCGGCACCAGCGACCAGGCGAACCCGCCCACGAGCTGCGCGGCGAGCGGGCAGAAGATGCCCGCGAGCATTCCGAGCCGCGCCGTGAGGAAGAGCCCTGCGGGGATCATCCACGCCGCGGTCACCGTGTTGGCGAGCGCGCAGAGGAGCATCGTGAGGGTGCCCGCGGCCGTGAGGCCCTGCGAGGAGAACGCCGATCCCGCGAGGTAGATGCCGAAGACCACGAGGTTCGAGAGCGTGCAGAGAGCGAGGCACCAGAGCGCCTTGGCCCACCAGGCGCGCCCGAGCGGGAAGCCCAGGCCCAGAAGCCCCCGCATCCGCGTGCGAGCGTCCGCCCGCGCGACGCACGCCACCACGAGCGAGAGAGCCACGGGCAGGAAGAGCGCGTACCAGTAGTTCCACGCGCTGAAGATCTGCACGCCCCGGTAGGGCATCGCGCCGAGCAGCGGCATCGGCAGCGCCATGAGCACGGCCAGGCGAACCGGTGCCGCGTGGCGCGACTTCAGGGCCTCGGCGCGCAGGCCCGCGAGCAGGCCGCCTTTCTCGCCCGTCATGCCGCCACCTCCCCGCGTGCTCGACGCCCCTCCCGGCAGACGCCCATGAAGAGTTCCTCGAGGTCCTGCCCGGGCCGAAGCGCATCCTCGTAGGCGAGGCGCCCTCCGCAGATGATGCCGATGGTGTCCGCCATCTGCTGCACCTCGGAGAGGATGTGGCTCGAGACGATCACCGTCGTACCCGCCGCCGCGAAGCCGCGGATCTGGTCGCGCAGCTCCTCGATGCCGATGGGGTCGAGGCCGTTGGTGGGCTCGTCGAGCACGAGCAGGCGTGGCCGGGCGATCAGCGCCAGCGCGAGCCCCAGGCGCTGCCGCATGCCCATCGAGAAGCGCCCAGCGCGCTTTTTCCCGGTGTCCGCGAGGTCCACGGCGGCGAGCACCTCATCTACGCGGCTCTCGGGAAGGCCCAGCAGCGTGGTGCGCACGCGCAGGTTCTCGCGCGCGGTGAGGTTGGGGTAGAGCGGCGCCTCCTCGATGAGGCTGCCGATTGCGTAGAGGTCCTCGCGGCGCCAGGCGTGCCCGGCAAAGAGGATCTCCCCGGCCGTCGGCCGCAGCATCCCGCAGATCATCTTGAGCGTTGTCGACTTGCCGGCGCCGTTGGGGCCGAGCAGCCCGTACACCTCGCCCTCGCGGATATGAAGGCTCACGTCGGCCACGGCATCCTGCGCCTGGTCGCCGCGGCCGAAGCGCTTGGTGAGCCCGCGCGTCTCGAGCATGTAACCCATGGGTTCGTCCTTTCTCTTCCGGGCGCGCGGGCCGAGTCGCCGTGCCCGCGCGCCTTACCTTTCGGGTTCACCATCCATGGTGGGGCGCGTTTCTAACGAAGCCGTAACGGCCGTTGGGCTCTTTTGGTGCCAGCCCTTCTCGACCCGTACGCATTTGCTTAAAGCAACAACTTTCCCGATCGATGTAATCACCGAATCAAAACGTGTACACCAGCCACCAAAGATGCCGAAAAATGTCGCTTTTGGAGGCTGATGTACACAAATGCAGAATCCAGCGCAGCCCAGAGGCGCCCTCCACATGTCTGGACTCTCTATGGCTGCGCTGGATAGACATCGCTGGAACGGGTATAGTATCGAAAGTTTTGTCGTTAACCAGCGGGGGAGTCCTGTGGGCATCAAAAAGAAGATCAAAAAGGAGCTTATCGGCACTTCCGATTACCCGTCGAATAAGATCTTTACGATCTCCAATTTCATCACCTTTACGCGCCTGATCCTCACCCTGGTATTTCTATACCTGTTTGTGACGGATAACAACCGTGTCATCGCCATCGTTATCTACGCCGTTGCCGCCTCCACCGACTGGATGGACGGTCAGATCGCCCGCATGACTAAGACGGTCTCGTGGCTCGGCAAGGTCATGGATCCCATTTGCGACCGTGCGCTGCTGTTCACCGGCGTACTTGGACTGGTGGTCCGCGGAGAGCTGCCCATCTGGGTCTGCGTACTCATTATTGGCCGCGACATCTATCTGGGCATCGGCACGCTTATCGTGCGTCACTATCACCGTCGCCCCATCGATGTGGTCTTTCCCGGAAAGATTGCCACGGCGCTGCTCATGACCGGCTTCTCACTCATGCTGCTCGGTTTCCCCGTTATTGACGGCCTGCACCTTTTATCTTCAACCCTTACGGCCTTCCCGGGCCTCAACGGAAGCTCGGTGCCCCTCGGCATCTTCTTTGTGTACGGCGGCGTGATCTTCTCCATGCTCACGGCTGTCATCTACTCCATTAAGGGCGGAGTGGCCATTAAACAGGCTCTCGCGCATCCCGAGGACGAGGACATCGACTTTCTGAACCCTGAAATCGAAGACTGATTCGTTGGGGTATGATTACGTACGGTTCATTATTTGCGGCACGTCCGCGATAAGTTAGGGGTTGTCATGGACAACATGGTTAACAATATGCCTCAGAATGATAAGACTGCTGACGCTACCTGCGTATTCCGCGTGCCTTCAAGCGACGTCACCGTTCCCGACCTCATGGCCAACGTGCGCATCACCGCCCCCGTCCTGTCCATCGTCAAGGGTCCGCAGACTGGTGCCGCCTTTGAGCTCGAGGACGACGTGACCACCATCGGCCGCGATCCCGCGAACGGCATCTTCCTTAATGACATGACCGTTTCGCGCAGCCACGCGCGCATTATTCGCGAGGGCCTCGGCGCTCGCATCGAGGACCTGGGCTCGCTCAATGGTACCTGGGTCGACGGTGCCATTGTCAATGCAGCCCCGCTGCACGACGGTTCTTCCGTTCAGATCGGTACGTTTACGCTCATCTACCACGAGAGCACGCCGGAGCGCATCGAAACCGGTGAGTAGGGCATGGCCGAACGCAACTATCTGAGTATCGGCCAAGTCGTCAACCTACTTCGAGGCGCATACCCCGATCTTTCGAACTCAAAAATTAGATTTCTAGAGGATGAGGGGCTCATTACCCCTCATCGTACGCCTAAGGGATACCGTCAGTACTCTAAGGAGGACGTTGATCGTCTGGAGGTCATCCTGCACTTGCAGAAGACCCGCTACATGCCGCTCAACGTGATTAAGCAGCGCTTGGAAAACGCCACGGACCTGTCAACGCTCGCCTACGAGGTGGGCTTGCTATCCGATGTTCCGCTCAAGACGGAGCCCAAGGAGACTAAGCAAAAGCTGCATCCCATCGAGACCATTCCCGATATGCTGGGCGTCGAGATTTCGTTTATCCGCTCGCTCGCCGAGAACGACCTCATTCGCATCATCAAGAGTCCGCAGAATCGCGAGCTTGTCGATGGTCGCGATTTTCCGATCATCCGCTACTGCTCCGAGCTGTCGCGCTTCCATATCGAGCCGCGCAACCTGCGTCAGTACGTGTCTTCCGCCAACCGCGAGTCCTCGATGTTTGAGCAGGTGCTTGTGAGCATGCTCGGCATGGATACCTCCGATGACGAGCGCGACGCCAAGCTCGAGCGTGCGTTTAAGAAGCTTCACGACCTGACGGAGGGCGTGCACACCGCGCTGCTCAAGAACCGCGTTTTTGAGTCGCTCAACGCCGTGGTCGAGGACGCCGACATCGATGCACTCGATGAGGAAATCACTCGCTCCGAGTCCACCAAGGCCAAAAACGAAGAGATAGCCGCGCCGGCTTCGCACAAGGATTCTCTCGTCAAGCCGCTCAAGGTCGTCCCCCCTTCGCAATCCGGCACCGCCACCGCGGGCAAATAACCGCTGCTGAAATTTCGGGAACCCATTGAAAGGTCATGCAATGTACGACTTCGAATCTCAAATCGTCGACATCCCCGACTATCCCGAGCCCGGAGTCATCTTTAAAGACATCACGCCGCTCTTTGGCAATCCCGAGGCGCTCAAAGCCATGACCGATGCCCTCGCCGAGCACTTTGCCGGCATGGGAATCACCAAGGTCGTGGGTCCCGAGGCTCGCGGCTTTATGGTTGGCGTACCGGTAGCTGTAGCCCTTGGCGCCGGCTTTGTTCCCGCACGTAAACCGGGCAAGCTACCGCGCAAGACTGTGAGCCAGAGCTACGAGCTCGAGTACGGAACGGATTCCATTGAGATCCATGCCGACGCTATCAGCTCTAAAGATACCGTGTTGATTCTGGACGACTTGGTCGCGACGGGCGGAACCGTCGAGGCAACAGGTAAACTGGTGCGAGATATGGGCGCAAAGCTTATCGGTTACGGTTGTATCCTTGAGCTTGCGTTTCTCAACCCGCGCGAGAAGCTCACGCCGTCTGATGACGATGTGGAGCTCTTTAGCCTGGTGACGGTGGACTAGCCGTTACCCTTAGTTACTGGAAAGGAAGCTACATGCGCACAGCAAACACGCACAAAAACATGGCACGCTGCGCTGCTACGGCAACCCTCGCTTGTGTTTTGGGCTTGGGCCTCGCGGCTCCTGCCTACGCCGATACCGCATCCGACCTTGCCGCTGCTCGTACGAAGCTCGAGCAGATCGGTACCCAAACTCAGCAGATTTACGATGAGCTCGCCACGCAGACGCAGGCGCTCGATCAGACTGCCGGCGAGATCACGCAAAAGCAGCAGGAGATCGCCGATGGTCAGGCTAAGCTCTCAACCTATGTCGCCGGCGAGTACAAAACCGGCGGTCTGAGCCTGCTTCAGGTTCTGACGGGTGTCGATGACCTGAGCGATATGCTCAACCGTCTGTTCTACTACGGCAAAGTTTCCGATAAGCAAGCTCAGACCATTCAAGAGGTCAAGGAGCTTAAGCAGCAGCTCACCGATAAGCAGGCCGAGCAGGAGAAGAACGTCGCCGCCACGCAAAAGAAGGTCGACGAGCTTAACGCCCAGCAGGCTGAAGCCCAGAACGTCGTAAACTCCCTGGATTCGCAGCTGCAGGCCGAGCTTGCCGCCGAGGCCGAGGCCAACGCCGCGCTGCAGGCCGGCATCAACGCCAGCACCGCCGAGAAGGCCACGGTGAGCAACGAGACTGCCGGTACGACCGAGAACACCAACAACGGTGGCCAGACCAGCAATAACAACAACCAGGGCGGCAACACTCCGGCTCCTACGCCGGCACCTGCTCCGACGCCGCAGCCCTCCACGCCTGCTCCGGCTCCGACGCCTTCTGCTCCGAGCCAGTCCGTCGACGGCGGTTCTGTTGTCTCGCGTGCATACAGCAAGCTTGGTTGCGCCTATTCCTGGGGCGGAATTGGCCCGAACAGCTTCGACTGCTCTGGTTTTGTAAGCTATTGCCTTACTGGTCGCTATTGCCGCCTGGGCACCACGGGTACCTTTATGGGCTGGACGCGTGTGTCCGATCCGCAGCCCGGTGACGTTGTAGTCAACTCGTACCACACCGGCATTTACATCGGTGGTGGTCAGATGATTCATGCTTCTGACTACAACACGGGTGTTATCATCAGCTCCGTTGCCGCCGGCATGAACAACAACTACATTTTCGTGCGCTACTAAGTATTCAGATAAAGCAAACGGATATGGACCTCGTGGCTTTGAGTCATGGGGTCCATTCTTTTGCCTTTAGTGCAGTCCGCTATCTAGTTTTGAATACTAGATAGCGGCCCAATCGGTCTGCAAGATGGCTATAATTGAATGGGAACGATTAGAAAGGACCCTCTATGAGCTGGGCACTTATCTCCGATTCAAGCTGCAACCTCCGCGATTGGCAACCGACCGCGCCCCATACCACCTTTGCATTTGCGCCCCTCAAAATTCGAGTGGGGGAGCATGAATTCGTCGATGACCTTTCGCTCGATGTTCATGAGCTCAACTGCGCTGTTCAGGCGGAGACGAACGCTTCTTCGAGCGCTTGTCCCAGCGTAGGGGAGTGGGCCGAGCTCTTCAAATTAGCAGACAAGACCATCTGCATGCCGATCTCTGAGGGCGTGTCGGGCAGCTACAACGCGGCAGCCACGGCTCGCGATATGGTTCTTGCCGAGGAGCCCGACCGACAGATTCATCTAGTCAATTCACGCGCAGCTGGCGGCAAAATGGACCTCATTTTCTTGCTGTTCGACCGCTATCTTGCAAGCAATCCGAATGTCTCATTCGAGGATGCTTGCGCATACTTCGATAGCCTTGAACAGAACAGCAAAATCCTCTTCAGTTTGTGCAATTACGAAAACCTCGCCAAAGCCGGACGTATCCCTAAGGCAGCCGGCGTCATTGCCAACAAGCTCAATATCCGTATTTTGGGCACAGCGAGTGAGGCCGGTAAAATCGAACTCGTCGGGCACACGCGTGGCGAAAAGAAGATGCTCAACAAGATCATCGACACTATGGAAGCCGAGGGCTTTACGGGCGGTGAGGTCGTCATAGATCACGTTGAGAACGAAGCTGGAGCCCAGGCGCTCACTGACCGCATAGTCGAGCATTGGCCCGGCTCCAAGACCATCATCATGCCCTGCAACGGCCTGGATTCCTATTACGCCGAGATGCACGGCCTCATCATCGGCTACGGCATGGGCGTAGCTTCGGGCAAATAAAGTCCAACCAAGCAAAAATACGGGCGGGACAAAGCGACAGATGGCTCTTTGTCCCGCCCGTTTTATACGTCGGCTAGCTATTAAACCCGTTGAACTTGAGATAGCTCATCAAGTAAGCCTTCGAAACGAAGGACGATACCGCGCTACGCACAAGCAGCGACTCACGCGTTACCTGATGCGCCGTATCGGGCACGGGAGTCTGCTCGACGGAAAACGCCGCACGAATCGATGCCTCGAGCTGATCGACCACATAATCAAAGGCCGTCGGGGCATCGTAGCTCAAACGCTGAATGTTAAAGAGTGCCTGCACCGCAGCAATAGGTAGCACCTGCTTAAAGATGCAGATAGCGATCAGGCGGGCAATCTGCTCGCGGCCATATTGCTTTTTGACCGGAGCAGGCACTAGGCCGACCTTTACGTAGTTATTGATCATCGATGGCGTAATGATAGGCTGCTCAACGCAAAGGGACAGCGGCTCCATCCAAAGCGCAACATACTCAATAACCTGGTCGCGGTAGAGTGTCACATTGGGCAACTGGTCATAGCGCGGCAGACTCAACGTATTGAGTTTGCGCACGATATCGGACTGAATAAATGCATCGGGCAGCACAGTGGGCTGAATATCCTCAGGCTTAATGCTGACCGACGAATCGGACATCGGGATAACGCGTTTGGCGTGGTTCATAAGGATCCTCCGTTCATTAGCTATATTGTATTCTAGGTTATCTAGTTTTGCATACTATATAACCGGAAAGTAAAAGTGGTTGGACAGCACATTGATACACCGTCCAACCACTTTGTTAAAAGACAACAACCTTACATAAGATATATTATCGTACTTATCCGCGGAGAAATGCATATGCGCTTGTTGCCGCTATGGCTCCATCAGAAACAGCGGTCACAACCTGGCGTAAACGTTTGGAACGGATATCGCCAGCGGCAAATAGACCTGGCGTGCGGGTCGCCATGGATTCATCAGTCAGAATGCCGCCATCAGGCGCCAGATCAACTAGATGCTCAACAAGCTCGGTATGGGGCTGCGTTCCGGTAAAGACAAAGATGCCAAACGAGCCGGGCTCAAATGACTCGGTATGAGTCTCGCCGGATGCATTGTCCTTAAAGGTAATCGTCGTTGGCATGGCTTCGCCCGATAGCTCCACAATACTAGTTTGGTACCTAACTGTAATATTGTCCTTTGCGAGTACTTTCTGAACAACACCATCGGGCGCACGGAACTGGTCGCGGCGCAGCACGATGGTCACACTGCTGGCGATTTCTGACAAGAACAGGGCTTCCTCGCAGGCGGCATTGCCGCCACCGATGACAAAGACCTGTTTACCGCGAAAGAAAATGCCATCGCACGTCGCGCAATACGAAACACCGCGACCGCGATACGTATCCTCGCCAACAAAACCAGCAGATCGCGGCGTAGCACCCATGCAAGCGATAACACTCGAGGCCAGCGTATCGCCCATATCATGATGCACCGTAAACAGCGCTGTATCGGCATCGTAATCGATACCCGTAACCATGCTCCATGCAACCTGTGCTCCCAGGCCCTCTGCATGTTGCTGAAAACGCTCGCCGAGTTCGGCGCCACTCAAGAGCGGAATGCCCGGATAGTTCTCGACCTCATTGGTTGTGGCGATCTGTCCTCCCGACATACCCTGTTCAATCACGGTCGTCGTTAGGTTGGAGCGCGCAGCGTAAATGGCGGCAGCATAGCCCGCGGGGCCGCCACCGATAATAGCAACATCGATCGGCTGATGGGTAGTCATGAAGAGACCTCCTGTCGAAAGATTGGCGTTCTTTGCGCTCATACCCAAATTTAGGCAAACGTGACACTCATGCACTACAATGATTCTTTACGAAACAAAGATTAAGGGGAGTTATCGATGGATCAAACGCAGACGAGCGACGACGCTCCCCTGCTCACGCACAGCACTCCCCAATCGGAGCAAACCACGCTCTTGGCTCAGCAAAAACCTCTCGTGACCATCGTGCACGCCTCGGTCGGCTCAGGTCACAAGGCCGCTGCAAATGCGATTGCGCAGGCATTCGACCTCATCCGCGGCACCAGCGGCATCCCCGAGGATGTTGAGATTGAAGTGCTCGATATCCTTGATTTTGGACGTATTAAATTCGACGGCAACAAAACGGCTGCCTCGTTTACCGGCGCCACGCGCCCCATATATGACCTAACCTGGCGATATACGTTTACGGGACATCTGCTCTGGGGTGGCGGCACGGCATGGTCGCGAATTATGTTCCCCGCCTTCAACGATTATGTCCGCACCCGCAGGCCCATGGCCGTGGTTGCAACACACATTACGGCAGCCAATGTTGCTGTGGGCGCCCGCGTCATCACGGGTATCGATTACCCGGTCATCTGCGTACCAACAGACTATGAAGTCGAAGGCTTTTGGCCCCACAAGGACACCGACCTGTTCTGCGTAGCCAACGAATTTATGGCCGAGACACTTCGCCCCCGTAAGGTTCCCGAGACCAAAATCCGCATTACAGGCATCCCCATTCGCGCCGGGTTTGATACGAACTACAATCGCGAGGAAGAACTCGAGAAGTTCAATCTCCCCGCTGACAAGACCGTTGTGTTGGTGATGGCCGGTGCCAGTTTGCCTCAACCGTACGTTCGCTTTCGCGCGGAGATGGACCGCACACTCCCCTTCCTGCGCAGCTTCGAGGACATGCACTTTGTCTTTTTGCCGGGCAAGGATGAGGAATACGCCACCCGCCTCAAGACGCTCTTCGACCCCATGAAGCTCGAAAACGTCACGGTTCTGGACTACGTGGACGACATGGCGGCCCTCATGCACGGCTGCGACCTGGCAATCCTCAAATCGGGCGGACTCACCGTCACCGAGTGCCTGTGCGCGCATCTGCCGATGATCCTGCTGGGCAAATCATATGGCCAGGAAAAGGCCAACACCACGATGCTCACCGGCATGGGCGCCAGCATGCATGTCACCACCGCACGAGAACTCATCGTGACGTTGCGCCATCTCCACGATCATCCGGAGTCGCTCAAGGCACTGCTCATCAATGGCGAAGTGCTGCGCCGCCCACGCGCAGCGGAGGACATCGCCATCGCAACCATGGAGCTCGTAGGCAAACCCCAAAAGCGCAAACGAGCCTTCTGCCGCTTCTACTGGGGCGGCAAGCCTGCGCATATCCGCTAACATTGGACTGTCCGCCGTGGCGCAGGCCGCCCACACATATCATTCCATGCTCAAACATTCTCGCTTCGCTTCGCTCGCTGCGAAACTGCGCGTGGAACGATATGTGTGGGCGCCCTGCGCCACGGCTATACGTACGCACTAGCAGCCATATCGGTTACCCTACGAAAAGCAGCGAAGGGGAACTCGGAAACAAGTAATCAAAGTAATCCGATCTGACAAAGGAGCCGTCTCTTTGTCAGATCGGATTACTTGTTAGACACAGTTTCTAGATACAGCATTCGGCTTCAGATGGGAAGCCATAACCGATTGCGAGCATGTAAACGTAGCTCACCCCTGGGAGGCCCCTATATATCGTCCCGCGCGCAGTTTCGCAGCGAAGCGAGAATGTTTGAGCACGGGATGATATATAGGGGCCTCCCAGGGGCGAGCGGGCATTACGACGCCCATTTTCAACGAAGAAATGGGCTAAGCCACACCAGAAGAACCAAAGCCTCCGTTGCCTCGGTCGGTTTCGTCTAGTTCTTCTACTTCTATGAGGTTAACCGTGGGGACTTCTTGGATGACGAGTTGGGCTATGCGGTCGCCTTTGTTGATTTGGATGTTGTTCGTGGGATCTAGGTTAATGAGGATGACTTTGAGTTCTCCTCGGTAGTGGGCGTCGATGAGGCCAGGCGTATTGACTATAGACAGGCCCTGCTTGATGGCCAAGCCACTGCGGGGCTGAACGAAGCCGGCGTAGCCATCGGGCAGGGCGATGGCCAGCCCAGTAGAGACCAGACGGCGTTCGAAGGGCTTCAGGACGCAGTCCTCGTTGGAGCGCAGATCCAAGCCGGCATCGGTGGGATGGGCGTATTTGGGAAGCTCGACGGTGGGGTCGAGACGCTTTATGTTGACGGTAATGTTGGACATGGAATCACCTTAGCTTGTCGAGCTCTTGCAGAAACTCATCGACGTCTTTGAAATCGCGGTAGACCGAGGCAAAGCGGATGTACGCCACCTTGTCGATCTTGGCCAAGCGCTTGAGCACCATGTCACCCAACTCATGCGACGTGACGGCCGTCAGCGTGCGAGAGCGCAGCTCGACCTCGATGTCGTCGATAATCTCATTGAGCTTCTTAGTGTCGATATCACGCTTGATGGTGGCGCGCATCAAGCCGACGAGCAGCTTATTGCGATCGAACCGCTGCTTGGTTCCGTCTGACTTAATAACCTCGATTGGATCTTCACATCGCTCGAACGTTGTAAAGCGGTAGTTACACGAGCAACATTCGCGACGGCGCTTAATGGTGTTATTTGACTCCTGCATACGGGAATCAACGACACGGGTATGTGCCTTGCCGCATTTGGGACAGCGCATGGTACCTCCTCTTGAACGATAACAAGGGTACCATGCACAGCGCGATAATGATTACGAACAAACAGGAACCTTAAGATGCGCACCGGCGGCGAGCGAACCATGCTCCAAATGATTGACGTTACGGATCATGTCGGAAGTCTCTTGCGTGGAAAGTCCTTCGATTGGATATTCCTCGGCAAGCGACCAAAGAGAGTCGCCAGGCTGAACGCGAATGGTCTCGTAGGTAACGTTGGAAACGGACTCGGCATACGCGGCGTGACGAGCGCTAAAGACCGACGTAGCGAGGACAAAGAAGAGCGTAAGCGCAACGGCAACGGCGACAATTGTCGGAACCTTCAGGGCAACGCGGGCCGGCGCGACTACAGTCTGCTGATTGCGAGCAGGCTTTACGGTCAAAGGCTGATAACCGGAACGTCCACCCTTGACAACAGTAAAAGCGGGCGCGGCAGGCGTCTCGAGCTTAAGGGCGAGGTTTCCCTGGACCATATTCGTTGCGTTCATTATGTTCTCCTCTCGCGTGTTTTGCTGAGAACAGTTTTATCAAGCCGCGCGGACAAAAATGTCTAGCGCGAGAACGAATGTTCGGTTATTATTATCTTCGAACAGTTGTTCCTGTCAAGCAAAATTCGAACATTTGTTTGACATGGGTAGAGAGGATGCCCTGATGGCTCGCAAAATTACCAAGCGTCAGCAGCAAATTTACGACTTCATCAAGGAATATCAGCAGGAGAAGGGTTATCCGCCCAGCGTGCGCGAGATGGCTTCTGCCGTGGGCCTTTCCTCCCCCAGCACCGTGCACGCCCATCTATCTGCTCTGGAGGCGCGCGGGCTACTCAAGCGCGATGCCACCAAACCGCGCGCCCTGGAACTCTTTAACGAGGACGGTTCCTCTGTCTCAATTTCTAAATCTGACGAGCCCACCGCACCTCGCGGAACGGTCTCGCTACCGCTCGTTGGTCGCGTCGCGGCTGGGATTCCCATTCTGGCCGAGCAGAATATCGAAGACACTTTTACTATCCCGACCGAAATCGCCACCGATCAGGGTTCCTTTATCCTTGAGGTGCATGGGAGCTCAATGATCAATGTCGGCATCTTCAATGGCGATTACATCATCGTCCGTGAACAAAAGAGTGCCATGAACGGCGAAATTGTCGTGGCCATGATTGATGGTTCAGCGACCGTCAAGACGTTCTACAAGGAGCAGGGACGCGTACGCCTGCAGCCCGAGAATGACACCATGGAGCCTATCTATGCAACGAATCCCGTTATCTTGGGCAAAGTCGTCGGCTTGATGCGCCGGTTCTCGTAATGCAAAAACGCATCACTATCTTTGATACCGTCCGCGGGTTTACGATGATTTCAATGGCTGGTTTTCACGCTTGCTACGATCTCGCCTACCTGTACGGCTGGGATATGCCCTGGTTTACCCAGACTGTCTTTCAAGACATCTGGCGCGCCAGCATCAGCTGGGTATTTTTGTTTATCGCGGGTTGGATGTGCACGCTCTCACGCAACAATACTAAACGAGCGGCCAAGTACGCTGCCGCAGCTTTGGTCGTCTGGATTGCAACAACGCTCGTATCAGTCGACGATTCAGTGAACTTTGGCATCATTTATTGCATGGCGGCGTGCACTGCCATTATTGCGCTCGCGCGCACGGTTCTCGATAGGGTGCCGACAGTATGGGGTATAACGATTTGCCTCACACTCTTTGCCTGTACCTGGAGCATTCCTAAAGCGGTCTACCCTATCCCCTATCTAGCTTGGCTGGGGTTCCCAAGTCCAGACTTTGTCTCCGGTGATTACTATCCACTCATCCCATTCTTTTTTATGTACCTCACAGGCTTCTTTGCCGCCCACGCCGCACAGAAATCAAGCCGCGAGGCGCCAGCATGGTCCTATGAGAATCCCGTTCCGGCGCTCGCAAGCCTCGGACGCCATGCGCTGCCGTTCTACCTGCTGCATCAGCCCATTATCTTGGGCGTGCTGGAGCTGATTTACTCTGTTCGATAACGCTCGAGACGCGGTGCGATACGAGCCGGAAGCTTTGCCACAATACGAACGCCGTCCTCGAGGTATTCCTCATGCAGGAGGGTTCCCTGTTCATGCACGAGCGTGATGAGCGCACCTTCACGATACGGAATGTCGGCGGAAAGCAGCACATCGGTGGCGGCCGCCTCGCGAGCAATGCGATCGACGAGATCGTCGAGCCCCTCGCCCGTTTGGGCCGAGAATAGAACAGCTTCCGGATAACGACGACGGAAACTCAATCGATCAACGCTGTCGAGAAGATCGATTTTATTGAATACGGTCAACGTTAAACGCTCTCCGGCACCGATCTCATCAAGCACGCGGTCGACAGCCTCAAGCTGCCGCTCATAGTCCTCGTCAGACGCATCTACGACTTTGAGAATTAGATCGGCACCCAACACCTCGGACAGCGTCGATTTAAAGGCATCGACCAGACCATGCGGCAGTTTTTGAATAAAGCCGACGGTATCGGTGATCGTCATGCCGCGACCGCCAGGCAGGCGATACGAACGCGTCGTCGGGTCGAGCGTAGCAAACAGCTTGTCCTGCGAAAGTACCGTAGAGCCGGTCAAACGATTGAGCAACGTCGATTTACCGGCATTGGTATAACCGGCTAACGCTACGCGAAACGCCGGTGACTCAATGCGACTCTTGGACTGGACATCGCGACGCTGTTCAACCTGCTTGAGCTCACGACGAAGCGCAGCAATCTTATTACGAATGAGGCGACGGTCGACCTCGAGCTGACTTTCACCCTGACCAAAGCGTGAGCCGATGCCGCCGCGCGTCTGCTCCTTGGCGAGGTGGCTCCACATGCCACGCAGACGAGGCAGCAGATACTGTAACTGTGCCAACTGTACCTGCAGACGTCCCTCACGCGTCTGAGCATGCAGGCCAAAGATATCCAAAATCAACGCAGTGCGGTCAATAATCTTGACCGGTTCACCCACGGCTTTCTCCAAATAGGATTGCTGCGAGGGCGTCAGGTCGTCGTCAAAAATAACGACATCGGCATCCATGCGATGCACCAGGCCGCACAGCTCTTCAACCTTACCGGAACCGATAAACGATTTAGGATACGGCTTTACCAAACGCTGTGACAAGCGTGCCACGCACTGGGCACCAGCCGTGTGCGCAAGACGCTCCAGCTCATCAAGCGAGCGATCGAGCGGCCATGCATTGTCGCGCCACTCAACACCAACTAATATGGCACGCTCGGGCTCGGGTGCCGTGGGAACAAGGGGGAAACGGGCCATTAGGCAGCCTCAATACGATGTAGGATGTCCTCAACGACCTCATCGATCGTAAACTCGTCCATATCGAACCACACGATGCGGTCATCGCGTTTAAACCACGAAAGCTGACGTTTGGCATAGCGACGCGAACGCATCTTGATGAGTTCGCAAGCCTCGTCCATAGAAATCACGCCATTGAAAGCATCAATGATCTCTTTATAGCCAATTGCCTGCATCGACGTCAGGGCATCTCCCAGCCCCTGGCCCATAAGACTTCGGACCTCATCGACAAGACCCTGTTCAAACATCAGATCGACGCGCAGGTTAATGCGCTCGTAGAGCACCTCGCGATTACGCGTCAGACCAAACCATAGGGCATGATAATGCTCGCGCGGAACACTAAACTGCGACTTTTGTTGCGCATAGGAAACGCCATCATCGTGCATTTCGAGCGCGCGAATCACGCGTCGAACATTATGGGGGTGGATGACCGCAGCGGACTCGGGGTCACGCTCGGCAAGCAGCGCGTGCAGCGCTTCCTCGCCTATGCGCTCGGCAAGCTCCTGATAGCCCGCACGGCGATCGTCCTCAAGTTCACCCGAGGGAAAGTCCATCTCATCGAGGGCGGCCTTGAGATACAGCCCTGTACCTCCGCAAAAAACCGGCAGGCAACCCAAACCAAGGAGACGTTCAACATGCGCGCGAGCGTCAGCTTGATAAAGCGCAGCAGAATATGCCACACCCGGCTCTACAATGTCAACAAGACGCAGCGGCGCCGTACACTCATTGGGCGCCATCTTTGCGGTACCGATGTCCATGCCGCGATAGATTTGCATCGCATCACACGACAGCACTTCGGACGAAAGACGAGCGGCCAAACGGTCGGCAACATCACTCTTACCTACCGCCGTCGGACCAACGATCGCAACGGCGGAAAGACCTGCCCCGGGAGAAACCATTAGCGCGGCTCGCCCACAACGGAGCCGGACAAATACCAGGTCTTGGCAACGTCAACGTCAACATCAACGATCTTGCCAACAAGCTGATCGATGCTGTAACCCTCGGGGATAGGCGCATGCACGGTCTGATTCTTGGGACTCTTGCCCAGCAGGACAGCGTCGTTCTTTTTACTCGTTCCCTCAATGAGCGCCGGCACCACAGTATGAAGCTCACCCTGGTTATACTCGTGTGCCGTGGTCTCGATAACCTTAACCAGGCGGTTGAAACGCTCGAGAATAACCTCATGCGGCGTAGGATCTTCAATCTCTGCAGCCGGGGTACCAGCGCGCTTGGAATAGATGAAGGTATAGGCCTGAGCATAGCGGACCGTCTCGGCAAGTGAGAGCGTCTGCTCGAAGTCTTCTTCAGTCTCGCCCGGGAAGCCAACGATAATGTCGGTCGAGAGCGCGATATCGGGCATGCGGTTGCGAATGCGATCGACCAGGCCCAGATAGTCCTCGCGTGTATAACGGCGATTCATCTCTTTGAGGATCCGCGTCGAACCTGACTGGACGGCCAGGTGCAGCTGCGGCATAACGGCAAGCGTCTCGGCCATGGCATCGATGGTCTCGGGCAGCAGGTCCTTAGGATGTGAAGATGTAAAGAAGATGCGCTCCACACCCGTATCGCCTACGGCGCGCAGCAAATCGGCAAAACGCGGCTTGCCAAACAGATCGCGACCATATGAGTTAACGTTTTGGCCCAACAGTGTGATCTCGCGCACGCCGTGGCGCACCAAACCGGTCACCTCGTCGACAATCTCCTCGAAGGGGCGGCTCTTTTCGCGACCGCGCACGTACGGCACGATGCAGTAGGTGCAGAAATTATTGCAGCCCGTCATGATGGGCACCCAGGCGTGATACTGGGTCTCGCGATGCCACGGCATGCTCATGGCATCCGTATCCTCATGCTCATTGGTGCGGATATGACGCTTGCCGTCAAGGAACGCCTCGGCAATGAGCTCGGCCACATGTGCGATAGAATGCGTGCCAAAGATGACATTGACGTTATCGACGTTGGTGAGCAGGCCCTCGCCATCACGCTGCGCGATGCAGCCGCCCACGGCAACCACACGCTTGCCCGAAGGCGAAGGCGGCAGGCTTTTGCAGGAATTGCACTGACCGTACAGGCGAGTATCGGCGGCCTCACGCACACAGCATGTCATGAAGACAACGATATCGGCATGCTCGGGATCGAGCGCCATGAGGCAGCCATACGAATCGAGCAGACCGCTCACGCGCTCGGAATCGTGCTGATTCATCTGGCAGCCAAAGGTGCGGATAAAGTAGGTTTTACCGGCAAGAATATCGCGTACGGAACGCTGATCCATGTGCATAAGTCCTAACGTTGGGGAGCGAAACGAGGCTAGCAGAAGCTATGCCACAGGCTTAACATCATCCATGACGACGTTATCCATAGCAGCTCGATTGATCTGGTGAACGTAGATAGAAAGGCGGATGGCCGTGCGCGACTCTCCGTTGATGAGGATGTCCGAGAACACCGGCGCGCAGGAAATATCAAAACCGGTCGGAATCAGAAAGCCGCGTGCGATGGCAACGGCCTTGATGGCTTGGTTGACAGCACCGGCGCCGACACACTGGATGTTGACGGGTACACCATCCTTGACCATGCCGGCGATGGCGCCGGCAACGGACGCGGGCGATGATTTGCTTGATACCTTCAGGCAATCCATGAAGAAACTCCTGCGTTTAAAAGTACGTTTTAACTGCAATAACTGTATCGTACCGAGAGGACTCGGTAAAGGCACTATTCCTCTTTGGCAAGATCGAAGGTCACAGTGATTCGATCACGCGAAACACGAATCTTTGGGTCGCCGCAAAGGTTGAGATAGTACCTGGCGGCAAGGTCATTGAAGTCCCGCTCCACAGCACGCGAAAACTGTGCCATGTCATCCTTGGCAATACGTAGCCCGCGACGATCCTTCGCGAGATCGACAGGAGCCGGCGCATGCGAGGACGAATCACGCTCGCGCAGCAGACGCGCGGTCACACCGCGAACGGGCTTAATCTGCCCTGCCAAAATGCGATGTGCCGTGCGCTCGGACATCCCAAGACCCAAACCCGAGCAGATACGGATAAAGTCCTCGGCATCAGAGGCAAGGCCTAAACGATCGACAACCGGAAGCTCGCTCTCGTCATCAATAAACAGGAGACGAGACGTATCGAGCCGACTTGACGCCTGAGCATAAAGGGTCGCGGCAATCTCAGACGGAGAACCAAGATAGACATCGCAACCACGCAGCTCCTCGAGCGCAAACTCACAGGCAGCGCGAATAATATTATGCGGGCCGCGAGCACAGACATAACGTCCGTCCTCATCCTTGACGGCCTGGGGCCAGCTGGACTGATCGGCACGCTCACTGAGGCGGTCGGCTGCAACGCTCACCTTAAAGGCTGAACCAAGATCGACGCCGGACGTGACCACACGGGCCTCGTCGGTGTTCTGCTTGATCGAAAACAATGCCATGCCACGACCGTGAACGCCCCAACGGTCCATCTTCATGCTCTCGAGCTTGGAGGTAACGCGGGCATCGAAGATTCGCTCTTGCATATCCTGCGGAACGCCCGAACCGTTATCCAGAAAGACAAGCGTGCGGACGCCATCTTCCTTGGTCGTGGCGAGATAGACCTTGTCGGCGCCGGCATCGCGAGCATTACGGAGCATTTCGATGACGATATCCTCGACATGCTGAATGTCGTGTTTTGCCTGGCGCCGCTCGGCCTCCGAAACGCGGAGGCGGACATACCCCTCGCCAAGGTTCTCCTCGACGCGAAGGTTGCCCTCCCCCGACATCGACGCGATAAATGAGATGAGCTCGTTCGCGTCGCTCATGTTATTTAGCGATATCGACAGCGCGGCTCTCGCGAATCACGACGACGCGCACCTGACCGGGATACTCCATCTCTTCCTCGATCTGATGGGCGATATCGTGAGCCAGGACCGTGGACTGGGCATCGGAGATCTTGTCCGGCTGAACCATGACGTGGACCTCGCGACCAGCCTGCATGGCATAGGTACGCTCGACGCCTTCATGGGAGTTGGCAATCTCCTCGAGCTTCTCAAGACGCTTGATGTAGTTCTCGGCAGACTCGCGACGGGCACCGGGGCGAGAGGCGGAGACGGCATCGGCGGCCTGTACCAGGACATCGAGCACCGTGTTGGGGTCGACATCGGCATGGTGAGCCTCGATAGCGTGGACGATAACGGGCTTCTCACCATAACGGCGGGCAAGCTCGGCGCCGATGACGGCATGCGGGCCCTCGACGTCGTGGTCGATTGCCTTGCCAAGGTCGTGCAGCAGGCCGGCGCGCTTGGCGGTCACAACGTCCAGGCCAAGCTCGGAAGCCATCACGCCGCACAGGTCAGAGACTTCGAGGGAGTGCTGAAGCACGTTCTGACCAAACGAAGTACGGTAGCGCAGGGCACCAAGGGTCTTGACGATCTCGGGATGCAGGTCGTGAATGCCGGTATCGAAGGCAGCCTGCTCGCCAGCCTCGCGCACGCGCTGCTGAACCAGGTCGGCAGCCTTGTGATACATCTCCTCGATGCGGGCGGGGTGAATGCGGCCGTCGGCGATGAGGTTCTCGAGGGCAACACGAGCGGTCTCACGACGGACCGGGTCGAAGCTCGAAAGAACGACGGTCTCGGGCGTATCGTCGATCACGAGGTTGACACCGGAAACCTGCTCAAAGGTCCGGATGTTGCGACCCTCGCGACCGATGATACGGCCCTTGAGGTCATCAGAGGGAATGTGCACGGAGGTAACGGTGACCTCGGCTGTGTGGTCGGCAGCGCAGCGCTGAATCGCCAGGGACAGAATCTCCTGGGCGGTCTTGTGGCACTCGGCGCGAACCTGCTGCTCGGACTCGCGAATGATCGTGGCGGCCTCGTGGGTGACCTCGCCGCGAACCTTATCGAGGAGCTCCTTGTGGGCGTCCTCGCGGGTAAGGTCGGCAATACGCTCGAGCTCGGAGGTCTGCTTAGTGCAGAGCTCCTCAAGCTCGCGGGAGCGCTTCTCGACCTGACCGGCCTGGCTGGACAGCTGGTGCTCACGCTTGTCGAGAGCGTCGTTTCGGCGATCGAGGGATTCCTCGCGCTGCATCACGCGGTTCTCGAGCGTACGAATCTCGTTCTTACGCTGCTTGTCCTCGGCCTCGGCGGCCTGCTTGTTCTTGATGATCTCCTCTTTAGCCTCGAGCAGAGCCTCTTTTTTGAGGGTCTCGGCCTGACGCTTAGCATCACCGATCAGGGACTCAGCCTGTGCGTGTGCCGACTGGATCTTTTCGTCGGCCTCGTGAAGACTACCCTGCTTGGCGGTGCGCATGTAGGCAATGGCGGCGATGGCACCCAAAACGATGCCAACGAGCGCTGCGATGATAGGCATGCTCACTCCTTTTTATGGATTCGTTACACAACAAAGCGAACCGTCCTTATGAACGGCTCGCGACATTTGAGTAATATGGGCGCAGCTTATGCGGGTCGGATACAGATAAACATATAAACAAACTCATCACAGATGAGCACATATCACAAAGCAAATGACAGTGTTTATCGTACGTTGAACCACAACAACTGTCAAATAAATGGCCCCAGTACGGCGGCTAAAACGCGGTGAACGGCGGGGCCACAAAACGCATACGCCTAAAGTGCACATTCCTCGCATTCGGCATCGAGACGTGCCTTAACGGCATCGGCGGCGATGTGATACGAGAAGCCCTTGCCCATCAAAAACCGAACCAGTTTTTCGAATCCGCGCGTCTCTGGAACACGCCGCTTGGCGAGCAGGGCTGACGCACGCGCCAAATCGTCTTCGACGGCAAAATAATCCTCGGGATAACCGGGAATGTCATCGAGCACAACATGACGTCGCTTGAGCTCGGTCTCGATTTTGCGCTGTCCCCAACCGCGCCGCTTGCGTTCCTCGATAAAGTACGAGCAAAAGCGGTTCTCGTCCAAAAACCGATACTCGGTCGCTCGAGCAACGGCAAAATCGATCGCAGGCTGTCGAAAGCCATAGCGCGCCAACTTATCGCGCACCTCGCCCGTGGCATGATCGCGACGCGAAAGCATCTCGGTCACCATGGTGAGTGCGCATTTGCGTTCGATAAGCTGCACCGCCTCGCGAAAGTCATCCCAATCACAGGGAAGATCGGGGCGGTTCTTAACGTACAGGCGCGCCACGCGCACGGGAATCCAAATGGAACGTTCAAAACCGCCCTCAAGATCACAATCGATATGCGCGCAGGGCTTTTTAGACGCATAACCGCTCGAGAACGAGGAGGGCGCCTTCTTATCGGGAAAGACGGCCGTGGCGTCGGTCACCGTATACGACATGTCGGCGTCCGCTACTCGTCGTCATCGTCGAGCATCGCGGAGCCATCGATGGCGTACAGCTCATCAAACTCCTCGGGGGCGGGCTGATCGGTCAACTCAACCTCGGAGGGGGCATCATCGTCATACTCAAGGCCGCAGGCAAGGCGAACCTTGTGCTCGATCTCGTCGGCGCAATCGGGGTGCTCGCGCAGGAACGTCTTGGCGGCCTCGCGACCGTTGCCGAGCTTATCTTCGCCATAGGCAAACCAGGACCCCATCTTTTTGCAGATGCCGCACTCGACGGCCATATCCAGAATCGAGCCCTCTTTGGAGATGCCGGTGCCATACATGATGTCAAACTCGGCCGAGCGGAACGGGGCGGCCACCTTGTTCTTAACGACCTTGGCACGCACGCGATTGCCGATAACCTCGTCCTTGAGCTTGATGGTATCGATTTTGCGAATATCGATTCGCACGGAAGAGAAGAACTTGAGCGCGCGGCCGCCCGTGGTGGTCTCGGGGTTGCCGAACATGACGCCGATCTTCTCGCGCAGCTGGTTAATGAAGATGCAGGTCGTGTTGGACTTGGAAAGCGAGCCGGCAAGCTTGCGGAGTGCCTGGCTCATCAAACGAGCCTGCAGGCCCACGGTCGTGTCACCGATCTCGCCCTCAATCTCGGCACGCGGAGTCAAAGCGGCAACAGAGTCGACGACGATGGCGTCGATGGCACCGGAGCGCACAAGCATATCGACGATCTCGAGCGCCTGCTCGCCCGTATCGGGCTGGGAAATGAGGACCTCGTCGATATCGACACCGATGCGCGCGGCATAGGTGGGATCAAGCGCATGCTCGGCATCGATAAATGCCACGACGCCGCCCATGGCCTGTGCCTCTGCAAGAATCTCGAGCGAAAGCGTCGTCTTACCGGAGGACTCGGGGCCATAAATCTCGACGATACGGCCGCGCGGCACGCCGCCGATACCCAAGGCGGCGTCGAGCGCCAGAGAGCCCGTCGGAATAGCCTCGACCTCGAGCTCGGGACCGCCGTCGCCATACCTCATAATAGAGCCCTGGCCGAACTTCTTCTCGATCTCGGCCTTGGTGGTGGCGATCATCTCGTCGCGCTCTTTACCCGTCGTGCGTGCATGAACGGTACGTACGGGACCTGAATTCTTGGCCATGAATAGCCCTCCTCTAAACAACCTGAAAAGATAATAAACGAACGGCTGTTCGTGGTCAACCGTTCAGATTCATCATATGCACCCGACCATTCCAAAACCCGACCAAACGCCGACCAATCACCGCCCAAACGATTGACCACGCCAATCACAAATACGGGTGCTCGAACAAAATTAGGCCCTGTACCAGCAAAAACACCAATACCGTCAAAGGTCCCTATCTCCACAATTAAGGGGCCCTAAGGCCCCTTAAACCACGTCTATTCCATAGAATTGAGCACGCGGACAATGCGCTCCAAAGCCTCCGCGACCGCATAGGCGCGAACGCACGACCGATCTCCCTCGTAATGACAGCGCACAGACTCGACAACCGGCGCTCCCCCATCGGCCGCGCGATACGCCCAGCCAATATAGAACGTACCGGCGGGGTCTTGCTCGGTGCCACCACCGGGCCCAGCGTAGCCCGTTGCGCTTACGGCTATATCGCTCTGATAAAGGTCCAGCGAACCCGCGGCCATCTCACGCGCCGTCTGGTGCGACACGGCGCTAAACCGATCGAGCGTTTCCCGCTCGACGCCGAGCACGCGATGTTTAATCTCATCGCAGTAGGTCACCGCGCCGCCACGAAGCACCGCCGAGGCACCCGGGATATCGGCAATCGTAGAGGCGATCATGCCCGCCGTCAGCGACTCCGCCGTCGACACCGTCACACCACGGGCACTCGCGCGCTCGACAATATCGCGCGCCAGCTCCTCGTTGTTTGCGGCAATCTGCAAATAAGACTCCGTCATACCCACCAGGACCTAGACCGAAAATACGATCTTGCGGCAGTTCCAGAAGTACTGGGCGCCCGAGACAATGGTCAAAATCACGGCGATGACGTACAGGAAGCGCGACACCGAATAGACACCGAGCAGCAGCGACACAGGCCCCAGCTGAAGGCCGGCCATCGCAAAGACGCACAGATAGCCGCAGATGGAGACCATCGTGGTCGCCGTCTTGTACTTGCCGAGCTTATCGGCGGCAACGACTACACCGGCAGCACTCGCGACCATGCGAAGGGCGCTCACCAGCAGCTCACGGAACAGGATGATGAACACGGACCACACAGTCACCGCGCCAAAATCCAAGAACAGCAGCAGGGCCGAGAACACGAGCAGCTTGTCGGCGATGGGATCCAAGAACTTGCCGAAATCGGTGATCTCGTTGCGCGAGCGCGCCAGATAGCCGTCGACCTTATCGGTGCACGACAGAATCACATACAAAATGAAGGCGGCGGCTGCAAGCGGACCGTCGAAGGTGCTCCAGTCCGTACCGGCAACGCTCGCGTGAGACAGGGCCGAGACGATCATGAACACCGGGATAAAGACGATGCGAACGCACGTTACGATGTTGGCGGGCGTCCAAACACTCGTCAGTTCCTTATTGCTCTCGTTTGCCACGACGCTCTCCTACTCCACAACATGACCGATAAGCTCATAGCAGAAGCTATCGGTAAACTCGACAGTCAGAATATCGCCCACGGACGCCTCGCTGGCGTCCAGATGCACCGCGCCATCGGAATCGGGCGCCTGGAACCAGGCGTGACCGATCAGCTCGGCGCCGTCCTCGGTCTCCTCGATGCCATCGACGATAACCTGGGCGCGCTCGCCCACATGGGCCGCCGTGGCGGCAAAACCGAGTGACTCGGCCAAATCCATGGCCTCCTGGGCGCGCTCGAGCTTGACCTCCTCATCGACCTGGCCCTCCATCTTGGCGGCCAGGCTGCCTTCCTCACGCGAGTAGGCAAAGACGCTTGTGTAGTCAAAGCCGACGGTGTCCATAAAGTCGATAAGATCACGGAACTCGTCATCGGTCTCGGTCGGGAAGCCGACCATGGCCGTAGAGCGAATCACGATGCCGGGGATGCGCTCACGAAGGTCGCGGAACAGATCCTCGAGTTCCTGGCGCGAACCGGAGCGGCGCATGGCCTTGAGGATGCGCGCGTCGCAGTGCTGCACGGGGATATCGATATAGGGCAGTACCTCGGGCGTATCGCGAATCGTCTCGATAAGCTCGTCGGTCATGCCCTCGGGCTGCAGATAGAGCACGCGGACCCAGACGTTGTGCGGGCGCACAGCCTCGGCGACGGCACGCAGCAGCTGCGCCAGATTGCGCGGCGCGCCCTCGGCGACGTCCTCGTCGGCAAAGTCGGTGCCCCAAATGCCCGTGTCCTGGCCGATCAGCACGATCTCGCGCACACCGCCGGCAACCAGGTCGCGCACCTCGGAGATAATGCTCTCGGCATTGCGCGAATGATAGCGACCGCGGATGTAGGGGATCATGCAGAAGCTGCAAAAACGATTGCAACCATCGGAGATCTTGACGTAGGCAACAGCACCCTCGACGGTACGCTTGACCTGCGGGATATAGGCCGCGATCTCGCGCTCCACGCCCAGTACTTCATCGATGACAGAGACGATACCGTCTTCCTCATCGGCCTTCACAAAGGCCGCGACCTCGGGAAGCTCGTCGGGCAGGTCATCGCCGTAACGAGACGGCACGCAACCGCACATGACGATGGGGCAGGCGCGAACGCCGTCCTGTACCTCGTTAGCGAGCTCGAGCGTAGTCTCGATGCTCTCTGACGTCGCCGAGGCAAGAAACGAGCACGTGTTGACGATAGCGATATCGGCATCCTGCGGATCGAATGTCTCCTCGTAGCCCGCAGCGGTCAGCAGCGAACGCATGCGGTCGGTATCGACCTCGTTCTTGGCGCAGCCAAGCGTGATATAGAGTACGGAACCCAACGGAGTATCCATGTTGGAGAGCGGTCCTTTCGAGTAAATTAGCGGTAGTTGTTAAATTGCAGCGGCTGGCCGTAGTCCTGGTCGCGCAGGAACTGGATCACCGTCTGCAGCGCGTCCTTAGAGGCCGAGGAAACGCGCAGCTTATCGGCCTCGATGGTCACCTTGACCTTGAGCTTTTGATCCTTGATGTCCTTATTGATCTTCTTGGCGGTCGCTTGGTCGATGCCCTCGACGATATGGCCGAGCACGCGCACGGTACCGCCCGAAGCCGCCTGCGGCGCGTCCCAAGAGACGGCCTTGAGGTCGATGCCGCGCTTGATGAGCTTAGAGCTCAGCACGTCAATGATCTGCTTAGAGACAAAATCGGCCGGAGCGTTGATCGTAAAGAGCTTGTCGCCCTTCGAAAGCTCGATGGTGGCGCCGGAGTCCTTGAGGTCATAGCGCTGGGAGATCTCGCGGGTAGTCTGCTGGAAGGCGTTATCGACCTCCTGCATATTGACCTCGGACACAACGTCGAAGCTGGAATCTTTAGCCATGGTACTTCCTTTCGGTACGGGGAGCCTTAGTAGCTGTCGTACGAATAGTCATCTGAACCGTTCGCTGTCTGGCCGTCGGATGCCGTATCGGTGCCGTCGGCAGACTGGGCGTCGGTGCCGTTAGCAGTATCGGTGCCGTCGGTACTCTCGCCGTCCTTAGAGTCTGTGGACTCCTTCTTGGGAACAGTAATGGTCACGCGCGCCACGCCCGATGTCTTGGTGTCATAGCGAACCTTTTCACCGTTCTTGGTAACCGTGACATCGGAGGGCTTGGATGTGGTGATCTCGATCGAGGACTCGGGCGTGTACTCCTGCTCAAAGGGACCGGTCGCCTGGGCGCCGTAGACCGATTTACCGTCGACCTTGACCTCAATCCAGGCGGTCTTGCCCTTGGCAACGGAAACCTTGACCTTGATGACCTCGTCCTCTTCCTTTTTTACCGTCGCCTTGGCGGCATCGGAATCGGCAGAATCCGTCGCCTCGTCAACGGATTCGGTCTTCTTGGAAGACTTCTTGGTCGTCGTCTTGGTGGCCGCGGGCGTCTCGGGCGTCGACTCAGGTACAGAAGAGCCGCAGCCACGTAGGAGGACCACGATGAGCAAAATCAGCAAAAGCGCCACGGCACCGATGCCGGCGCAGATGATGCGCGGATCAAGTCCATTGTTCTGGGGTGCACGTCCACCGCCGCGTCCGCGATTAGAACCACCGCGCCCGTTTACCTGCGGTATACGGCCACGACCGCTATCGGGACGACCACGATAGCCGCCCTGGCGCTGCGAGCCACGCTGGCCCGAACGCGGCGCAAGCTCACCACGGTTCTGATAGGCACGTTGGTCAGAGCGAGGCGCCGAAGAGCGCTGGCCGTAAGGCTGCGATTGCGAACGAAGGCGCGGCGCCACCTGTGTGGTATCGGCGTCGGCGTAACCACCGCGGGAACGCCCGGCAGAAACTCCGCGATAACCACGACCGGAGTAGCCTCCGTCACCGTAACCGGCGCGAGGATCGCGACTCAAACCGCGAGCGGCGGGAAGCGCACGGTCATCCGGCATAGGCGTACTGCGAAAGCGATCTCGCTGAGAACGAATCTCCTCGCTGGAGCCCGTCTCGGTGATATAGCCCGCCTGCGGAGGACGCTGACCGTACCGCGTCGAGCGTCCTCCCTGAACCATCAGAAAGCGTCCGTTATCGACCGACGAACGCGAGTTAACGTAGCCGGCAGCATCCTGAAAACGACCGCCCTGCTGCGAGGTCTCGCGTTCATATGCCATGAGGTCGTCAAAATAAGCGTTGACGACCTCGCGCGGGTTAAGCCCCAAATAGCGAGCGTAGCTCGAAATCATGCCCTGCGCATAGCCACGCGGGGGCATCGATGCAAAGTTACCGGTCTCGAAAAACTCGATGATCTGCGGCCTGATTTTGATGGTGTTGGCGACCTGCTGAATGGAAAGGCCCATCCGGCGACGCTGCTCGAGCAGCATGTCACCAAAGCGTGCAGCCATCAGAATCCTCCAAACTCACGATCTTCACGTGCCATCTCGGCGTCGACAGACTCCAGCGCGGCGAGCCCCTCCTCGTCCAGCAGGACCTCGCGCGGCTTGGAACCGTCGGGCGGGCCGACGACGCCCTTTTCTTCCAGCATGTCCATAATACGCCCGGCGCGCGCATAGCCAACCTTGAGGCGGCGTTGCAGGCCAGATGTGGAGCCCAGCTGCGATTCCACCACAATATGGGCGGCTTCCCAGATAAGCGGGTCGTCATCTTGCGGCTCGGCAACGCCCGTGCGAACAATGCCACCACCAGCCATGCACATGGAAGCGGGCGCCACGGCAGACAGAATCTCCTCGTGATAGTCGGGCTCGCTTTGCGACTTAACGAACTCGACGATCTCGTTGATCTCGTCGTCCGAGACAAAACAGCCCTGGATACGGCGGGGCTTGCCCCAGTCGACCTTGGAAAACAGCATGTCGCCCAAACCAGTAAGCTTTTCGGCGCCCATCTGGTCGATAATGACGCGGGAATCGATGCCCGTAGCCACGTTAAAGGCAATACGGTTGGTGATGTTGGCCTTAATAAGGCCCGTCACCACGTTAGAGCTGGGGCGCTGCGTAGCCACGATAAGGTGAATACCGGCGGCACGGCCCAGCTGGGCGATACGGACGATCGAGGCCTCGACATCCTTGCCGGCGACCATCATCAGGTCCGAAAGCTCGTCGATGATGATGACCAGATAGGGCATCTTTTGCGGCGGGTTATCGTAGTGTTCAAACTCGCCGGCGGCCTGCTTTTCGTTATAGGTCGAAATCTTGCGAACGTTGAGGCGCTCGAAGACCTTCAGGCGACGCTCCATCTCGGACACGGCCCACTGCAGTGCACTGGCCGCCTGCTTGGGCTCGGTCACCACGGGCACGTAGAGATGCGGCAGGCCGTTATAGCCCGCAAGCTCGACGCGCTTGGGGTCGACCATGATCAGACGAACGTCCTCGGGAAGAGCGCGCATGAGCAGGGTCGTGATGATGGAGTTGATCATGACCGACTTACCCGAACCGGTGGTGCCGGCGATAAGCAGGTGGGGCATCTTGGCGAGGTCGGCGACAACCGGCGTGCCCTCGGCATCGCGACCGATAGCAAGCTCGAGCGGACCGCCCTTCACATAGGGAAGCACGTCGCCCAGGTTGACGTTCTGACGCTTGCGATTGGGAATCTCGATACCAACAAGCGAGGTGCCGGGGATCGGCGCGAAGATGCGCACCGACTGGGCGGCAAGCGAAAGCGCGATATCGTCCTCGAGGCTCGAGATCTTGCTCACACGCTCGCCCTCACCGGGCTGCAGCTTAAAGGTCGTGACCGTGGGGCCAGCAATCCAGCCGACAACGCGGGCGCTACGGCCAAACTCAAGCAAGGTGGACTGCAACGACTCGGCAGTCTGTTCCAGCTCCTTATCAGAAGACGCGGAGGACGCCGACTGCGGATTGGCGTGCAGGATTTCGAGCGGCGGGAGCTTGAGGCCGTCCTCTTGTTCGCCCTCGGCATCGGCAGCGGTGCCATCCGCTCCCCCATCGCCGGCTGCAACAGGAGCTGCGGAAGCCGTAGAGGAGGCATCGGCAACCTTGGGATGCTTTAGGAAGTCGGGGATCTGCGGAGCTGCCGAAACGGGATTCACGGCAAACGGCGGTTCGGACTCATCAGCCTTGTCCGGGTCGTCTTCTATCGAAAACTGTCCGGTGACCTGTCCTGCCTTGGCATGGCGACGCGGCAGCAAGGTTGTCTTGGCGGTCTCGAGCGGAGTCTCGTCGTCCTCGTCATCGCCCTCGGTGAGTTCGATTTCGTTATCGGACCAAGACGGGTCGGGCTCGCTCGTGTTGAGCTTGGGCGCAGCCTTGCCCTTCTTGGCATGGCGACGCGGCAGCAGCGTGGTCTTGGCGCGCTCGGCCTCCACGGCCTCGGAGACGTCGACAAACGGATCATCGTCCTCGTCGTCATCCAAAACAGGATCAACATCGCCACCCATGACCGTGGTCACGGCGGCATCAGTTCCCTTCTGGCGCAGAATGCTCAGATGCGGACGGGCGACGCCGGGAACCGACAGGGCCTCTTCATCGCCCCACGGGCTCGCATTGACATCGGCACGACGACGCTCGGCAAAATCGGCGGCGCGATCGCGTGCGGAGCGCAAAACACCGCCCACCGAGAAGCCGATAATGACCAGGCCAACGACGACAAGTCCCAGCAAGACAACCATGGCAATAGGTTTACCCAGGGCGTTTTGCAAGGTACTAGCGATAAAGGCGCCAATGTATCCGCCCGAGGCGGAAAGGTTCTGCGGCGTAAACATGAGGTCGCACGAGTCGTTCGTACCCGGCACCATAAGCGACAGGATAGAGACAATGGCCACAAAGACCACGGCGCCGCCCGCAACCGAACGAATGTTGAGCGGGGAGTCCTCACCCAAAAAGAGCGTGGCGGCAAAGAGCAAGATGACGATCGGCAGCACGTAGGCGCCCAGGCCAAAGCCAAGATGGTAGAAACCGGCAACCGCAGCTGTCACGGGTGCCGTTGCCGGGGAAATCACGGCAATGAAGGACGCAATCGCCAAAACGGCAATGACCACGCCGGCGATATCGCGGTTGGCCGAGGGCTCGACCAAGGGCTCGAAATCATCGAACTCGGACTCGTGGCCCTTATTGGCACGCAGATGGGAACCGGCACCCTTAGCAGATGCCGGTTGGTTATTGGCCTTATTGCCTTTGGCGTTTTGTGCAGATCCGCGCGCCAAACTAAACCTCCATGACGACCGGGATGATCATCGGACGGGTGCGAGTACGGCTCCAGATAAAGTTAGAGAGCGAATCGCGCACGGCCTTGCGAATGGCATCGGAACCGCTGCTCGTAAAGCTGAACTTGCCCTTCTCGATCGTCTTCATAATGGACGCGGAGGCATCCTCGGAGAACTGGTCGTCGATGGCAAACGAGACGCCGCGGCCCGAGAACTCGATGGCCTCGATCTTCTTGTGCTTGAGCGAGACGATGGCAACAGCGGTAACCATACCGTCGTTGGCGAGCTTCTGACGATCACGCAAGACGATGGGGTCGGTATCGCCGATGCGCAGGCCGTCGACGTAAACGACGCCGGACTCGACGGGCGTACCGCGCTTAACGATACCGCCGCGCATCTCGAGCGTGTCGCCGTTGTCGAGGATAAAGATATGATCGTCCTTGAGACCCATCTTGCGGGCCAGCTGGGCATGGGCGCGCAGATGCACGGCTTCACCGTGAACCGGCATAAAGTACGTGGGCTTGGCCATGGCCATCAGGAGCTTGAGCTCCTCCTGGCTACCGTGACCGGAAACGTGAACGAGGGCGCGGTTCTTATCCCACACGTCGCAGCCGAGCTTGGCCAGGCTGTTGACGACCTGCTGGACGGCTTTCTCATTGCCGGGAACAGGAGTTGCCGAGAGGATAACGGTATCGCCCTCGTGGATGGAGAGCGTCTTGTGCTCGCCATTGGCCATGCGGGACAGGGCCGACAGCGGCTCGCCCTGCGAACCGGTGCACATGACAACAATCTTGTCGTCAGGCAGGTTATCAATGTCAAAGGCATCGATGATATCGGCGTCGTCGATGTTGAGGTAGCCAAGCTCGCGCGCCACGCGGGTGTTAGTGAGCATGGAGCGACCGGTCACAACGACCTTACGGCCGCACTTGCGGGCGGCATCGCAGATCTGCTGCAGGCGATGGATGTGGCTCGAGAACGACGCAACGAACACGCGACCCGGCGCGTTCTTGATGGCGTGCAGCAGGTTGGGACCAACCTCGGCCTCGGACTTGGTAAAGCCGGGAACCGTGGCGTTGGTGGAGTCGGAAAGCAGCAGGTCGATACCCTGCTTGGCAAAGCGGCTGATAGCGGCATAGTCGGGCGTGACGCCGTCGATGGGCGTCTGGTCGAGCTTAAAGTCGCCGGTGTGCATAACGGTACCCTGATTGGTGCGGATAAACACGCCCAGAGCGCCGGGGATGGAGTGCGTCATCGAGAAGAAGTCGAGCGAGATGCCGCCGAGGTTGACATGGCTGCCGCCCTTGACCTCGCGGAACTTGGGCGCGCGGATGCGGAACTCAGAAAGCTTGCCCTCGATAAAGCCAAGCGTCAGCTTGCTCGAAAAGATGGGCACCTTGTTGTTGAGGTCCTGCAGCAGGTACGGAAGCGAACCGGTGTGGTCCTCGTGGCCGTGGGTGACGACGATACCGCGGAGCTTCTCCTCGTTCTCCAGAACATAGGTGTAGTCGGGAAGAACCAGGTCGATACCGGGCTGGGAGTCATCCGGGAACATGAGACCGGCGTCGACGAGCACCATGTCGTCGCCGCACTCGAAGACCGTCATGTTCTTACCGATGCCGTCAAGGCCTCCGAGCGGAATGATCTTCAAGGGAGATGATTTTTTAGCTGCCATAGGTTAGTGTGGTTTCCTTTCTTCGAAACGGGTCTGGAACAACCGACGGGGCGCTTCTGGCAAACCGACCGTCGGGAACGTACAAACATGCATCACAGAGTCGATGCAATAACGACAATATGATACCCATTTGCACAACAACAGACCACCCATGCATCAAAGCCCCATCTGAACCTATGTATCCCGCCGGTCTGGTCTCAGCGGCCCCGGCACGGGCTAAGTTTCCTGCTCTACAGTCCTGCGCAAGACGGAAAGCACATTAAGTGCTTTCCTTTGCGTGCGGAACTCGCGATAAACTTAGCCCGTGCCGGGCCCGCTGAGACCAGACCTGACAAACGATATGAGCAGGACATAAAAACATTGAGAGCCCCTGCTGCATGAAAGACCGCGGATTAGGCCGACAATGGTGAGTGTCTAATTCAGCCGCGGCGGCCACGCCGCATTCATGGAAGGGGCTCCCATGCTCGATACTACCA
>JAXJNG010000004.1:0-8145 GCA_036312785.1 Collinsella sp.
CCTTGATTATCGACTTCATCCGAACACCTCCCACATTCATCCGTACATGTACGGATGAATGTGGGAACCCGATACCCTGAGGGCCGGACCGGCCGGCCCCGGAAGATCGGAGGACGGCATGTCCGGAAAGAGGAAGAAGGGTTCCGCGAAAGCGGCCCCGAGGGCCTACGGAAGGCTCACGAGGCACGAGCGGGACACGGTCCAGAGGATGCTGGAGCGCAGGGCCTCGTGCAGGGAGATCGCGAGGGAGCTGGGCAGGTCGCCCTCGACGGTGAGCGCCGAGGTGGCGTCGCACAGGTTCGTGACGGCGCCGAAGCCCAGGCGCGGCGAGCGCGTGGGCGCCGACACCGACCTGTCGTCGGCCTGCCCGCGCCTGGCGGCGTGGCCGCGCTGCTGCAACGGGTGCGGCCGCTACCGCGCGGTGGGCTGCAAGCGCCGCCCGCACGTCTTCTACGAGGCCCGCGCCGCGCAGCTGTGCGCCGACTCGGTGCTCGTCTCGTCCAGGCGCGGGATCGACGCCGACGAGCCGGCCGCGGCGGCCAGGCTGGAGGCCATCAGGGACTGCCTGCGCCGGGGGCTCTCGCCCGAGCAGATGGCGGCGCGCAACGGCGGCCCGGTGGACCTGTCGCCCTCGACCATCTACCGCTGGGTCTCGGCGGGCTACGACGGCATGACCAACATGGAGCTCAGGCGAAAGGTCGGCTACAGGCCGAGGAAGCGCGCCGCGGGCCGGGCGGCCACGCGCCACTCCGCCCGCAGGTCATACGCCGCGTTCCTCGCCCTCGGGGAGGACGCGTGCGCCGCGGCCTGGGAGATGGACACCGTCGAGGGCGCCCGGGAGGACTCGGCCTGCCTGCTCACGCTGCTCCACCGCCCCAGCAGGCTCCAGCTGGCGCTCCTGCTCGAGGCGAAGGACTCGGCGAGCGTGGAGGCGGCGCTGGAGGGCGTGCGCTCGGTGCTGGGCGCCGACGGCATGGGGAGGGTCTTCCGCGCCGTGCTCACCGACAACGGCGCGGAGTTCTCCGACGAGGCGGCGATCGCGGCGCTGCTCGGCGAGGGGCCCGGCGAGACGAGGCTGTTCTACTGCGACCCGCGCCGCAGCGACCAGAAGGGCGCCTGCGAGCGAAACCACGTCGAGATAAGGAAGCTGCTGCCCAAGGGCACCGGGCTCAGGTTCGACCGGCTCGCCCCGGCGGACCTGGCGCTGGCCATGTCGCACGCGAACTCCGAGCCCCGCGGCGCGCTCGGCTTCTCGACGCCCGCCCGCGCCTTCAGGGCGATGCTCGGGGAGGACGCGGCGGCGCTGCTGGACGCCTACGGCGTGGGGGACGTGGCGCTCGGCGAACTCGACCTGACGCCGGGCCTCATCGAGAGGGCGCGCGCAGAGAGGGGCGATGCCCCGCTGGCCTAGCCTAAGGGCGAAAACGGAATAGACGGACCGACCGTCCGGCTGAGTCTGGGAAGAGGTGCCGGGCGGCGGGCGGAGCATGGCCACCGGACCCATCGAAACACATCTCCACCGTTCCTTCAACTGGGGAAATGCCGCCCCCGGACCCCAGGAGGGGCCGCGGGGGCGTTCGGCTAGCTGCGGGAATGGCCTATTTGCTCAATGTGTTCGGCTGAGATCGGAAATCAACCGGTATATCTCCATACCCCTCTACAAAAACCTGTACCTTTTTGTGCAACAAAAAAAGCCGCTCAACCAGCGGCTTTTCTTATTTGGGCATGAAAAAAGGCGACCGCCCTCTGTGGACGGTCGCCTTTGTAAATTGTTATACAGCTTGCCTTAGGCGCGGGTCTTGATCTCCTCGAGCACCTTGGCAACAAACTCGTCAACGCTCATCTGAACGGTCTCGTTGGAGCGATCGCGGACGGAGATGTTGCCGGCCTCGACCTCCTTCTCGCCCAGGATGAGCATGTAGGGCACGCGGTCGATGCTGCGGGCCTCGCGGATCTTGTAGCCGATCTTCTCGTCGCGGTCGTCGCAGACCACGCGAATGCCGGCCTCCTCCAGCTTGGCACACACCTCGTGGGCGTAGTCGCGGCTCTTCTCGGACACGGGCAGGGCCTTGACCTGCACGGGAGCCAGCCAGGTGGGGAACTTGCCCGCAAAGTGCTCAATCAGAATACCGATGAAGCGCTCGATGGAGCCAAAGCACACACGGTGCAGCATGATGGGGCGCTTCTTGGTGCCGTCGGCGTCCACGTACTCCAGATCAAAGTTGAGCGGCATCTGGAAGTCGAGCTGCACGGTACCGCACTGCCAGGTACGGCCGAGCGAGTCCTCCAGGTGGAAGTCGATCTTGGGGCCATAGAAGGCGCCGTCACCCTCGTTGACCTCGTAGTCCATGTGCAGCTGCTCAAGAGCAGTGCGCAGGCCCTCCTCGGCGCGCGCCCAGTCCTCGTCCGAACCCATGGAGTCCTCGGGGCGGGTGGAAAGCTCAACGTGATACTTAAAGCCAAACTTCTGGTACACGGAGTCGATGAGGTTGACCACACCCACGATCTCGTCGGTCAGCTGGTCGGGACGCACAAACAGGTGGGCGTCGTCCTGGTTAAAGCAACGCACGCGGAACAGACCGTGCAGGGCGCCGCGCAGCTCGTGGCGGTGCACCAGGCCAATCTCGCCGGCACGGATGGGCAGCTCGCGGTAGGAGTGCGGCTTGGAGGCGTACACAAGCACGCCGCCCGGGCAGTTCATGGGCTTAATGCAATACTCTTCATCGTCGATGACGGTAGAGTACATGTTGTCCTTGTAGTGGTCCCAGTGGCCCGAGGTCTTCCACAGCTGCTTGTTCATGATGAGCGGCGTGGAGATCTCCACGTAGCCGGCCTTGTGGTGAATCTCGCGCCAGTAGTCCAGCAGCGTGTTCTTAAGAATCATGCCGTTGGGCAGGAAGAACGGGAAGCCGGGGGCCTCGTCGCGCATCATAAAGAGGTCCATCTCGCGGCCGATCTTGCGGTGGTCGCGCTTCTTGGCCTCCTCCAGCATGTGCATGTGCTCGTCGAGCTCTTCCTTGGTGGCAAAGGCGACGCCGTTGATGCGGGTGAGCATCTTGTTGTCCTTGTCGCCCTTCCAATAGGCGCCCGAGACGCCGGTGAGCTTAAAGGCCTTCAGCGCCTTGGTGTAGCAGATGTGAGGGCCGACGCACATGTCGATGTAGTCGCCCTGCTGGTAGAAGGTAATGCGGGCGTCGTCGTCCAGGTCGCCGATGTGCTCGACCTTGTACTTCTCGCCGCGCTCCTCCATAAGGGCGATAGCCTCGGCGCGGGGCTTCTCAAAGACGGTGAACTTGAGGTTCTCCTTGACGATCTTCTTCATCTCGGCCTCGATCGCGGGGAAGTCGTCCTCGCTGATCTTGACGCCCTCGGGCAGGTCGACGTCGTAGTAGAAGCCGTTGTCGGTCGCGGGGCCGTAGGCAAAGTCGGCCTCGGGGTACAGGCGCTTGATGGCCTGCGCCATGATGTGCGCGGCGGAGTGGCGGATGACGTGCGTGACCTCGTCCTGCGGGAGCTCGGCCACCGAACCGTCATTGTAGAGTGCCTTCATGGGTATGTTTTCTCCTCTCGGATGCCTGATGCAAGTGCATGCGATGCGCTCGGCGTTTTTGACTTGCATCATTATAGGCAGGTTGCCTTGGTATACAAGCGCCCGCCGCACCTTAATGGCACGGCGGGCGATTTTCTACGCATGCTTCATCGTGTGGGGCGGGATATGGGCGCGCGGCTTGCGGCGTGCCCGTGGCTTGCGACCGGCCCGGCGATGGATGCGTTACTGGATGCGAGTTCGGCAGTAGGGGCAGACCTTCCAGTGCGCATCGAGCGGGCGATGGCAGCTGGGGCAGACATTGCGAACCTGGGTATCGCACACCGGGCAGACAACGAAGTCCTTCTCGATGGGCGCGCCGCACTGCGGGCAGGTGCCGTACTGGGCAAGCTGGCGCTCGCGTAGGGCCATGTCCAGCTCCTGTTCCTCGCGGTCGGACGCGTAGGAGTGCGGACGCAGGACCAGGTAGGCAATGAGGCCCACAAACGGGATGAGGGCGATGATGCCCCATGCCACGTAGGCGCTGGCGCCGCGGCGGCGAGCGTCGATGAACACATAGACGACCGACAGCACATACAGGGCGATGATAAAGCCAACGAAGGCATAGACGACGCCCATAAGCTGCGGCGACATGAGCTCGGAGATGTACTTGGACATTGGGGTGTACCTTTCGGAATAATTACAGTCCGGTCAAGTTTACCACGGGGTTTGTTTATATGGGACTACGGTTGGGTACGGGGCCGCCACGGACACAAACATCTCAATCTGTAACAGGTGGGAGCGGAATCCGGGTCTAGGTGTTACAGATCGAGACAAACGGAGGACCCGCCAGACTAACGTCTCGATCTATAACATCTGGAACCCAAATCTTCGTTTAACTGTTACAAATCGAGATGAACGGTTGTCGTAGATGTCGGCAGACGAGGTTGTCGACGTTGCCGGGTCTCCCCTCGCCTGCCGTTGGCGGGTGTTGCGGGGCTGTTCGCCGCATTGCCGCCGCGCTGGGGGTGTGCAGACCGTAGGATAGTCATATTGACAGCCTGTCAACTCGTCTGGGAGGCACTGTGACAGAAACGTTTGATATCGCGATTGTGGGCGCGGGCATCACCGGATGCGCTATTGCGCGGCAGCTCGCGCGATTTGAACTGTCCATTTGCGTGATCGAGGCAGCAAACGATATCGCGCTGGGCGCGTCGAAGGCCAACGGCGGCCTAGTGCACGCCGGCTACGATCCGGCGCCGAGCACGGTTAAGGCCCAAGTCAACGCCCGTGGCTGCGAGTTGTACGGTACGTGGGCGAAGGAGCTGGGCTTTCTGTTCTGCCGCACTGGGTCGATGGTGTTGGGCTTTAACGACGAGGACCACGCGCATCTGGAGCAACTGCGGAGCAATGGCCTTACCAACGGTGTGCCCGAGCTGTCAATCATCGACCCAGAGCGCGTTCGAGAGTTGGAACCGCGCGCGAGCGCCCAGGCCACGTGCGCGCTATGGTGCCCTTCGACCGGTTACGTTGACCCGTTTGAAGTGGCCATCGCCGCGTTGGAGAACGCCGTTGCCAACGGCGTGACGTTTATGCGCTCAGCACCGGTGGAAGCGATTGAGGTTGCCAGCTCGAATGACGGAGCCGCGCGCTTTACGCTGTTGACGCCCGCCGGAGACGTGCGCTGCCGTTACCTGATCAATGCCGCGGGCAACGGAGCCGCAGACATCTCGCATATGGCAGGCGCCGAGGAGTTTCAGATGGTCTGGCGCCAGGGCAATATTGTGGTGCTAGACAAGGAGCCGCGCACGCTCATGCCGCTCTACCCCGTGCCGACGCCAATATCGAAGGGCGTTATCGTGACGGGCACCGTACACGGCAACACCGTGATCACCGCAACCGCCGCCGTGCGCGAGCCCGGCGATTCACAGACCTATGCGAGCGATGTCAACGCTCTGCTGGGCGGCGCGCGCAAGCTGGTGCCCGATCTGGACACGCGCCGAGTAGTACGCGCATTTGCCGGCGGGCGCCCGGTCATTCAGGGTACGAACGACTTCTTTATAGGGCAGTCAGCCGTGATGCCAGGTCTGTTCCAGGCAGCGGGCATTCAGTCGCCGGGCGTGGCGAGCGCGCCGGCCATTGCCGAGCGCATGGAACTTGTGATGCGTAAGGTTGGCGTGGAGCTGCACGAGCGGGCGGACTGGAACCCAATTCGCCGAGCGCCGGACGACTTTGACCGCGCGCCGCTGGCGCGCAAGGAGGAGCTGATCGAGTCCGATCCCGCGTGGGGACAGATTGTCTGCCGCTGCGAGACGGTGCCCGAGGCCGAGATTGTGGCCGCGATTCGGCGCCGCCCGGGAGCAGTTTCGGTCGAAGGCGTCAAGCGCCGCTGTCGTGCCGGCATGGGCCGGTGCCAAAGCGGCTTTTGCCAGAGCCGTGTGGTGGCGATTCTTGCCCGCGAGCTGGGCTGCGATCCCGGCGAGGTATTACTGGAGGATACCGGCTCCTGGCTGGTAGAAGGCCCTTTGAAGGGGGTGCGCTAGGATGGCGGAATTCAAATCGAGTGCGATTGATTGCGGCGTCGTGGAAGCCGTACAAACGCAAGCCTTCGACGTGGTCGTTATCGGCGGCGGACCTGCCGGCATGGCGGCCGCGCTTGCCGCGCATAAGACAGGCGCGCGCGTGGCCATCGTGGAGCGCGAGCAGCACCTGGGCGGCATCCTCCGTCAGTGCATTCACCCCGGCTTTGGCCTGTCGCACTTTAAACAGGAACTCACCGGTCCCGAGTACGCGCAGCGCTTTATCGACCAGGTGCACGCAACCGACATTGCGCTGTTCCTGAACAGCATGGTGATTGGGATTGATTCGGGCGAGTCTACGGAAGACACCGCGGTCCATACCATCACGCTCATGAGTCCTGAAGGCATGCTGCAGCTCACCGGGCGCGCGGTCGTCCTTGCCATGGGGTGCCGCGAGCGCACGCGCAGCGAGATCAAGATTCCCGGCAGTCGTCCCGCCGGCGTGTTTACGGCCGGCCTGGCGCAGCGATACATCAATATCGAAAACCTCAAGCCCGGCTCGCGTGCCGTCATTTTGGGCTCGGGCGACATCGGGCTCATCATGGCACGCCGTTGCGCGCTCGAGGGAATTTCGGTCGAGGGCGTGTACGAGCTCATGCCGTACGCCAACGGCCTGCGCCGCAACGTCAAGAACTGCCTGGACGACTTTGGAATTCCGCTGCACCTGTCCACCACCGTCACACGCGTGATCGGCCACGACCGCGTGGAAGCCGTCGAGGTGAGCCAAGTAGACGAGCGCCTAGCGCCCATTCCGGGTACCGAGCGCATTGTTCCGTGCGACACGCTGCTGCTATCGGTGGGCTTGATTCCCGAGAACGAGCTTTCGGTTGCCGCGGGCGTGGAGCTGGACCCCCGCACACGCGGCGCCGTGGTGGACCAGAGCCTGCAGACGGTCGTGCCGGGCATTTTTGCCTGCGGCAACGTGCTGCACGTGCACGACCTGGCCGACAACGTGACGCGTGAGTCCGAGAGGGCTGGCGCAGCTGCAGCAGCATACGCGCAGGGTGGCGGAGCCGAGACGGATGCAGTCGCGGACACGAGCTGCGAGCTCACGGTCTCCCCTGCTGGCATCGCGGGATACGCGCTGCCGGGACGCATTACGGCCGTGGCGCTCACCAAGCTCAACTTCCGCGTGCGTCGGCCAGTCGATGCCGCCTGCGTGAGGATCTTGGCCGACGGCGAGGAACTGTTCGCCGGCAAGGTCCACGCGTTTAAGCCAAGCGTTATGGAAAGCTTCCCACTGCCGGCAAAGGTGATTCAGCGCGCACTCGACTTAGGTGCTAGCGAAATTTTCCTGTCCGTCGATCCCGTCGAGGAGGCATAGACTATGAGCGATAACGTGATCGAAACGCTGCAGTTCAACTGCACGACCTGCCCATCCGGGTGCCTTCTGACCGTAGAGGTGGAGCGCGACGCCAATGGCGCCGTGGTGGAAGTGCGCTCCGTAACCGGCAACAACTGCCCGCGCGGCGATAAGTTCGCACATCAGGAGCTCACCTGCCCCATGCGCGTGCTCACGACGACCGTGGCCGTCTCCGGCGGCGACGAGACGCTGCTGCCTGTGCGCACGGCTGAGGCCATCCCGCTGGCACTCCACGCCCAAGCCATGAACCTCATCCGAGGCCTAGTCGTCAACGCCCCCATCCGCATGGGCGACATCGTGCTGGAAGACATACTCGGCACCAACATCGACCTCATCGCCAGCATGAACATCGACCCAGCCTAAGCAGCTAATTTAGGACGGGGCTCTTTTGCTACCCCGCCATCCACCCCGCCCCTCCTCAATTGCGGTGAAATACGGACTGTTTTATGACTACAGGCCGCTAAACAGTCCGTATTTCACCGCAACTTATGAAGGCGCGCTGGGATGCCAAGGAGTGTCCCGAAGTGCCGGCCTAGACGATATGAGCAGGACATAAAAACATTGAGAGCCCCTGCTGCATGAAAGACCGCGGATTAGGCCGACAATGGTGAGTGTCTAATTCAGCCGCGGCGGCCACGCCGCATTCATGGAAGGGGCTCCCATGCTCGATACTACCA
>JAXJNG010000005.1:0-33399 GCA_036312785.1 Collinsella sp.
CGAGCAGGCCGAGGACTCCGCGCTGGCGTTCACGGCCTTCCCCAGGGCGCACTGGGCCAAGCTCCGCACCAACAACGTCCAGGAGCGCGCCAACCGCGAGATCAAGCGCCGCTACAGGGTCGTGCAGTCCTTCCCCTCGAGGGAGTCGATGCTGCGCCTGACGTGCGCGAGCCTCATGGAGACCGAGGGGCAGTGGTCCCAGCAGCGCATGTTCTCCGAGGCCTCGGCCGCCGAGGGCTTCGCCGAGCCCGCGGACAGGCCGGCCCCGACAGAGGGGAGGCGCCGCGCGCTCGGGCGGCGCGCCAGGGAGATAGTGGACGAGATAGTCGAGAAGCACGGCCTCAAGAAGGAGTAACATCGGGACTTGCAGCGACGGACCTCAGGACACTCTTACACCACGTCTGCGCGCGCGACCCGCCTGCACGTCTGTTACAAAGGTCGTGGCCAAAAAATGGCAAAAATGAGTACTGCTACCTTGCTTACAACATATAAAAAGATAGTATTTGCTTAAGTTACGCAACATATGTCCATTATAAGGACTAACAGCTGGATCAAAATCGTGCATTCATCGCCATTTCGACTTGCTATCTGGCCTTATTAGTCCTAAATTGCTGCTACCAAATCGGTAGCAGTACTCATATTTGATGTTTTTTGACCAGCAGGTCTCCCTGCCTTAGCAAATCTAAGGCAAAACGGGCTCCAGACCGCCGAATCGTGCCGTATATGGCACGTCCGCAGTCCGGAACCCAGTCCAAATTGAGTTATTGCGCCGCGTTAGCCCAAGACACCCGACAGGATCTCGATCAGACTGTCCACGTCGGATTCCTCGCAGACGAGCGGCGGCAGGAAACGCAGCGTATGGGCACCCGTAGCGTTAATCACGGCACCGGCGGCCAGCGCGCGGGCAACAATATCATGCGCGTCGCCCGCTGCCTCATCCAGGTCGCAGCCGAGCATCAAGCCGCGACCGCGCACATCGGTAACATGCGGTAACTTGGCGAGTTTTGCCTCCATATAGGCGCCTACCTTGGCAGCGTGGTCGGCATAATCGCCGCGCACGAGCGCGGAGAGCGTCGCGGCGCACGCCGCGATGGCCAAGCAGCTACCGCCAAAGGTCGAGCCGTGGTCACCCGGCTTAAACACGTCGGCAATCTCCTTCTTTGCCACCACGGCGCCCATGGGCACGCCATCAGCAATGCCCTTGGCAAGGCTCATGATGTCGGGCTCCACGCCATAGGTTTGGAATGCGAACGGCTTGCCGGAGCGGAAGATGCCGCACTGGACCTCGTCGGCGATAAGCACGGCGCCCACTTCGTGTGCCAGGTCGCGCGCCGCCGCCATAAACTCCTCGGTCATAGGGTGCACGCCACTCTCACCCTGGATCGGTTCGAGCATTACAGCGCATATTTCACTGCCCAGCTGCTTAAAGATCGCACGCAGTTCATCGACATCGTTGGGCGTGCAGGCCACAAAGCCACCCGGCAGCGGGCGGAAGCTGTCCTGCAGCCAATCCTGCATGGTGGCGGCAATGGTCTCGAGCGTACGGCCGTGGAAGCCGCCGCGCATGCACACGATGGTGTTGCCGCCATTACCGGCACGCTTGGCGTACAGGCGCGCGAGCTTCATCGAGCCCTCGTTGGCCTCGGCGCCAGAGTTGGCAAAGAAGGTCTCCCAAACCTGCTCATCCGCAGCCGGGGCACCAAGAGCAGCTGCCGTGGTCTCATCGCCGGCGGCAATGGCATCGGCAAGGACGCGCGCACCATCTACGTCGTCGTTAGCAAGCTTGGACAGCAGCGCCGCGACCTGTCCGCGCTGCTCAATGTAGAAGTAATTGGAGACATGCATGAGCTTTTTGGTCTGTGCCTCGAGCGCCGAGAGCACAGCCGGGTCGCCATGACCTAGGCTGCACACGCCGATGCCGGCAAGAAAGTCGAGGTACTCACGGCCATCGTCGCCGGTGAGCTTCATGCCGTGACCCTCGACAAACTCGACCGGAGAGCGGCCAAAGGTATGCATAACGTAATGGGATTCAAGCGATTGCTGAGCTGCAAGTGACATGGGATGCCTTTCGTTGGGCGCCAGACGGCGCGGGGCTATGGGTGCAGGAATGGGGCGGCTGCGGGTCAGCTAGACCGTCTGAAGCTTCTCGACCTCGTCAAGGTTTTCGGTCAGACGCGCAGCAAACGTCGAAAGCGGATGCGGATGCGTATCGAACTCGTAAGCCGTCTCGGTGGAATGGATCACGGTGCCGACGCCGGCATCGGTCAGCAGCTCCAGGAGCAGCGAATGCGGCGTAGTACCGTTAATGATGTGGGCACGAAATACGCCGCCGGTAAGCGCATCGACGGCCGCGCGCAGCTTGGGAATCATGCCCTTATCGACCTCGCCGCCGTAGAGCATTTCGTTAACCTCGTCGAGCGTTAGGTTGGAGATAAGCGAGTCCTTGTCGCTAAAGTCCTTGTACAGGCCATCGACATCGGTCAAAAAGATCGCCTTATGCGCGTGGAGCGCCGCGGCAACGGCACCGGCGGCGGTGTCGGCGTTGATGTTGAAGAAACCGCCGTCCTCCCCCGCCGCGACGGTAGCGATGACGGGGATGTACTCGCTATCGAGTAAGCGCTCGATATAGTCGGTGTTGACGTGCATCACTTTGCCCACGCGACCGAGCTCGGGGTCGAGCGGCTCGGCGATGAGCGTGCCGGCATCGCTGCCCGACACGCCCACGGCCAGGTTGCCGTGGTGGTTGATGGCAGCAACCAGCTCCTGGTTAACCTTGCCGCCCAGCACCTCGCGCACGATATCCATAGTCGCCGGCGTGGTCACGCGCTGGCCGTTCTTAAACTCGACGGGAATATCGTAATGGCTCAGCGCCTCGTTGATAGCCTTGCCGCCGCCGTGCACGATGACGGGGCGCATACCGATGATCTTGAGCAAAACGATGTCGCTCATCACGTCGCGGCGCAGCTGCTCATCAACCATGGCGGCTCCGCCATATTTGATAACAACCGTCTTGCCGGTCAGGTTCTTAATCCACGGCAGCGCTTCGAACAGCAGCTGCGCGGTTGCTTCGTTGGATTCGCTCGAACGACAATCGCGTGCGAATTTCATAATCTGCCTCGTCTTTCGTATCGTTATCGCGCCGTGCTCCGCTGTCCGCAATCGCGGCAAGATGCGCAGCGTGCCTGGAATCTAGGAACGGTAGTCGCCGTTGATGGAGATGTATTCATGCGTGAGGTCGCAGGCCCACACGGTCGTTGCCGCGTCGCCTGCGCCCAGGTCGGCCGAGATCACGATCTCGGGCGCCTCGAAACGTCGTAGAGCCTCGTCCTCGTCAAAGCGAACAGTCAGACCGTCGCGACAGACGGGCATGCCCATCATGTCGATGGAAACGTCTTCCTGATTAAACTTCACGCCGCACTTGCCAAGCGCCATGGCAACGCGGCCCCAGTTGCAGTCGTGGCCGGCGATGCAGGTCTTAACGAGCGGCGAGTTGGCAACGGCACGAGCGGCGATATCAGCTTCCTCGTCGTTGGCGGCTCCGGTAACGTTGACCGTAACAAGCTTGGATGCGCCCTCACCATCGGCGGCGATATTGCGCGCCAGGCTCTCGCACACCTCGTGCACGGCAAATGCCAACTCGTCGAAGGCATCGGAGCCCTCGACGATAGGCTCGGCATCTGCGGCAGCGGCGCCGGAGGCAAGCATGATGCAGGTGTCGTTGGTCGAGGTGTCGGAATCGACCGTTACCTTGTTAAAGGTCTGCTTGACGGTCGAGAGCAGCAGGGCATGAAGTGCCGCAGGCTCGACGGGGGCATCGGTGGTGATAACTGCGATCATGGTGGCCATATTGGGCATGATCATGCCCGAGCCCTTGCACATGCCGCCTACCGTATAGACATTGCCCGCATGACCCGCAGCCTCACTGACGTAGGACACGGCGTACTCCTTGGAGTGCGTGTCGGTCGTCATGATGGCGCGAGCGGCATCGGCGCCACCGTGGGCGGAGAGCGCCTCGTAGGCAGCAGGAATGGCTGTCTCAAACGTGTCGATCGGCAGAATCTGGCCAATCACACCCGTGGAGGCAACCAGGATCTGCTGGGGTTCGCAGCCGATAACCTGCGATGCGATGTTGCAGGTCTCGCGCGCGCAGGCAAGGCCGGTCTCGCCCGTGGCGGCGTTCGCGTTGCCGGAGTTGATTGAAACACCGGCGATGATACCGTAGCCCTTGTCCGCACCGCCCAGGTTGGCACGGCTCACCTGCACGGGCGCCGCGCAAAAGCGGTTGGTCGTAAACACGCCGGCGCCGGGACAGGGTTTATCGGGCATGACGAGCGCATAGTCTAAGCGCTCGGGATTCTTCCGGAATCCCGCATGGATGCCTGCGGCCTTAAAGCCGGCCGCTGCCGTAACGCCACCCTCGACGGCGCGAATCTTGATATCAATCAGGTCGGTATTCATCGTCTTTATGACTCCTTATGTCAAACAAAAAACGGACATCGGTTGGTGCGCCATGCCAGTCGCAATCATGAGACCAGCTTAAAAGTGGCGCCCCACTCGATGCCCGACTACCAAATCGTTAACAATCGAATGTGCTACACCGGGCACGCCACTGTGGGCAAGCCTCGTCGCTCGTCAAAGCCAAAGACGATATTGGCGCACTGGACTGCTTGGCCCGCAGCGCCCTTGCACAAATTGTCGATGGCGCCCGTCGCCACCAGCACGCCCGCGCGCTTGTTGAACGCAAGGCCAATCTGGGCGGCGTTGGTGCCGACGACCGAAGCCGTCTTGGGCTGCTGGCCGGCATCGAGCACGCGCACAAAGGTGCGTCCAGCGTAGAACTGCTTGTAATAGTCGACAACGTCCTCAAGGATCAAGGTATCGATAGCCTGCGGCGCAAGCGGCATCGTTACCGTAGAGAGTAGACCGCGCTTGAGGGGTGCCAGGTGCGGGGTAAAGACGACGCGATCTGTTAGACCAAGGATTTGCTCGATTTCGGGCGTGTGACGATGCTTGCCCACGCCGTAGGCCTCCAAATTCTCGTCGGCGCTGCAAAAATGCGTACGAGCGTTGCAGGACTTGCCGGCACCCGTCACACCGCTGATGGCATCGACAATCACGGGACCGTTCTCGGCCACCCAGCCCGCACGCACGGCAGGAGCGGCAGCAAGGCTCGTTGCGGTGGGATAGCAGCCGGCGCAGGCGACCAACACGGGCCTGCCAGCAGCATGGCTGGAAGCAGCGGTCTCCAAGTCCTGGCAGAACAGCTCGGGCAGGCCGAAGGCACGTGTCTTGAGTAGCTCGGGGCTCGTGTGCTCGGCGGCATACCATGCCTCAAACACGGCCGGATCGCTCAGGCGGTAATCGGCCGAAAGATCAAAGCAGGAAACGTCTGCGGCAAGCAGGGCGGGCACCTGCGCCATGGCGGCGGTGTGCGGCACGGCCAAAAATACCGCGTCGCAGTTCTTGAGCTCGGGGGCATCATGCGTCGTGAAGACAAGATCGCTTACGCCGGTGAAGCTCGGGTACACCGCAGACAACGGCTGGCCGGCATCGGCGTTGGACGTAATGGCGACAAGTTCAAACTCGGGATGACCGAGCACGAGGCGAATGAGCTCGGCTCCGGCATATCCAGCCGCGCCGACGATTCCAACCTTCAAAGACATATCAGACTCCTTGTCTGCGATTTATGCACCGATGCGCATTTCGCAGCGGTCGTTATGAAGTGGGTTGAAACTTTAGCACCAAAAGATGCATGAATACGTAAATGGCTTGCATATTCATGCATTGAAACATTCCCGACACATTCGCTTGAAGGAATTGACAAATGGAGCGGGCCCCATATTACCCAGTGCACCTTACGGTGACGTTGCAATGTGGGGCCCGCTATATGCGAGAATTTGAATTGTCGAAGCTTGCTGAGAGACTCGTTTAGAGCTCGACCGGCACCCATTCGTCGTGATTGCAGATAAAGGCCTCGGGTTCCTCCACGCTAAAGAAGACGAGCGTGGGGTCGTTAGGCCCCTCATAGTGCTCGCTCAAGCGCTCAAGATGTTTCCATCCAGCCTCGCGCATATCGGGAGCGGCCCGGTCATCCAAGCCGGCACGCCCGCGCAAGATGAGCCAGCCATGGCCCGGCCACCAACTCGTGGCCTCAAAGCGCTGATTTTGTAGCAGCTCTTGCCACACGTCTTTGGTGCGCGCTGTTACAAACCACAGCTTGCCATCCTGGATCTGCGCAAACGAAAACGGACGCACATGAGGCTGTCCGTCAACGCTCGTCGCCAAATACCATGCCGGCACCGACGTCAGATACTCCAACACCGTATTCAATCCGTCCATGTGTCCTCCTGTCGCCTGACCAGTCTTTTTGGAATGGGTAATCAATTTGGGAAATTAGAGCCCCAGGCGCTCCTCGCTGCCGTCGATATCACAGAAGCGCGCGGCGATGTTGCGGACCGAAAAGAAAGCAAGGCGGCCGTCGTTGGCACTATCGTGTTGCTCGCCAATGCCCACCATGTGCTTAAAGCCCGCTTGGCGCACCTTGTCGCTCACAACTGCATCATCCTCGAGCGCGGCCTCGCCAGTTAACACGATCCAACATTCCCCCGGCTTCCAGCCCGAGAGCTCAAACTTGGGATTCGCACTCAGCTCCGCCCACACATCCTTGTCGCGCGACGTGCAAAACCACAACTTACCGTCATCGACCATGGCAAACGAAAACGGCCTCACGCGAGGCTGATGCCCGTCGCTTGCATCGGTCGTGGCCAGATACCACGCCGGAATGCGCCTGAGATACGAACAGGCGCGCTCAAGCTGAGCCGTGCGGTCGTTGTCGGTCATAGGGACCCCTTTCTTGCGCTCGAATCGCGCCTAAACAAGTTGAAGGTTGATGACGATGACACACGCGAGCAGCAGCGCCGTCACCACCGCGGCCAGTGCATCCCCGCGGCCAAACGTAAGTGCATGCAGACGCGTGCGTCCCTGTTCGCCGTGATAGCAGCGCGCATCCATGGCAGCAGACAGCGTCTCGGCATGGCGGAACACGCCCGTGAACAGCGGAATCGCCACACTGCCGAGCATACGCACGCCGCCGAGCGGGCCTCCCGTCACGCGCGCACCGCGGCTTGCCTGCGCATCGGCCGTCTGTTTCATCTCAGTGGCAAACTGCGGCATAAAGCGCAGCGCGATACCCATAATCATGCCGAGCTCGTGCGCAGGAAGTCCCACACGCGCAAACGGCGCGAGCAGGCGCTCAAAGCCCGCGGTGAGGTCGAGCGTGGGCGTGGTGAGCGTAATGGCGCTCATGCCGGCCATCATCAAGCTCAGGCGGCACGCCATAAAGGCGGCAGAACGCAGCGAGCCCTCGCTTATCTGCAGAAAGCCGAGCTGCCACAGGATGCGCCCGCTCTGGTCGGAAAACAGGTTGAGCACCGCGACCACCACGACAATCGCCAGCAATGGTGCCATCGATGATAGGACCCGGCGCAACGGCACCCGGGACACGGTATAAATCAGGACAATGAAGATTGCGACCGAGGCCAGTCCGCAGAAGCTGCTGACTGTGAGCGTCGTGATCAGAAACACAAAGCCCAAGAGCAACTTAGTTCGCGGGTCCAGGCGGTGGATCGCACTATCGCCGGGATAGTAGCTGCCAAACGAAAACACCTCCATTAGCAGCCCTCCTCTCGCGCGACCGTCTTGGATTTAGCAATGTCCGCGACGTTAGAAGAACCGTCTGGGCGACCGATCAGCAAATCTGCCAACTCGTCGGCCAACGACTCAACCGTATAGAGCCCGCCGCGACGCAGCGGCACGCCCGCCTCCGTAAGCGCCAGCGCCATACGCTGGGCGGCGGGAACGCCCAAGCCGATCGACTTGAGCTCATCGGCATGCGCAAACACCTGAGCGGGCGTGCCCTCGGCAAACACCGCGCCCTCGTTCATCACGACAATACGGTCGCAGCAATTGGCCAGGTCATCCATGCTGTGCGAAACCATGACAACGGTCAGGCCATCGCGGTGAAGTCGGTCGATGAGCCCTAGGAAATCCCTGCGCGCAGCCGGATCGAGCCCCGCCATGGGTTCATCGAGCACCAGGACTTCGGGCTCCATGGCGAGTACGCCGGCGAATGCCACACGCCGTTGCTGACCGCCCGAAAGCTCAAAGGGACTCTTGTCGCCGACCGTGGAAAGGTCGAGGCCCACGCGCGAGAGCGATGTCTCAACGCGGCGGGCAACCTCGGCCTGCGACAAGCCAAGGTTGTGCGGACCAAACGCCACGTCCTGCGCCACGGTTTCGGCAAACAGCTGACGCTCGGGATATTGAAACACCACGCCGACCTTGGCCTTAACCGCGGCGGCGTCTTTCTTGTTTGACAGATCGAGCCCCAGCGCGCGAACGGATCCCTCCTGAGGGCGAATCAAACCGTTGAGATGCTGGACCAGCGTCGACTTACCCGAACCGGTATGACCTGCCAAGCCCAGGAACTCGCCGCGACGCACCGTCAGCGATACATCGCGCAGCGCCCACGGGCTGCTGGGGTCGTTTCCCCAGAGAGCCTGTTTGCTCGATTTGCCCGCAGTGGCCGAGCGCTTATGCCAGCGGCGGCGCTCGCGCGGACTGAGCGAATAACTGTACGAAACATGGGATAGCTCGATGACGGGCTCCGACGCGTTCCCCTCGTTGCCAACCGGAACAGTGCCGTCAGCGATTTCCCACTGGGATACGGAAGACTGCCCCGCGATGTCTGCTCCACTTCGCTCGGTATAGACCTGCGCAACCTCGGTAACCATATCCGCCTCGCGCACCTGCGCGTGAACGGGCACACCCTTCGCACGAAGTGCCCTACCTAGACAGCACGACGCCGGCATATCCAAGTTGAGCTGCGCAAGTTCGTCCGCCCGCGTCAAGATTTCCTCGGGCTTACCGAGCATGGCAACTCGTCCCGTCTGAAACACGGCGACACGATCGGCCTCGGCAGCCTCTTCCATAAAGTGCGTAATCATCACGATGGTCATGCCGCGTTCGTGCAGCGCATGACAGGCCTTCATAAGACCCTTGCGTCCGCGCGGATCGAGCATCGAGGAAGCCTCGTCCAATATGAGCACGCGCGGTTCCATGGCGAGCACGCCGGCAAGCGCCACGCGCTGCTTTTGACCGCCCGAAAGCGCGTGGGTCTCATGGCGCTCAAAGCCCACCAGGCCCACGGCCTTCAGCGCCTCGCGCACGCGCTGCGCAATTTGCGCCGATGGCACGCCTAGGTTTTCGGGACCAAACGCAACATCATCTTCGACAAGCGTTGCCACCAGCTGATCATCGGGATTCTGGAATACCATGCCCGCGGTCGAACGAATGTCGTAGACCAGCTCGGGGTCGGACGCATCCATGCCGTTGATGCGTACCGTGCCCGCATCGGGCTGCAGCAGCGCATTCAGATGCTTGGCAAGCGTCGACTTACCCGACCCATTGCCACCGAGGATGCAGAAAAACTCGCCGTCCTTAATGCTCAGATCGATGCCGTCAAGCGCCTGGGCGGCACCGTCATAGCTAAAGGAAACGCCCCGACACTCAATCATGCGCGGCCTTTTACCTGGTCCTTTTTAGGCGTGATGAGGTTGGAGACCGCCTTGTACACCGCAAGCGTCAATACCGAATTAAGCACGGTCTTGATAAGGTTGAACGGCAGCACGGCGGGAATCATGAGCGGAGCGATCACATCGACCGAGCCATACCAGAACCATACGCCAATAGTAAGGTTTGCGACCATAGACAGCGCCGTAGCGGCAATGACGCCGAGCGCCAGGCCAATCACGGCACCCTTGTAGGTGTGCATCTTCTGATAGACGATAGCCGCAGGCAGAATATAGCCCAGCGTGGCAACCAAGTTCATAAGCGCACCGACCCAATCGCCCGTGGTAAGCGCATGGATAACGATAGCCATAGCGGCAACAGCGGTACCGGCGCCGGGACCATACGCAAATCCACACACCATCGCCGGCACCAGCGACGGGTCATACGTCAAAAACGGCGCCGAAGGAAGGATGGGCAGCTGCACATACATAAACAGGGCGCCCAAGGCGCACATCAGCGCCATGGTAACGAGCTGTTTGGTGCTCCACCTATTCGTGTTCTCAAAATGGATATGCTGCGACTGTTCAGACATAAGATCACCTGCCTCTTTCATCCGGACTCTAACCGTTGGTACTGGGATCTCACCAGTTCAGCCGGCATGCGAACCAACACACGCACGGGTCGCGGACTCATCGGCTCGACGCAGGTCCTCGCCTGCGCCACGGCACCCCTTTGGCACCGCCCAATTTACCGCCAGTGGGGAATTCCACCCCGCCCTGAAACAGCAATTGCAAGTGTAGCACGAGAGGGTATTCGTGCAAGTATGCTGAGGCTAATTTATGGTGGGGGGAACGCTCCAGAAATGCGACCGGGACAAGTTAACGCGATAACCACGTTCTCCGTCCACGCCAAAGTAACGCGCCTTTCGCGGCAAAGCCGCGAAACAGCGACCGGGACACGTATCCCCATCAGCCACGATCTCCGCCCACGCCGACCTCAAGGCTGTAAACGCAGGGGATCCGGGGGCGGGACGGGGACTTCTCTCCGGAATATTCCGCAGGACGCAAAGAGGCTCCGCAGCGCGAAGCGCGATGCGGAGCCTCTTTGCATGTCCGAGGACGTTCCGGAGAGAAGTCCCCGTCCCGCCCCCGGATTCCCGGTGGGAGTTCTAGACCTTGTCGGCCTTAGTACATACCGCCGCCCTGCTGACCAGCGGTGGCAGCAGCGATAGCATCCTCAAGCTGAGTGTTCTTGGGCACATCGGAGACAGTGGCCTCGGTGATGAGAATCAGGCTGGCGACAGAAGCAGCGTTCTGCAGGGTGACGCGGCTGACCTTGACGGGGTCGAGGACGCCCATCTCAATCATGTCGCCCCACTCGCCGTTGGCAGAGTTGAGACCCTGGCCGGCAGGCAGCTCGGCAACCTTGTCGACCACGACAGCGCCCTCAAAGCCAGCGTTCTTGGCGATGGTAGCGACCGGAGCGGTCAGAGCCTTCTTGACGATGTCGACACCGATCTTCTCCTCGGGGTCGTCAAGCTCAACGGCGTCGAGCGCAGGAGCAGCGTCCATGAAGGCGACGCCGCCACCGGCGACGATGCCCTCCTCGACAGCAGCGCGGGTAGCCTGCAGGGCGTCCTCGACGCGATGCTTGATCTCCTTGAGCTCGGACTCGGTAGCAGCGCCGACCTTGATGACGGCAACGCCACCGGAGAGCTTGGCCAGGCGCTCCTGGAGCTTCTCACGGTCGAAGTCAGAGGTGGTGTTCTCCATCTCACCCTTGATCTGAGCGATACGAGCGTCGATGGCCTCCTTGGAGCCAGCGCCGCCGACGACGACGGTGTTGTCCTTGGAGATGGTGACGGACTTAGCGGTACCGAGCATATCGGCGGTGATGTCAGCGACCTTCACGCCCAGCTCGTCCAGGGCAGCCTGGCCACCGGTGAGGACGGCGATGTCCTCGAGAATGCGCTTGCGGCGATCGCCGTAGCCCGGGGCCTTGACGGCGCAGACGTTGAGGGCGCCACGGATCTTGTTGAGGACCAGGGTCGGCAGAGCCTCGCCGTCGATGTCCTCAGCGATGATGAGCAGGCCACGGCCAGCGCGCTGGACAGCCTCGAGAACGGGCATGATGTCCTGAACGCTGGAGATCTTCTGGTCGGTGATGAGGATGTACGGATCCTTCATCACGGCCTCCATGCGGTCGTTGTCCGTAACGAAGTAAGCGGAGACATAGCCCTTGTCGAACTGCATGCCCTCGACGGTGTCGATGGTGATGTCGAACGTCTGGGAATCCTCGACGGTGATGACGCCGTCCTTGCCCACGACCTCCATGGCCTCGGCGATCTTCTCGCCGACCTCGGGGTCACCGGCAGAGATGGTACCGACGGAAGCGATCTGCTCCTTGGTCTCGACCGGCTTGGCCTGCTTCTTCATCTCGGCGACGGCGGCGTTAACGGCCTTGTCGATGCCGCGACGGATGGCCAGCGGGTTGGCGCCAGCGGCGACGTTGCGCAGACCGTCGTTGACGATGGCCTGGGCGAGCAGAGTTGCGGTGGTGGTGCCGTCACCCACGGTGTCGTTGGTCTTGGTGGCAACCTCCTTCACCAGCTGAGCGCCCATGTTCTCGATGTTGTCCTCGAGCTCGATCTCCTTAGCGACGGAAACGCCGTCGTTGGTGATGGTCGGGGCACCGAACGTGCGCTGCAGCGCAACGTAGCGGCCCTTGGGGCCCATGGTGACGGTAACGGCGTCGGCCAGAATGTTGACGCCCTTGGCAAGCTTAGCGCGGGCATCGGTGTTGAACGTAATGTTCTTTGCCATGGTAGGTAATCCTCCAAAAGAAATGTGACTCGCGTCGCCGCTTCCGAGTCCTATGCGGCGGGCGCGTTCAAAGACGAATCAGAGATTCTGACGAGACTAGGCCTCGACGACAGCGTAGATGTCGTCGGCGCGCATCAGCAGATACTTCTCGCCGTCGACCTTGACCTCGTTGCCACCGAACTTACCGTAGATGACAACGTCGCCAACCTTGACGTCCATGGGGATGCGCTCACCCTTGTCGTTGACCTTGCCGGCGCCCACGGCAACGATGGTGCCGCGCTGCGGCTTCTCCTGAGCGTTGCTGGCGATATACAGACCAGAAGCGGTCTTCTGCTCGGCCTCGTCGGGCTTGACCAGAACACGATCTGCAAGCGGCTTCAAAGACGACATGCTTGTCTCCTCCTTTTTGGGCCGCGTGGTTATGCCACGCGAATTAACCCTTTTTGTTTGCGTACGCGTTGAATGGTACCCACGAATGGCGGGTTATACAACACGGAGTCAAAAAATCTTATTTTTTGGCACTTAGATTTTCTGAATGCCGGGGGATAACTTAGCGGTGGCCCCCGTGTGGCTCCGGAGGGGCGGGGCATAAGGTTTCCTGCTCGGGCAGTCCTGCTCGCACGAAGGCCACATTAAGTGGCCTTCGGCTCGTGCGGAACTCGCGATAAACCTTATGCCCCGCCCCTCCGGAGCCACACGGGAGGCAGGTTAACTAATTCGAGCCCGGCATTCAGAAAAGTTAGTGCAGCAAAATGGCGATGCGGATAGCGACATGGGCATGGTTTTCGTTGCGCGCACGGGTCCCCTGGGGAGCACTGTGCATTTTTGGGAGTTTTCAGCAGGCCGGGACAAATGCATACGCACCGGGCGCATCTAATTAGTCCCACGGTAGCCTTCGGCCGGCGATTTGGGTCGGCAGACGGGCCTCGTCGAGACAAACAAGCATGCCTCGCGCCACGTCGGACCCCAAAATGACGTCGATCTCCGCAATGCCACCCGACTGCAGCGGCACCGGCAGAGCTCGCGGTGCTGAATACTCCGTTTTTTGCACGGCACGGGCGGGGGTACATCAGGATCAGGAAGAACATCCCAGCCTTTTTATGCAATCTGTAATGGGAAGTATGCAAAACACCAAGAAACAGCATTGCTGATGTCCGAATTGAGCGCGGGGCAGCGGCGCCTCCGCCCCGCGCCCAAATCCAGCAGAGCGGGGACGCTCCTAGCGGACCCCCATTGGCAAACAAACGCGGCTCGAGCGCCATCCCAAAATAGGCTGCACGAGCCGCGTTTAACGGTACGACATGAATATTAGCGCTCGTAAATCAAGTTGCCCGCCAGGTAGGTGGCCTGAACCTTGGTGGCCTGGAGGTCTTGAGGGTCAATGGTGAGCGGGTTTTGGTCCAGGACTACCAGATCGGCGTATTTGCCGGGCTCCAGGCTGCCGAGGTTTTGCTCGTCGCCCGCTGCGTACGCGCTGCCAAGCGTGTAGTTGCGCAGGGCCGTTGCCGCGTCGATACGCTCGCTCGGCAACCAGCCGCCCTCGGGCCAGTGGCTGCGGGGGTCCTGGCGCGTGATAGCCGTGTAGAGCACATTCATGCTGGTAACGGGCGTAATAGGGCTGTCGGTACCGAAGGCTTGGCGAATGCCGCGCTGCTTATAGGTCGCAAACGGCCACATGATGCGGCTGCGCTCCAAGCCCAGGTCGCGCTCCGGACCACCCGGGTCGAGTGTAATGTGGCAGGGCTGGCTCGAAGCAACCACGTTGAGCTTGCGCAGGCGGTCGATGTCCTCGGGCAGGAGGTTCTCCAGGTGCTCGAGCGTGTTATGGCCGTGCTGGGGCAGCCCGTACAGGTCGGAGGCCTCCTCAAAGATATCGAGCGCGGCATGAATCGCACCGTCGCCGATGACGTGGATGCGCACGGTGTGGCCGCGCTCCGCGGCCGCCAGAACTAGCTTGCGCATGCGCTCGGCGGGAACCGTCAGACGGCCCTGGTCGCCCGGGAAGCGCGGATTGGTATAGGGCTCGGTGAGATATGCCGTGTGTTCGCTCGACACACCGTCGAAAAACTGTTTAAAGCCTGGCGCCGAGAGCAGCGCGTTGTTTGCGTAGCGGGTCTGGAGTTCTTCCAAGCGCGACTGGTCATCCAGCAGCGTGGGGAACAGATAGGCTCGGATGCCCAGCTTGCCGGCTGCCTGCAGTTTGTCGTAGACGTCGTCGCGGATAAAATCGCAGCCCGGCATGGGCATGAGCGACATATCGCAGATCGAGGTGATGCCCTGCTCGGCCATACGCCTCATTTGATCGGCGTAAGCGCTTGCGATGCGATCCTCCCCCAGCCACTCAAGGCAGCGCGGTAGCAGCTGCATGGCAGCCGCCTCGTGAGCAATGCCCGTGAGTTCGCCGTTTGCATCCTTGTCGTAACTGCCGCCCGCCGGAGGCTCGCTGTCACGCGTCACGCCGAGGGCTTCGAGTGCGCGGCTGTTGAGCCACAGCGTATGCCCATCGCCCGAATACATAACACAGGGGCGACCGGGGAAGGCGGCGTCGAGGGAGGCCTTGGTAGGATGCTCGGGCGGATCCCAGCGGTAATCGCGCCAGCCCTGGGTCACGACCCAGGCGTCGTCGGGCAGGCCCTGGGAAAACTCGAGCGCATGCTGCACCAGTGCCGCCTCGGACGTGCCCATATCCATGAGCATATACGGCGAGGAACCGACCGAGGTATGGAAGAAGTGCAGATGAGCGTCATGGAAACCGGGGCAGACAAACTGCTCGCCGTAATCGACCACCGGCGTGGCGGCAGGTGCGGCGGCAATCACGTCATCGGGCGCGCCGACAGCGACGATGCGATCGCCCGCGATGGCGATCGCCAACTCGCGGGCGGTATCGATGCCGTCTTGCGCGGTAAAGACGTTCTTGGAGCGAATAATCCGATCGATATGTCGCATGGGCATCCCCATCTCTGGCAGGTAATTCAACACCCCCGAGTGTACTCCCCCGCCCTTGTAACAAAACCCCAAGCGGCAAACGGCAACTTTACCAGCCCTAGCGGCAGGTGGCATACTGGAGAAAGCCTGTACGATTTTGCGATCAACCCAGCAAGGAGCAAATCGACCATGACGAAGACCAAGGCACAGCAAATTATGGCGGCAACCGAGGTTCGCGCGGCAGACGACGTCACCGCGGCCATCCAGGATATCGCCGCCGAGTTTGAACCCTACATCATCAAGCAGCGCCGGCACTTCCATAAGCACCCGGAGTTGAGCCTTGCCGAGGAGCGCACGACTTCCGACATCGCCAACCAGCTCGACGCCATGAATATCCCCTACGAGCGTCCGCTCAAGACGGGCCTGGTGGCGACGCTTCGCGGCACCGCGCCGGATGCCTACCGCGAGGACGGCACGCCGCGCCGCCGCATCCTGCTGCGCGCCGATATCGACGCCCTGCCCGTCACTGAGCAGACCGGCGAGGAGTTCGCCAGCGTCAATGAGGGCTGCATGCACGCCTGCGGTCACGACTGCCATATCGCCATGATGCTCGGCACGTTGCAGATTCTGCGCCACATGACCGATGACATCCACGGCGAGATTCGCATCGTATTCCAGCCCAGCGAGGAAAACGGCCAGGGCGCCAAACTCATGATTGGCACGGGTGTGCTCGACGGCGTCGATGGCGCCTACGCCGCGCACATCTGGAGCGAGGTCGACGCCGGTACCGTAAGCTGCGAGCCCGGCCCACGCATGGCAAACACCGACTGGTTCCGCATCGACGTCCGCGGCACCTCGTGCCATGGCGCCATGCCCCAGCGCGGCCACGACGCCGTTATGGTTGCGGCAGAGATCGTCAACGCCCTGCAGACCATCGTCTCGCGCGAGATTAGCCCCTACGAACCCGCCGTCATCACCGTCGGCGAGCTGCACGGCGGCACCGCGCGCAACGTTATCGCCGGCACGGCGTACCTCGCCGGCACGGTGCGCACCTATGGCGACAAAACGCATGTGGAGATGCCCGAGCTTATGCGCCGCATCGTGGAGCATACCGCGGCCGCCTTGGGCGCCGAGGCAGAGCTCACCGACTACACCATCGCCAACTACAAGGTCGAAAACGACGCCGCCTCGAGCGAGCGCTGCCGTCAGGCTGTAATCAAGTGCCTGGGCCCCACCGGCCAAGGCCATTATCGCGGCACGCTTTCGGGCGAGGATTTTTCGGAGTACCTGCGCCGCGTACCGGGCGTGCTCGCCTTTGTAGGTACGCGCAACCCCAAGATCGGCGCCACGTACGCCCAGCATTCCTGCTTCTACAAGATTGATGAGAGCGTGTTGGCAAAGGGCTCCATGGTGGCCGCCCAGTATGCCATCGACTTTTTGGCCGAGCCCACGCAAGAAGAGCTCGACGGCCCCGCGATTACCGCAGTCGCCGAAACCAATCCCGACTTGGCCGCCAAGCTACGCTCTGCCAAGGCGACGACCGCCGAGGCTCGCGACGCCATCCATGATGCCCGAACGGCTCGCCATGCCGCGATCAAGGGCATCCACGACGCACGCGCTGCTGCACGCCGCGAGGAGAAGCACGACGAGTAATCGATTCGCTGGCATCTCGCAGTCATAGCCACATCGCGATGTCAAAGCGGGGGCGGACGTTTCGACACGTCCGCCCCCGCTCATTTGTCATGCGCTATTTTTAGCCCGTCCCTAAATAGCAGGCGGCGTGGCTACTCGTCCTGAGGCTCCTCGTCGGAGCTTGGCTCGGACGCCGGCTCAGGTGCAGGTGCCGGCTCAGGCGCAGGCTCGGGCTCAGATGCCGTCTCAGGCTCGGGCGCCGGCTCAGGCTCGGGCGCCGGCTCAGGCTCGGTCGCGGGAGCGGGTGCAGGTGCCGGCGAAGCATCCGGAGCGCTGTAACCCGAAGCAGCGGACTTCTTCTCGAAGGGCAATGCAAAAGTCAGGACGTCGTCCTTATCCTCATCGGCCCATTCGCTTGCATAGCGTGCGACCCAATAGCCAACGGCACGGTGCTTGAGCATCTTGCCAAAGACCGTAAGAAATACGGTGACGAAAGCAACCAGCACCAGGAACAGCACGAGCGTGACGCCACCGCCGGTAACAATTGCCTCAATACCCGTAGGACGATAGTAGTAGCTATACATACCGACAGAGGCAATGGCGCCAAAGACGACCGTCAAGATCCATGTGACAACATTGGCGACCAGGCCCGTCAAAAACTCGGGAAGGAACGAAGCGCAGAACAGCTTGGTCTTGTTGTGCTTAAAGGCCGCCCAGACCTTATCGAGCGAAAACGCGCTCTCGACGCGACCGGTCACCGCAAAGTGCATCACGGCGATGTCGGCGAACATCTTAAAGAAGACACCCAGAATCGCCGAGGCAATCAGCGCCAGGACAAGCAGGCCGAGCGAACCGAACAGCGCAGCCTCGAGCGCATAGGAGCCATAGTAGGAGTACGAGCCTGCGGCACCAAGCGCCACGCCCTCCACCAGCGAAAGCACTACACCGATAACGGGAATGGCAGCGATAACCTTGAGTACGACCGAGATAACGCTCGAAAAGACTCCGAGGCCAAACGACGTGGAACGCATCAACGGACGCTCCATGCCGTCATCGATCTTAAGCGACAGATCGCGACCCCACTCGATGCCAAAGCCCGAACCGCACACGCTCGCCACGTAGGCAGCCAAAAAGCCGATGGCAGCTGCAATACCGCCGATAACGGGGATGAACAGAACGAGTACCGACACGACACAGATAAGCGCCGGCAAAAAAGCGATCTGGCACACGCGCTGCAGCACGCCCGGAGTCTTGGTCATATCCTCAAACGCCTGAGCCACACAGCCCTTTGGCGCATTCGCCACGGGCGGTTGCGGAACAAACTGCTGGGGCTGAGGCTGTCCCTGGGGAGCGGGGCCAGCGGCACCGGCATTAGGAGCACCACACACGCCGCAGAACTTGTCGTTATCGCCCATGGGGGCGCCGCACTGCGAGCAGAACATAGAATCATCCCTTCGTATCTTGAACGAATCACTTGGATCGCAAACGTTGTCTTTAGCATCATTATTGCCCAATGTGGGGTCAAATACTCAAAGATGACCGATTTGCAAGGTACACGGCGCCAGCAGGCGGTTCGTTGAATACGTCTGTGCTAGTTCGTTCCGCGGAAGCCCTTGCCGACGATCTCGGAGCTGTCGACGATCGTGATAAAGGCACCCGGATCGACTTCGCGCGCATAGCGGCGTAGTTGCACGGCCTCGCGACGGCTCAGCACGCTCATGATCACCGTCACGCACTTGCCCGAGAAGGCACCATAGCCACGGCTGATCGTTGCCGTGCGGTTGAGATGCTTGACGATAAACTCCTCGACCTTAAGGGGCTCGGAGCAAATGACCGTGCAGACCTTACGAAGATGGATGCTCTCAATAGCTTTGTCGACCACAAGCGTCTTGGCAAACAGGCCGAGCACGCAATACAGACCGACACGCGGGCCATACAAAAAGGCCGCGATGGTCACGATGCCGATATCGACCAGTAGCAGGGCGCGACCAATCTCGAGCGTGGTGCGGCGTTTGAGGATCATAGCGAGAATGTCCGTGCCGCCCGTCGAGGCGCCAATATCAAAGACAATGGCGCTGCCGAGCGCCGGCAGGATCACGGCAAAGCACAGGTCAAGCCACATATCGCCCGTCATCGAGACATCAGTCGGGATAAAGAGCTCAAACAGCGAAACATAGGCGGACAGCGCAAACGAGGCGAAGACGCTCCACAGGATTGCCTTGCGCTCCAAAAAGATAAAGCCCAAAACGACGAGAACCGCGTTAATAATCCACATAAAGACGCCGACGGGCAGGGTCGGGAACAGCGTGGACAGAATAACCGACACGCCCGAGGTGCCGCCAAAAGCAAAGTGATTAGGGGTTTTAAACGCAACGATGGCGAAGGCCGTAAGAATCAGGCCCAGATTGAGCTCGACAAAAAAGCGCGGGAAGCCCGGCTCCTGGCTGCGCTTTTGACCGGCACGCTCGCCGCGCTCGATATCGGTGCGATCGACCACGCGCTCCATCGGCACTACGGGAGGACGATGCATCTCCTCGGCAGCACGCGATGCCGCCTCTGCCGCGGCGGCCTCAATCGCCCATGCCTTGCTTTCTGTTTCGTGCTCGTCGGCCATTACGGCAACCCCTCGTTAACAATTTGGAAACAATGCGCCCATTAGGGTAACGCGGAACGCGACGATTGCAACCCCTAGTTAGACGAGCGGTATGCCTACATCGGGGGGCATACAAATAACGGCCGGCCACGCTTTTGCTTACGCGGTCGACCGTTTAACGTTTTCGCAGATAAAACCTGCCAAAACAAACTTGTCCCTTTTTGGAAGGTTATTCGTGCTGGCTGGTGCGGTGCTCGTACTCCTCGGGGGTGATGACGTCCTCGATGCGCAGGTTGACGCCCGCCACCTCAAGGCCGGTCATCGCGGCAAGGCGCTCGGTGACACGTGCCTTGACATCGTCAAAGATCGCGGGCGCATAGGCGCCGTACTCGATGATGACGGAGATGTTGACGACCACGCGATTGTCATCGGTGACCTCGACCGTCACGCCCTTGGTCAGATTCTCGGCACCAAACTGCTCCTGCACAAAGTGCATGAGGTTACCTTTCATGCCCAGAACGTGCGGAACTTCGCGGGTGGCCATGGCGACGATCTTCTCGATCACACCGTTGGAATAGGTCAGCGAGTCCTCGGACTCGTCCGCTTCCTCGTCCGCCTCCTCGTCGTCCTCATCAGCATCGGACTCGGCCTCGACGAGCGCCTCGTCCTCGAGCGTCACATCCTCGGCCTCGGCAGCGACGGTCTCGTCTGCCTCGAGCTCGGTATCGGCTACATCGAGCTTCGTATTAAAAGCCATGGTTCCTCCTTATGCCTGCCGCGGATGCGACAGTCGAATACATATTAGCGGCCGCTAAACAGACGGCCGAAGAAGTTGACGATCCCGTTCTCGCCGTCGCGAATTTGGCCGATCACGGCGCCGATCAGCACGAAGAATGCAATGACGAGCGTGTCCCACAGGCCGAGCGTGAGCACCAACACGGCGAGGACAAAGCCGGCGACGGCACCGAGCGTGGTGTTGGGATGACGCACAGCATAGCTCCAGATGGCAGCGCCCGTACCCTTGATGAGACCCATAGCCTCGTCAAAATCCGCGGCTGCCGCGTCTTGTAACTCGGCTGTCTCTGCTTTGGAATCAACAGGTTCGCTCGCCGGCGCAGCGCTCTGGTCAATCGTCAGGCGCGGCGTACGAGCGGTCTTATCTTGATTGGTATCACTCACCGGAAACCTCCACGGTCTGGACGGTAGTCTTGGACGGCAAAAAACGGACGCGCGTGGTCGTACCCGGCGTGCCGAGCATGGTGTCGCAAGCTTCCTCGATGCGCTGCTGCATCGCGGTAGCCAGAGATGCCACGTCCTTATCGTCAAGCGCGATAGCCTCGACCTTAAATCGGACGTGCGAATCATCGGAGCCTTGGACGCGGGCCTCGACATGCTCGACCATCACGCGGTCGTCGCGCTCGGCAGCAGCCCTGGCACACGAAGAAAGCGCCGCGAGCGTGACCTCGATATTGCGCTCCCCCGCCGGATGCACGCAGGACGGCTCGCGACGAGCAAACATCAGGCGGAAGAAGCTTACCAGCACGCCGATCGCCACAACTCCGCCGCATGCCGTCACGACAATGCGCGGCATGGGGTCGCGCATCAGCAACATAAAGCGATACGTATACGGCCCCCAAAACTGGCAGACAAGCGTACCCAGCGCCACGATGGTAGCGGCAAGGTACACGATCGCTAGGGCTCGTTTGAGTACGCGCACGCGGCGCTCCCTTCAAATCTCGGCTCTCGAAATGCAAAACGGTTCGCATCATTATAAAAGAGCCGGGTCCGGTGCTCTACGCACGCGGATCCGGCTCATCTATTCCACGAGGCTTGCATGCTCGCTTCATTATGCCCAGATATGCACGGCTTAACCTGTGCGGGCGCTACTCCTCCTCGAGGGCAGCGATGACCTCGTCGGTCATGTCCATGGTGCTGTAAACATCCTGGACGTCGTCGAGCTCCTCAAGACGGTCGATGAGGCGCTGAACCTTCTTGGCGTCGGCGCCGGAGACCTCGGTCGGGGTGGTCGGGACCATGGTGGTCTCGGAGCCCTTGACCTGGACGCCCTGCTCCTCGAGCGCCTTGGAGACAGCCATGACCTCGTTGGCAGTAGTCCAGACGATCCACTCCTCGCCGGCGTCCTCGTAGTCCTCGCCGCCGGCCTCGGCGATGGCCATCATGAACTCATCCTCGTCACCGGCAGCACCGTTGGCGATCATGGTCTCCTTCTTGGCGTTCTCGTCCAGGATCTCCTTGGCGACGACGATCTGGCCCTTGCGCTCAAACTGGAAGGCGACGGAGCCGGAGGTGCCCAGGTTGCCACCAGCGTGGGAGAAGGCGGAACGGACATCAGCGGCGGTACGGTTGCGGTTGTCGGTCAGGCAGTCGACGTAGACGGCGACACCGGCGGGACCGTAGCCCTCGTACACGATGTTCTCGTAGACGGCAGCGTCGGCACCCGAACCAAAAGCCTTGTCGATAGCGGACTTGATCTTGTCCTTAGGCATGGACTGAGCCTTGGCCTTGGCAACGGCAGCGGCGAGGCTGGCGTTGTTCTCGGGCAGCGGGTCACCGCCGAGACGGGCAGCAACGGTGATGTTGCGGCTGAGCTTGGAGAAGAGGGCGGAACGCTTGGCGTCCTGCGCGCCCTTACGATGCTTGGTTGTGGCCCACTTAGAGTGTCCGGACATACGTGTCTCCTATCGGTTTCGACCTAAAGCCCAGCGCAGATGCTCGGGCAATATAAACAAACGTCGTTATGATATACCTACTGGCCTGCGAGATAAACCCCAAAATGAAGGCGTCGTGATGATGTCCCCTTTGGTGCAAAGAAACCTGGCCCTCAATGCACCAAATTAGAACCAGAAGAAGTCGCTGCGGGTGACGGTGGCGCCGATGGCGAAGGGCATGCAGGCGATGACCGGATACAGGTAGCGCATGTAAGTCGAGCCGTTGCACGGGCCAATCAGGCACACAGCGAGCACGCCCAACAGCGGCACCCAGATCGCCAGCGCACGCCATGAATGACGACGCAGCAAGTAGACCACCACGGCGATCATGATCCACACATAGGTGGCCGAGCTCATGGTGAGCGAGATAAACGGGATGCGCTGCACCGCCACACGGCACAGATTGATCAGGTGGTCGCACCAGCGCACCACGTTGCTGTCAACCGGATGGAAGTCGAAGTACTTGAGGTTGTCGGGACGCGCCATGATCTCGGCACTACGCGCCGTGCTGTAGACCCAGGCATCGCGCGCGCTCGGATAAAAATAACCATAGTAGTTATTGATAAGCGCCGAAATATAGCACTCGGGATCCTTCTTAAACATCTGAGCCCATACCTCAAAATAGGCATCGATGTCCTCCTGCGAGGCGTACTCGTTGAAGCAGTTCTTGACGGCATCGGACTTGTCGGGGTTGTAGCGGCGGCCCAGGTTCTCGTACTTGAGTACACGATCGATCACGGCACGCTCTTCGTCGGTCACCGAACCGTCGCAAGGAGCCTCCACGATGGTGCCGTCCTCCTTAACCGTGGGGTTGACGCCCGAGTTGAGGCCGTCGTGCTTTTGGACGAAACGAGCCGTCTGCTGGAACGGAATCGAGAGGATTTCGCGCTTGGAACCGGGCGTAATGTCGTGCGCCGGCATAAACACCTTGGTGAAGTACATATTAGAGGCAAGGCAGAGTGCAAGCACAGCAAGAACTCCCACCCAGCGGAAACGCGGGATGGCGCCCGAAGGCGCAGCACCAGCCTGCTTGGCTGCACGACGAGCTGCATGCGCGTCCCATGCGCTAAACGCCGCCGCGATTACGCATGCCGCCAGGGGAAACACCAGGCCGCCGTTGCGCAGAAACGTGGAACCCATGGCGCCCAGAGCGAGCAGCAACCAGTCGTGGCGCGCAAAGAGCACGGGAGTTTTCTCGCCCGCTCGCTCGACATTGGCATCACGACGGGGCAAGCCACATGCCACGAGCTTGACGGTCTGTACCAGCAGCACCAAGAACGCGTCGGCAAAGAGCACGTCTTTGGTGAGCAACGCCGCGTAGTTAGAGAACATCGGCATAAACGCAAAGAACAGCAGGATCGCACCGCGAACCGGCAGGCTCACGCCCAGTTTGCGCAGCGACGAAATGGAATAGGCCATGCAGGCGGCCGTGATGACGAACTGAGCACAGGTGTAGATGGCAAGACCTGCGTTGGCGCTGTTGAACAGTGAAAGCCCCAGCTGAACGCACGAGCCGATAATGGCCGTGTGCACTACGGGATGATGCCCGTTGAGCAGCACGTTGGGGTTGAGTAGGCGCAGGTAGTCGCTCGTGCCGTTGGGATAGTTGAACCACTGGCGAATCTGCGCGCCCGTATCTCCCATAAAAAGGCCGGGCAACGAAGCGACGAGCGTGGGCGCCCAGGCGATCATAAGCACCAGGAAGGGCCCGGCAAAGGGATGGACCGAGAGCACGGCGTGAGTCACACGCCATACGCGGCCAAAGTGCGCCTCGGAAAACGGAATGCGCCGAGAGCTCAGCCAATCTAGACACTCAAAGGCAAGGTAGAAGGCAACGACCGCCAAGAGCATCCAGCCCGCGCCGCCAATCCAGGCGCAGATGATGCGGGCTTTGTCGCCAAGGACAATCTCGGCCGAGTCGGTGAGATCGTAGCTGCGGCCGAACACCATGCAGATGGCGAAGAACAGCGACGGCAGAATGATCGATGGACGCCAAGTGTCGCCACGGCCAAAGAACACGTAGCGAAACGGCAAGGTGAGCAGGCAGGCAAGTGCAAGTAGCATGACCGCGTCGGTATGGCCGGCAAACGAGAGGAGCACCTCGTAGCACACGTACAGCATGCCCGAGGCTTTGGGGTCAATCGCCAAGACTGCGTTGCTCGACACCGGGGCGGGATCGATGGAAAACGCCGTGGTCGCCAACAGCGCGAGCAAAAATGCGATGAGCGTCTGCTTGGCAGGGTAGCGCTTAAACCAGACGATGCGGGCAGCGTCGCGCGCAGCCGTTGTGGAGAGATCGGAATCCTTCACAGTCCAAAGAGCCTTTCTAGAAACCTGCCAAAAAGGGACAGGTTTATTTTGGTAGGTTTTATCTGGGGAAACGTTACGGTTCTCTCATCGTTGCCCAGCAAACCACCACAAAGGTGCCTGTTCACTTTTTTGGTGGTTAAGCGTCGAGGTAGATGCGCTGGGGCTGGTTGCGGCGACGAGCAAAGATGATGAGCGCCAGGCCCGCAATCACGAGTGGCAGACTCAACAGCTGACCCATGGTGATGACGCCGCCCAGCAGATAGCCCAGCTGCGCATCGGGCACGCGCACAAACTCAATGAGGAAGCGGACGATGCCGTAACCCATCACAAACACGCCCATAAACGTGCCTTGGGGCAGTAGCGGCTTTTTGCGGCTGAGCACCTGCAGAATGCAAAAGAGCACGATGCCCTCAAGAAATGCCTCGTAGAGCTGGGAGGGGTGACGCGGCATATCGCCCGCGGTGCCACCGAAGACCACGCCCCAGGGCAGATCGGTCGGCTTGCCCCACAGCTCACCATTGACAAAGTTGGCACAACGGCCCAGGCACAAGGCCAGCGGCGCGCCTATGACGGCAAGGTCTGCCAAAGTCCATGCATCGAGCTTATACATGCGGCACACAATGATGCCGCCGATAATGCCGCCCACCAAACCGCCATGGAAGCTCATGCCGCCCTCGTTGGTGGCAAAGATCTCGAGCGGATGCGCCCAGTAGTAGCCGTCGCCGTAAAAGACGACGTAAAACAGGCGCGCACCGATAATGAGGCCAAAGACCACGCCGACCACGACACTCGTCAGGTCGTCAATCGTGATGTTAAAGCCCCAGCGACGCTGTGTGCGGTACATGACGACCGCCGTGAGCAGAGCGCCGACCACGTAGGCCAGGCCGTACCAGTAGATGGTGATGGGGCCCGCCGCGATCGCGACGGGATCAAGCATATGGTAGAGGTCGTTGAGCATATCGATCCCCCTGCTCCCTACATACAAATGCGGCCGCGGGCCTTACGCTCGCAGCCGCATATTTGGACGTAACGTCTATGCGGAGCGTACCGTCCGCAGCTTTCGCATCTTAGAACGGCGCGTACTCGTCGTACAGGTCCTCGGCCTCGCCGGAAGCATTGACCTGCTCGACGCGGGTAACGCCGGGCACATGCTCCTTCAGGATGCGCTCGATACCCATGGAAAGGGTTAGCGAGCTCATGGGGCAGCCGGCGCAAGCGCCCTGCAGCTCCAGTTTGACGACGCCCTCGTCGTCAACGCCCACATACTCCATATCGCCGCCATCGGCCTGCAGGTTGGGGCGAATCTCTTCAAGAACCTTTTTAAGCAGCTCTTCGTTAACAGCCACAGGGGCTCCTTTCTCACAATAACGCGGGCACGCCCGCGGACAGAAGCTATGTTACTACAGCCATGTACCCGCTCACGAGCCGTCCATGCGCGCAGACGCGACTTTCACGAGTAGTCAATTTGGGACGGGGCTCTTTGAGCTGCTTTTGCCGCCAGCTGGCGTTGCCACGCGCTACTGCTGAGCCTGCCCCTCGGTGCCGATGTGCACATCGACGATAACCTGGCGGTAGCTGATGCCACAGGAGTCGAGGATGCGGCGGCTGATGCGCCCATCATCGGTGTCGGCGTACTTGTTGTCCAGGTAGACAACCTCGCCCACGCCCACCTGCGCCAAAATCTTGGCGCAGTCGTGGCACGGGAACAGCGTGACGTAGACCGTGGAACCCTCGAGGTCTTTGAGCGAGCCGCGGTAGTTGAGCACGGCGTTTGCCTCGGCATGCACCACGTAGTTGTGCTTGTCCTGCAACGGGTCATCGCTCGTTCCCCACGGGAAAAAGTCATCGTTGAGTGCCGAGGGTGTGCCGTTGTAGCCCACCGAAAGGATGCGGTGGTTGGTGTTGGCGATGCACGCACCCACCTGCGTGTTGGGGTCCTTGCTGCGGCGCTGCGCGGCGATGGCCACGCTCATAAAGAACTCGTCCCAGCTAATGACGTCCAGGCGCTTGCCTGACGAAGTTTGATGAAGATCGTCCGACATGGCAGACACCTCCGTAATCGCAATAATTTGACCCATTGTAGCAGGTGAAAGGTGGAGGCGTTTGTCCCACCGGCGCCCTCACCTTTACACGCGGCGGGGCTTTTGGTTGATGCGGTAGAGCTCGGCCAGTCCTCGCAACGTCAGCGCATCGTCGACTGTCAGACTGTGACCGACCAGCGACGCAAGTGCCTCGGCATCGTCGCCGGTAATGACGATGGGCACGTCGCCCTCCCCCGCGGCCTTGGTCGCGCGCATCTCGGCGAGCACCATGTCGAGCATGCCGTCGATGCGGGCTACCTCGCCCAAGACCACGCCCGAGCGCATGGCCTCGCGCGTGTTGCGACCGATCACATGCGTTGGCGCCGAAGGCTCGACCTGAGGCAGGCGCGCCGCAGCGGCCGAGAGCGAACGGGCGCCGAGCGCCAGCCCCGGCGCGATAACGCCACCGACAAAGGTACCACGCGCGTCGATGACCTCGATATTGGTCGTGGTGCCTAGGTCGATCACGATGCACGGAGAGCCGTAGACGGCACGGGCCGCCACGGCGTCGGCGATGCGGTCGGGGCCGATCTCGGCCGGGTCGTCGTAGTGGACGGGCATGCCAGTCTTGAGGCCCGGACCCACGGTGAGCACGCGCCCCGTGCAGGTACGGGAAAGTGCCGCCTTCCATGGGCGTTCGAGCGCCGGCACCACGCAGCTCAGCACTGCGGCCGCGGGAACGAGTGCACCCGGCACGCCCGCATCGGCTGACAGCGCGCCCATGACTTGAACGAGACGCATGCGCGCCTCGTCGGCTGTGATGCTCGACGGCGTCGTGATCTCGCACGTCGCAAGCGGACATTCCTGTGCCGCGGCCGAATCCTCGGCAAACAGGCCAAAGCGAATGGACGTGTTGCCCACGTCGACCGTCAATATATATGCGCACCCATTAAGCATCGTCGGCGCTCCTTTCGTCTGCCCAGCAGTATATCGCCTACCTAAACCAGTCATCCCAAAATGACTAGCTTGCGGCTATACTGGTGCGCGGTCGTTTGCGAGCTCACGCGGCGGCCCTTGGTAACCCGACTTCTCGCGCCGTATCCGTAGCGGCGCTCCCGGGGGAAGCGGATATACGCAAAGGAGTTCTAAATGAGTAATCCCTCGAACCGTGCTTCGATGCGCGGGCAACTCACGCTGCGCGGCGTCGTCATCGGCGTCCTTGGCTGCGTGATCATCACGGCAAGCTCGGCCTACACGGCCCTCAAGATGGGCGCCCTCCCCTGGCCGATCATTTTCGCTGCCGTCATTTCGCTGTTCTTCCTGAAGCTCATGGGCAACGCCAGCCTCAACGAGGCCAACGTCACCCACACCATCATGTCCGCGGGCGCCATGGTCGCCGGCGGCCTGGCGTTTACCATCCCGGGCGCCTGGATGCTGGGCTATGCCGACCAGATCAGCTGGCTCGACATGTTTATCGTGGCACTCGCCGGCACCATCCTGGGCCTTCTGGCGACGGCACTCATTCACCGTCACTTTATCGTGGACGCCGCGCTTGAGTTCCCCACTGGCAACGCCGCAGCTCAGACCCTGCGCGCGACCGAGGCCGGCGGCAAGACCGGCAAACAGCTCTTTGGCTCCATGGCCATCGCAGGCATCTACAGCGTGCTGCGCGACGCTCTGGGCGTGGTGCCCAGCATGCTGTGCACGCTCAATATCCCCGGCGTGACCTTTGCCATCTATAACTCACCCATGTTGCTGTCCATCGGCTTTTTGGTGGGCTTCGCCCCCGTCGCGTTCTGGTTTGCCGGCGCGCTGCTGGGCAACTTTGGCATCATCGTCGGCGGCACCGCCGCCGGCCTGTTCGATGTTGTGACCGCGCAGGGCATCGTCAAGTCCCTCGGCATGGGCCTTATGATGGGCTTTGGCGTCGCCGTCGTCCTTAAGGACATTTTGCCGCAGGTCGCCGGCATCATCCGCGGCCTTACCGCCGACAGCTCCACCGACACCGACGAGCAATCGCTCATCTCGGGCTCCCTTAAGCTCGACGCCGGCATCATCGGTCTGGGCACCGCAGCCATCGCTGTGATCGTTGCCATCGCGCTCGACCTTGGCCCTGTCCCGGCCGTCATCGTCACGCTGTTCACCTTTGTCACTACCATCATGAGCGCTCAGAGCTGCGGCCAGACGGGTATCGACCCCATGGAGATCTTCGGCCTCATCGTCATGCTCATCGTTGCCGCCTTCGCGCAGCTCGCCCAGGTCAAACTGTTCTTTATCGCCGGCATCGTGGCCGTGGCGTGCGGCCTTGCGGGCGACGTCATGAACGACTTTAAGGCCGGCGCCGTGCTGGGCACCAACCCGCGCGCACAGTGGGTCGGCCAGGCCATCGGCGGCATCGTGGGCGCCCTGGTCGCTGCCGCCGTCATGGTCGCGCTCGTCACCGCCTATGGTCCGGACGCCTTCGGCCCCGACAAGAGCTTCGTTGCCGCACAGGCAAGCGTGGTCGCCACCATGGTCTCGGGCATCCCGAGCGTGCCGTGGTTCGCAGGCGGCTTTATCGCCGGCATCGTCATGTACTGGCTCGGTATTCCGGCCATGATGATCGGCCTGGGCGTGTACCTGCCGTTCTACATGTCGCTCACGGCTTTCCTGGGCTCTTGCGTTAAGCTCGCCTACGACAAGTGGGCCGCACACCGCGACGCCGCCGCCGGCCTTTCGGACGAGGAGAAGGCCGCCAAGGATGCCGCCTTCCAGGAGCAGGGCCTGGTCGTTGCCAGCGGTCTGCTGGGCGGCGAGTCCATCGTCGGCGTTATCCTGGCGTTTGTCTCTGTTGGCTTGAGCCTGCTGGGCTAAACCCAACAACAACGCACCCGTGCAGAGCGCGGGGTCGGAATCAAACCGGCCCCGCGCTTTTTTGTCTATTTGACTCTTATGATCCTCACGGCGTTTTTAGCCATGCCCATTGGCCTGACTTCCAGGTCAACAAACCCTGTCTGACACCTCGCTCAACGCGGTGTAGAGTAAAGACGACGGGCGGGATACGCGGCACGTGCCAGAACGAGGTGGACATGGAACTCGATAAACAACAGCTCAAGCGACTGCGCGAGCGCCATCATCGGCGCCATGGCATCCGTCCCGCCCACAGTGAGGTCATGGAGAACGCCGGCCGCTTCCTGAGGCGCGCATTCAACATTCGCGAGGGACGCGCGCCCTATCACGTGATTCGCAAGCGCTTTGTAAACGGGGCGCGCCTGACTGGCTCACACTTATGCATCTTGATCATTGCCATGTTGATCGCGAGCATCGGCCTCGATATCGACTCGGATATCGCCATTGTAGGCGCCATGCTCATCTGCCCGCTCATGGGCTCGGTCCTTGCCATGGCATACGGCATCGCCACGCTCGACCGCGAGATCACCCTTGAGGCCGTCGCGAGCTTGGCTCTACAGATGGCCTTTTGCCTGGTCACATCCACGTTGTACTTTAAGCTCTCGCCCCTTGGCACCACCACGGCCGCCATCATCGACAATTCGACACCGACTGTGTGGGACCTTGCCGTCGCGCTCGCGGGCGGCTTTGCGGGTGGCCTGGGCAACTCGCGCGACCAGGAACCCGCCACGCTCATCGCCGGGGTGGCTGTGGCGACCGCGCTCATGCCGCCCCTGTGCGCGGCGGGCTATGGCATCGCCATCGCAAGCGGGTCACTGTTTCTCTCGGCGCTTTACGAGTTTGGCATCAACGTGGTCTTTATCGCACTCGCGGCCGAAGCCGTTCTGCTTCTTTTGCGCGTGCCGCTCAAGCGCGACCTCAACGGCGACGGCATTGTGACTGCCGAGGAAGATGCCGAGGTCGACGAGCTATCACGCAAGGTGCGCCGCCGCATCATTGTGGGCACGGTAGTCTTTGCCATCCCCTGCATCGTCATGACGGCGGGGTCTATTGGCTCGGCGCAATCCGGCGTGCAGGACGGCTACGGCGTCACCGAAACCACGCGCGAGCTTGCCACGGTGCTGCCAGGCTTTAAGGATTACACCGTCGCCGTCGAAACCTCGGCCACCGAAGGCGATGAGGAAGGCATCGTCGAGCGCGAGATTGTCGCCCATGTGACGACAGGCGAGACGCTTGGGGCACACGACCGTCACATCGCCCGCAAGCTCATCGACCTCAATGTGCCCGAGCTCGATCGCGTGGAGTTCGATGTGAAGTGATGCCGGCACGGGATGAATGCTCACACAGACGCAAGTTATGACGAGGCGCAGACGCAATACGGACACGAGCAAATAGCGGGGTGCAGTTCATACCCGCGCCCCGCTCGCTGTTTTATTGCCGTGAATCAGACGTCCGCATCGACATCGCCAGACTCCACCGTAAACGCCGGATCGGTGCTCACAAGATAAAATCGGGTCACCTCAGTATTTCTAATTAGGTAAATCTGTCCCTGATTGCGTCGGCGCGATATATACGCAACGTGAACCGTGCCGAATTCTTCGCCGTTTTCCTTCTTTAATATCAGGATGTTGGGGTCATCCGTACGCTTAAACTGCCCGTCAACGCAGCTGCCGTCTTTGTCGACCAGTTGCCACCGATGGTTATCCTCTTCAAGAAAGGCCAGGGTTTCCAGACTCGTCTTGTCGTCCCGATAGTAACCGTCAATGGCAAACCCTTCGGAAGCGCATTCCTGCATATAGGACGTTTCCCGGCTTATAGTAAACAGCCCTGTAGCGCCCAGGAGCACAGCCAGGCAGACCACTGCAAGGGTTATCGAAATAGCACGGCGGCTCATGTTAGCCAGACCAATACTTGTTGAACGGAGTGCAAAACATACTTGGTACCTCCGATATCAAAGCAAACGTCACCCGCGGCCCGCCGGCAACTATGTGTTTCTAACATTAAACCATTTGGCTACGACTCGTTGGAGATAGGTTCCATAAACGGACAGTGATATACGGCGAAAGGCCACACTTATCCATTAACCCAGAGTTATGGAGGCCGTTTTTCATATTGCGAGACCGCGGTTTTCGGAAGTGCGGTGAAAAACTGTTAGCGTCGGATTATTTTAGCCAAATATAGTCGGCCGAGATTGACCAATCCCGGCCGACCCATTTTAGCCAACACGCCCGCATCTATGACTTTCCTATCGCATTCCTACATCCCCTCGGGCTGGATCCCCCTCACCTTCACCGCCTGGGGGACGGCCTCCACCGAGTAGGTGTCAAGCTCCCTGCCGCGGTAGCTCGGGCCCCGCATCACGAACACCGACGCCTTGTCGAACAGCCTGTCGAGGGCGCAGAGGAGCGTGTCGTCGCCCGTGAAGAACTCATCCCACCCGCTCGGGGCGATGTTGCTCGTGAGGACCATCGCGTTCGGCCCCTCCTTCTCGTAGCGCCTGTCGACGACATCGAAGAACAGGTCGGTGCACGGCCTGTCGTAGACGCATCTTCCCACCTCGTCAACGATGAGGCACGACGGCTTGACGAGCGAGGAGACGACCCGCGAGGTGTTTCCCCGCTGGACGGCCTTCTGGAACCTGTCCCTGAGCTCGGTCGCCTTTATGTAGTAGGTCTTGAGCCCCCGCATGCAGCACTCGCGCCCGTAGGCCTGCGCGAGGTGCGTCTTCCCTATGCCGCCGGGCCCGACGAAGGCGACGTTGCGGTGCGCGTAGAGGTCGGCCAGCGACGGGAGCTTGCCCAGCGCGGCCGCGTCCCGGCCCTGGATCCTGGAGAAGTCGAAGCCCTCGAAGGTCTTGGGCTCGCGCCTGGGCAGCCTGCTCAGCCTCAGCAGCGTCTCGATGGAGGCGAGCCTCCTCTTCTCCGCAAGGTAGGAGAAGGTGGCTGCCACGGCGGCCATCTCCCCGTCGCCGAGGTCGAGGTCCGAGGCGAGGGTCGCGAGCTCCTCCGCCCCGACGGCGATCCCGAGCCTCGACGCGGCGTCGCTCGCGAGCTCGTAGGGGCTCGCCCCCGCGCCCGCCATCATTCGGCCCTCCCGAAGTCGAACCTCTCGAAACCGGGTTTCGTCCTGGGCGGGGCGATTTGCTCGACCACGGTCCCCACCGGCTGGGTCGGCAGCTCCTCGGGCTGCGCCGGCGATGTCTCCCACTGCCCCTCGCACCAGCTGTCGGCGCCGGTGCCGACGGCGTGGGCGACGAGCTCGCGGGAGAGGTCGTCGCTGTATATGTGCACCACGCGCCCCTCCCGGTTCACCCTGCACTCGCGGCGGACGTACCAGTAGGGCACGCCGTAGCGGTGCCCCTCGAAGCTCACGAAGCCGTCGAAGGAGATCTTCCGGCGCGGGCACAGGTACCGCTCGACCTCGGCCGTGACCTCGAGCGGCCTGGTGTTCGCCGAGCACGCCGCCTCGTGCTCGCGCATCGGGACGCATGCCGCCGCGCGCCGCCAGCGGCCTCCCTGCTCGGCGCACCAGAGGGCGGCCTCCCGGTTGAGGGCGTCAAGGTCGGTAAAGGACCTTCCCGCGAGGAAGTTCCCCTTCACGAAGCGGACGAGCCTCTCCACCTTGCCCTTCGTATAGGGGTGGCGCGGCCTGCACAACCTGGTGCGGAAGCCGACGACGCCCATGAACTCGGCGTAGTCGGCCTGCCAGACGGGCCGGCCGTCGGCATCGCGGCGGACGACCACGCTCTTCATGTTGTCGGTGAGCACTGTTAGCGTCAATCTATTTTTCACCAGTTTCGCTAAACAGGCGCACCGTTCGCGCAAAGGTGGTTTCACCGGTTGCGCTAACGTATTTTCACCGATTCCGGTCACGGCTTGACGGGGCCGTCCCTCGGCAGGTCCTTCAGC
>JAXJNG010000006.1:0-40780 GCA_036312785.1 Collinsella sp.
CTCTTCTTGGGGCATCGCCTTTCCTTCCATTCGTCACCTTCATTACTCCAACGACGAATTCTAGGCGGTGTCCCCTCCCTTTCAAGAAAGGGCGGAGGCGGGGCATGCCCCGCCTCTTACACCACATCTCTGTGCGCTACCGCTCGAGCGCGTGTAAAACGCGGTTTTGAGTGGTACTTGCCACCTGCCGGACACCCCAGTGGCCAAAAAACGCCGTTTGTGAGTACTGTCACAAACGGCGTTTCATTTTAGGCGCGAAAAATAATGTACAAATCTATTCTGTCTGTGCATTAACGATTGCGTGGCTGGACGAAAAATGCCGATGCATCCTTCCAAAACCGGGCACAAAAGGCCAAGACTGGCCTTTTTAATTCAAAATCGCTGTTACTAAAAAAGTAACAGTACTCATATTTGCTATTTTTTGACCACAGGCCCCAATGACTAGGTTTATTCCACGGTGCCGTAGATGGCGCCCCAGCCGTGGGCGGCCAAGGCGGAGTTGAGCTGGTCGCAAAGTGACTGGCGGTCGTAATAGCCGGGCGGTAGCAGGTTCACGATTTCCATGAGATCGGGCGCCAGGTCCAAGATTTCGGCCTGTACGATCAGATCCAGGCGGTCGATGGTGTGGCGGTCGTAAAACAGTCCGTCGACCAGGCGCTGCAGGTCGCCGAATTCCTCGGCCTGGAACGATCCGTACTCCATAGTGCCTCCTTGGGCGCCCCACGCCGGCATGCGCGGCGATTCGTAATTCATTGCGATGGACTTAATCTATCACGGCTTCATACCCTTGCGGCGGTGGCGGTCTATACTTAGACGAACTGCAACGTACCGCTTCGTGAAAGGTCGCACCCATGCAGACGATCTACCAGAAGATGGAAACCACCGAACTCGATGCCGCCATCGAGGCGCTCAAGGCCGAGGTCGCCGAGGTCAAGGCCAAGGGCCTGGCGCTCGACATGGCCCGCGGCAAGCCGTCGCCCTCCCAGGTGGACATCTCTCGACCCATGCTCGATATCCTCAATGCCGATGCCGATCTGCACGACGGCAACGTCGACTGTTCCAACTACGGCTGCTTTGAGGGCATTCCCTCGGCACGCAAGCTAGCGGGGGAGTTCCTGGGCTGCCCCGCCGAGCAGACGCTCGTGCTGGGTTCGTCGAGCCTTTTGATCGAGCATGACATCGCCGGCATGTTCTGGCGTTGCGGCTCGTGCGGCAGCGAGCCCTGGGACGCCTACGAGGCCGCGCACGACGGCAAGAAGGTCAAGTTCCTGTGCCCCGTTCCCGGCTACGATCGCCACTTTGGCATCACCGCCGACTTGGGCATCGAGAACGTCCCCGTCGCGATGACCGACAACGGCCCCGACATGGACGAGATCGAGTGCCTCGTTGCCGCCGACGATTCCATTAAGGGTATCTGGTGCGTGCCCAAGTATTCCAACCCCACGGGCATCACCTTTAGCGAGGACACCGTGCGTCGCCTGGTCGAGATGCCCACGGCCGCGCCCGATTTCCGCATCTTCTGGGACAACGCTTACTGCGTGCACGACCTGTACGACGAGACCGACGAGCTCGCAAACATCTTTGACCTCGCTCGCGTGGCGGGCACCGAGGACCGCGTGGTGGCCTTTGCCTCGACATCCAAGATCACCTTCCCGGGCGCCGGCATCGGCTTTATCGGTGCGAGCCCCGCGGTCATCGCCGAGTTCTCCAAGTGCCTGAAGGCCGGCCTCATCAGCGCCGACAAGCTCAACCAGCTGCGTCACGTGCGCTTCCTTCCCACCATCGAGGCGGTCAAGGAGCACATGAAAAAGCACGCCGAGTTCCTGCGTCCGCGCTTTGAGGCCGTCGAGCGCAAGCTCACCGAGGGCTTGGGCGACACGGGCTGCGCCACCTGGACGCACCCCCGCGGCGGCTACTTTGTAAGCTTCGATGGTCCCGAGGGCTCGGCCCAGAAGGTCGCCGCGCTCTGCGCCGACCTGGGCGTCAAGCTCACGCCGGCCGGTGCTACCTGGCCCTATGGCAAGGACCCGCGCGACACCAACATCCGCATCGCGCCGAGCTATCCCACGGTCGAGGACCTGGAGGCCGCGCTCGATGTGCTGGTGCTGGCCGTTAAGCTTGTCGCTGCCGAGCTTGCGCGTGCCGAGCGCGCCTAACGCGCGGCTTCCCGTACTATCCGCACTTTCGATACGTAAAGGAGCGTATACATGGATTTGGGTATTTCCACCAACCCCACGCCAGAGCTCTACACCATTAAGGTAACCGGCGAGATCGATATCTCTAACGCCGACAGCCTGCGCAATGCTATCGACCTGGCGCTCGAGCAGCCCACTGAGGCCGTTGAGCTCGATTTTGCCCAGGTGAGCTACATCGACTCGACGGGCATTGGCGTGCTTGTGGGCGCCGCGCACCACGCGGTCGACCACGGCAAGCGCTTTAGCTGCACCAATGTGCAGCCCCCGGTGATGCGCGTGGTTCAGCTGTTGGGCGTCGACCAGGAGATTTCGATCACCGCTGCATAATCTTTGCCCCCCAAAAGGGCGTGCTGTTTGGCATATGTTTGTGATGCGCTCGGACGTTTTGGCGTCCGGGCGCTATACTTGACCGAATGAATAGACGAGTTCCGGCCGAATGGCGCGGTGCGGGCTCGACTCACATCGAGCCTTGGAGGTATGTGTGTTTGGTATTGGAGAGGGTGAGCTCGCGATCATCGTGGTCTTCGGCTTTTTGCTGTTTGGCCCGGATAAGCTCCCGCAGATGGGCCGCACGATCGGCCGTGCCATCCGTCAGTTCCGCGAGACGCAGGAAAAGATGACGGCCGTTGTTCAGTCCGAGATTATCGATCCGGTGAGCGAGGCCGCGTCGGCCCCGGTCAAGCCCAAGAAGGCTGCTGTCGATGACGATTCCGATGCGGACGAGGATGCTGCCGAGACGGCAGCGCCCGCCAAGAAGGAGACCTTTGCCGAGCGTCGTGCCCGTCTCGCCGCCGAGAAGGCTGCGAGTGAGGGTGCCACCGAGGACGAAGGTGCTGCTGAGGAGGCCGAGGGCGCCGAGCCCGCCGAACCTGCCACTGCCACCGTCGAGCCCGAGCCTGCTGCAGAGCCGGAGCCCGAGCCCGAGCCGACAGAGCCCACGACGGCTGACCTCTATGCCCGTCGTCCCCGCAAGCGCAAGGCCGTCGTCGACCAGCTCGCCCGCGAGCTCGAGGCCGAGGACGAGGCCGCTGCCGCCGACGCCCCGAAGGGAGGCGATGAGTAATGCCTATCGGACCTGCGCGTATGCCGCTCTTCGATCACCTGGGAGAGCTCCGTCGCCGTCTGACCATCGTGGTCGTATCGGTATTTGCCGCCGCCATCGTGCTGTATTTCGCCACGCCTGTTGTGCTTGACATTTTGGAAGACCCCATCCGCTCCTTTGTGCCGGACGGTAAGTTCTACATCACCACCACGCTCGGCGGCTTTGGCCTGCGCTTTTCGCTGGCCATCAAGATGGCCGTGGTCATGTGCACGCCCATGATCATCTGGCAGATTCTGGCGTTTTTCCTGCCGGCACTGCGCCCCAACGAGCGCAAGTGGGTCGTGCCCACGGTGCTCGCCTCGACGGTGCTGTTCTTCCTGGGCGCCATCTTCTGCTATTTCATCATCATCCCTGCGGGCTTTGAGTGGCTCATCGGCGAAACCTCGGCCGTCGCCACGGCGCTGCCCGATCTGGAGAACTACGTCAACATGGAGCTGCTCTTTATGATCGGCTTTGGTGTGGCGTTTGAGCTGCCACTCATCATTTTCTACCTGTCCGTCTTCCATATCGTGTCCTACGCGGCCTTCCGTGGTGCCTGGCGTTACGTATACGTAGGCCTGCTTGTGGGGTCGGCTGTGATTACGCCCGACGGTTCGCCCGTTACGCTGGGCCTCATGTACGGCGCCCTGCTTTCGCTCTACGAGATTTCGCTTGCCTTCGCCCGTGTGGTCATTACCGCGCGCGAGGGTAAGGAGGGCTTGTTTGTGAGTCGTCTGGACCTGTTCTCGGACGATGAGGACGACGAGGAGTAAATCGGTATGCACGAGGTTGGCATTGTCAACGGCATACTCGATACAGTGATTCGCGCGGCGCGTGGGGCGGGGGCCTCGCGCGCCGTTTTGGTAACGCTGCGTATCGGGGATATGACCGAGGTGGTGCGCGAGGCGCTCGACTTTGCGTGGGAGACGTTTCGCGACGAGGATCCGCTCACGCAAGGCTGCGAGCTTGCCGTGGAGGAAGTCCATCCGCAAAGCGAGTGCCTGGACTGCGGCGAGGTTTTCGACCACGACCGCTTCCATTGCCGCTGCCCCCAGTGTGGTGGTGCCAACGTGCGCCTGCTGCACGGCCGCGAGCTCGATATCGCAAGTATAGAAATCGAAACCCCCGACGATTAGCCCGCTAGCCATCTGGTGATGGGGTATAAAGGGGCCAAAGTAAGGAGTGCCGAGTATGGCCGAGAAAACGATTGATATCGCGTCGCCGATCCTGTCGCGCAACGAGCGCCTGGCAGATCAGCTGCGTGAGCGATTTAAAGAGACAAACACCTATGTGATCAATGTGCTGTCGAGCCCCGGTTCGGGCAAGACCACCACGATTTTGGGCACTAACGAGCGCCTGCGTGACAAGGCGGGCCTGCGTTGCGCCGTCATCGAAGGTGATATCGCTTCGGACGTCGACGCCATCACCATGAAGGAAGCCGGCATGCCCGCCATCCAGATCAATACGGGCGGCCTGTGCCATCTCGAGGGCAACATGATCATGGAGGCCGTCGACGCGTTCGACCAGGCGGTGGGCCTTCAAAACATCGACGTCATCTTTATCGAAAACGTGGGTAACCTGGTCTGCCCAGTCGACTTTGACTTGGGCGAGAACCTGTCCATCATGATTCTTTCGGTGCCCGAGGGCGACGACAAGCCTATCAAGTACCCGGGCATCTTCCAACACGCCGGCGCGCAGCTGCTCAACAAGGTCGACGTGGCTCCGGCTTTCGATTTTGACATGGATAGGTATACTAAGACACTCGATGACCTCAATCCGCAGGCGCCGCGGTTTGCCGTGAGCGCGCGCAAGGGCGAGGGCATGGATGCCTGGTGTGATTGGCTCATCGGGCAGATTGAGCAAGCAAGGGCGTAAGTCGGCCGCCATACGGGCGGGCGTAGCCGCAGAGATACGAGATAGGAGCCTCTTTTGAAGCTCATCATCGCCGAGAAAAACGACGCCGCGCGTCAGATCGCCGAGCGGCTGTCCACGGGTAAGCCAAAAAAGGACAAGGTGTACAACACCGCCATCTACCGTTTTGAGTGGAAGGGCGAGGAGTGCGTGACGATCGGCCTTGCCGGTCACATCCTTGCGCCCGATTTTTGCGACAGCGTGCTGTTCGATAAAAAGCTGGGTTGGTATTCGGTGACCGAGGACGGTGAGATGTTGCCGGCCGATATGCCCGATGGCCTGGCGCGTCCGCCCTATGACACCAAGCGTAAGCCGTTCCTTGCCGATGGCATCTCCATCAAGGGTTGGAAGCTCGAGAGCCTGCCTTACCTCACCTGGGCGCCCGTCATTAAGCTGCCGGCCGAGAAGGAGCTCATTCGCTCGCTCAAGAACCTTGCCAAGAAGTCTGACAGCGTCATCATCGCCACGGACTTCGACCGCGAGGGCGAGCTGATCGGCTCGGACGCTCTCAACAAGGTGCGCGAGGTTGCGCCGGACTTGCCGGTTGCCCGCGCCCAATACTCTTCGTTTACCAAGGCCGAGATTACGCACGCCTTCGATCATCTCGTCTCGCTCGACCAGAATCTGGCCGACGCCGGCGAGAGTCGCCAACACATCGACCTCATTTGGGGCGCGGTGCTCACGCGTTACCTGACGCTCGCCAAGTTTGGCGGCTTTGGTAACGTGCGCTCCGCCGGCCGCGTGCAGACGCCGACGCTCGCCCTGGTGGTCGAGCGCGAGCGCGAGCGCATGGCGTTTGTGCCCGAGGACTATTGGCAGATTCGCGGCATGGGTGCCGCGCAGGGCGCTGCCGAGGACGACCGCTTTAAGATCGCGCACAAGACGGCGCGTTTTACCGACAAGGATGCTGCCGAGACGGCGTACGGCCATGTCGACGGCGTTACGACGGCAACCGTCGCCGCGGTGACCAAACGCTCGCGCAAGCAGCAGCCGCCCACGCCGTTTGCGACCACCTCGCTGCAGGCTGCCGCCGCGGCCGAGGGCATCTCGCCTGCGCGTACGATGCGCATCGCCGAGTCCCTCTACATGGCCGGTCTCATCAGCTACCCGCGTGTCGACAATACCGTGTACCCTGCGACGCTCGATCTGGGCGCCGTGGTGAGCGACCTGGCAAAGATCAACCCGGCGCTGGCGCCCGTGTGCAAAAAGGTGCTTGCCGGTCCTATGAAGCCCACGCGCGGCAAGGTCGAGACCACCGACCACCCGCCTATCTATCCCACGGGCGAGGGCGACCCATCCACGCTCGACGGCGGCCAGCGCAAGCTCTACGACCTCATCGCCCGTCGCTTCCTGGCAACGCTTATGGGTCCCGCGACCATCGAGAACACCAAGCTCGAGCTCGACGTGAACGGTGAGCCGTTCGTGGCTTCGGGCGATGTGCTCGTGACCCCTGGCTTCCGCGAGGCCTACCCGTACGGCCTTAAACGCGACGAGCAGATGCCGCCGCTTGAGCAGGGCGATACGGTCGACGTATTCGACATTAAGCTCGAGGCCAAACAGACCGAGCCGCCCGCGCGCTACAGCCAGGGCAAGCTCGTGCAGGAGATGGAGAAGCGCGGCCTGGGCACCAAGTCCACGCGTGCGAGCATCATCGAGCGTCTGTACGCCGTGCGCTACCTCAAAAACGATCCCGTGGAGCCGAGCCAGCTGGGCATCGCCATCATCGACGCGCTGACGCAGTTTGCCCCGCGCATCACGAGCCCCGATATGACCAGCGAGCTCGATGGCGACATGACCCGCGTGGAGCGCGGCGAGGACACCGAAGAGCATGTCGTGACGCACTCGCGCGCGCTGCTGGCCGGCGTGCTCGACGAGTTGCTCAAGCACACGCAGGAGCTGGGCGACGCCATCAGCGATGCCGTCACGGCCGATGCGCGCGTGGGCGCCTGCCCCAAGTGCGGCAAGGACCTGGTTATGAAGACGAGCGCCAAGACCCGCGGCAGCTTTATCGGCTGCATGGGCTGGCCCGACTGCGACGTGACCTATCCGGTGCCGAGCGGCGTCAAGGTGAGCCCGCTCGAGGGCGAGGCGGCCGTGTGCCCCGAGTGCGGTGCGCCGCGCATTAAGTGCCAGCCGTTCCGCCAGAAGGCCTTCGAGATTTGCGTGAACCCCACGTGCCCCACCAACTACGAGCCTGACCTTAAGGTGGGCGAGTGCAAGGTGTGCGCCGAGGCAGGACGCCATGGCGATCTGATCGCGCACAAGAGCGAGAAGAGCGGCAAGCGCTTTATCCGCTGCACCAACTATGACGATTGCGGCGTGAGCTATCCGCTGCCGGCGCGCGGCAAGCTCGAGGCGACGGGCGAGACCTGTCCCGAGTGCGGCGCTCCCATCGTGGTGGTCAACACAGCGCGCGGCCCGTGGCGTATCTGCGTCAACATGGACTGCCCGACCAAGGAGAAGAAGCCCGCCCGCGGCCGCAAGACCACGACTAAGGCGAGCACGGCCAAGAAGACGACGGCGGCCAAGAAGACGACGGCTAAGAAAGCCACTGCCGCCAAGAAGACGACCGCGAAGAAGTCGACTACCAAGAAAGTAGCCTCCGACAAGTAACGGCGCGGTCGAAACATTGCCTAAAAAACGAGCGAGGACCCCACGATCCTCGCTCGTTTTTTTGACCGGCAGTTAGGGACGTTCCTTTTCTGCCGGCAGTTTAGGAACGTCCCTAACTGCCGGCTCGGGAACGACAAAGCGCTAGTTCACTTCGACGGGTTTGGCGCCGGGGTAGCGCTCCTCAAAGTCTAGGCGGTACTTATTGTCATTGGTGCCCGCCACGTTGTCGCGCGACAGCGGCGCCACGATCTCATTCTTGTGATTCGCAGGCTTGGTGTATTTCAGGCTGATCTCCCAGGCATCACAGATTGCGTCAATGCGGTGATCCAGGTCGTCATACAGGGCAACGATGTCTTTCCAGGAACTGTAGTTCTTAGAGCTCGTCGGGACGTCCAGGTCCTCGACGATGTTGTAATACTGCTCGATGGTGTCCTCTGTGCGCTCGGCGACGTCGGCGAGATTTTGACGGGTGGTGCGATCTTCTTCCAGATAGCTGCCGTTGAAGTTCTGCGCGCAGCCACGGACGTAGTTGTCGAGGTCTTCGAGCAAGTCGTAGTATTCGCTCAGTCGGCGGTAGAGATTCTGCTCGGAGAGCGTTGCTTCGCCGCCATCCTCGTCGTCATCGTCATCATCGTCGTACAGGCTGTTGGGATCGCCGAGAGGCTTTAGGTCATCGTCGTCGACGTCATGGTGCAGCTTAGCTACCTCGGCAGTCGTCTGCGTGGCGGCGTTGTCGAAAGGCTTGATCACAAAGAAAACGACCAGGGCGATGATGATTGCCACCAGCACAACGATAACGGCGATAAGCGGCCCGGTGCCGCTCTTTTTGGGGGCGGGGGTCTGTGGCGAAGCGGGCGCGTATGCGGGAGCCGGCTCCTGTTGGGACGAGCCGCTCGCGACGGGTATGCGCTGCGTGGTCTTGACGGCGGCGGGGTCGGGGCGATAGGCGAGGGGGTCGTCCGCCTTGGCTTGCGGCGTATCGAGGGAACCGGTCTGCTCGAAAGCGGGCTGGCTATCGCTCGCGGCTGTTTGCTCAACGGGTGCACCGCACGAGGTGCAGAACTTGGCATTATCTGCAAGAAGCTTGCCGCACGAGGCGCAATACCGAGACATTGCCACTCCTTTCGCCACATTTCAATGCAATACGACGATTATACCCAGCGCCCAAAAATCCCCATCATAAGTTGCGGTGAAATAGGGACTGTTTGGCGGTCTCAGAGCTTCAATCAGTCCCTATTTCACCGCAACTTCGGGGATGCCTCGATGGCTAGGTTGGATTTGGGACGCGCCGAGCACTGGGGTATCATGGCTTGGTTGATATATCTGCATTTACGCGCCTTGTAGGAAGGGGCTGCGCCCATGGCTTTTGAGTCCGCTCAACATAGCTTTATCACGCTCGAGGGCGTCGACGGCGCCGGCAAGTCCACGCAGGCGCGCCTGCTGGCCCGCGCGCTCGAGCTCGCTGGCTACCAGGTTGTGAGCCTGCGCGAGCCGGGCGGCACCGCCATCAGCGAGAAGATCCGCGCCCTGCTGCTCGACCCCGCCAATACGGCGATGGGCGACACCTGCGAGCTGCTGCTCTACGAGGCCGCGCGTGCCCAGCTGGTGCACGAGGTTATCGCGCCTGCCCTCGCTGCCGGCAAGGTGGTCCTGTGCGACCGCTTCTACGATTCCACGACCTGCTACCAGGCGTTTGCCGATGGCCTCGACCGTCAGATGGTGCGCGATGCCAACAACCTGGCTGTCGCCGGTACGCATCCGGCGCTCACGCTCGTCTATCACATCACGCCCGAGCAGGCGGCGCTGCGCATGGCCGCCCGTGGTGCGGCCGATCGCATGGAGGCCAAGGGCATGGCCTTCCAGGAGCGCGTCTATCAGGGATTTTGTGCCATTGCTGCCGAGGAGCCAGACCGCGTAAAGCTCATCGACGCCACTGCGTCGATCGCAGACGTCTTCGCGCAGACGGTCGAGCTGGTCCGTGTGCACGGTCTCGACATCCCCCAGGATGCCGTCGCCGCCGCGCTTGCCCAGGAGGCTGAGTAACATGGCCCCCGCGCAGGCAAGCCTGCTGGCCAAGCTCGACACCCAACAGCGCGTGCGCGACTTCTTGACCAACGCCATCGCAAGCGGCCGCGCATCGCACGCCTACCTGTTTTTGGGCGCGCCCGGCGCCGGTAAGCTCGACGCCGCATGGGCGCTTGCCCAGGCATTCCTGTGCGAGCAGGGCGGCTGTGGCTCGTGCGACAGCTGCGTACGCGTCGCCCGCCATACGCATCCCGACGTGCACTATTACACGCCCGAAAGTGCTACGGGCTACCTCATCGCGCAGACCCGCGAGCTGCTCGACGACGTGCCCCTGGCCCCCATCCGCGCCAAGGCAAAGGTCTACATCATCGACCGTGCCGAGCAACTGCGCGCCAACACCGCCAACGCGCTGCTCAAAACGCTCGAGGAACCGCCCGAGGGCGTCATGTTCATCCTGTTGGGCACCTCGGCCGACGTGATGCTGCCCACCATCGTGAGCCGCTGCCAGTGCGTGCCGTTTCGGCTGGTGTCGCCTACTGTGGCCGCGCAGGCCGTGAGCCGCGCCACCGGTCAGGATCTCGCGCGCTGCCGCATGGCCGTCGCTGTGGCGGGAAGCCCCACGCGTGGCATCGAGTTCCTCAAGAGCGCCGAGCGCCAGGACGCCCGTCGCCAGATGGTTCGTGCCATCGACTCGCTCATCGCCGCCGACGAGGCCGATGTGCTCAGCCGCGCCAAGTCGCTCATCGTCGCCGTCAAGGCGCCGCTCGCCGAGGTCAAGTCCACGCAGGAAAAGGTGCTCGAGCAAAATGCCGACTACCTGTCGCGTGGAGCATTGAAGCAGCTTGAGGACCGCAACAAGCGCGAACTCAACGCGCGCGAGCGTTCGGGTATCATGGAAGCGCTGGCGAGTGCGCGGACGCTCATGCGCGACGTGCTGCTGACGCTTCAGGATGAGGCGGCAGACGTCGTGAACGAGGACGTGCGCGACACGATCGGGCGGCTTGCCGCGGCGACGAATGTTGCGGGTGCCACCCGGGCGCTCGAGGCGGTTGCCACCGCTGAGCGCAACATCGCCAGAAACGTTACTCCCCAGCTGGCCATCGAGGTCATGCTGTTCGATATCAGGAAGGCACTGAAATGCCGTTAGTCGTACCCGTTAAGTTTACCTACGCCTCGCGCGACCTGTGGTTCGACCCGCAGGATCTGGATATCCTCGAGGCCGATTATGCCATTTGCTCCACCGAGCGCGGAACCGAGATCGGTCTGGTCACGGCCGATCCCTTCGAGGTGCCGCAAGACGAGATCGGTCAGCCGCTCAAGCCCGTGCTGCGCGTGGCGAGTGACATCGACCTGCAGCTTGCCGACGACCTGGCTATCCAGGGTGACGAGGCGATGGTCGACTTCCGCCGTCTGGTCAAGGAGCTCGACCTCGAGATGAAGCCGGTCGGCGTCGAGTACCTGTTTGGCGGCGAGAAGGCTGTGTTCTACTTTGCGGCCGAGGAGCGCGTCGATTTCCGTCAGCTCGTCAAGGACCTGTCCTCGACGCTGCACATTCGCGTCGACATGCGCCAGATTGGCGTGCGTGACGAGACCCGCCTGGTGGGCGGCTATGCCCAGTGCGGCCAGGAGCTCTGCTGCACACGCTTTGGCGGACAGTTTGAGCCGGTTTCGATCCGCATGGCAAAAGAGCAGGACCTGCCGCTCAATTCGTCCAAAATTAGCGGCGTCTGCGGCCGCCTGATGTGCTGCCTGCGCTACGAGTTTGAGGCGTACAAGGACTTTAAGAGCCGCGCGCCCAAAAAGAAGACGCTTATCGACACGCCGCTTGGCAAGGCGCGCATCCAGGAATATGACACGCCGCGTGAGCAGCTGGTGTTGCGCCTGGAGAACGGCAAAGTCTTTAAGGTCAACCTGGCCGACATGACCTGCTCTGAGGGCTGCAAAAAGAAGGCCGCCGAGCAGGGCTGCAACTGCCGTCCCGACTGCGTGACGCGCGATGTGCTCGAGCGTATCGAGTCGCCCGAGATGCGCCTGGCGCTTATGGAGCTCGACCGCGAGAACGGCGTCGACGTGGGCGATGGCCTGTCGAGCGCCGACCGTCTGGCCGGCACGTCGATGCCCAAGCGCCGCCGTCGCGATGCGGACGCCGATACCCGTACCGGTCAGAGCCAGGGCGAGGGTCGCGGCCGCGGTAAGGGTCGCGGCAAGGCCGAGGCGCCCGAGGCCGAGGAGACTGCCGGTGGACGTCGCCGCCGCAAGCGCTCGGGTTCGGGCGATGCCGGCGAGGCCGCTCCCGCAGGCAAGAATTCCCCCCGCGAGCGTGAGGCTCAGCAGCCTCAGCAGCAAAACCGCGGCGGTGGCATGAATCCCACGCGCCGTCGCCGCCGTCACCTGTCGAGCGAGGAGCGCGAGGACGCCTTCCGCGCCGCAGCCGCTCGCGAAGCCGGTGCCGCCCCCAAGGGTGGTTCGGGTTCCGATACGCCTGCCGACAAGGGCGGCAAGCAGCGCAACGATGACGAGCGCGTCCCGCGTCCGCGTCGTCGTCATTCTTCGGGCACGCAGCAAAAGCCCTCGGTGCCCTCCGTGGCCGATCAGGTCTCGGATGGCGAGGTCAAGGTCACGCGCCGTCGCCCCGGAGATGGCGGAGGGGCGGCCGCCAAGGCCGCGCGCGGCGCTGCTCGCGACGAACGCGAGTCGCGCGAAGATCGTGGTGGCGAGGGTTCGGCCGACCAGGGCCAGAAGCGCCGTCGCCGTCGTCGTTCCCGCAAGCCGCGTCAAGATGGTGGCGAGGGCTCGACCCAAAACTCGTCCGCACCGCAACCGCCCACCGGCGAATAGCGCCCGCAAACGGATTTAACCTGCCTGACCCCAAACGCGTCGGGGTACCATATCGCTGAATCAACGACCCTCCCTGCGACCGAGCGTAGGGAGGGTTGTGTCATGAAGAGATATTTGAATGTGTTGGGATGCCTGCAAGATGCCGGCATCCTACCGTTTGCGGACGAATTGCTACCGTTTGCCGAGCGGGCGGCGCACGAGGCGCTTGAGGCGTTGTCGCCCACGCGATGCGCCGGCTGCGAGCGCTCCGGCGCGCTTATTTGCCAAGACTGCTTGGCGGCGCTTGCGCTCATCGACCCGCGGCATAGCTGCACTCGATGCGGCGCCCCGTTTGGAGACTTGCTGTGCACCGAGTGCTCGGTCGAGGGTACGTCCTCGGCGATGGCCGAAGCACTCGACCGGTGCCTGGCATGTGCCGTTTACACGCACCCGCTGCCGCGGATCATTAAAGCGTACAAAGACGCGGGCGAGCGACGCCTGGCGCCGTATCTGGCGGAGCTGCTCTACGACACCGCCCTGCATGCCCAGGTCGTAGCGCCCGATCGCTACGGAGGCGTGCTGTCCGGTGCGGATGCGGTGGTGTTTGTGCCTGCGACGGCGGCAGCGTTTCGGCGGCGTGGTTTTGATCATATGGAGGCTATTGCGCGCCCATTTTGCGAGCTGTCGGGTGTTCCTCTGCTCGATGCTCTCGTCAAGTACGGGCATGGCGACCAGCGCGAACTCGGTCGTGAGGAGCGCCGCGAGCGTGCCCGAGGCATGTACGAGACGGTCGAGGATGTGCATGGCCGCCGCCTGCTGCTTATCGATGACGTTATCACCACGGGCGCGACGATGGCCGCGGCTTCGGCGGAACTCAAGCGCGCCGGCGCCGCAGCGGTCGATGGCCTCGCTATCGCACGCGTTTGGTAGGGGTGGTTTTGTGTCAGTAAAGATTGAGCGGCGCAACGAGCCGACAGGCGAACAGCTAGCGGCTTCCATAATCCTGACCGGCGCCTCGGCGCTGCGCATGATGCGCGCCGAGCGCCGGCAGATGGGCTATATCAGCTGGAGGGACCTCAGTCCCGATGAAGAGCGCCGTGTGCTGCGCACGTCGTCGCCCTCGACTGAGGACATCTATCTTCCCGACTTGGTGCGGATTGGGGCCGCAAGCAGCGAGGTACAAGAGGATCTGTGCTTGCTGGTAGGGTCTGCAGCGCAGCGCCGCCGCATTCTTGGCGTGAGCTGGTCCGTATGCTCCGGGTTGCCCGCCGGCTCGATTCTAGAGGTGGAACCGGGGGTGTACAGTCTATCTCCCGAGGCCCTTTGTGTTGTCGTCGCCCGCGAGGTCGGCTGTATCCAGGCATTTGCCCTGGCCCAGGAGCTGTGCTCTAAGATTTCGCTGAGTGATCGCGGGAAGTATCTGCCTCCTTACACCTCGCCTGTTGCGAATAGACTTGCAAAGGACAAGGACCAACCGGCAGACGTGGGCTACTTTGAAGTCGAGCCGGTGCTGACGCCCGATCGCCTGGCAGATTACCTTGCGGCATGCAAGGGGAATGTGGCCAAACAGCTGCGGCGGCTGTGTCCCTACCTGTCAGAAAACCTGCGCTCGCCCATGGAATGCATCATGCTCGCCATGTTTTCGCTTCCGTTTTCCTGTGGCGGATTTGCCTGCGGTCCCTTTAAGACCGACTACAAGATTGAGTTCGATGACCGCGCGCAGGCAATCTCGGGGATGCCGCATGCAGTTTGCGATGCGTATCAGGAAGCAGCCCGGTTTGACCTGGAATACAACGGTGAGCTGGGTCATTCCTCCCGGAGGGGACGTATCCATGATGAAAAACGCAACACGGGCTTCATAGCTATGGGGATCGAGGTCGCGACGGTCAACAACGAGATGCTCTGCGACATGGAGGCAATGGAAGCGCTCGCATGGCGCATGCACCAGCGTATGCGAAAGCGGTACCGGAATCGTGTCGATGCTCGCAGGAAGAAGCAAGAAGCGTTGCTTAACACGCTGCGGGCGTGTTTTGGGCTTAAGCCGGTCTAATTCGCGTCGAAAATAGAGGGTTAATCATATGCCCTGGCCAAAATATGGCAAATATGAGTACTGTCACTAAATCAGTAACAGCAAAATCAAGGAATTTAGAACTCGGAGGCGGCGTAAAGTAAGAAGATAATAAACAAATGTAGAATAACTAAGCATCAGGTTGGCGACTCTGAGCGCAAAATCTGTCCGAAAGGCCAAAATTGCCTGTTACTAAATTGGTGACAGTACTCATATTTGCCATATTTTGGCCGGGGCACCCTAAGAAGGGTGCCCCGGAGCTCCCCGTAGGGGAGCTCCGGGCTTCATAGGGGCACGAATAGCCCGCTCCGACCTGCGAAATCTGTACTCGCGATGCGAATGACGCCCCTAACCTTAAACTTTAGCTTGAACTTAGCTATAATGCGCTTCGTTCCTACCAGGCTGTGGTTGCGGACGGACGAAATGCCCGTCCTAGTCCAAGACAGACGCGGTCAAAGGGATCCACGTAAGCGACCGCGTGCGCGCGGCGCGATCATGGCGCGTCCTAGATGTAAGCCGCACCGTCCGTTCTACTTTCTTTGGGGCAATACCGCCTCGCGGGCGAGCGGGCCAGTCGTGAAGGTGGCTGCGGCCTCCCGAGCAAACACCCCGGTGCGCAAGTGTGGGGTCAAATACCAGGTCAGCTGGTGGGAACAACCTGATATTCCGCGCAACGCACGGATTGTATACGACACAGAAGGCAGGGTAGTGGACATGGTGAGGGGCAGCTTGATGCACGCGGCTCGGTTGGGTGCTGGGACCGCAGCGGTCATTGCCGTTTTGGGCCTGAGCGGATGCGCGTTCAACCCGCTGTCTACGTTCACGACTCCCACGATCGACCAGATCGAGTACGAGACCGTCACGCCGGCGGTGTCGGACGATGCCCTGGTCACTCCCGGAACCCTGACGGTCGCCCTCGATACTTCCGATGCGCCGCAGGCCATGCAGGACGCCGACGGCGAGCTCACGGGGTATGCGGTTGACGCCGCCCGCGCTCTCGCAAGCCGCATGGGCCTTAAGGTCGCCTTTGTCGATGCGTCTTCGGCAGGTTCCGCGCTCGGCGACAAAAAGGCCGATATCTTTATCGGCGAGATTAACTCCACGGACGGGGACATTAGCTCGCTCGGCACCTGCCTGTACGATGCCACTTCCGTGTTCGGTAAAACTAGCGATGGTGGGTCGCTAAGCGTTTCCACCGATACCCTTAACACGTCCACCCTGGGCGTTCAGATGTCCTCGGCCTCGCAGGAGGCGCTTGCTAAGCAGAGCATCACCGCCAACCAAAAGACCTACTCCAACATCAACGAGTGCTTTGAGGCGCTCGAGTCCGGCGAGGTCGACTATGTGATCTGCGACTCCACGGCCGGCGGCTACCTTGCACGCTTGATGAGCGAGATCTCCTATGTCGGTGCGCTCGAGGCGCCCTCGACGCTTGGCGTTGCGGGCCTCTCGTCCAATGACGAACTGTGCCGTGCCGTGAGCGATGCCCTCGACGACATCACGGTCGACGGTACGCTCGAGGCGGTCCACTCTGTCTGGTATGGCACGATGCCCTACGACCTCACCACTAAGACGGTTTCGGGCGCTAACGTGCAGCCGGGCGACTCTGAGTCCAGTGAGACCACGTCCTCCGGCAGCGAGTCCTCCGATTCCGACAATGAGGCCGCATCCTCCGAGGACAAATCGTCCAGCCAGGAAGGCGCCATCACCGACGACGACATTAACAAACTCAATAGCTAGTTATTGCTAGGGGTGGTGTCTCCTATACGTTGGAAAGGACACCTCTTCACGGTTTCAACACGCACTGCCGGGTTTCCCCAATAGGGGAGCCCGGCTTTTTCATCCCTATAAAACCAGCAGGTCAAAGCCAATTTTCGAGACCAAATACAAATCTGTGGGCTCCCTCCTATAGCGCACTTTGCCACAGAAAAGTGCGAGACTTCGGTATGCGGTATCAAGCAATCGTTATTCGGGTCTTTAGGAATCCGCGTGATTAAATACACGGCAATGGGTACATAGCCAGTACGGTAAGTCCCCGAGGCAGATTGGAGCCACGTATGGATATCAAGGTTTCTGGACGCAAGACGACGGTAACCGATGCTCTGCGTGCGCATGTGGATGAGAAGATCGGCGAGGCGCTCAAGGTTTTCGATATCGAGCCCATGACGGTCGACGTTGTACTTCGCTATGAGAAGAACCCCTCGAACCCCAACCCGGCAATCGTCGAGGTCACGGTTCGTGCCCGCGGTTCGGTGATTCGCGTTGCCGAGCACGGTGCAGATATGTACGCCGCCATCGACCTCTCCGCCGATAAGGTCACCCGCCAGCTGCGCAAGTTCAAGACCAAGGTCGTGGACAACCGCCAGGGCGGTGCCAGCGCCGCGGATGTCGCGCCGGTCGAGCGCGTCGAGGATCTGGCCGACCTGCTGCTGCCCGAGGAGGAGGACGACCTGCTCGTCCGCGAGAAGGTTATCGACGTCACCCCGATGACTGAGGAGCAGGCGCTGGTGCAGACCGATCTGCTCGGCCACGACTTCTACGTGTTCGAGAACGCGACGACCGGCCTTATCAATGTGGTGTATCACCGTAAGAATGGTGGATATGGCATCATCAAGCCCCGCATCGAAACACTTGACGAGTAAAATACGTTAACTTGCATGAGTTAACGGTTGGCGGCCATCCCATGCGGGTGGCCGCCTTTTTACGTAAGGAGTCGCTTTGATGGACAAGGCTGCATCTACCGGCCATTCGAACCGTTGCCGCATCGTCGTCGATACCTGCTGCGACTTTAGCCCCGAGGTCGTCGCGAACCTCGATGTCGATATCCTGGGCTTCCCCTTCATCATCGATGGCGAGGAGCGCACGGACGACATCTGGTCGAGCATGAGCCCTAAGGAGTTCTACGACCGCATGCGCGCCGGCGCCCGCGTGTCCACCTCGGCTGTGTCGCTCGGTCGCTATATCGAGTTCTTTACCGAGTGCGCCAAAGAGGGCACGCCCACGGTCTACCTGTGCTTTACCTCGGCGCTGTCGTCGAGCTACAACTCCGCGTGCCAGGCGGCAGATGCCGTGCGCGACGAGTATCCCGACTTTGAGCTCTACGTGGTGGACAACGCTCTGCCCTGCGCGACCGGCGAGCTCCTGGCGCTCGAGGCCGTCCGTCAGCGCTCGGCGGGACTCACCGCCAAGCAGCTGGTCGATTGGGCAAACGAGGCCAAGACCTACGTCCACGGCTACTTTACGCTCGAGAGCTTTGACGCGCTGGCAGCCGGCGGCCGCATTCCGCCCGCGGCGGCGCAGCTCACGGCCAAGCTCGACGTCAAGCCCGAGCTCTCCTACGACCTGGCCGGCTCGCTGTCGCTCATCGGCGTCAACCGCGGCCGCAAGAAGGCGCTCAAGTCCATCCTCAAGTCGTTCCGCGAGAACTACGTGCCCGATCGCACCATGCCCATCGCCATCATGACGGCCGATGCCGAAAAGGACGGCGACTGGCTCGAGGCCGCCATCCGCAAGGAGGAGGGCTGCGCCGACGTCACGATCATTCGCAGCTCCGTGGGTCCCACCATTGGCTCGCACGTGGGCCCCGGCATGGTGGCCTGCGCGTTTTGGGGTAAGAACCGCGCCGACAAGGCGTCGCTTTCCGATCGCATCGCCCGCCGCGTGCGCGGTCAGTAGGCAAGTAACGCGGCCGTAATCGATCCCAACTCACAGCCCAAACGCTGGCACCGAGTATTCAACCTGGTAATAACACCCAACCCAAAAGGAAAGGTTTCATGGCAAACAAGCTCTCCGTCGCATTCATCGGCACCGGAATCATGGGTGCCCCCATCGCCGGCCACATCCTGGACGCCGGCTACCCCGTCACGGTCAACAACCGCACCAAGTCCAAGGCCGCCGCGCTTATCGAGCGCGGCGCCGTCTGGGCCGATACGCCGGCCGAGGCCGTGGCGAACGCCGATGTCGTCTTTACCATGGTGGGCTATCCCTCCGAGGTCGAGGAGCTCTATCTGGCGGGCAACGGCCTGCTTGCGTGCACCAAGCCGGGCGCGGTCTTGATCGATCTCACCACGAGCTCGCCCGAGCTCGCCCGTGACATTGCCGAGGCCGCCCAGGTTTCTGGTCGCATGGCGTTTGACTGCCCCGTCACCGGCGGCGAGTCGGGTGCTATCACCGGCACGCTTACGGCTATCGTGGGCGCCACCGAGAACGACATCGCCCCGGTCCGCGACATCCTTGCCACCTTTGCGGCCAACATCTGCTGCTTCGACGGCGCCGGCAAGGGTCAGGCTGCCAAGCTTGCCAACCAGGTGTCGCTGGGCGCCTGCATGGTCGGTATGGCCGATGCGCTGGCCTTTGCCGAGCTGAGCGGCCTTGATCTGGAGAAGACCCGTCAGATGATCCTGGGCGGTACCGGCAAGTCCGGCGCCATGGAGAGCCTGGCGCCCAAGGCGCTCGACGGCGACTACAAGCCCGGCTTTATGGTCGAGCACTTCATTAAGGACCTGCGCTTGGCGCTCGCCTATGCCGACGACCGCGAGCTTGCGCTGCCCGGCGCCGACGTGGCCTTTACGCTCTACGACATGCTCGACGCCATCGGTGGCGCCAAGCTGGGCACCCAGGCCGTCACGGTCCTCTATAAGGAGGAGGCCGACGCCATCGCCGCCGGTCTGGACTGGTCGCAGTATCGTCCCGAGGAGCACGGTGCTCACGAGGAAGGCTGCGGTTGCGGCGAGCGTGGCGACGACCACGAGTGCGGTTGTGGACACCACCATGGCGAGGACCACGAGTGCTGCGGCGGTCACGGTCATGACGACGGCCACGAGTGCTGCTGCGGCCACCATCACGGGGAGTAGCGCCTATGAGCTTGACGTTCGTGGTGCTTGCGCTGGTGCTCTTTCTCTTTGCGATCTACATCGGCTTTTTGTGCGGCCAGTGGGCGTGCGAAAAGCGCGTCATCACCAAGCGCGACTACTGGATTGCCAACTTTGCGGGAGCTGCGGCAGTCGTCCTGCTGACCTGGGTGTTCTCGCTGTTCCCGCTGGTGCAGTTTGCGCCGATCGGCTGGCTCGGCGGCTTTATCGCCGGCCTTAAGATGAGCTTTGGCGAGTCCGTCGGTCCGTGGCGCAAGCACGACGAGGTCTTTAACGTCAACAAGGCACACCGCGCCGCCGCCGACGCGGGCGATGCCGAGGAACGCCGCCGTGCGCGTCGTAATGGCGCTGCCGACCGACAGCTCATCTCGGTCACCGATGACAGCAAGGGTGCTGGCAAGCACGCTAAGAAATAGTAAAAAGAGGTAACTATGGCAGAAAACAAAGACGAACAGCTCACCGACGAGGAGCTGGCACAGCTTCAGCTGGCAGAGGAGAACGAGAATGCCGTCGACCGCCTGGTCCAGGAGCTCGGCTGCCCCACGCGCCGTATCCGCCAGTTTGCCGCCCGCGTGCTGCACCTGCTTGCCGAGCGCGATCCGCAGCGCGTGGTGCCCTGCGTGCCCGCGCTGATCGAGGCGCTCGACCGCCCCGAGGCTCAGACCCGCTGGGAGGCCCTCGATGCCCTGACGGCGCTCGCCACCACCTGCCCCGAGCAGCTGGGCGATGCCTTTGAGGGCGCCGAGACCGCACTGTTCGACGAGATTTCCTCCACGCTGCGCTATGCCGCCTTCCGCCTGCTGTGCGTGTGGGGCGCCACGAGTGCTGAGCGTTCACGCGAGGCTTGGCCCATCCTAGACGAGGCCATCCAGTGCTACCACGGCGACCTTGAGTATCGCGATATGCTCGGTTGCCTGTACGAGTTTGGCCAGGGCGAGATCGACGCCGAGGTCGCCGAGAAGCTTGCGCTGCGCCTTAAGTTCGACGCCGAGAACGGCAAGGGCAGCTATCTCAAGGCCCGTTCGAGCGAGATTTGCGAAATGCTTGTTAAACGTTTTGGCCTGGATCTCTCCAAAAAGAAGAAGCGTGCTAGCGTTAAAAAACCTGACGACGCCGAAGACGAGGAGTAACAGATTATGGCGCACGATGTAGTCCTGATTCCCGGTGACGGTATCGGTCCCGAGATTACGCAGGCCATGCGCCGCGTGGTTGAGGCTGCCGGTGTCCAGATCAATTGGAATGTCCAGGAGGCCGGTGCCGGCGTCATGGACGAGTTTGGCACGCCGCTGCCCCAGCACGTGCTCGATGCGGTCGCCGAGACCAAGGTTGCCATCAAGGGTCCCATCACCACGCCGGTCGGCACAGGTTTCCGCAGCGTCAACGTGGCCCTGCGCAAGCACTTTGACCTGTACGCCTGCGTGCGCCCCTGCCTGTCGCAGCCGGGCGACGGCTCGCGTTTCCGCGATGTCGACCTGGTCATCGTGCGCGAGAACACCGAGGACCTCTATGCCGGCATCGAGTTCGATGAGGGCGCTGCCGAGGTTGAGGAGCTCTCGCAGCTTGTCGAGCGCTCGGGCCAGAAGACCTTCGCTGCCGATTCCGCTATCTCGATCAAGCCGATCTCCATCGCCAAGAGCCGCCGCATTGTGGAGTATGCCTTTGAGTATGCCCGCCGCTGCGGCCGCAAAAAGGTGACGGCCGTGCACAAGGCCAACATTATGAAGGCGACCGACGGCCTGTTCCTGCGCGTGGCGCGCGAGGTGGCCGCCAACTATCCCGATATCGAGTTCAACGACAAGATTGTCGACGCCACCTGCATGGGCCTGGTCCAGAACCCCAACGACTTCGATGTCCTGGTGCTGCCCAACCTGTACGGCGACATCGTGAGCGACCTGTGCGCCGGCCTGGTAGGCGGCTTAGGCATGGCCCCCGGCTCCAACATCGGTGCTGACTGCGCCATCTTCGAGGCAACGCACGGCTCCGCGCCCGATATCGCTGGCCAGGATATCGCCAACCCCACGGCCGAGATCCTCTCTGCTGCGATGATGCTCGATCACCTGGGCGAGAACGACGCTGCCAATCGCATTCGCGCCGCCGTCTCTGCCACGCTCGACGAGGGTGAGCAGGTTACCGGTGACGTGCGTCGTGCCCAGACCGGCTCCGTCGAGGGCGCTGTGGGCACGCAGGCCTTTGCCGATGCCGTTATCGCGCACCTGGCCTAAGACATGCAGGCTGCAAACGCCTAAATAGTACTTAAGTGTTTGCGTATAACCTAAGAATCAATACGCCCGGCGCTCTGTCGGGCGTATTCTATTGGGGACTATGTTTCCTAACAAGGAGTAACTGATATGGGTCTGATTCAAAAGAAGGACGAGAAGGACGAGATCGACGGCATCCAGATCATCGAGCGTGGCGAAGGCCCCGACGGTGACGAGGACGAGAAGATCGACCTGGTCGCCGGCACGTCTGCCGAACATATTGCCGCCGACACGACCGCCGAGGAGGAGGACGCTCGCCTGGAGGCAAAGATCGCCGCGGACGCAGCTGACGAGAACCTCATGCCCGAGGAACAGGACGAGGACGACGACTCCGACGTGGACGACCATGCATCCAAGCATAAGAAGACGATGATTGCCGCCTTTGTGGTTGCCGTCGTGATCGCTGCCGTGGTCGGATTCTTTATTGGCAATGGCGGCTTTGGCGGCAAGGGTGTCGGCTCGTCGACCCTGACCGAGGACCAGCTCGATTCGACCGTAGCAAGCTACAGCTACAACGGCAAGAAGAGTGACATCACCGCGCGCGAGGCCATCGAGAGCCAGTACAGCCTCGATACCGTCAAGGACGGCGATGGCAACTACGCCGCTCCCTCTGCCGACATCATCCTGTCCTACGTACGCAACAAGATTCTGCTCGATGCTGCCGAGGACGAGGGCATTACCGTCTCCTCTAAGGAGATGAAGAAGTACGCCGAGGATTCCATCGGCACTTCGGACTACAAGACCATGGCCAAGCAGTATGGCGTGTCCAAGGACCAGGCCAAGCAGATCGTCCGCCAGTCCGCGACGCTGCAGAAGCTCTACAAGAAGAAGGTGGGCGATAGCTCCGCGACCATGCCGACCGCTCCGACCGAGCCTTCTGACGGCAACGAGGAGACCGCGAGCAAGGACTACGCCGACTACATCATCAACCTTGCCGGTGACGAGTGGGATAGCGAGAAAGGCACTTGGAAGGACGCCGATGGCACCTACGCTAAGGCATTCGCCGACGATGCCTTTACGGCCGATAGCGCGACCTATAAGCAGGCCATGACCGCCTATTACACTGCCTACCAGCAGTACTCTTCGCAGGCTTCGAGCGCCAGCTCCAAGTGGACCGAGTACGCCAACGGCCTCTACGCCAAGGCCAACATCAGCATCTACGGCCTGTTTGCGTAAAGAGTCGCACGGCTCATCGAGCATCTAGCCGATAGACAGCAGAAAGTCCGCCAGTACGGAAGTCGTTCTGGCGGACTTTTTGCGTTGAGGGCGTGATTGGCGGCTTAATTATGGCTATTCATCTTTAAGTCCAAAAAGGCTATCGGCTTCATCGTCGGATATATATTCCAGTACATCGCCCGGTTGGCAGTCGAGTGCCCGACATATCGCGTCAAGAGTTGAAAAACGTATGGCAGAAACCTTGCCCGTCTTAATGCGTGACATATTGACCTGGGAGATGCCCACGCGTTCCGCAAGCTCTTTGGATGAGATCTTGCGTTCGGCGAGCATGCGGTCAAGCCGCAGAATAATCATGGATTCCTCCTAGAGCAACTCGTCATCTTGTTTTTGCAGGATATACCCGTAGCGGAAGATGCTGGCAATCAGGCAAATAATCAGGCCTGCAAAGAGCATGGAGGGCTCGAATAACTGGCCGGCGAACGCATCCGTAAAGCTGCCGCCAAATCCTAAGAGTATCATTCCCGTGATTACGGCACCAAGAAGCCTCACGGCAACGCCGCCGATAAGGAATAAATGTCCTACTCGACGAAGTGTCTGGTTACATTCAAGGTCAAAGGGCCTGCCTTCCTTTTCAATGTTGAAGAAAAGCCTGCGCACGCTTATCGCGATGGTAAGCGCGAGGCATGTCATCAAGAGGCTCCCTATGGCAGTGTGGCCATCGTGTGCGACGAGCATAAGTGGGGCCTGCGCATCGGTACCGACAATAGCCAGGCACGGCCCTTCGCCGGCTTGAAGTTCTACGGATTGGAGGCACGACCCTTGGGAGAGGCCGGGCAATATAAGTAGAAGGTCAATCGCAATGACTGCGAGGAGTCCCAGAGCGAGCGCTGTGGTAATGCAGATTGTGGCCCATTTGCAGATGCGAGCGAGCTTCCTCAGTTTGGCTATCGTCTGTTCGCGGCTGATGGTTTCATTCGATATAGATGCGTTTCGGTGGACCATAACCCCTCCAATCGGCGTTTTGGATGATACTTGTATCATATCAAAATTAACGATAAACGATAAATAATTACGTATACTGAGTAAGTAATGATTGAAAACGATTAGCGTGAGCTATTAGCTCATTTTGGATGCCGGAGTTTGGCGTTCGGGGGATGAGGACAAATGCCAAAAACTTCCCGTGATCGCACAAGCGCTCCATCGGGTTCCCCTAATTCATCTGGGAAAACAACTGCAAACGATTGCAAGTGACCGGTGAACGGTCGAAAACTACCGTTCACCGATAATCTCAAAACTGGTTCTAACTGGTATTAAGTCAAAAAGACCAATTCACATATCTTCACAATGACCTGCAATTTTTCTACACGCTATTTTTAGCCGCCCTGCGTTGTTTAGACACCGGGAAAGATCCGTTCTTTTGCCAAAGCGTTTCGAAACGGTTTCAAAACCGCAGGTAGAAGTGTTAACGAGCGGTAAACGGTCGAAATATCACCGTGAGCGGTGCAAAAACGTTTTACTGTTTGAATCAGCGAAAGCGATCTCTTCTGGGGTGATATAGTGACAACAACACATCACGTGGTTACTACCAGTTTAGAAACCACTGGTCTTCAAAGAACGCTTTCTAAGAAGCTTTAAGGGCAAGTGCCCGCTGGCTTCCGAAAATCATCGGACTCAGATCGTACACACCTTCGGAAGGGAAATTTGAATGGTTGGCTTTATTCTTACCGGTCATGGACAGTTCGCACCCGGCCTTGCAAGCGCTATCGCTATGGTTGCCGGCGACCAGCCTGCTTTTACCGTCGTTCCTTTTGAGGGCGATCAGGCCGCATCCTACGGTGAGGATCTCCGCGCCGCTATTACCGCCATGCGCGAGGAGTGCGATGGCGTGCTCGTCTTTACCGACTTGCTCGGTGGTACCCCGTTCAACCAGTCGATGATGATTGCCCAGGATGTCGACAACGTCGAGGTTCTGACTGGCACCAACCTTCCCATGGTTATTGAGCTCCTGTTCCTCCGCGGCAATGCCACGCTCGCCGAGCTTGGCGAGCAGGCCGTGACCGTTGGCCAGACGGGCATCACCGCCCAGACGGTCGCATCCGTTGCCGGCTCCGAGGAAGAGGATATCTTCGGCGACGAGGACGGCATCTAATGGCCGATTTCGGAGCCAGCGTCCTGAGCTCCTCGGTCGCCCTTTTAGGCCTGCTTGTCATCATGGGCTTGATTTACACCATCTGGTCGCAAATCAACATGAAGAAGAAGCAGAAGTACTTCAAGGAGCTGCACACCGAGCTCAAGCCGGGTCAGGAGGTTCTTTTCGCCGGCGGTATCTACGGAACCGTCAAAGGCATCGAAGGCGAGAAGGTCCAGATCAAAGTCCGATCCGGAGCCGTCGTAGATGTTTCGCGTTACGCGATTCAGGAGATCAAGTAACTGTCGTCAGCAAATATCGAAAGGAAGCTGATCAACATGGCAGAACCCAACATTCTTCTTACCCGCATCGATAACCGACTGGTTCATGGTCAGGTTGCCACCCAGTGGAACTCCACTCTGGGCTCCAACCTCATCCTCGTCGCCAACGACGACGTGGCGTCCAACACCATGCGCCAGAACCTCATGAAGATGGCCGCTCCCGCCGGCGTCGCTACGCGTTTCTTCTCCCTGCAGAAGACCATCGACGTCATTGGCAAGGCGAGCCCGCGCCAGAAGATCTTCATCGTGGCCGAAACACCGGAAGACGTGCTTACGCTCGTCAAGGGCGGTGTGCCTATAAAGAAGGTAAACATCGGCAACATGCACATGTCGGAAGGAAAGCGCCAAGTCGCCACCTCCGTCGCAGTTAACGACGAGGATGTCGCTGCGTTTAAAGAGCTGCAGGAATTGGGGGTGGAGTTGGAGATCAGGCGCGTTCCGAGCACGCCTGTTGAGGACACGAGCAAGCTCTTCTCGTAATCCTCGTGATCCACGTTGTCAGGAGTGAAACCCTGACGTTCTGTACGTGATATCCAAAGTGCGTACATTCATTTTGAAAGGAGGAGCAAGATGGAATACTCGATCATCCAGATCGCTCTGGTCTTCGTCGTCACGTTCATCGCGGCAATCGACCAGTTTGACTTCCTCGAGTCTCTCTATCAGCCCATCGTCACCGGCGCCGTCATCGGTCTTATCCTTGGCGACCTCAACACCGGTCTTCTCGTGGGTGGTACCTATCAGCTCATGACGATCGGCAACATGCCGATCGGAGGCGCTCAGCCGCCTAACGCCGTCATCGGCGGCATCATGGCAGCCATTCTCGCTATCGCCACGGGCCTCGAGCCCAACGCGGCAGTCGGCCTCGCCATTCCGTTCGCTCTGCTTGGCCAGCTTGGCGTTACCCTGGTCTTCACGCTTATGTCCCCGCTTATGTCCACGGCCGATAACATGGCTCACAACGCGGACACCAAGGGCATCGAGCGCCTGAACTACTTCGCCATGGCTCTGCTTGGCCTGATCTTCGCTGTCGTCGTCACCCTGTTCTTCATCGCTGGCGCTACCATCGGTCAGACCATCGCTTCTGCCATCCCGACTTGGCTGCAGACCGGTCTGTCCGCTGCAGGCGGCATGATGCGCTTCGTCGGCTTCGCCGTCCTGCTCAAGGTTATGATGAACCGCGATATGTGGGGCTTCTTCCTCATGGGCTTTGGCCTCGCGCTCATCACCGTTGCCAACGATTCGCTGGCAACCCCTGCTCTGCTCATCCTCGCTCTCATCGGCTTCGGCATCGCTTTCTGGGACTTCCAGCAGCAGACCGAGCTGAAGGGTGCAGCTGTTTCTGACGGAGGTGACTTCGAAGATGGCATCTAATGAGTATGTGATCCCGGAGCACTACGAGGATCTCACTCCTGCTCCGCAGCTCGACCAGAAGACCCTCAACAAGATGGCTTGGCGCTCCTGCTTCCTGCAGGCATCGTTCAACTACGAGCGCATGCAGGCCGCTGGCTGGCTTTACTCCATCATCCCCGGTCTGGAGAAGATCCACACCAACAAGAACGACCTCGCGGCTTCCATGAGCCACAACCTGGAGTTCTTCAACACCCACCCGTTCCTCGTCACCTTTGTTATGGGCATCGTGCTTTCGCTCGAGCAGAACAAGGTTGACATCCCCACGATCCGCGCCGTCCGCGTCGCCGCAATGGGCCCGCTCGGTGGTATCGGTGACGCCCTGTTCTGGCTGACGCTCGTGCCTATCACGGCCGGCATCACCTCCAACATGGCCATCAACGGCAACGCCGCTGCGCCGATCATCTTCCTGGTGATCTTCAACGCCGTCCAGTTCGCTCTGCGCTTCTGGCTCATGAACTGGTCCTACAAGCTTGGCACCAGCGCTATTGACGCTTTGACCGCCAACATGCAGGCCTTTACGCGTGCCGCTTCCATCATGGGCGTCTTCGTCGTCGGTTGCCTGGTCGTCACCATGGGTGGCACCCAGATCAACCTCGAGATCCCCAACGGCACCACCCGTGGCCTCTCCGCCACTACCGTGATCGTCTCCGAGAAGGAGGCCGAGAACTTCACCGGTATGGAGGGCATCGATACCGAGACCGCTGAGGCCGGTACCATCGCCATGACTAATGAGGACGGCGACGCCCTCACCGCCACCGATGCCGACGGCAACCCTGTCGAGTGCGGCGTCACCGATCTGGGCAACGGCATGGAGTCCGTTACCTACGGCACCGTTACCGAGGATCCGGTCAACTTCTCTGTTGCCGACACCCTCAACACCATCGTCCCGAAGCTTGTCCCGCTTATGCTTACGCTGCTGCTTTACTACATGTTCGCTAAGCACAGCTGGACCCCGACCAAGGGCATTCTGCTGCTCTTCGTCCTTGGCATCCTGGGCGCTGGCCCGCTTGGTCTCTGGCCGAGCATCTGGTAAGGCTCTAGCTTGAGGGGTGTGTCCCTACGCGGCTCACACCCCGACCCCTTAAGCCATGTGTATGTTAAAAGCCGCGTGCTCGAAAGAGCGCGCGGCTTTTGTTTTCTTGATGATTCGGGTGTGGCAGACAGATAATGCTAAGCACCCTAGGTAGCTAGCCGAATTCGAGCAAAAGGGAGGATAGGATGGCGATCGGAGCGCGTAAGCAACCGCTGTACGATCAGCTGGTCGATATTCTGACCGAAAAGATCGACCATGAATATCGCGCCGGTGACATGATTCCTTCCGAGCGCGAACTTTCGGAGCGCTATGGTCTCTCGCGTACTACGGTACGCCTGGCTCTGCAGGAACTGGAGCGTTTAGGACTGGTGGTTCGGCAGCACGGTCGCGGTACCTTTGTGACCGACCGTTCGGCAAAGGCAACCAATCTTATGCAGTCCTACAGCTTTACCGAGCAGATGCGCGCGATGGGTCGCGACCCCGAGACCACGATTCTCGAGTTTTGCGAGATGGAGGCCGATAAAAATCTGGCCGAGCATATGGGATTGCGTATAGGTGATCGCATTTTTAAGCTTAAGCGCCTTCGTTCTGCCGACAACATGCCCATGATGGTCGAACGCAGCTATCTACCAGTTCGTCAATTTTTGTCCCTAAAGCGACCGCTGCTGGAGCGTAAGCCGCTTTACGATGTGATTGAGCAAGACTTTCAGCAAAAGATACGCGTGGCCGAAGAGGAGTTCTATGCGAGCATAGCCCGTCCCACCGACGCCCACCTTTTGGGAATTGTCGAGGGCTCGCCTGTGCTCGATTTGGTCAGGACTACGTATAACGAGTCAAACGAGGTTGTGGAGTATACACTCTCGGTTGCTCGTGCCGATCAGTTTAAATACAAGGTTTACCACCAGCGTAGCGACTAGTGTTCGCATCGTATCCATATGATGATTCTTTGCATTTAACTGGTTACTACCAGATAACCAACTGAAGTGTATAATTGCACGTCAGAGGATTACTTCTAGAGAGAGGTATTAGAAATGTTCGAGAAGAGTGTCGAGGAGCTCACCGAGCTCGGCGCCCAGATCACCACGGCCGAGATTGCTCAGCAGCCCGAGCTTTGGCGTGATACGCTCAACATCTATCGCGAGAACAAGGAGGCCATCGAGGCCTTCCTGGCCGAGGCTCGCGCTATGGGCGAGGGCCGTCTGTCCGTTGTCTTCACCGGTGCCGGTACGTCCGACTACGTTGGCGATACCTGCGCCCCGTACCTGCGTCACGCTGGCAACACTGATCTCTACGACTTTAAGCCCATCGCCACGACCGACATCGTGAGCGCCCCGCGCGACTTCCTACGCGCCGAGGATCCCACGCTCGTGGTTTCCTTTGCCCGCTCTGGCAACAGCCCCGAGAGCCTTGCCGCCGTTGCCGTTGCCAAGGAGCTCGTCCACAACGTCAAGTTCCTCAACATCACCTGCGCTCCCGAGGGCAAGCTCGCCGTCGAGTCTGCCGATGATCCCAACGCGCTGACGCTGCTCATTCCGCGCGCCAACGACAAGGGCTTCGCCATGACCGGTTCTTATTCCTGCATGACCCTGCTCTCCACCCTTATTTTTGACACTGCCTCTAACGAGCAGAAGGCCGAGTGGGTCGAGACCATCGCCAAGATGGGCGAGGAGGTCATCTCCCGTGAGCCCGAGATCGCCGATTACCTGGCTGGCGACTTCAACCGCGTGACCTACTTGGGTTCTGGCTCCTTCGGTGGCCTTGCCCAGGAGAGCCAGCTCAAGATCCTTGAGCTCGCTCACGGTCTGGTCGCTACTTCCTACGACACCTCCATGGGCTATCGTCACGGACCTAAGTCCTTCGTCGACGATAAGACGCTCGTCTTCGTGTTCGTCAACAACGACGCCTACACCCGTCAGTACGACATCGACATCCTCAACGAGATCGGTGGCGACGAAATCGCTCAGCACACCATCGCCGTTCAGCAGGAAGGTGCCACCGTCTACGAGGGCGAGTCCTTCACCTTTAAGGGCTACGAGGCACTTCCCGAGGGCTACCTTGCTCTGCCGTTCGTGATGTTTGCCCAGGCTATCAGCCTGCTCAACTCCGTGCGCGTGGGCAACACGCCCGACACGCCGAGCCCCACTGGCACGGTCAACCGCGTGGTTAAGGGCGTGACGATTCACCCCTTCACCGCTTAATCGCGTCCCCCTGTAAGGGCGCCCGTCCGCTCATAACGGCGGGCGGGCGCTTTTTGTTTTACGTGAGCTGGGTATAAGCATCACCACAGTCAACTGCTTTAGAAGCGAGGAGTGCATATGAGCACGTACGCAATTAAGGCTGACAAGTTCTTCTTGCCGGCAGGCCCGCAACTGGGCGGCTATCTTATGGTCGAGGATGGCGTCTTTGGCGCCTGGCAGGCCGACGAGCCCTCTTGCGAGATTAAGGACTACACGGGATCGTGGATCGCACCGGGTATGGTCGATACTCACATCCATGGCTTCTACAACCACTCAACTACCGATAACGATCCCGAGGGCATCGATATCAGCTCGACCGAGCTCGCCCGTCGCGGTACCACCAGCTGGCTGCCCACGACGTTCACCGATGGCGTCGAGCAGATCAAGGACGCCTGCGCCGCCATCGCTCAGGCGGACGAGGGTCGCGGCCCCGACTTCTGCGGTGCCCGCATTCAGGGCATCTACCTGGAGGGCCCCTTCTTTACCATGAAGCACGTGGGCGCGCAGAACCCCGCTTACCTCATCGATCCCTCCGAGGAGGTCTTCGATCAGTGGCAGGAGGCTGCGGGTGGTCGCATCGTTAAGAGCGCCATGGCGGCCGAGCGCGACGGTGCCGCTGCTTATGCGGCTGCTCTGAACGCCAAGGGTGTGGTGACCAGCATCGGTCACTCCGATGCCACCTACGATGAGTGCATCGCCGCCATCAACGCCGGTGCCAGCTGCTTTACGCATACCTATAACGGTCAGCGCGGCCTGCATCACCGTGAGCCCGGTGTCGTGGGCGCTGCCATGTCCACGCCCGAGACCTACGCCGAGATCATCTGTGACGGCAAGCACGTAAACCCTGCCGCCATCAAGGCACTGCTGCAGGCAAAGGGCTGGCAGCACACGGTGCTCATCACCGACTGCCTGGGTTGCGGCGGCATGCCCGAGGGCAGCTACACCAGTGGTGGCATGGACGTCATCATGAAGGACAACCTGTGCTGGCTCGCTGACGGCAAGAGCATTGCCGGCTCGGTGCTCACGCTTGCCCAGGGTGTCAAGAACATCGTCGACTGGGGCATCGCCAGCGCCGATATCGCCATTCGCATGGCAACCGAGGTGCCGGCACGCTCCGCGCACATCGAGGATAAGTGCGGCAGCATCATGCCGGGTCGCGACGCCGACTTTGTCGTGTTCGACCATGAGCTCACCCTCGTCGAGACGTATGTTGGCGGCCAGAGCGTCGGCAACGCCTTTACCGAGTAACGATAGAAAAAGACGGCGGGCCCGAATCTGCTCGGACCCGCCGTATGGGTTAAACGCTCAAAAGCACCTTCACAGTTACAGCTTGTTAGCGATCTTCTTTGCCGTGCGCTTGACGCCGGCCACAAGACCTCCCGCAGGATGCTCCTTTTCGTAGGCTAGACGCTTCTCACGCTTGGCGTACTCTTCGACGATGATGTCGCCATACTCGTCTTCGATCTTGTCGAAGAAGTCGACGGCGCCCTTAATTTCTTCAGCGGTCGGGTGTCCCTTTTGGACACCGCCGGCGAGCTTGAACGGCCCCCACGTATCAAAACCGGGGCAGCCGTAGACACCCATAAAGATGGCCTGCTTCATGCGGCAGATGCCATCGATATCCTTGCCGTACCACTTGTTTTTGCCACCGTAGGTCATGAGGCCAAACACCTTGTCTTGCGGCTGCAGCACATTGGTGAGCACGCGTGCCATATCTTTGTCGATCTCGGAGTAATAGATGCCCGTGGCGACGCCGATTAGATGATATTCGTGCAGGTTGGGGTACTCGTTTTTGCCGAGTGACTTCACGTCGAGGGTATCGATCTCGGGGTGCGCCTCGACGATGGCGTCCACGAGCTTTTTCGTATTGCCGTGATGGCGCGAGGCGTAGAGGATGATGGTTCGCATAAGAAGGCCTTTCAGCTGTAATTGCATCAATGTCTGTATGGTACCCCGTTACATGGCGGGGATACCGGACGCATCGATGAACGTGCGGGTTTGTCCTTTGGTCAGGGCCGAGACGGGTTCTTGCGAGCAAAAAGCAGTTGTTCGAAAGGATGGATAATGGAATACGCTCTTTCCAACGATTCGATTTCTATCAAGGTTTCCACGGCCGGCGGCTCGTTTACCTCGATTGAGGCTGACGGACGCGAGTATTTGTGGCAGGGCGATCCCGCCGTGTGGTCCGGCCAGGCACCGATTTGCTTCCCGATTTGCGGAGGCTTGCGCGACAACAGCGCCATGACATTTGCCGGGCATCATGTAAAGCTCGCTCGCCACGGGTTTGCGCGCAAACAGGAGTGGAAGCTGTTGAGCCAAGGCGAGAACGAGCTGGCGATGTGCCTGGCTTCGGAGGATAACGCCGCATTGCTGAGTGATTATCCGTATCCGTTTAAGCTTGTCGCTCGTTATGCGCTCGAGGATACCGCCGTGCGCGTCTCCTATGAGGTGACCAACGAGGGAACCGAGGACATGCCGTTCTTTATCGGCGGTCATCCCGGCTTTAGGTGTCCGCTCGATGAGGGCGAGGCCTATACGGACTACGAGCTGCGCTTTGAGAAAGACGAGGCTGCGGAGCTTTGCACCGCCGTGCCCTCGACCGGATTGATTGACGTGGCAAACCGTTCTAAGAACCCCATGGTGGGAAAGACGCTGCCCCTGTCGCACGAGCTCTTCGATTTTGCGGAGACCATCTTTGACGTGCTCGAGAGCCGCCATGTCACGCTTTCTAAGAAGGGGGAGGACAAGGGCGTTCGCCTGAGCTTCGAGGGCTTCCCGTATCTCATTGTGTGGAGTAAGCCCGAGGGCGATTTTGTGGCGGTTGAGCCTTGGGGCGGTCTCTCGACCTGCTCCGATGAGGACGACGTGCTTGAGCATAAGCGCGGCTGCCTTGTCGCCAAGCCCAAGGAGACCGTCGTCCGCTCGTTCACGATTGAGATTCTGTAATTCCGTTTTGTCGACTCGTATCGCGAGGCATAAGGAGCCTGCGAGATAAGGAGCTAAAAATGATCCTCACCGTTACGATGAACCCGTCTGTCGATACGCGCTATCAGCTCGATGAGCTCATTATCGACGACGTCAACCGCGTGACGCCCGAAAAGACCGCCGGCGGCAAGGGCCTCAACGTGGCCCGTGTGCTGGGTCAGCTGGGCGACGACGTTGTGGCAACCGGTTTGCTCGGCGGCCACATGGGCGCCTACATGGCTGAGCTCATGGACGCCAACGGTATTAACAACGACTTTGTGCCCATCAAGGGCGAGACTCGCATTTGCCTCAACATCCTCCACGCCGGCAACCAGACCGAGCTGCTCGAGAGTGGCCCGACAATTGCCCCCGAGGAACTCGATGCCTTTACCGCCAAGTTTACTGAGCTTGCGGGCAAGGCCGACGTCGTCACCATTTCGGGTTCTCTGCCCCGCGGTGTCGAGGCAGACTACTATGCCAAGATCACGGGCATTGCCGAGAACGCCGGCGCCAAGGTGCTGCTCGATACCTCGGGTGCTTCGCTCGAGGCCGCCCTTAAGTCCGAAATTAAGCCCGAGCTGGTCAAGCCTAACCTGACCGAGATCAACGGCCTTCTGGGCACGAGCTTTACCACCGACGATGTGGACGAGCTCCGCGCCGCGCTCGCCTCTGATGCCCGCTTCTCCGATATCCCCTGGGTCGTCGTGTCCATGGGCGCTGCCGGCTCCGTTGGCTTCCACAATGGCCGTGCGTTCCGCGCAAAGACGCCCGATATCCCTGCCGTTAACGCCACGGGCTCTGGTGACTCCACTATCGCTGGCTTCGCGCATGCCATTGCTGCTGGCGCAGACGACGAGACGGTGCTACGTACCGCCAACACCTGCGGCAAGCTCAATGCCATGGATCCTATGACTGGCCACTTGGTTATGGATCGTTGGGACGAGGTCTACAACGGCGTTGTCGTGACCGAGCTGTAAGGGCTTGGGCGTCGGCCCCGGCATCGATTGCTAGCTCATGTCGACGACAAGTGCGATAGCATTATGTCGGGGCGCGACGCCGACGTTGTCGTGTTCAATCCCGACCTTACCCTGGTCGAGACGTATGTGGGTGGCAACAGCGTCGGTAACGCGTTTGCCGAGTAGCCGCCAAAGGAACGATCCGAGAGGGGATTTAGATGATTTACGGTGCACTGGGCGATATCGAGGAGTACCGCGGAATGCTCAAGGGCCTCGACGTGCTGATCGATTGGCTCGAGGAGAACGACCCGGCGGAGCTCGAGGTCGGCAGCCATCCGATTCTGGGCGACAAGGTCTTTGCGAACGTCATGGCTCCCACGACGCGTCCCGAGGCCGAGGCCCACTACGAGACGCATCAGCGCTATCACGACCTGCAGATCGACATTGAGGGTCGCGAGGCCTTTAAGGTTGCCACGGGCAGTCTGACGCTGGTCCAGGAGTTTGACGAGAAGGACGACTACGATCTGGTCGATTCCGACGCTTCGATCGCCGGCGATCTTGCTGACGACAAGTTTGCGCTGTTTGTTGCCGGCGAGCCTCATATGCCCACGCTCGAGTTCTCGGGCGATGGCGCGCAGCCGGTCAAGAAGATCTGCTTTAAGCTGCTTGCAGATGCTTACTGGGAGGAGTAGCACGCTGCTCGGCTGAGCTGTTCGTCTGATGGCGTGATTCCCCTAGGGATATCACGCTAGGACCCCGCCAAACGTGTTTCCCTAGGGGGATCACGTTTGGCGGGGTTTTCTGTTTTTGAATAGGGAAGCCTCATTTATTTGCGAAGAACATCGGCTAGCCGCAGGATTGAAATCATCGACCGATAAGTGAGTTCCACTTTTTCGCCCGCAAGCAGTCGTTTCGAGCCAATCTCATCTAGCCCCACAAGCCGAGAAAACAGCGGGCCGCTCATCGTGCCCTCGTCAATTGACTCCCTTATGGTCTTCAAAACGTCCGTATCATGAAGCGATGCCGAGCTGTAGGGGGCAACACGAGCGGAACTCTCAATTAACGACGAGACAAAAGGATGGAGATGCTTTGGACATAGTCCATCAAACACCACATCCCCATTGTCGTTCGAGCCGACCAGGCGCCAAGTATAATGATCGACCCAGTCATCCCCGTCATATATGGCGTCCATGAGCAACTTCCCGTCTAGAGAAAGAAACCTATTTGGACGTCGGGGCGCAAGACCGCAATCCATATCGGGCCTGCAGCAGCTCCAACCCAACGCACCACATAGGTTCCCTTTCGTACATGTGTATCAATCTGCCCCGAAATGCCGGTGAATGCAATTCCAGACCCGTTTGTCGGATAGCAATCGACGTATTTTTGTTTTCCGCTCGCAACTTTGTATAGATATATCGTTCCAGCAAAAGAGAAGGTATCGTGACTATTTTAGATCTATATGGCCAATTCGAGCCCTCGCCATGGCAATTGTTGCAGCTGGGTTTCTTTTCATTAAAATTTCACTTTGGTAAATCCCCGCCCCTAAGCATTAAACCCGAAGTCCACCGAGTGGGCGAATTCCGGCGGATGTGCGCCTGAAATCGGTAACAAAAAAGCCGCCCGAAGGCGGCTATCTTGTGCAATGGAGCCAGCGACCGGGCTCGAACCGGTGACCCCCGCTTTACGAGAGCGGTGCTCTACCAACTGAGCTACGCTGGCGGCCATGTGGTGACGCAACTGAGGCGTCAACGGCTGTCTATGATACGGGACATCGCACATCCGCGCAAGTGTTCTGACGGCTTTTCTCACTTTAAATGCACTAATATTGGAGACGTGATGTCTTGCTCTTACGGGTCTCAAGCAGAATGGGGCAGTGATGATTCAACCCAAGATTCTTCTCACGCGCATCGATGATCGGTTTATTTACGGGCAAGACGTTGAGCTGTGGAATGAGGCGGTTGGTTCCAACCTCGTCCTGATCGTTAACGACGAGATTGCGGCGGATTCGCGCAAGTGGGCGCCTATGAGGGTCGCGGTGCCCGAGGGCGTGTGGACACGGTTTTTCTCGGTGCAAAGGGCCATCGATATCATTCATACCGCAACGCCGCGTCAATGGATTCTGGTCATGGTGGCCTCACCCGCAGATGCGCTCGCGCTGGTTAAGGGTGGTGTGCCAATAACCAAGATCAGCATTGGCCATATGCAGACAGGGGAGGGCAAACGCTCTGCAACGCCTGCCGTTGCCGTAGACGATATGGACATCGCCGCCTTCAAAGAGCTGCAAGAACTCGGCATAGAGCTAGAAATCCGCTATCTCCCCAGTTCCGCCCCCGATCCCATCGACAATCTGTTCAACTGATCCCTTGGGGACGGAGGAAAACGGATCATTTTGCCCTTGCGAGGGACGCGCGCGATGCCGCCTGTCAAAAACTATGCCCATTTACTACGTTTGATCGGTTATCGCCGAGCATGTCGAATTTGAGAAAAACAAAACCGCAGGTAGACGGCTCGCGCATTTAACAAAAACCGGTGCATGGTCGAGCATCCCGGGCTAAGCGTAGTAAATGGGCATAGTTTTGATATGTCATTCATACAGTCACAGCGAAAAAGAGCCCAAAAGATGAAAAACGCCCGTCGGCGGTGTGCCGGCGGGCGTTGCTGTGCGATATGTCGCGTTGTGGGCCTAGTGCCTCATAAAGTGGTATTCGATCACATTGCTGTAGGGATGACCGGGGCCCACGATGCCCTGGGGGAACAGCGCATGGTGCGGCGTGTCAGGATACATTTCGGCCTCGAGGGCAAAGCCGGCGCCCCAACCATAGTTGGCATCGTCTTTGGCGTGTTCGTCGCCCAGCCAGTTGCCGGTGTAGAGCTGCACGCCCGGGGCAGTGGTGTAATAGTCCAGCTCACGGCCGGTCCACATCTCCTCGACGTGCATCGCGCGGCGCAGGTTGCGACCGTACTGATAGTCATCGATGCACAGGCAGTGGTCGTAGCCGCGTGCCTGCTTAATCTGTGGATCGTCGGCCTCCATGCCAGGCGCGACGGGGCGCAGCTCACGGAAGTCAAACGGCGTGCCCTCGACCGGAGCAATCTCGCCGGTGGGGATGTTCTGCTCGTTGATGGGCAGGTAGTGGGCAGCGTTAGCAACAAAGAAGTGCTCACAGTCCATGCCGGCGTTGTGACCGGCAAGGTTAAAGTACGTGTGGTTGGTCATGGACACGTACGTGGCGCGGTCGCTCTCACAGCCATATTCGATACGGAAGCAGCCGGTGCGCGTCACGGTAAACACGGCCGTAAAGGTGCGGTTGCCGGGAAGGCCCAGCTCACCGTTCTCAAGCGAGGTGGTCATGCGCACGGCATTGTGGACCTCGTCGAGCTCAACGTCCCATACGCGCTTGTGCAGACCATGCTCAAGATCGCTGTGCAGGTTGTTGGTGCCCTCGTTGGCGGGCATATGCCAGTCCGTGCCGGCGATGGTGATCGTGGCACCTGCAGTGCGGTTGGCCACAGGTCCGATGGTCGCGCCAAAGCAGGCGGGGTTGTCAAAGTAATCCTCGAGCTTATCGAAGCCCAGCACCACATCGCGCACGTTGCCGGGGATATCGGGCACGTCGATGCCCAACACGGTGGCGCCATAGTCCATAATGCGAACGCAGATCTCGGGCCCGTTGAGGGTGTAACGATGAACGGGGGTACCGCACGGCGCGGTGCCGAAAAGCTCGGAAGTGATCATTTGGTTCCTAACATCGAGGTATTTCCGACAAACTGTAGCGCGAACAGGCGGGATTATCACTACACCCCACTAAAGCAGGGGGTATTTTTCTCAAAAAAGTGATGATTGGAGCTGTGCGGGCGTTCATTTCTGACGCGCGCGAGTCTGATACAATTTGTTCGTTATTGTTTGAATTGACGTGAGCGTGGAACAGCGAGGACTCATCGTGATTAAAGCGGAGCGACAGGATAAGGTTCGGCAGCTGCTCGAGGAACAGGGAACGGTCTCGGTCAAGGAGATTTCGGATGCGTTAGGCGTCTCGGATATGACGATCCGCCGTGACCTTGAGGAGCTTGCGAGCCTGGGCGAGATCGAGCGCGTGCACGGCGGAGCCCGCAGTGCGCAGGGCCGTCCACACGCTATGCTGCGCCATGAGTATTCGCACAGCGAAAAGCGCACGAAGCATGCCGAGGAAAAGTTGCAGATTGCGCGCCGTTCTGTGGAGCTTATCGAGGAAGGCTCGACCATCTTTTTGGGCACGGGCACCACGGTTGAGCAGATGGCCTCGATGCTGCCGGCGTTTCGCCTGCGCATTGTGACCAATTCGCTTTCGGTGTTTAACCTGCTCGAGGCGCGCGAAGACTGCGAACTGTGCCTGGTGGGCGGCGTGTACCGCCGCCGCACTGCCGCCTTTGTGGGCCCCACGGCCGAGGACACCTTGCGCGCACTGGGGATCGACGCAGCCTTTATCGGCGCAAACGGCATTTTGGACGGCGACGTGTCTACGTCTAACATGGAAGAGGGCCGCATCCAGCAGCTCGCCTTTAGCAAGGCCGACTCGCGCTATCTGATCGCCGATTCCAGCAAGATTGGCAAGCGCGACTTCTACACCTTCTGTCGACTGGACAATTTGGACGCCGTGGTGTGCGAACCGGGCATCGCCGCCGAGGACCGCGCCGCCATCGAGGAGCACACGCAGGTCATCTGCTAACTAGCGCAGTAGACGATACTTCTGCCCCTGCCGGCGCAGGGGTTATCGCTTTACAATGACGCGCAAATAACTTTGGGCAACAAGGATGAGGCTATTCTGGGGTATGACTAGACTCCGTATTTCGTCTTTATGCCCCTTGAGAATGAATCGTAGTCTTCATAGAGCCCCTCTCTGTTTTCATCCTCGGCGTGGTTTATACGTTCAAGGAGCTTATCCTTTGGAGCCTCTTTTGTTATTGCGGCCTCGCTATCGGGTATTGTGGATTGCAAGAATAGTTCTAGAGCATGGACGTCTTTGAGTATGTAGCCCGTCGAACGGCCCGCTCCTGTTTTTTCGATTGCGCTGCAACTAACAAGCTGACCGAGGGTTCGTTTAACGGTTACCTCGCTGATATCGGGGCAGTTGGACCGGATGTCGGATTTCTTAATGACGCCGGGTCTCTGTTGAAATAGAACAGCGATGCGCGCTTGCTTCGACATGGGACGAGTGCTTGATTCAATTAAGGTACGCTGCTCGAGCTGTCGGTAGGCGGCCAGGGTTGTTCCGAGCATGAAACGGATAAAGGGTGCTTCGGTGTTTTGATTTTCATTCCATCCAATGGAGCTTGCAGCGAGGGCGTTGTAGTAGAGCGCCTTGTTGTCTTCAATAAGTCGTTCGATGCTGATGTAACGCGCAACGTCGTATCCAGTCTTTTCGAGTAGCAGCGTTGTAAGGAGCCGGCTCATCCTGCCATTGCCATCGTTGAAGGGATGAATGCTAACAAAATCGAAGATAAAGCGGAGCAATATAAGGAGGGGATCGCAAACTTGGCGAGATAAAGCATCGTTGAGGGACTGGCAGGCTTCTTTAATAAGTCCCGGGGTTGCTAGAGCCGAAGGGGGCCTAAAGCGCACAAATCGATTACCTTGATCGTCAATGGAGACGATTTCGTTATCGCCATCTTTCCAATGGCCTCCATACGAGATTGCCGTGTGCGCCATGAGGTCACGATGCAACTGCAGAATGACCGATGGCGTTACGGGAATGGAATCGTGTTGCTCGTGAATAAGCGACAGCACATCTCGGTATCCAGCGATTTCTTCCTCTGCGCGGGAGCTTGGCTTGGCGGAATACGCCATGATCGCTTTGAGTCTTTTTTGGGTGGTAACAATTCCTTCAAGTCCGTTGGAGGATCGGGTGCTTTGGATCTTAGCCTCCTCCATTAGGGACGATAGAAGCTCGGGTTTGACTTGACTCAGAGCAAGCTGACGGCCTTTATGCTCGCGTATCGAGAGGAGGAGGTTGGTGATTGGAGTTGCTTCGAGTTCCGCTGGGACTGTGGTGTAATCGAACTGGCGCATGCGGCTCCTTTCGGTATCACGAACATACTTTCGATATCATAATATCATTAAATGATACCGAAAGTATGTTCGTGATACCGAAAACTGGAAACCATGGTTCATAACTGCTTGGAAAGTTCGGATTTGACTATCTTATTGTCTCGATCTGTAACAGTTAGACGGTTAAAAGTGGGCTACGTGTTACAGATTGAGATCTTTCAGCCCTGGTCGCCCGTTCGTCTAAATCTATAACAGTTAGGATTGAAAATCCCTGCTAGATGTTACAGATCGAGATAAACGGCCCGCACGGGCCGAGCCAAAACAAAAAGGCCGCATACGAACCCGTGGAGGGATTCGCATGCGGCCGACAGGGGGTATGCGGCAAAAGTTAGGCCATGAGCAGGCCAGTCTCCGCGACGTTCTTGTACCAGTACGCGCTCGCCTTGGGATAGCGCTTCTGGGTCTCAAAGTCGATGTAGAACAGGCCATAGCGCTTGTTATAGCCGTTGGTCCAGGAGAACTGGTCCTGCAGCGACTGGAGTGGGAAGGATAAACTGGACTTTCTTTTAAGGATCCTCAAGCGTATTGCCGCTCGTATTCCACTGGAGACATGTAGCCCAGGGTGGAATGCATGCGCACCCTATTGTAATAGAGCTCTATGTACTTGAAGA
>JAXJNG010000007.1:0-97849 GCA_036312785.1 Collinsella sp.
GACCCGCACCTACGGCCTGCGCACCACGATCTCCAACTGCTCCAACAACTACGGCCCCTACCAGCACGTGGAGAAGTTCATCCCCAGGCAGATCACCAACATCGTCGACGGCGTGCGCCCCAAGCTCTACGGCCGCGGCGAGAACGTCCGCGACTGGATCCACACCGAGGACCACTCCTCGGCCGTCTGGGACATCCTCACGAAGGGCCGCATGGGGGAGACCTACCTCATCGGAGCCGACGGCGAGAGGAACAACATCACCGTGCTGCGCATGATCCTGGAGGCCATGGGAAAGGACCCCGAGGACTTCGACTGGGTCGCCGACCGCCCCGGCCACGACCGCCGCTACGCCATCGACTCCACCAAGCTGCAGCGCGAGCTCGGCTGGAGGCCGGCCCACACCGACTTCGCCGAGGGGCTGAAGCAGACCATCGACTGGTACGTCGAGAACGAGTCCTGGTGGCGCCCGGCCAAGGAGGCAACCGAGGCCCGCTACCGCGCGCGGGGGCGGTAGGGGGTGTGCTGCTGGCGTATGGGATCTGGCTCATGTGGCAAATAGCGTGTTCGCATTGGGGACATCGGCGCAGGTTGACGCCCCCTATTTTTGGCTGGTTAAATCGTGCATGCATTTGTCTTTGCGGACTGTTTACGCGTTTGGCTATCGGATTCATGGGATTCAAGGCGCGCTAAGTTCATGTCCGCACCGGCGCTTAAAATCTAAACGGAACAGCATGAGCGACTTGCTGAAAGTCTTGTGCTGTGGATTCGTTGATGAATTGGTTTCGAGGGCGAGGTGAACATGAAGGGCAGAAATCAACACGTTACAAAGCGGGCGGACGGAAGTTGGCAGGTTAAAGGCGAAGGGGCGAGTCGCGCTTCATTCGTTACGACGACACAACGCGATGCTATAAATCGCGGACGAATCATTAGCTCTAACCAACAGTCCGAGTTGATTATCCATCGCCCTGACGGCAGAATTCGCGCAAGGGATTCCCATGGGTTCGATCCCTTCCCTCCGCGAGACTAAGGGTTCGGGCTCATTTCGGCTGTAGGCGCGGGATATCGTGTCTACAGCCGATAAATGGTTTCTGTACTGCGATTAATTGTGAACACGGGATTTATCCATTCTGGTTATTGGAGGATTATGTAATGAAGACTCAGTTATTGGTATATAGAAAACAGGGTTGTGGATTCGCGGAAACAACCGACCTTACGATAAGAGAATTCAGCAATGCGAGCGCCTTTGATGCCTTTGAGCTAACGGTCATTGACTTGCAGGATGAGAATTTATGGAAATGCGATCCATGCGATGTGTCATTATTAAAAGACCATGCAGATATTGCTTCGATTAGTCAGATGGTGCTGCAATCAAAAAAATCTGAATGCATCATCTTGCTTCCGCAAAACTGTTTGTATTCATATTTCTACGAATATGATTCACGCATTGACGCTAAGAGATATAAGCGTAATAAGCTTCTGAAGGATTTTATTAAGGATTTTGCCGACTCTCCGATATGCGAATTGTTTCCTTTTCCGCTGCCCATTTGTTTTGGAGAATCGAAAACGGCACTTGCAGACAGAGAGCTTCATTCGGATTTTTCTTTCAGTTCACCGATACTGCATCCTATTAAGCCCCTTCTTTTTTCGAACGCATCAACAGTTTCAGCCGTTCTAATCTCCGAGGCTTTTGCCGCTACAACTCTTCAGGTAAATGACAATGAGGACCTATCGGCGGTTATTAATGGAATTTTTCCAACTGAAAGCCAGCTCACTTGCGTTCCTGATTGGCTGGATGAAGTTGAATTTCATGATGAGACAGTACAAAGAGCGCGAGTAAAAGAAATAGATGAACAAATGGCTGTTCTGAACGAGGAGAAGAAAGGGATTGAGAAAGTCCTTTCTAGTTATCGGGATATTAAGTCAGTCCTTTGTACCAAAGATTTTGATCTTGAAAATAATGCTCGGCACCTTTTGGCCGAGATTGCTGAGGTTGATGAAACCTTTGAAGACAATAAGGAAGAGGATTTCAACTTCTCTTACGATGACACTTTCTATTTGATTGAGATTAAAGGCAGCGGCCGCGGGCTGAAGCGACAGCATATTTCAAAGACATACGATCATGTCCAAATTAAAATGGATGAGATGGAGGCCGAAGGCGACTCCCGAAAAATCAAAGGTGTTTTAATATTTGCATCTCAAATTGAGTTAAGACCCGAAGAGCGCGATCCATTCCCTGAGAAGCAGATTTCTATTGCACAGAGAACTGAAATCGCAGTTCTATCAACTGAGACATTGCTTCGTTGTTATGAAGCCTATATTGAAGGCCGCCTGACTTCAGATGCGTTCAAGGGGACCCTGCGCCAATCGTCTGGCTTGATAAGCCCGGATGCGTTCGGACTGCATGGCTAGATAACCGTTGGCGCTCCTATGAGCTGCAACTTTGATTTGAAAACTAAATTATCAGCTTCTATTAACATATTGCTTGCAAAACAATAATTGCTTTTCCTGTTGGATGGTATTGCGATGGGTTACAACTACGAAGCGTTGGATAGTTTTGAATTCGAGAAGCTCGCGCGTGATGTTACCGAGAAAATCGTGGGCATTAAGGTACCGTCAAGATTCTTTCGCAAATTGGTTTAGCCGTCCTCGGTCCCTTTCTCTTCTTGCCCTCCGCCTTTCCCTTCAGCTTGTCCGTCTTTTCCAGCTTGGACATTTCCAGGTACCTCCTCTTGCCCCATTCGCGCTCCACTGTGTACTTCAGCCTCGCCGTCGCCAGCCTGAGGGGTGAGTTGTCGTCCGGAAAGGTCCCGACGACCCTCGCTCTCCTCCTGATCTCGCGGTTGATGCGCTCGATTCCGTTGTTCGTCCTGATCCGGCGCTAGTGTTCCGGCGGGAATTCCGTGTAGGCAAGTGTCTCGGCGAACCCGTCGCGCACCGTCCTCGCGCCCGCCCCGCGGAGCTTCGGCACGCTGAGCTCGACTTCCTCGGCGCCCGTGACGAGCCTCCTCGCGCAGCGACCGCTGCGGTAGGCCTCCCGGCCTGCCGTCCTCCCGTAGCGCTCGGCCCCGACAAGCTCGGACGCCTCCTCTTTGGGCAGCGCGTCGAGCGACCCATCGTCGATCGATACGATGTTCGCAGACGGGGCTCGTGCCCCTTTCGTCGATGATTTGTTGTTTGGTCGCCTGAACTCATATGACGACGCGTGAATCGTGTTCCTCTATGTGTTTGTCAATTTGTGAAAGAAATTATGCGTCACCTCCTTATGCGCAACTACTTTCCCCATGGGTTATTAAGACTGCCCAAGACGGATTGTTGATCGTTGGAGATTGGTTTGCCCAACTGGGCTTAAGGTCCTTGATCTGGATTTCCCAGTCGCCCTATAACGTTCTTGCAATGAGTGCTGTAGTGGTCATTGCAAGAACGTTTCTGGCAATCTATGCGCTGTTTAGGAACATGAACTACTACGACATGAACGTACCGTTTCTTGAGAACTTCTTCAACGCCGTTAAGGGTGCGGCGATGAAACTGTCCACGGCGATCTTCGGCGAACACGCGATACATGTGTTGTGCAAGAAGAAGGGGGAGTGACAACGGGATGAAATCCTCCGCGAAGAGTAGCCAGGAATAGGCCGAGAATGGGCGACTCGCTGCTCAATAGAGTACATTTTGCAGTATAAACTTGATGCGGGACTAGCATGCTTTCTATTTATAGCCGGCTAATATCAAGCCTTAGACACTAATGTGATGGTAAAGTTACTTGAGACAAGGTCGCAGCTAGTCATTGATCGCCCCGATTGGAGCGAGTCCTCTGTCAAAGATGGACTGAGACGTTTTTACCAATTCGGGTCCGTGCATATGGTTATTCCATAGCCACGGACTCGAAACCGTGCCTACGGAATAACCATATGCACGGCCTGTGCGGCCTTGTCCTTATTGGAATCGAGGTGCAATGCTCTGCGACTGTATCAGTAAAACTGATTTGAATATCCTGAGAAATCATCTGAGGGTTTATCGTGACGTCAATAAACTGCCCTTGTTTATCTTTCCCTGCGGCGGTGATCAGAGCCTGCATTCCTCTCGACGATTCTTTAGAGCTTATGTGTCCAACAATCACACCGAGGCTTTAAAAAACGTTTTTTGTCTTACTGCCGAAGACGTAGCGGCGGAAATGGACGGTTCGAGACTTAATTTACTTCAGCAAGAGGCCATGCTTGCCGACATATCTGACTGGATATTGATTTTTGCAGAGAGCTGTGGATCTTTTTGCGAGTTGGGTGCTTTCTCCGCTTTGCCTCATGCTGCTTGGATTACCTCTGTTGCCGTTGGAAAGCAATATAAGGGCTCTCGGAGCTTCTTGATTGATGGGCCAGTGAAAGAAATAGCCACGGGCGACTCTTCGCTTAACAAAGTCTTTTACTTAGACTTAAATAACCCGATGTCTTCGCCTGACTTGTGCCGCTTTGTTTCTGAACTAAGACTCCTTATTGGTGTTAATGCTACTAAGCGGGGCAAGGCTGGCTTAAAGGCCGCTAGAAAGAAGATCAATCGAGACGAATCCGAGATTAACGTGGGCTCACTCGTCCATGAGTTACTTGATTTGCTTCAAATATTGGGGCCCATGTCAGAGACCGATTTACGAACGATATACTGTGCGGCCAAAGGTTTCCGTGCTAGTAAGCTTAAAATATACTCACCCATTTTAAATGCAGATATGAAAAATGCCGGCGTTCCGATATCTTGGTCGGATGTTTGCTGCATGATGAGAGCTACCGGTCTTGTTTCTAAAGTGGGATGCAATAAGGGTTCGGACTCCCTGATTAAAAGCACGATACACCTCGATTCCTATTTCATGTTTAAGGGAAGCGAAGACCAAGATTTCTCAAACATGAGGGCGCGGGTAATCCTTCGCAAGAGATCAATGGGGTATGGAGGTGTTGCCGGTGTCTATTGCGGATAGAATTTGCTTCGATCTTGGAATGACAAATCGCCAGCTACTGGACCTTGCGAGCTCAACGACAGATAAGTATCACTGTTTTTCTGCCGGCGGGAGAAAGATCGTTGCGCCTCAACCAGATTTGAAGCTCGTTCAGTGTTGGATATCGGACTATATAAATACGGAGTTTGATATAGATCTTCCTTACGCTACAGCCTACGAAAAGGGCTCAAGTGTCTGCCGTAATGCCGGGCTCCATGCTAAGAGCAGTCATTTTCTTCTGCTTGATATTTGCCATTTCTTTGAGTCCTGCACTCAGCAAATGGTTAGGAATTTGTTTTCAGGGGGAACGTATCGGTCGACAAACGCTGAATCTCGCTCGCGTCTTACTGCAGACGATATCGATCTTCTCGTAGCTTTATCATGTTATCGGGGTTCTCTTGCAACGGGTTCTCCGTGTTCGCCCTTTATTGCCAATCGCATAATGGCTTCGTTTGACCAAGAGATTGCAGCTAGACTAGGCGAAGGATTCGTCTACTCACGATACTCTGACGACATCTGCATTTCATCATCTGAATGGATAAACTCTGCGGAGATTTCAACTTTTGTTGGTAATCGCCTACGGCAAAAGGGTTTTGATTTGAATAATGACAAAACTCGTTGTTTTGGGCGAGGGCACCTTCGTAAAATCACGGGTATCTATCTTGACTGCGATGGCGTCCTTCGACTGGGGCCTCAAAGAAAAGCAGAGCTAAAGCGCTCGTTATACCAGGTGCTTATGCGCGAGTGCGATCCTAATCACGCCCATCGCGTTTTAGGCCATCTGAGCTTTTGCAAACAGGTTGAACCGGATTATTGCAATGCACTTTTAGCCAAGTACGCGAGCTATGGTAAGGCTGTGTCCAGCGGAGGCGTTATGCCTGCACTAATGGAGCTCGCCTATGGGTGATGGATGGCGGTGTCGCGAAAGACGTTCCAATGGTTGCCAATCCGCGCTTTCTTCTCTCTCGTCTCCATCGAGAGGGGCTTCATGGGCATAGCTTCTCTTGCGCTTACATTTCCCCTCGGGAACCCGTCTCGCTTTGAATTCGGACGTTCTGTTGTCGCTGCGTGCCCTGATTATGTCGATGCTGCACGGTAGGTTGTTCGCTGCCGGTTTGTTTCACGGCTATAATTACGTCCAATTAAGGAGGAAAGATATGTTTGGCAAAGTCAGGAAAACAAGAAGCGATTGTACGGTTGGTACTTACGAGAAGAAGCATGACCTCCCAACAGGCACACTTAGGAATTCTGATGGGCGTAAGGCTAGGAAGGATAAAACTCTGAAATCCCTTCGAAAAGAAACTGGAAGTGACTATCGATAGCTTCTGAAACTTAAAGATTGGGGTTCTGCCATAATAAAGTCTCATAAAGTCTCAGTAATTTTCGTTGATCACATCGACTCGATTAACCATCGGGCCGTGGAACAGGCGCATGGCGATTTCCTTCTATATATTCGGAATGATGAGTTGAGCCATGATTGCCCCTGTCGATATCCGTTGCCGTTTCCCGCATGCTGTTTCGTTCAGACGTCCGTGAAGCATGCCTATCTGGCGTTCGCTCGTCCGTGACGAGCGAACGCCAGATAGCATTATTGATTTGTGTCTAGTCTGCGGCGAAGCAATGATTTTTTGCACGCTATGTGAACTCTGCCTTGAGATCGAGGGAGAGCTCGGATGAGATGTCGAGATTGTCGCTAGCCCGCCTGAGCACATGCGCCCTGCGTCTCGCAAAGTCATTGAATAGGATGAAGTGCGTCTCTATGAAGCAGGATATAAGGACGTGGAGTTCATCGAGGTCATCCTTTCTGATTGCGAGATTCTGGCTAAGCGAATTAATCGCTTCGATGATACGGAGGCTTTTTCGTTGGTGATTTGAGCGAGGAAGGCGAGATTGTACCGATTGGTAAGGTAGTGTCGAGAAAGTTGGTGTAGCGCCCGATTCGTAGCGAACCGGCCTGGCGTCCGGGGGCATGGCCCTGTTTGGCAGATTACCGTTGTGATGCATGACTTATGACACGATCGCAAACCAGTAGAGGGCAGAGTCGGCTCGACTTGACGTCATGAATAAGGTTGATGCCGAGCAGATTCCTTGAGCGCAATATGGAACGATACTTCTTAATCTTACGTTGATGGCCGGCGCCATCATATTGGGCTGTTTGGATAAAACAACCGTTGCCTGTTCTCTTGTAGGCGGGCTTGCGGCGATTAATGTTCTCAATCTATTTGTGTCCAACCGCTCTTCGAAATAGTGATGCTGCGCTATGATGTCCTAAATGAAAAACGAAGGCGTGCTATAGGCCATCGTTTTGCAAGGGGGTTCCTTCCTAAGGGAGGGCATCCCCTAGTTTTATTTAGATGGAGATTTGGGGAGCGGACATCTGTATTTCTGATCGTTCCTCATTAGTGCCCTATTGGGTTGATGGGCGTTACGGTAAGAGGTTCTCGGTGATACTGTCGTCGTGCACTCTACGTGAGGCGATGACCAAGAAGGGTCGTTGTTCGGTTTTCCGGTAACGACCCTTTGACGTTTCCGCGGCTACTAGGTGTTGTCGTGGATGCCACCTTTGTTGTTAGAACCCTCGATGCGGAGTCGTTATTTCGGAAGTGCGGGGAAATCGAAAACCTCCGAGCACAACTCGAATTTTGACGACAAAACCGCAGGTCGTGGAAGGGTAAGACCAAGGTCTGGTCCCCAGATCTCGGTCTTACCCTGCACTTCCGGATAGACGCAAAAAAGGCGTTAATGCGCCCGATGCGGACCGTCATATAGAGTTGCCAATTGGCAACAAGACGAATATAGTTAGCATTATGCTAACTAAGGGGTGGTTATGAATCGAACCAAGCTCCGACCGACATATTCACTTGACGAAGCGAAGTCTTTGGCTCGCTCGGGAAAGATGATTGTAAATGGTAGGGTGCGCAGACACCTGATGAATCAGTTTGGTTATTTGGACATCGATCATTTCCTTGCTGACCTATTTGATTATCTGAAGCCTGATGATTTTAGAAAATCCATCGCGCTCGATATGGATGGGCCTCTGCATGATGTTTACGCAGATGTCTACGTGTGCCGAGGTTTTGAATGCGAGGATTGGTACGTTAAGTTTTCAATTGATTCCGAAGGAAATGCACATTTAAACGTTTTGTCTGCGAACATCGATGGATACATTCATTAAAGGAGGAGTCATGCGTTGCATGGAATGCGGCAAAGAAATGCAATTTACCACGGCGCCAATGACTGAAATTTACCGTGGAGAGAAAATTACCGTAAAAGGAATTGAGCATTATGTTTGCGAGTGCGGCAACGATGAAATGACTGTTGCAGAGGCGACTAAGCTCGCCCATGCACTTGCCGCGCAATACGCCAAGGCTCATGAGCTTCTATCTCCCTCGGAAATAAAGCATTTGCGCTCAGATCTCGGCTTAACACAGCATGATTTTGAGTCGGTCTTAGGTGTTTCGAAGCCCACGGCCTCTCGTTGGGAGAACGGCGCATCGCAACAATCTATTACTGCCAATACCCTTATGAGGCTCATTCGCGATGTTCCTGAGGTCCGCAGATATCTCGGCTTGTCTCCTCATGAGAGGAGTGCAAGTCTTAGCTCGTCGCTTTTGTCTGTAATACCAGGAGGAAAAGTTCCTGCTTATAGGGATTCTGATCCTTTGGTTGATGAGAATCTCTTCCGATTGGAGATGTAAATGGACTCTCTGAAGAAGCAGCGCATTGAGTCTTCATCGATTACATGCATGTCTAAAAAAGTCGACAGGTTTTCATTTGATGGCGGAATGACCCCTAAGGAGGGAGTTAATAAGTCAGACGGTGAGTTTAACGTTAGAAATGACATAACGAATGCCTTCACTGATGAAAATGGAGCTAGATTTCGGCAGCTCAACCTCGTCATAGAGCTCATTCCCAGCGATGAGGGGCACTATTACCGTTCCGAAATATCCGTGTCCGGTATCTATCGTGCTCCGTCTGATTTAGACGACGAAGCATTTGATAGGGAGGCTCTTAGCTTCGGCATGCAAGACCTGTATTCCTACGCAAGGGGCATTATTGAAAATGTCGCTGCTGGTGGAGTATGGGGGCCGCTTTATCTGCCACAGATTGGATTCACTATTTAGTTCTCCTGGCCCCCACATCCTCTAAAAAAGTTCTTAAAACAGCCTTAAAGGCGTTTCAACTCGCGTTGACAGCGTAAAATACGCATGTTTGACTATGACTAAAGTGGATTTTAGGGGAGGGGTGCGCCATGGAGGTGCTGGTTGTTGGCAACACCGCATATGTTGACGATGACTTTTGTGCCAAGGCGTTCCCCGGGGACCATGTGCAGGTCGTAGCCGCGCAGGACACGCGTCGCGATGAGTCGTCGCCCCATGCCTCGTGGAAAGAGCTGCTCCAGCACTTGGAGCAGGCCTATGAGTTCGACCGCGTGGTCTACCTGTCTAATTACCTTACCCCGCATACCGATACCGTGGGCGATATCGAGCAGCTGCGTTCGGTCTTTCGTGCGTGCGCGGGTCGCCGGGTCCAACTGCTGTTTGTAGCGGGGCCCGCGAGTGCCGAGGGTGCCGCCGATGCCGCGGGGCGAACGGGCAAGGGAATTATCGCCCGCGCAGCCAACGACCTGTGCCGCTACTACGCTGCTAGCGAGGGCGTTCAGACCAAGATCCTGCGCGTGCCGTTCCTGTATACCGCGTCCGCCGCGCTGGAGGACCCGTTTTTGGTGCCGCTGTTCGACGCGTGCTCAACTGGATCGGTCGCTCTGCAGGGCGCGGAGGATGCGGCGTTTCCCCTGCTGTGTGCCGAGGAGCTTGCGGTGCTGGTACGCCGTATCTTCGACAGCTGGGACGCCTCCTTTGAGACGCTCGATGTTGCCGATACCTTCCACCACACGGCGGGTGAGGTGGGCGAGGCCCTCAAAGCGCTGTTCCCCGGCCTTGCCGTTGCCTATGGCGATTCTGCCGGCTACGCCCTGCCCGCCAGCGACGTCGCTCGCGTGCGCTATGGCTGGTTTCAGCGCTACGACTTGCTGCGCGATCTCTCAACCATTCAAGCTCGCTGGGGCGCTGGACGCATCAACAAGATCAACCCGCTGCGCGCCGCCATCGACCGCATCCAGATGTGCACGCTGCCTATTAAATGCCTAGAGACGGGCGTTGCCTGGGTTCTGTTCGAGGTACTGGAGCATTTGTTCTCCCAATCGGCCCAGCTCAACGTGCTCGATTATCGTCTGCTCTACGTGGTGCTGATTGGCACGCTGTATGGCTTGGACTTTGGCCTGGTTGCGGCGCTGCTGGCGTCGGTGGGTTTGGCAGCCGGCTACTTTACTCAGTACGGCTATACCTTCCAGGGTCTGTTCTACGAGCCGTCCAACTGGCTACCGTTTATTGCGTACTTTGTGGTGGGCGCCGTGTGCGGCTATGTGCAGCTGCGCAACAGCGAAGCTATTAGGGCGGAGCGCGATCAAAACGACTTCGTGCGCAACCGTAATACGTTTCTTACGCAGCTCTACCACGACGCGATCGAGGACAAGCGCGCGTACAGGCGCCAGATCGTGGGCCGCCACGACAGCTTTGGCAAGATCTTTGCCGTGACGCAGGAGCTCGACGTGCTCAACCCACGCGACATCTATCGCAAGTGCTGCGAGCTTCTGGGCGAGATCCTCGAGAACGATTCGGTGGCGATCTACCATGTTTCGGGCGGGGCATTTGCACGCCTGGTGGCAGCAAGTCCCGCGATTGCCGAAGATGCCGCACGTTCGCTCACGCTTGAGCAGCTTGCATCTCTTTTGGGCGACGGGGGTCGTTCGAACCTGTGGGTGAACCGCGAGTTGACGCCGGGGCTTCCCATGTTTGGATACACGATCGAGCGCGACGGGGCACCCGCCGTGTTGATCTTTGTGCGTAGTGCGGCCGAAAACCAAATGACCCTCTATTATCAAAACCTGTTCCGCATCTTGTGCGGCCTGGTCGAAAGTGCGCTGGGCCGTGCCTTTGACTATGAGGCGGTGGCGCAGGATAAACGCTGCGTTGACGGCACTTGCGTGCTCAAGCAGGCTGCCTTTGGCCAAGAGCTCGCGGCGGAACAGGCGCTGGCAGATAGCAAGATGGGGAGTTTTTTGCTCCTGCGCGTGGTACCGGGCATGGAGCCTGTCGGCGAGCTGGTGGGCGTAATTGGGTCGGCAATCCGCGAGAGCGACGCGGCGGGCTTGGTCGACGGCGACGTGCTCTACCTGCTTATGCGTCAGGCAAAGGCGTGCGATCTGCCCATTATCCGCGAGCGCCTGAGCGCAAAGCATATTGCGGTGGAGCCCGTCGACGGCGAGGACATCGTGGCGCTGCTGCAGCACATCGCTTACATCGGTGACGGTGAGGGGGGTGCCGCTTGATCTCGCTTGTCGTTGCTGCCGTCTTGCTGCTGATTCATGCGCTGGTTTGCCTGATGCTGTGGACGCTCATGAAGCTGGGCCTGCTGCCGGTGCGCGGGCACATGCTGGCTGTGATAGTGCTGGTGCCGCTGTGGGGCCCGTTGCTGGTGGTTCTGCTATCGGTCCGCAGCGCGGTGTTTGGCGAGGGGCTGAAAGAGTCTGCGCTGGAGTCGCTGCGCTTCAACGATGACCTGCATCGCAGTATGTCGGTACCGAGTGGTGAGGACGATTCAGGCGTAGTGCCGCTCGAGGAGGCGCTCATCGTCAACGACCCGGCATACCGGCGCCGCCTAATGCTCTCCATGCTCACCGAGGAGCCTGACGCGTACCTGGCGCAGCTGCAGGCGGCTAAGCTTAACGATGACGTTGAGGTGGCGCACTATGCCGCGACGGCGGTGGCGCAGATCTCCAAGGAGTCCGACCTTAAACTGCAGCAGCTGGAGCGTGCCTTTAAGACGGACCCGAGCGCGCAAAACCTCAACGAATACTGTGATTTTCTTGGTGAATACTTAGGCTCGGGCTTGGCCGAGGGGCGCGTGGCTCAGATTCAGCGCCAACAGTACGCGCGCCTGCTTGCGCGTCGCTGCGAGTGCGAGGATGCCCTTGAGCTGCGCATTCGATACGCGACGGCGCTGGCCGATGTCGGACAGATCGACGAGGCGCAGGCCGTGACCGACCAGCTGGTGCTCGACGTGCCCGAGGAGCAGGAGGTTTGGATGCTTTGCCTGCGCCTGGCCGTGATGCGCCGCGACGGTGACGAAGTCCACCGTGTGATCGATGCGATTGACAAGCAACATATGTATTTGAGCGCCGACAACCGCGAAAAGTTGGCGTTTTGGCGCGACGGGGAGGAGGCCAGATGAGCGTGGCGCAACATATCCGCGACCGAGCAGGCCGCTTTCGTTGGATGGGACTCCTCGTGGTGTGGGCTGTTTTTATCGTCATGGCCGCCGTGCTGCTGGTGGAGCGTGCCGGCGTGCAGTACAGTGCGGGCCAGCATAAGCTGGGGATCCTTGCCGCCAACGATGCGGTGCCGGCCTCCTCGGCAATCTTTGGCCAAAAGCCCACGTGCCTGGTCATTACCGATTCCGATCAAGCTGGCGTCGAGGACGTAAAGGAGCAGTTCGACCAGATCCTGCTCGACATGAAGATCGCGCACCGCGACGTTGACCTTGCCCTGGATGGTGCGGATGCCATTCCCTCGCTGACCTCCTTCGATCGCGTGATTTTGCTCATGCCGTCGCTCGATGGGCTCAGTACGCACCTGAGCGACATTATGAGTTGGGTGAGTGCCGGCGGTTCGCTTATGCTCGCCATGCCGCCGGATAACTCGAGCTATCTGCAAGTGATTGCCTCCAAGCTTGGCATTGAATCGGCCGGATGTGACTATGTAAAAGCCGAAAGCATTGTGCCGAGTGAGGACTTTATGCTGGGCGGGGGAGAGCGCTACGAGCTCTCGGATCCCTTTGATTCGTCGCTTTCTGTATCGCTGCGCGAGACGGCTCGTGTGTGGGCTAAGACTGGCGATGCGGGCGTCCCGCTCATTTGGTCGAATGACTGCGGTAGCGGGCGCACCGTGGTATGCAATATCGGTATCTATGACAAGGTCATGCGCGGTTTTTACGCCGCGGCGATCAGCCTGCTGGGTGATGCTACGGCCTATCCGGTCATCAACAGCGCCGTGTTCTATTTGGACGACTTTCCCAGCCCCTTGCCCTCGGGCGATGGTACTTATATCAAGCGTGACTACGGCCTTTCCATTGCGGATTTTTACACCAAGGTCTGGTGGCCCGATCTGCAAAAGCTCGCGCAAAAATATGGCATTCGCTATACCGGCGTGATGATCGAAAACTACGAGGACGCGGTCAACCAGACCGAGCCCGCGCGCCAACCCGATACCACGCAGTTTCGATATTTTGGCGGCATGCTGCTGCAGATGGGCGGCGAGCTGGGCTTTCACGGCTACAACCATCAGCCGCTCGCGCTCTGGGACACCGACTACGGCACGCTGTACGTCTACAAGACCTGGAAGAACAAAGAGACGCTCGTCGCTTCGCTCAACGAACTTATCGCGTTTCAGGACGAGGTTCTGCCCAACGCTCATGGCTCGGTTTACGTACCGCCGTCGAATATCCTTTCGGCCCGAGCGCGCCAGCTTATCGGCGCTGACGTTCCGCGCATTAAGACTATTGCCAGTACGTACTTTGAGGACGGTACCGACCTGCCCTACGTTCAGGAGTTTGGCGTGGCGAGCGATGGCATTGTGGAGCAGCCACGTATTGTTTCGGGCGGCATGGTCGACGATTCCTATATGCGCCTGGCAGCCGTGTCCGAGCTCAACATGCACTACGTGAGTACGCACTTTATGCACCCGGACGACCTGCTCGATCCGGATCGCGGCGCCAAAGAGGGCTGGGAGGTCTACAAGGGCGGCCTGACCGACTACCTGGAGTGGCTTACCAAATCCGCGCCCGACCTGCGGCACCAGACGGCGTCGGAGTGCTCCGGTGCCATCCAGCGCTTTTCGTCCGTGACGGTGAGCGTGGATACCAGCGCGGATGCCTGGACGCTCAGCCTGGGCAATTTCCACGACGAGGCGTGGCTCATGTTCCGCGCCAATAATGGCGAGCCGGGTGCGGTGACGGGTGGCGAACTGACGCACCTTACGGGCGATCTGTATCTGCTCAAGGCAAATGATAAGACCGTGACGATCGAGCGCAAGGAGGGTGGCGATAAATGAGAATCTGCTTGGTACTCGAGGGTTGCTACCCCTATGTGCACGGTGGCGTATCTACCTGGATGCATGGCTATATCCAGGCCATGCCCGAGCATGAGTTTGTGCTATGGGTGATCGGCGCACATGCTGCCGACCGCGGCAAGTTTGTCTACGAGCTGCCCGGCAACGTGGTCGAGGTGCACGAGGTGTTCCTGGACGATGCCCTGCGGCTTTCGGGCGAGCAGCACGAAGCCAGTTTTAACGACCGCGAGCGCGAGGCGCTACGCCGCCTGGTGTCGCTCTCCAATCCGGACTGGGACGTGCTGTTCGATATCTTCCACCGCCGTCGCGTGCATCCGCTCTCGTTTTTGCAGAGCCGCACGTTTATGGATATCTTTCGCGACGTGTGTCTGACCGAGTACCCCTACACGCCCTTTGCCGATGCATTCCACACCATGCGCTCCATGTTGCTGCCCGTGCTCTACCTGTTGGGCAGCGAGGTACCGGTGGCCGATGTGTACCATGCCATCTCGACCGGCTACGGTGGCCTGCTCGCCTGCTTGGGCTCAAGCGTTCACCATGCGCCGGTGCTGCTGACCGAGCATGGCATCTATACCCGCGAGCGCGAGGAAGAGATCATTCGCGCCGATTGGGTGGTGCCGTCGTTTAAGGACCGCTGGATCCGCTTTTTCTACCTGCTTTCGGAGGAGATCTACCGCCGCGCCTTCCACGTGACGAGTTTGTTCCATAACGCCCGCAAGACGCAGATTGATATGGGCTGCGATGCGGACAAATGCCTGGTCATACCCAACGGCATCCAGTTCGATCGCTTTAAGGATATTCCCTTAAAGACCGATGACGGCTGGGTGGACATTGGCGCGGTGGTGCGCCTGGCGCCCATCAAGGATGTCAAGACCATGATTTATGCCTTCTTTGAGCTGCACGAGCGCCTGCCCAAGGTGCGCCTGCACATCATGGGCGGCGTGGACGACGAGGAGTACGGCGCCGAGTGCCACGCGTTGGTCGATACCCTGGGCGTGCGCGACCTGATCTTTACCGGTCGTGTCAACGTGGTCGAGTACATGGAAAAGCTCGACTTTACCATTTTAACGAGCATCTCCGAGGGTCAGCCGCTCAGCGTGCTGGAGTCGCTTGCAGCGCGTCGTCCCTGCGTGACGACCGAGGTGGGCTGCTGCCGCGAGCTACTTGAAGGCGCTCCGGGCGACGACTTTGGCGTGGCAGGTTTTGTGACGCCGCCTATGTATCGCAAGGGCTTGGCCGATGCCATGGAACGCATGTGCACAAGCCGCGCTCGTCGCATTGAGATGGGGGAGCGCGGCCAGCGTCGCGTTGCCACGTACTTCTTGCACGAGCAGATGCTCGCCAACTATCGCGCGCTGTACGACGAGACGGCGCAAGCGTTTGACCTGCCCAGAGAGGGGGAGTAGCCGGTGGCCGGAATCGGTTTTGAGCTCAAGCGCCTGTTTAGGCGCAAGGGCCTGTTTGCCACGATGCGCGCTTACGGCTACGCCGGCATTGTGTGCACGGGTCCCATGCTGTTGGGCGTGCTGCTCCAGGTGGGTATCTTGGTGCTGTGCGGTCTGTGGGGTGTGGGCCGTGCCAACCAGGATCTGCTGGTGTGCATGGTGACCTATACGCTGCTGGCGTCGCTTACGCTTACAAGCTTTTTCTCCATGCCGGTCACGCGCTTTTTGGCCGACATGCTTTTTGCCGAGCGCGAGGATGAGATACTGCCTTCGTTTTGGGGCTCCAACGCCATCATGCTCGTTGCGGGCACCGTGCTCTACGGCGTCTTTTTGCTGTTCTCGGGCGCCACGCTGCTGCAGGGACTGCTGTGCCTGTGGCTGTTTAACATTATGATCGTCAACTGGAACGGCATGAGTTACCTCACGGCCATCAAGGATTACCGCGGTATCCTATGCAGCTTTGCGGTTGCCATTGGCGTGGCGTGCCTGTGCGCCCTGGCCGCGCTGGCGCTGGGACTGCCGCCGGTCGAGGGCCTGTTGACGTCAATTGCTCTGGGCTACGGCGTCATGCTCGCCTGGGACGTGGTGCTGCTGTACCGATATTTTCCGCAGAGCGAACGCAGCCCCTGGCTCTTTTTGCAGTGGCTCGATCAGTTTATTCCGCTGGCGCTCACGGGCTTGTTTACCAACCTGGGTCTCTTTGCGCACTTGGTGATAATTTGGGCCGGTCCCATTGGCGTGCAGGTCAAGGGCTTGTTTTATGGTGCGCCCTACCACGATGTGCCGGCGCTCATCGCGTTTTTGACGATCCTGGTCACGTCCGTCAACTTTGTGGTCTCGGTCGAGGTCAATTTCTATCCGCGCTACCGCGACTACTACAGCCTGTTCAACGACGGCGGCGTGGTGGGCGACATTGTGGTGGCCGAGGAGGAAATGCTTGCCACGCTCAACCGAGAACTGCGGTTTTGTGCGCTCAAGCAGCTGTTTGTGACGGCGGCGGTCATCTCGCTCGAGACCACGGTGCTGTCGGCCCTACCGTTGGGCTTTAATAACCTGATGCACGGGTATTTTCGCACGTTGTGCGTGGGCTACGGCCTGTATGCCGTGGGCAATACGGTGTTGCTCATCTTGTTGTACTTTACCGACTACAAGGGGGCCGTGCTGGCCTCGGGGCTGTTTGCCGATGTGGCCGGGCTGGCGACTGCCGTTTCTCTGCTCTTGCCGCAGCAGTTTTACGGCTTTGGCTTTTTGTTGGGTGCAGCGGTGTTTTTTATCGTGGCGCTGCTGCGGCTCGATACCTATACCGCCAACTTACCGTATCGTATCCTGAGCCAGCAGCCCATTGTGGCTACTGACAAGACGGGCTGGTTTACCGAACTTGGCCGGGTGCTCGACCGTGTTGAGCAACGCTACGAGGACAAGCGCGTGGGCGGTGATCCGCGCAGTGCGTTTGAACGTATGGTGGTTCGCCTGTTCCAAAAACATTGGGGAGGTTCTGATGATCGATAAGTTGATGTCTCGCCGCTGCCTGATTGAGGCGGCTGCCGGCACATTGCTGCTTACGGGCTGTTCTTCTCAGGACGAATCCTCGACAAAAAAGACCAAGAAGCAGGACAAGATTAAAAAGGCCGATGCGTCTAACGAGACCAAGCACCTTCGCGACAAGGATGAGCTGTACGAGGTCTATGACGACTCGGGCATTGTGACCATGTACCTGACGGTCTCGCGCGGCAACAGTTCCGAGAACACGGACCACAGCTGGGTCGAGATCAATACGTACTCGGTCTACGACTATGCCGACATGGGCGTGACGCGCTATCAGGTTATGGGCCTGCTACAGCCAGGCGATGATAAGGGCCCCGTTGCTGGCGAGGTCGGATATGGCGAGGAGGCGCCCAACGCCACGGTGCAGGTGCGCGGTCAGACGTCGAGTACCTATACGCAAAAGAACTACAAGGTGGAGCTCAAAAAGGGCAAGGGCACGTGGCGCCAGCAGCGTGCGATTGCGCTCAACAAGCATATGGGCGAGGGCATGCGCTTTCGTAACAAGATGGCCTACGATTTGATCCGTGGCATTCCCCAGATGATGGGCCTGCGCACGCAGTTTGTGCACTTATGGGTGTGCGACCAGACCGAAAAATCTAACGACACCTTTGAGGACTACGGGCTGTTTACGCAGGTCGAGCAGCTCAACAAGACGGCGCTTAAGGCCCACGGTCTGGATAAGAGCGGGCATCTCTATAAGGTGAACAGCTTCGATTTCCATCGCTTCGAAGACACCATCAAGCTGGCGGATGACCCCGACTATAACCAGACGGCGTTTGAGGGCATGCTCGAGATTAAGGGCGACTCGGACCATACCAAGTTGATCGAGATGCTCGATGCGCTCAACGACGATACGAAAAAGATCGACGATGTGCTCGACGCCTACTTCGATACCGAGAACCTGGTCTATTGGATGGCGTTTCAGATCTTGACGGGCAATTGCGATACGCAGAACCGTAACTGCTATCTTTACAGCCCGCTTAACTCCAAAGTCTGGTACATCTTGGATTGGGACAACGACGGCATGCTGCGCAAACTCGAGTTGAGCCTGACGGGGTTCTCGGATTATGCGAGCTGGGAGCGCGGCGTGAGCAACTACTGGGGCAACGTGCTGTTTAACCGCGCGTTGCGCAGCAAGTCGTTCCGCAGCGAACTCGATAGCGCCGTCAAGGACCTGCGCTCGTATTTGACCGAAGAGCGTCTGAGTAAGATGGTCGAGCATTATCGCGAGGTCACGGAGCCGCTCGTCTTTGCTGCGCCCGACCTGGAGAATCTGCCCGTGACCAAGGACGAATACGAGCAGATTGCCGCGGCGATTCCGTCCGAGATCGAGGAGAACTATAAGAGCTTTCGTGAGAGTTATAAAAAGCCCATGCCGTTCTACATCGGCGTGCCGCAGATCGATAACGGTAAGCTGCGCGTTAACTGGGATGCGTCCTACGACTTTGAGGCGCGCGACATTCGCTATACCGTGGAGCTTGCGCGCGATTACGCCATTACTGACGTGATCTTTAAGGCCGAGGACGTGCTGCTGCCGGAGGTAACGTGCGATGCCCCCGATACCGGTCAGTACTTTGTGCGCGTGCGTGCCACCAACTCCGACGGCTATACGCAAGATGCGTTTGACTACTATGTGACCGATGACGGCAAGCAGTACGGCATGAAGTGCTTTTACGTGCAGGACGGCGGTAAGGTCGTGGAGGACACGTATGAGGAGGGCTAGCGCGCTGCTTGAGCGTCTGGCGGCTCCGCCCGCGCGAACCACGCAGGAGCGTTACCGCCACGAGCTCAAGTACCTCATCAACGAGGGCGAGCGCGCTGCGCTGGCCTGCCGCATGGCGCCGGTATTTAAGCTGGACAAGCATGCGCGGGCGGGCGGTTACACCATTCGCAGCCTGTACTTTGACGACTACTGCAACTCGGCCTACGAGGAAAAAGATGCCGGTATTCTCATGCGCAAAAAGTATCGCGTGCGCATCTATAACGGCAGCGACAAGGTGATTAAGCTCGAGCGCAAAAAGAAGTACGGTAGCTGGATCTATAAGGAGGACGCGCCGCTCACACGTGGCGAGTTTGAGCAGATTCTGGCTGGCGACTACGGCTTTTTGCTAAGGAGTCCCTATCCGCTCTGTCGCGAGTTCTACATCGAGTGCATCTGCAACATGATGCGCCCGCGGACCATCGTGGACTACGAGCGCGAGCCGTGGGTGATGGATGAGGGCACCGTGCGCATTACGTTTGACATGAACGTGCGTGCCGCGGTGGGAAGCTTCGATATCTTTGACGCGACGCTGCCCGCGCTGCCGGTCCTGGAGCCCGGCAAGCTGGTGATGGAGGTCAAGTTTACGGAGTTTTGCCCGCAGCTCGTGCGCGATATGGTGCCGCCGGGCGCGGCCGAGCTTACGGCGGTCTCCAAGTACTGCCTGTGTTACGAAAAGACCGCCTACCTGCGCGGTTTTAACTACTGGGAATCGGATTTTGAGAACCGAGGGGATATTTAGACCATGAGCACCAGGGACTTTTTTAAGAACTCCGTCTTGGAGGCGTTTGGCCAGGTCGACCCTGCCAAGATCGGCCTTTCGCTGCTCGTGGCGCTCGCCATGGGCATCCTGATCTATTACGTGTACAAGCGCTTTTTTACCGGCGTGGTGTATTCGCGTAGCTTTGCCGTGACGCTCGTGGGCATGTGCGTGCTTACCTGCATGGTCACGCTCGCGATCTCGACGAACGTGGTCATCTCGCTCGGTATGGTCGGTGCTCTGTCAATCGTCCGCTATCGTACGGCGGTCAAGGACCCGCTCGACCTGCTGTATCTGTTTTGGGCCATTACCACGGGCATTACGGCGGGAGCCGGCATGTATGCGCTCGTGACGCTCACGGCGGTGGTGATCGTGGTGATGATCGCCGGCTTTGCGAGCCACCAGGACAAGGCGCGCGTGTACATGATGGTCATCCACTACACGGGCCAGACCACCGGCGACGATATCGTGCGTGCATTTGGGCGCACCAAGTTCACCGTCAAATCTAAGACCATGCGCGGCGACAAGGCGGAGATGACCGTCGAGGTGTTCTCGGATGGCGTTGACATGCCCTATGCCGACGCCATCCGCGCGCTCGAAGGCGTGGAGGACCTGACGCTCATCCAATACAACGGCGAATATCACGGGTAGAACCCTAGCGAGCAGATTGCACAAAGAGGGGCGCTCCTGGTCGAGCATACGTCAGCGAGCGGGCAGCTGCCGTGGCGAGGTGCCACGAAAGAGGAGCGACGCGTACTTCATGTACGCGAGCGACGGTTTGAGCGGCAGATCGCCCGGCAGATGCCCGCGCAGCGTCGAGCAGTCCGGCGTTCGTTAGAACGCCGGAACGAACAGGTATCATGGTGAAAGCGATTTCAACGACAGGGGTGCTCGTGGTAAAGATGAAAGATGTGGCCGAGCTGGCTGGCGTTTCGAGCGCCGCCGTCTCGCGCTACCTCAACGGTGGATATATCTCGGCGGACAAGGCCGAGCGCATTAAGCATGCAATCGAGCTGACCGGATACGTGCGATCCAGCCAGGCTCGCGCGCTGCGCACCGGTTCCACCAAGCTCATTGGCGTCATCGTGCCCAAGATCAACTCGGAATCTGTGAGCCGCATTACGGCGGGTATCGGGCAGGTGCTTGGCCGCCGCGGCTACCAGATGCTGCTTGCCAATACCGATAACGCCCCCGATCGCGAGCTCGAGTACCTCGATTTATTCCAAAACCACCCGGTCGATGGCATTGTGCTGGTGGCAACCATGATCACCGACGAGCACCGTCGCGCGATTGAGTCGTGCCGTGTGCCCATTGTGTTGATCGGCCAACATGTCGAGGGTGCGGCGTGCGTCTATCACGACGATTACGAGGCTGCCTTTGAGCTGGGCCGTGCGCTTGCGGGTCGCGTGGACGGCAAGATTGCCTACATTGGAGTTACCGAAGAAGACCGCGCGGCTGGTTATGAACGCCGTCGCGGTTTTGAGGCCGGTTTGCGCGCCGCGGGTAACCCACTCGATGCTGCCTTGATTCGCCTGGGCTCGTTTACGCTCGACTCGGGCTATCGCGCTGCGCGCGAGCTGCTTGCCGATGCCCCCGATGTTTCGTTTGTCGCCTGCGCGACCGACACCATGGCGGCGGGCGCGCTGCGTGCCATCGATGAGGTTCGCGGTATGGGCGAGGGCATACACCGCGTGAGCGGTTTTGGCGACAACGCGTTTTTGCGCGCGCTGACGGGCGGCATTCCCACCGTGCATTATGGCTACCTGACCAGTGGCGTCGAGGCGACCAATATGTTGCTCAACACGCTCGATGGCGTGGAGGGGGAGGGTGGTCTAAAGACGCTCAAGCTCGGCCATCAGCTTATGAATGTCTAGGCTTTGGGCACGTCTGCCTGCCTCTGAGCCGCCTCTTTTTGCTTTAAAACTACCTTTCGCCGGCTTTTTCCTACCGTTCACCCTACTGTGAAAACGATTACAGACATATGAAACTGAAAACGATTACAGTGTAAGTGTCAAAGATGGCCGGGTGCACATGCGCCCGTTGGAGGAAAGGGAAGTCATGGACTACCGCAAATCAGCCCAAGAGGTGCTCGACAACGTCGGTGGCGCCGACAACGTTGTTTCGGCCGCACACTGCGCCACGCGTCTACGCTTGGTGATTGCCGATAACGCCAAGGTTAACAAGGAGGCCCTCGAGAATATCGACGGCGCAAAGGGCGTCTTTGAGGCCCAGGGCCAGCTCCAGATTATTTTTGGTACCGGCACCGTCAACAAGGTCTACGACGACTTCATTGCGCTCAGCGGCGTCGAGGCTGCCACCAAGGCCGAGGTCAAGGAGGCCGCGGCGCAGCAGCAGAACATCTTTATGCGTGCCATTAAGGTGCTCGGCGACGTCTTTGTCCCCATCATCCCCGCCATCGTGGCTTCGGGCCTGCTGCTGGGCATTATGAGCGCACTCAACTTTATGGCCTCCAACGGCTTTATCGCGCTCGACACCAATAACTTTATCTACAAGATCGCCGACCTGGTCTCGGGCACGTCCTTTGGCATTCTGCAGATCCTGATCGGTTACTCCGCCGCTAAGGCCTTTGGCGCCAACCCGTATCTGGGTGCCGTCGTCGGTGGTGCATTCATCAACTCCTCGCTGCAGAGCGCCTATACGGTTGCCTCCGAGGGCGTTCAGACCATGGTCACCGTCATCCCCGGCGTCTACGGCTTTGAGTGGGTCGGTTATCAGGGCCACGTGATCCCCATCGTCATCGCCTGCGCCATTCTGGCCTTCCTCGAGAAGCGCCTGCACAAGATCGTTCCCGAGATGTTCGACCTCTTTGTGACTCCGCTCGTCTCGGTGTTCGTGACCGTGCTCGTGACGCTCGTTGCCGTCGGCCCCATCTTTGTCTGGGCCGAGAACGCCATCCTCGGTCTGATCCAGGCCCTGCTGACCCTGCCCTTCGGCATCGGTTCCTTTATCGTCGGCCTGTTCTATGCCCCCACGGTCGTTACCGGTATCCACCAGATGTACACCGCCATCGACCTGGGCCAGCTTGCCCAGTATGGCGTGACCTACTGGCTGCCCATCGCCAGTGCTGCCAACATCGCTCAGGGTGGCGCCGCACTCGCCGTTGCCTTTAAGACCCGCGATGCCAAGATCAAGGGTCTGGCGCTTCCTTCGGCCCTGTCCGCCTTCATGGGCATTACCGAGCCTGCCATCTTTGGTGTGAACCTGCGCTTCTTTAAGCCCTTCATCGCCGGCTGCATCGGCGGCGGTTGCGGTGCCTTGGTCTGCGCACTCACTTCGCTGGCTGCCTCCGGCACGGGCGTTACGGGTATCTTCGGCATCCTGCTGTGCCTGGCCCAGCCCGTACAGTACGTAATCATGTTTGCGGTCGCCGCGCTGGTTTCCTTTGCTGTCTCGTTTGTCCTGTACAAGGACGAGCCCAAGGCTTCCGAGCAGGCCTAAGAGCTTTTGATTAAGGGAATGCCCGCGGGCTGTATGCTCGCGGGTGTTTCCAGCATCGGGCGCCGATCTCTGGTGCCTTGTAACTTTCGATCTGTTAGGACTTTGATATGTCTAATGCACTTGGTCGCGATCTTGCAAAGCTGGTTGCCGCTGTTGACGCCGCCGCCACTGAGTGCGGTCATGGCGCGTATGGCCAGCGCTTCCATATTATGCCGCCGGCGGGTTGGCTCAACGACCCCAACGGTCTTTGCCAAGCGGGCGGCGTGTTCCACGCTTATTTTCAATATGCGCCGTTTGATGTCGAGGGCGGCGTTAAGGCCTGGGGTCATGCCACAAGCCGCGACCTTATGAACTGGGAATATGTTGGCGCCCCGCTGTTGCCCGACGAGCCGTTCGATTGCCATGGCGTGTATTCGGGCTCCGCGCTTGCCGAGGACGGCCGCATTCGCGTACTGTACACAGGCAACGTTAAGCTTTCCGATGCAGACGGCACGTACGACTACGTCAATACCGGCCGCCGCGCCGATACTGTTTATGTCGAGAGCGTTGATGGCCTTGCCGGTCGGGAGTTCAGCCAAAAGTGCGTGGTGCTGGCGTCCGATGATTATCCCGAGGATTTGACCTGCCACGTGCGCGACCCCAAGGTGTGGCGTGATGCGGACGGGCGTTATCACATGGTGCTGGGCGCGCGTCGTCGCGTTGACGGTCCTCATGTCGAGAGCCGTTTTTGTGCCATGCACGGCGAGGGTGCCGGGCGCGATGTGGGCGAGATCCTGGTGTATGGCTCGGCCGATATGCTGAGTTGGGAGCTCGAGAGCCGCGTGTCTACGCCCGAGCGTTTTGGCTTTATGTGGGAGTGTCCGGGATACCTTGAGCTCGAGGCGGATGGCGGTGTACCGGCGAAGTGGCTGTCCTTCTCGCCCCAGGGTCTTGAGGGCGGTCGTTGGGACCGCGGCAATGTGTATGCCGCTGGCTACATGCCTGTAACGGGCGACATTACGGGTGGCAATGACGCTTATGAGCTGGGCGAGTTCCGCCTGTGGGACGCCGGTTTTGACTTCTATGCTCCGCAGGAGTTTACGTCCGAGGATGGTCGCCACATTCTGATCGGCTGGATGGGCATGCCCGATGAGCCGACCTATGGCAACGCACCCACCGTGGCGTGCGGCTGGCAGCACTGTATGACGGTGCCGCGTGAGCTTACAGCCGGTGCCGGCGGCGTAGTGCTGCAGCAGCCGGCGCGCGAGATCGAGCGCCATTATGCCTCGGTGCGTGTGGGGGAGGGCTCGTTGGAGGTTGCCGGCGATACCTGCTTTGACGTTGTTGTTGACGGTGTCGACGGCGCGTTTACCACAACCGTTGATGGCGAGCTAAGGCTGTCGTTTATGCCTGCCGAGGGCGAACTGCCCGCGCGCTTTGAGATGCGATTTACCGATGAGAGCCGCGCTTCTGCCGGCTGCGGTCGCACCGTGCGTTGGGAGCCCGTCGACGAGGTTCGTAACGTGCGCATTGTTGGCGATGTTTCGTCGGTCGAGGTGTTTGTGAACGATGGCGCACTCGTGTTTTCGACGCGCATCTATCCCGAGGCCTATGGCGTGTCCGTTGACGCTCCGGGTGCGAGCGTGAACTATCATGCGCTCAGCATCTAGGCGATTCGTCGCATATCGGCGCTATACTGCAGCCGTTGCCCACGATGCGGGGAACACCCGCATCGTGGGTTTTTGTTTTGAAGGGACGGTGCCGTATGGGCGTACAGCAGCTAGAAGAGGCCTGGGCTTTGAGGGCCGGCGCCCGTGGGGCGCGGTTGCTTGCGGCCCCGCATGTGCCGGCAGCGCTGTCGCAGCTGGGGATTGTGCGTCCCGGTGACCGCCTGGTGGCCTTTGCGGACGACTTTGTCGATGCGTTTGCGAGCGGCTTTGATTGCTGCGATGTCGCGCTGGTGGGCTCGCCGTCCGCCGAGGCGTTTGCCGCTGCGTCCGAGGGCTTTGATGCTTCGTTTGATGCCGAGGGGCCGCACCTGTGGTGGTTCGTTAACTCCATCGGCGGGTTTGGTCTGCGTGTGCCCGATCTGCGTGCGCTGGGTCGGGCGGCGCGTGAGGCCCATGCGCTGCTGGTTGTTGACAACACCGTGGCGTCGGCTTTTGGCTGCGATCCGCTGCGGCTGGGTGCCGTGCTGCCGCTCGAGGCGCTCGACCGCGTGTGTGCTGGTAAGGCGCCGCGCAAGTTCGTTGCCGCTTCGGTGGCGCGCTCGCAGCTCAAGCGTCATCGTGTGGATGCCGCGGCTGAGTGCGTGCATGCCCTGCTTGAGGGCTGTGGCTTGGCCAAGCTTGATATGCCTGCTGACGAGGCCGGTGTGCTGGAGCGCGGGCTGGACTCGCTCGATGTCCGCATGCAGGCACATTTCGACCGCGCGCGTGCGCTGGCCGAGTATCTGGCCGCCAACGAGATGGTGCGCAACGTACGCTATCCCGGACTGAGCTCGCATCCCGACCATGCTGTTGCAACGGGAATCCTCGAGCACGGCTTTGGCCCGGCAGTTGAATTTGACCTTATCGAGCGTAGCGCGGGCAAGCTGTTCGATGCTTTGCCCGGGGAGTTTCGCACATCGCCCGCCGGCGGCGCAACGACGCGCCTTTCGGCTCCACGCGGCAAGCAGGGGAGCACCGTCCGCCTCTTCGCCGGCACCGACGACCCCCTGGTCGTAGCGTCCGCCCTAGACAACGCCCTTCGTAAATTAGCTACTTTTTAATACTTGCGATGAGGTCGTTTGCTTTGGCGGCGATGACGTTGTTGATGTCGGCCTGCAGCTCCTCGTAGACCGCTATGGCTCGCTTGCCGGCGGGGGTGAGGGTGGATCCGCGGGCGCCGTCGCGCTCGATGAGCTTGCAGCCCAGCTGGCCTTCGGCCTCGTTTACGATGCGCCAGGCCTTGGAATACGCCATGCCCATGCTTTTGGCGGCGCGGTTGAGCGAGTGTTCGCGGGCAATCCCCTGCAGCAGCAAGACGCAGCCGTGGCCGAACACGCCCGGCAAATCCTTGTCGCACGCTTGAATGACCAACTTTGCCGTCGTCTTGTACTCCATACGCTCCACGTCTTCCCGCTAAAGTGTTTGCTGGGCAAACGCAAAGCCTGCGTCAAACCCTCGTGTGCTCTTCTTAAATCATGCATTGTAGCAGTCAAAGTGCGTTAAGATACTTCCCCAGTATTGGGCGCCCAAGGTTGGGCTGGGTCCTACGAGGCCTGCAGCCGACCGGTCGCATGGAAAAAGGAGAAACATGGCTACGTTCTTTCCCGGTGAGTCCCACACGTTTTCGGAGTATCTGCTGGTCCCTGGTTACTCGTCCTCGCAGTGCATCCCCAACAACGTCTCTCTTAAGACGCCGCTGACCCGCTTTAAGCGCGGTGAGAAGCCGGCAATCACCCTGAACATCCCCATGGTTTCCGCTATCATGCAGTCCGTCTCGGGCGTCGACATGGGTGTCGCGCTCGCTACCGAGGGTGGCCTGTCCTTCATTTACGGTTCCCAGAGCGCCGAGTCCGAGGCCGCTATGGTCAAGGCCGTCAAGGATCACAAGGCCGGCTTCGTTCAGTCCGATTCCACCCTGACCCCCGACATGACCATGGAGCAGGTCATCGAGCTCAAGGAGAAGACCGGTCACTCCACTATGCCGGTCACCGACGACGGCACTCCCAAGGGTAAGCTCCTGGGCATCGTCACCAGCCGTGACTATCGTCCCAGTCGCGATGACCACCAGACGAAGGTCTCCGAGTTCATGACCCCGCGTGAGCAGCTCATCGTGGGCGACAAGAACATCAGCCTTAAGGTTGCCAACGACGTCATCTGGGACAACAAGCTCAACGCTCTGCCCATCGTCGACGACAACGATCACCTCATGGGCATTGTCTTCCGCAAGGATTATGACAGCCACAAGACTAACCCCAACGAGCTGCTCGATAACGACAAGCGCTACATGGTCGGCGCCGGTATCAACACCCGCGACTATGCCGAGCGCGTGCCGCTGCTCATCGAGGCCGGCGCTGACGTTCTGTGCATCGACTCCTCCGAGGGCTTCAGCGAGTGGCAGAAGCGCACCATCGAGTGGATCCGCGCCAACTACGGCGAGGATGTCAAGGTCGGTGCCGGTAACGTCGTCGACGCCGAGGGCTTCCGCTTCCTGGCCGACTGCGGTGCCGACTTCATCAAGGTCGGTATCGGCGGCGGCTCCATCTGCATTACTCGCGAGACCAAGGGTATCGGCCGCGGCCAGGCCACCGCGCTGATCGACGTCTGCCGCGCCCGTGACGAGTACTACGAGGAGACCGGTGTCTACGTGCCCGTGTGCTCCGACGGCGGTATCGTCTACGACTACCACATGACGCTCGCCCTTGCCATGGGTGCCGACTTTATGATGCTGGGCCGTTACTTCGCCCGCTTTGACGAGAGCCCGACCGAGCGCGTCAACGTGAACGGTCAGTACATGAAGGAGTACTGGGGCGAGGGTTCCGCGCGTGCCCGCAACTGGCAGCGCTACGATCTGGGTGGCGCCGCGAAGCTCAGCTTCGTCGAGGGCGTCGACTCCTACGTTCCCTACGCCGGCTCCCTCAAGGACGGCGTGGGCGGTACGCTTTACAAGGTCAAGTCCACGATGTGCAACTGCGGTGCCCTCTCGATCCCCGAGCTCCAGGAAAAGGCACGCCTGACCCTGGTCAGCTCCACCTCGATCGTCGAAGGCGGCGCCCACGACGTAGTCGTCAAGGATTCGCAGCAAAGCGTCAGCTACCGCTAAGCGGCTTTCCCAAGCACCGCACCTTGCCGTTCAAACCGTCGCTCGCGTACCAAAGTACGCGTCGCTCCTCTTTCATGGCAATCTGCGGCACTTGGAAAACCCGACCATGTTTGGGCGGATAACAGATAGCGGTTGATTCACAACCACGTTATTTAGATAAAGCGAGATGCCCGCAAGTCGCAGGCATCTCGCTTGTCGTATTTGCTATCATCAGTCAAGTTAACCTTAGGGTCGGGCGGCTTGGCTTTGTTCGCTACAAGTTCCGCACGCAAAGAAGAGCACTTAATGTGCTCTTCGTCTTGCGCAGGACTGTCCGCAGTAGCGAATAAAGCTAAGCCGCCCGACCCCAGCTAAGATTAAAGGAGCTGATATGTGCGATTGCACAGATCATAAGGACGAGATCCCTGCCTACGACGCGCAGGCCATTGAGTCCAAGTGGATGAAGGCCTGGGAGGACTCCAACCTCTTTGCCGTCGACACCGACGACAGCAAGCCCAAAAAGTACGTGCTCGAGATGTTCCCGTATCCGTCGGGCGACCTGCATATGGGCCACGCGCGCAACTATACCATCGGTGATGCCATGGCCCGTCAGGCCCGCATGCGCGGCTTTGACGTGCTGCATCCCATCGGCTTTGACGCCTTTGGCCTGCCCGCCGAGAACGCCGCCATCAAGCACAACACGCAGGCTGCCGCCTGGACGTATAAGAACATGGACCAGGCGCTTGCCACGATGAAGCGCATGGGCTTCTCCTACGATCTGGATCGCATGGTCAAGACCTGCAGCCCCGACTACTACCGCTGGGGTCAGTGGATCTTTGAGAAGATGTGGGAAAAGGGCCTGGTCTATCGCAAGAAGAACCCGGTCAACTGGTGCCCCACCTGCAAGACCGTTCTGGCTAACGAGCAGGTTACCGAGGGCAAGTGCTGGCGCTGTGGCACCGAGCCCGAGAAGCGCGACCTTGAGCAGTGGTACTACAAGATTACCGAGTACTCTCAGGAGCTGCTCGACGACTTGGAGAAGCTCCCCGGCTGGCCCGAGCGCGTCAAGCAGATGCAGGCCAACTGGATCGGTCGCTCCGAGGGCGCCGAGGTCGACTTTACCCTGTGCGACCAGGATGGCGAGCCCATCGAGGGCGACGAGGGCAAGATCACCGTCTTTACCACGCGTGCCGATACCCTTTTTGGCGTTTCCTTCTTTGTCCTGGCTCCCGAGTACGCCGGCCTGCACGAGCTCGTCGAGGGCACGGAGTACGAGGAGGCCGTCACCAAGATCGTCGAGGACTCCAAGCATATCTCTGCCGTCGAGCGTGCCCAGGGCACCCTCGAGAAGCACGGTGCCTTCACGGGCCGCTATGTGGTAAACCCCGTCAACGGCGAGAAGGTCCCCGTGTGGGTTGCCGATTATGTCGTTGCCGACTACGGTACCGGTGCCGTCATGGCCGTTCCCTGTGGCGACCAGCGCGACTTTGAGTTTGCCCGTAAGTACGACCTACCGATCGTGCCGATCATCCTAGACGATGACGATCGCGCTGCCGTCGAGGCCAGCGGCGAGACCATCGATACCTTCCATGCCGAGACCGTCGACTGGGATTGCGCTCACGCTGCCGAGGGCACGCTCGTCCAGTCCGGCAAGTACACCGGCATGCGCGGCGGTAAGCACTCCGAGGGCGAGGCTGCAATCGTGGCCGACCTCGAGGCCATGGGCTGTGGTCGTCGCAAGGTCGAGTTCCGTCTGCGCGACTGGCTCATTTCCCGTCAGCGCTATTGGGGCAACCCCATCCCGGCCATCCACTGCGAGCACTGCGGCATCGTGCCCGTGCCCGAGGATCAGCTGCCGGTGACGCTGCCCGAGAACCTGGACCTGGGCGCAGGCGAGACCCTCGCCGAGTGCAAGGAGTTCTACGAGACCACCTGCCCGGTCTGCGGTCGCCCGGCCAAGCGCGAGACCGATACCATGGACACCTTCACCTGCTCCAGCTGGTATTACCTGCGCTATACCGACCCGCACAACACCGAGCTGCCCTTCTCCAAGGAAGCCGCCGACCGTTGGATGCCCGTCGATAACTACATCGGTGGCATCGAGCATGCCATTCTGCACCTGCTCTACAGTCGCTTCTTTACCAAGGCGTTGCGCGATCTTGGTCTGCTGAGCGTGGACGAGCCCTTTACCAACCTGCTGTGCCAGGGCATGGTCAAGGACGAGAACGGCGACACCATGTCCAAGTCCAAGGGCAATGTCGTGCCCCCGAGCTCAGTCATCGAGCCCTACGGCGCCGACACCATGCGTTTGGCGATCCTGTTTATCGCTCCGCCCGAGAAGGACTTCGACTGGGATCCCAAGGCCGTTGAGGGCGCCAACCGCTTCATCAAGCGCGCCTGGCGTATCGTTTGGCAGCTCGTCCAGTCCGGCGATGCCAACGTGGCCTTTGACAAGTCCGCGCTCGACGATGTCGCGATGAAACTCTATCGCGAGCGTCACCGCACCATCGCCAAGTGCACCGAGGACTTCGATCGCGGCCAGTTCAACACCGCGATCTCGGCCGTCATGGAGCTCGTCAACGCGGCGAGCGCCTATCTCAACGCCACCGAGGGTACCGCCCGCGACAAGGCGCTGTGCTACGGCGTGGCTAAGGATATCGTGAGCGTCCTTGCCCCCATCTGTCCGTTCTGGGCCGACGAGCTGTGGCACGAGGCACTCGGCTGCGAGGGTAACGCCTACACCGCCGCCTGGCCTGAGTTCGACCTGGCCGAGTCCGTTGAGGACACGGTGCAGATCGTGGTCCAGGTGCTCGGCAAGGTCCGCGGCCGCGTCGACGTTGCCCGCGATGCCTCCAATGAGGATATGCAGGCTGCCGCTGAGGCCGCCGTCGCCAAGTGGCTCGAGGGCAAGACGGTCGTCAAGGCCATCTGCGTGCCCGGCAAGCTGGTCAACCTGGTGGTCAAGTAAGCGCTGCGCGCATAGCTGACATGCAATAAACGAGGGGCGATCCGATTGGGTCGTTCCTCGTCTTGTGTTTTAAGCCCTGCTTAGTCATTGCGTCGCAACGTTTTCTATGGGATGTGTACCAGGTCCCTAAAGTAAACGTTGCCCGTTGCCTCTTCGAACATCCAAATGTTGAGGTAGATGTCGTTGAGGTCGTTGTTCACATCAAAGTCCGGGTCGTCGAAGGTGCCCACAAAGGTGAGCATGGCGCGCGTTTCCTCGCCCGCGGCGACCTGCTGGCGCATGCGCACATCGCGGACCACACCGTTGACGTAGGCATAGGAGTCCACATCGCCAAACATCATGTCGACGCCGGTGTTGTTGGACACCGTAAAGACGAGCGCGGCGTCGCCGTAGCCGTCGGTGTCCTTACCAACGCAGGTGACGTGGACGTTTTCGTCCGCCTCTAGGTCGATGGGGAACTGTTCTTGGGGGTTGGGGCCTAAACCCTGGGGATCGATTTCGTCTTCGTTTATTTTGTCGAAGCTCTCCGATGGTGTCGTTTTCTCGGCGGCTTCGGTGCCGCCGGGGTCGGGCTCGCATGGCCCGGTTTTGCCATTCGCGTTGCCGCAGCCCAAGAGGGCCAACGAGCACGTTGCGATGACAAGTGCAGTCATGCAGGGGGTGCCTAGACGTTTCATGGGTGCCTCCTTGCCGTAGAGGATTTGGAAAGGTTCGTCGTTGCGCGACTTGCTGGCTGGCTTGTTGCAGAATGTCCCTTAGCGTAAGTCTGATCGATAGGGGCTCGGGGAGGAATGCCCTTGGGGTCCGAACGGGCCTGTGGATTGGGACGCATGGCCCGTTTTGGGGCTGTTGAGGGTGCGCCGCATGGGGCTCCTTGGCCAATTGTCCTATTCTTGTGGAGAAGCTGTGCGCACGCTGACCTGCAGATTCGTACTGTGCTTGCACGTTTCTGCAGCTATTGGTATAGTTTGCTTGCAAATGAAGTTGTAATTGAAAGAAGTGGGGTTTCGGCCCCGCTTCTTTTTTGTATGGATGGAGGTGCCGCAATGGTCAAGACCAAGACCGAGCAGGCGATCATCGACGCGCTCGAGGCCGTCGCTCCCCAGCACGATGTCGATATTGTCGACGTTGAGCTCGTGGGCGCCACCAAGGCCCCCTGCGTGCGTGTGCGTATCGAGGGTGCCGAGGGTCAGAGCTTGTCGCTCAACGACGTCACGGCCAATACCAAGTGGGTCGGCGACGTAATCGAGGAGCTCGACCCGATTTCTTCGAGCTACACGCTCGAGGTGTCGAGCCCGGGTATGGCGCGCCCGCTGCGCCGCCCGCGCGACTTTGCCCGCTTTGTGGACGAGGACTGCGAGCTCACCTCCACCGCCACCGAGGGTCGTCGCAAGTACTCCGGCAAGATTGCCGCCGCGACCGAGACGAACGTGACCCTCGAGCTCGAGGACGGAGAGTCCGTCACCCTCGATTTCTCTGATGTTAAAAAGTGCAAGTTGAAGCCCACCTATGACTTCAAGCCCGCGAAGGAAGGAAAGTAAGATGGCAGCATCCGACATGATGTCCGCCCTGATGGAGCTTTGCCAGGAGAGGCACATCGACCAGCTCTACCTGATCGACCGCCTGGAGCAGTCGCTCGCCAAGAGCTATGCCGAGATCCTGCATCTTGAGTGGGGCGCCAAGGTGACCATCGACCGCACCACCGGTAAGATCTACGTCTACCGCCTGGAGCCGATTGACGATTCCATGGACGAGGAGGGCAACTTCACCGAGTTTGAGGAGATCGACGTCACCCCCAAGAACACGAGCCGCATAGCTGCCCAGCACGCCAAGGCCGAGATCAACGCCATCGTGCGTAACTCCGCTCGCGAGCAGATCTACGAGGAGTTCTCCGGCCGCATCGGTGACCTCATCAGCGGTACCGTGCTGCAGTCCACACCCGACTTCACGATCGTCAAGATTCGCGAGGGCGTCGAGGCCGAGCTGCCGCACTTCGACCAGCGCCGTTACGAGAACGAGCGCAACGAGCGTCCGATGGGCGAGCGCTACCTGCACAACCAGCACATCAAGGCCGTGATCATCGACGTTCGCGACCCCAACTCCAACCTGCAGCCGGTTCGTGGCGAGCACAGCCGTCCGCCGATTGTTATCTCCCGTACCCACCCCGAGCTCATGCGTCGTCTGTTTGAGCAGGAGGTGCCCGAGATCTATGAGGGCACCGTCCAGATCAAGTCGATCGCCCGCGAGCCCGGCCAGCGTTCCAAGGTTGCCGTCCACTCGCTCGACGACCGTCTGGATCCCGTGGGCGCCTGCGTCGGCCCCAAGGGCAGCCGTGTTCGCGCTGTCGTGGGCGAGCTCCGTGGCGAGCGCGTCGACGTCATCCTGTGGGATGCCGATCCTGCCGTCTACGTCGCCAACGCCCTGTCGCCCGCCAAGGTCACCCGCGTCCTCATCGACGAGGAGAAGGCTTACGCCGGCGTGATCGTGCCCGACGACCAGCTTTCGCTCGCCATCGGCAAGGAGGGTCAGAACGCCCGCCTCGCCGCTCGCCTGACCGGCTGGCACATCGACATCAAGTCCGAGACCCTTGCCGCCGACATCCTCAAGAACGTTCCCGTTCACGAGGAGCCCGCCGCCGACCTGATCGGTGACGAGGAGGACGACGACGTCCGTCGCTGCGAGTACGTGTCCGAGGACGGCATCCAGTGCCGCAACCAGGCCCGTCCGGGCTCCCGTTTCTGCGGTGTTCACGACACCGACGCCTTCGATGATGCGGAGGACCTGATCTAGCGCGCGGTCGCGTCGGGCGGGTCCCGGCGCATCTCCCACGCTCGTTCAGTCTCTAGGCACCCAAGGTGCCAGAAAGGGTAGGTGAAGTCATATGGCAAAAGTCCGTGTGTCCACCCTGGCCAAAGAGTTCGGCATGACCTCCAAGGAACTGATGGGTCATCTCGCCGAAATGAAGATTCCCGCTAAGTCCGCTTCCTCCGCCCTGGAGGATGCCTACGTCGCCATGGTCCGCAAGCAGCTCGCCTCGGTGATCGAGGCCCGCGCCCAGGAAGTAGAGGCCGCCAAGCAGGCCGAGGAGGAGGCAGCCGCCGCCGAGGAGGCAGCGCGCGCTGCCGAGGCCGAGCGCGAGCGCATCGCCGCCGAGAAGGCACGCGAGGAGGAGCGCCGCCAGTTCGCCGCCGCCCAGGCTGCCGAGGAGGCCGCCCGTGCCGAGGCCGAGGCCAAGAAGAAGGCCGAGCAGGAGCGCCTTGCCCGCGAGAAGGAGGAGGCTGCCCGCGAGGCCCAGCGCCGCGCCGTCCCCGCTTCCGACTCCGGTTCGCGCTTCCGTTCGCTGCTCGACCAGATCACCGCACAGGAGACCGTTCTCAAGGAGAAGAAGGACGCCGAGGCGAAGGCCAAGGCCGAGCGCGCCGCCGAGCGCGGCAACCGTCGTGGCGGCAACAACGACCGTCGCGGTGGCCGTCGTAACGACCGCAACGCCTCCGACAGCAACTCCGAGCGCAACGCCTCCGAGAGCCGTCCGCACAGCCATCGCACCAACGCCAGTAACAACGTCGCTGCCGGCATGGACTTCCCCAACCCCGACAAGCAGGGCAAGGGCAAGAAGCGCAAGGGCGGTCACGGCAACGATGAGGACCACTACAGCCGCATGGCGCGTGAGGCCGAGGAGTACAGCCGCGAGAAGGTGCTCGAGGAGGCCCGCGCCGCCGTCGAGGAGGCCTCTCGCGAGTCCACCGGTCGCCGCAAGAAGCGCAAGGAGAAGCGCGAGCGCGAGGCTGCTAAGGCTCAGGAGGAGCGCAAGATTGAGGAGGCGCTGGCCCAGGGCGTGAACCCCGAGGAGCTCGACGCCATCAAGGTCTCCCAGGGCGTTACCGTCCAGGAGCTCGCCGAGGCGCTCGACGTTCCGGCCAACGACATCATCAAGCGCCTGTTCCTGCTGGGCACGCCGCTCACGATGACGCAGTCCATGTCCGACGACCTCGTCGAGCTCGTCGCCGACGACCTGGGCCGTCAGATCAAGATCATCACCCCCGAGGAGGAGAACACCTTCTCGTTCTACGACGATCCCGCCGACCTCAAGCCGCGCGCCCCGGTCGTCACCGTCATGGGCCACGTCGACCACGGCAAGACGTCGCTGCTCGACGCCATCCGCCACACCGGCGTCGCTGCCGGCGAGGCGGGCGGCATTACGCAGGCCATCGGCGCTTCGCAGGTCATGATCAACGACCGCAAGATCACCTTCATCGATACCCCTGGTCACGCCACCTTTACGGCCATGCGTGCCCGCGGCGCCAAGGTGACCGACATCGTCATTCTGATCGTGGCTGCCGACGACGGCGTCATGCCCCAGACCATCGAGTCGATCAACCACGCCAAGGCCGCCGGCGTACCCATCGTCGTCGCCGTCAACAAGATCGATAAGCCGGGCGCCAACCCCGACCGCGTGCGCCAGGAGCTCACCGAGTACGGCATCATCCCCGAGGAGTGGGGCGGACAGAACATGTTCGTCAACATCTCGGCCAAGCAGAAGATCGGTATCGACGACCTGCTCGAGACCGTGCTGCTCCAGGCCGACGTGCTCGAGCTCAAGGCCAACCCCGATACGTTCGCATCGGGCAACGTCCTCGAGGCTAAGCTCGACAAGGGCCGCGGCTCGGTTGCCACCGTGCTCGTGACCCGCGGTACCCTGCACGTGGGCGACACGCTGGTCGCCGGCCTCACCTATGGCCGCGTCCGTGCCATGCTCGACCCCAAGGGCAACGCCGTCACCGAGGCCGGTCCCTCCGACGCCGTCGAGATCTTGGGCCTGCAGTCCGTCCCCAACGCCGGCGACGAGTTCCGCGTATTCGAGGACGAGCGCGAGGCTCGTGCGCTGGCTGACGAGCGTTCGCTCAAGGCCCGTATCGAGGAGCAGAGTCGCGTCAAGCACGTCACGCTCGAGAACCTCTTCGAGACCATCGCCGACGCCGAGGTCAAGGAGCTCAACCTGATCATCAAGGCCGACGTCCAGGGTTCCATCGAGGCCCTTCAGGACTCCCTCGACAAGATGGATCAGTCCGAGGTGCGCATCAACACGATCCACTCCGCCGTTGGTGCCATCAACGAGACCGACGTGGTCCTGGCCGACGCCTCCAACGCCATCATCATCGGCTTTGGCGTTCGTCCCGACGGCAAGGCCCGCTCCGCCGCCGAGCGCGAGGGCGTCGAGATCCGTTGCTACGACGTCATCTACAAGTGCCTCGAGGACCTCGACGCCGCCCGTATCGGCATGCTCAAGCCCACCGAGGTTGAGGTCTCCACGGGTACCGCGACCGTCCTGGACACCTTCAAGGTGCCCAAAGTCGGCATCGCCGCCGGTGTCCGCGTCGAAGAGGGTGAAATCGCCGCGACCGATTCCGTACGCCTGGTGCGCGACGGCATCGTGGTCTTCAACGGTAAAATCGCTTCGATGCGTCACTACAAGGACGAGGCCAAGAGCCTCAAGAGCGGTTCCGAGGGCGGCATTGGCCTGGAGAACTTCCAGGACATCAAGCCTGGCGATCAGATCGAGGGCTACCGCATCGACCAGGTTGCCCGTACCGAGTAGGGGGTAGCGCTATGAAGCAAACGCAGGCAACCCGCCGTCTGGGCGAGCAGCTTCGCGAGAAGCTCGGTTATATCCTGCTCTTTGAGGTTTCCGATCCGCGTCTCGACCTGGTCACCTTGACCGCGGTCGAGGTCGCGGTGGACCGTTCGTTCGCGCGCGTGTACGTGTCGTGCGACGCGAGCCGCTACGACGAGGTCATGGAGGCGCTCGCCAGCGCCAAGGGTCGCATCCGTAGCCTGTTGGCCCGCTCGCTCGATTGGCGCGTCACGCCCGAGCTCGATTTTCGCATCGATCGCTCGACCGATGAGGCCGAGCGCATCACGCGCGCGCTGGAAAACGTTCCCGCCACGCTTGCGATCGAAAAGGACGAGGACGGCTATCCCATAGCGGATGCCGCCCAGGAGGCAGCTTTAGATGAGTAATTCCGCCGACCTCGCATCGTGCGAGTCTGCAGATATTCAGCGACGCATCCTCGAGCTCATCGAGGATGCGTCCTCCATTGCGATTTCGGGACATACGTCTCCCGATGGCGACGCCCTGGGCTCCGTGCTGGGTCTGGGCTTATCGCTTATGAAGTTTTTCCCCAACAAGGACATTGCCCTGCTGCTGGCAGACGATGACCCGGTTCCGCGCATCTACCGCTTTATGGAGGGTGCCGACCGTCTGGTGCCGGCATCTGCGTATACCGACAATCCGGACCTGTTCATCTCGGTGGACGTGCCGGTCGTCGAGCGTCTGAACAACTCAGCCGAGGTGCTCCGCCGCTCGTCGCATGTGGTGTGCTTCGATCACCATCCGGCGCGCGAGGAATTTGCCGAGCTGAGCCTGAGGTGCGTCGGCGCCGCAGCCTGCGCCATGATCATCGACCGCTTTTTGGACAATTGCGGCATTGTCGCACGTGATGGCGTTGCGACCTGCCTGCTGTGTGGCTTGGTTACCGATACCGGCCGTTTTCAGTATCAAAACGCCGATGCTGCTGCGTTCCATGCCGCCTCGCGCCTGGTCGCGCACGGTGCCGATCCGGCGCGTGTTGCGCTCGAGGTCTACCAGAGCATGCGCGTGGAGTTCTTGCATCTCAAGTCCATCGTTATGGGCCGCATCAAAACAGTGGCGCACGGTCGCGTGGCATATAGTTATGCGTACCAGAGCGACCTCGAGGCCTGCGGCGTCACTTCGGATGAGTGCGACGGCCTGGTCGATGTGGTGCGTTCGGTTATGGGCGTGGAGGTCTGCCTGTTTCTGAAGGGCATTGAGGGCGATACCAAGGTACGCGGCAACCTGCGCTCCAAGGGTGACCTCGATGTGTCCGAGATCGCTGCCAACTTTGGCGGTGGCGGGCATCATGCCGCCGCCGGCTTTTCCAACAACGGAACGATTCGCGAGACGCTCGCCGTGGCACTTCCCATGCTGGCCGAGCTGGTAGGGGAGGATCCCGCTTCGGTGACCGTCGAGCTCTAACATTTTGGATGGTACATGGCTCGTCGTACGCCTTCTCAACTGAATATGCTGCTCGCCGTCGATAAGCCGGTGGGCTGCACGTCCCACGATGTGGTCTCGCAATGCCGACGCGCCCTCCATGAGCGGCGCGTCGGCCATGCCGGCACGCTCGACCCCATGGCATCCGGCGTCATGGTGGTGGGCGTGGGCCAGGCTACTCGTCTGCTGGGCATGCTAACCCTCGATACCAAAAGCTATGTCGCCGACATCTCGTTTGGTGCCGAGACCAATACCGATGATGCGGAGGGCGAGGCGGTTCGCACAGTGGCTGTTGCCAACGAGCTCCGCGATCCTGCCTATGCCCGTGAGCACTTGGCCGCTATGCTGGGCCCGCAGATGCAGGTGCCGCCGGCGTTTTCGGCTATCTCGGTCAATGGCGTTCGCGCCTACAAGTCTGCTCGCGAGGGCAATGCGGTGGACCTACCTTCGCGCCCCGTCGAGGTCTATGCCGCCGACCTGATTGCCGTGGGCGGCGAGGGTGATACATGCGTGTGGACCGTGGCGTTCTCGGTGAGCAAGGGCACCTATATCCGTGCGCTCGCTCGCGACCTGGGCCGTGCTTGTGATAGCGCCGCGCATATTTCCGCGCTTCGTCGCACCGCATCCGGTGCTGTTTCCATTGGCGCTTGTCATGCGGTGGAGGAGCTTTCTCCCGAGTCCGCGGCTAGCTTTGCCCTGAATCCCATTGCAGCCCTGGGCGCCACGCGTGTTGACTTGCCGGGCAATCTTGCCGACGACCTGCTCTGCGGCCGACGCATTCCCGTTGAGCGTGCGCTTGCCGATTTCGATGCCTCGAAGGCGCCGTTTGCGTTGGTGCTCGATGGGGGACTCAAGGCGCTCGCTCGCATTGAGAGTGGCCGCTTTGTTATGGAGCACGTGTTTCCGCAAGCAATCGGCGGTGTTCGATGATGCTTTCCGCTCGCGAGCTCGCGCGTATTTTTTTCGCGGGCGAGTCGGACGAGGCTCGCATCGTTACTGCCGATACGTTTGATGAGTGCGAGCACTTGGGTGCCGCATCGATTGCCATCGGCGTGTTCGATGGCGTTCACCGTGGACACCAGGAACTTATCGAAGCGCTTGTCCGTGATGCCCGTGCCCATGGCTGCAAGGCGGTCGTAGTTACCTTCGATCCCGACCCGGACGTCGTGGTGAGCCCTTCGCCCGCCCAAAAATTGATGACGACGGCCGACCGTCTGCATGCCCTGGCTCAAACCGGGGTCGATGCGGTGGTGGCCGTTCCCTTTACGCCTGAGGTTGCGGCGCTTGACCATGTTGATTTTCTCTCGCTGGTGTCGCGTCTGGTCGACATTCGATCGATTCGCGTTGGCAGTGACTTTAGGCTGGGTCGTGGTGGTGCTTCTGGTGTTGCCGAGATGCGCGCCTGGGGTTCCGAGCACGGCGTTGACGTGTATGGTCACGACCTGCTTTGCGAGGGCGGTGAGGCCATTTGCGCCACGCGCATTCGTCATGAGCTGGGACAGGGCCATGTGGAGCTTGCTGCTGAGTTACTCGGCCGACCGTATATGGTGCGTGGCGGTGTTATTCGCGGCCGTCACGAGGGTTCTGGCATGGGCTTTCCCACGGCAAACCTACAAGTTCCCGGTGGTATTCAGGTGCCTGCTGATGGCGTGTATGAGGGTCTGGTGCTGGTCGATGACACCGTGTGGCCCGCTGCCGTAAACGTCGGACTGCCGCCGACGTATGCCGACGATGCAGCATCTGCGCATCTCGAGGCTAATTTAATTGGTTATGCGGGCGACCTGTACGGTGCTTCCGTTTCGCTGGCGTTTACGCGCTGGCTGCGTCCGTCGCGCGTGTTCGATTCGCTGGATGAGTTGATTGCGACCGTCGAGGGTAATATCGAGGACATTCGTCACAACTTGGGTGAGCAGGGGGTGAGCATCCGTGATTAGCGATGAGGAAAAAGACCAGGTACGCGCTGCGTCCGACCTAGTCGCCATCGTGCAGGAAACGGTTGAGCTCAAGCCTCGCGGCCATGAGTTTTGGGGCTGCTGCCCCTTTCATGGCGAAAAGACGCCGTCCTTCCACATTATTCCCGCCACGCAGGTGTGGCATTGCTTTGGCTGCGGCGAGGGTGGCGACGTCTTCACCTATATCATGAAGCGCGAGAACCTGAGCTTTCCCGAGTCAATCCGTTATTTGGCCGATCGTGCGGGTATTGAGCTGCATGACACCGGAGATCGCCGCGAGCGCGGTACCAAGCGTGCCCGCATCTACGATCTGTGCGCCGAGACCGCCCAGTTCTACCACACCATGCTTATGCGCGGTAAGGACGGCCGTCCGCGCGAGTACTTTGCCAGTCGCGGCATGGGTGGCGACGTCTGCCGCCGCTACTGCCTGGGCTTCGCGCCGGGCCGCAACGCGCTGGTGTCGCACCTGTCCCAGGCGGGTTTTACCCCGCAGGAGATGATCGACGCCAACGTTGCCGTTAGCCGTGGACGCGGACAGCTTGCCGACCGCTTTTACGACCGCGTGATGTTCCCCATCTTTGACGAGCAGGGTCACAACATTGCCTTTGGCGGTCGCATTATGGGCGACGGCCAACCCAAGTACCTCAACACCGCCGAGACGAGCGTGTTTCATAAAAAGCGAAACCTCTACGGCTTTAATTGGGCCAAGGAGTTTATCGTCGCGCAGGATACCGCCATCGTGGTAGAGGGCTATACCGACTGCATCGCCTGTTGGGAAGCGGGGATTAAAAACGTTGTCGCCACGCTGGGCACCGCCCTCACGGAGCATCACGTCAAGACGCTTACTCGCTTTGCCAAGCGCATCGTGTATATGTTTGACGGCGATGCCGCCGGTCAAAAGGCCGCCCGTCGCGCGATTCAGTTTATCGAGCAGGATTCTATGGACCTGCGCTGCGTGGTGCTCCCCGACGGCAACGACCCCATGGAGTTCATCACCGCGCATGGTGGCGAGGCGTTGCAGGCGCGTATCGACGCTGCCGAGCCGCTTATGGACTTTGTTTACCGTTCGCTGCAGGAGTCGAGCGACATCACCACGCCGGGCGGTCGCGCCAAGGCGCTCGAGGATGCGCTGACGCTTATCTATCCGTTGCGCAACAGCTATATGATCGACACGTACTTTATCCAGATTGCCGACCTGTTGGGTTTGGATCTGGAGACCGTGCGTGCGAGCTCAGGCCGTGTGTTTCGCGATGTCGCCAAGCGCGAGGATGCGGAACGACGTCGTGAGCAGAACTATGAGCGCCAGCGGGCACAGGCTGAGCGGTCCGGTAGCGCGGGCGGTCGGACGTCGGGTTCTCGCGATGCCGGTCGCGGTGCTTGGGCATCGGGCGCTACGCCGCCGGTGTCCGCGCCGGTCGAAGAAGAGCCGTACGACTACGTCCCGCTCGATGCCTACGGTGCCGCGCCCGTGGAGGTCGTCGACGATCTTCCGCCGATCGATGTGCCTGATGGTATGGGCGCTGTGCCTGTGCCTGATGGTTCGAACGCACCGGCTGCGGCGGCGCCGATGGTTCTTACCGATCTAGAGCGCAAGTCCTTGGCAGGGGAGCGCGAGCTGTTGACGATGCTTACGAGCTACCCCGACCTGTTCCGCACGTTCGCCGACCGCATCTGCTCCATCGAGTGGGTCGACCCACGTCACGAGTCCATCGCATGGGCCGTTCTGGCAACGCCGCCGGGAACCGATCCTGCAGCCTGCATGGATGCGGCACGCTCGGTGTGTCCCGAGGCGGCAACGCTTGTGAGTGCCGGGCGCATCTCGGCGACGAGCAAGCACCCCACCGAGACGAACATCGTGTTTATGCTCGATACGCTCGAGCTCTACACCATCAAGCGCCGCATGCGTGCCGCACAGGCCAAGCTGCGACAGGACCGTTCGCTCGATGATGAGGCCCGTCGCGCGCTGACCGTGCAGGCCGCGCAGGATTCGCAGCGTCAACGCGAGCTGCAAAAGTCGATCGGCGGCGTGGCGGACCCGTTCCGTTTGATTGGTTTGGAGACCGCAGGAACCGAACAGGCCTAGATGTTGTGTTCAACCAGCGTATTCTCGCCTATATCCAGTCCTCTTTTTGGGTATAGACGTCAATGTGTGTGCTAAAGTATTGAGTCCTGTGGACTATGAAGGGAGAATCTGTGCCAAAAAAGACTGAGAGCACGGGTACTGGGCTGGAATCCTACGTTGCAAAGCTCATGGGCAACGGCTCAAACAGGACTTCGGTAACCGAGGACGAGATTCAGGTCGCCCTGAAGGATATCGATGTTTCTGACGAGCAGCTCACCGCGGTGTATTCCGCGCTGCGCAACAGCGGCATCCAGATTATCTCCGCGAGCGGTAACGACGACGCCCCCATGGACGTCGACGATGACGATAACGATACCGATACCGACGATTTCGATGACGACGAGCACGATTCCGGCTCGCTCGACGATCACGAGCTCAAGATGGCCCGCCAGGCCGACGCCGAGATGGGTTCTTCCAAGAGCAAGAAGAAGCGCACCGTGCGGACGTCCCGTTCGCGTTCGCGCGTGCGCGGCATCGACGCCTCCACGGTGATGCTGACCGGCGACCCGGTCCGTATGTACCTCAAGGAGATCGGCAAGGTCGACCTGCTGACCGCCTCCGAAGAGGTCGATCTGGCCATGAAGATCGAGGCCGGTCTCGAGGCCACCGAGAAGCTCGAGGCTGCCGATGCTGGTGAGCTCGAACTCACGCGTGCCGAGATGCGTCGCCTTACGCGCATTGAGAACGTGGGCCTCGAAGCCAAGCAGGCGCTCATCAGCGCAAACCTGCGTCTGGTCGTCTCCATCGCCAAGCGCTATGTCGGTCGCGGCATGCTTTTCCTGGACCTGATCCAGGAGGGCAACCTCGGTCTGATTCGCGCCGTCGAGAAGTTCGACTACCAGAAGGGCTTTAAGTTCTCCACGTACGCCACGTGGTGGATCCGTCAGGCCATTACACGCGCTATCGCCGACCAGGCCCGTACCATCCGTATTCCCGTGCACATGGTCGAGACCATCAACAAGCTCGTCCGCGTGCAGCGCCAGCTCCTTCAGGACCTGGGCCGCGACCCGACCCCCGAGGAGATCGGTGCCGAGATGGACATGAGCGCCGACCGCGTCCGCGAGATCCAGAAGATCTCGCAGGAGCCCGTGTCGCTCGAGACCCCCATCGGCGAGGAAGAGGATTCTCAGCTGGGCGACTTCATCGAGGACTCTCAGGCCATCGTTCCGCCCGATGCGGCCAGCTTCTCCATGCTGCAGGAGCAGCTCACCCAGGTGCTCGATTCGCTTGCCGATCGCGAGCGCAAGGTTATCGAGCTGCGCTTTGGCCTTGTCGACGGGCATCCCCGTACGCTCGAGGAAGTTGGCCGCGAGTTTGGCGTCACGCGCGAGCGCATCCGCCAGATCGAGTCCAAGACCCTGGCCAAGCTTCGCCACCCGAGCCGCAGCAGCAAGCTCAAAGACTATATCGAAAGCTAGTCAAGCAAGAGGCGCCCTCAAGCACATCCGCTCGGGGGCGCTTTCATGTAGTCGTTGGGGACGTTCTTGAATGACTAGTCGTTTAAGAACGTCCCCAACGACTAGGTCGGAAAATTTCTTAAAAAAGTTCTTGCCCTAAGCTGATTCGTCCGTATAATAAACTTCGTTGCTTGAGAGCACGCACCTATTCCTCGGTAGCTCAATGGTAGAGCACGCGGCTGTTAACCGCGTTGTTGTAGGTTCGAGTCCTACCCGGGGAGCCAGAATTTTCCAGCCCTTTCCGTTGGGCTTTAAATTCCTCGGTAGCTCAATGGTAGAGCACGCGGCTGTTAACCGCGCTGTTGTAGGTTCGAGTCCTACCCGGGGAGCCAGGTTGTAAAACCCGTCGCTTATGCGGCGGGTTTTTTCATGCCGCGATCGCCGTTCGCGAACGTTACCGTATCAACATTTCGTGTCGAGGATGTAATCCCGAGGCCCGCCACCTCAACATGGCGCGGTCGTTGTAGAATATTGCAATGATTGCTCCCACGAGATGGTGCCGCGAGCACCAGATAAGGAGATTCTTGTGTCTGAGACCATTAACGGCAGCCTGAGCGTCTCGAACGACGTTATTGCCGATATTGCCGGTTATGCCGCGATGACGTGCTATGGCGTCGTCGGTATGGCTGAGCAGCTCCAGGGCGCCGAGAGCGTGCGCCTGCTTGCCGGTCAGCGCCTCCGCAAGGGCGTGCTTGTCTCCGCCGACGAGAACGGCCTTACGGTCGATCTTCACGTCGTGCTCGAGAACGGCGTCAACATGAAGTCCGTCTGCCACAATCTTTCGAGCTCCGTTGCCTTTACCCTGCAGGAGATCGCCCAGATCGATCCCGCCAGCCTTAAGATCGGCATTCACATCGACGCGCTCAAGAGCCGTCTGAACTAGCATCCGAAAACGGAGATTCAAATACCCATGATTGCAAAGACCATTCGCACCTGTTTTCCGATCGCTGCGGCTGCCGTTTCCGACAAGGCCGAGGAGATCAACAAGCTCAACGTCTTCCCCGTACCCGACGGCGACACCGGCACCAACATGTCGCTCACGCTCGCCTCGGTGACCAAGGAGCTTTCCGCCCTTCCCGCCGATGCCGATATGGAGGCCATCGCCGGCGCCATCACCCACGGCTCCCTCATGGGTGCCCGCGGTAATTCCGGCGTCATCACGTCGCAGATCCTGCGCGGCGTGGCCGAGGGCCTTGTCTCTGCCGACGAGCCTATCACGTCCGCCAACATCGCCTTCGCCTTCCGTCGCGCCGTCAAGGTCGCCTTCCAGGCCGTCCGCAAGCCCATCGAGGGCACGATCCTCACGGTGCTGCGCGATGTCTCGACCAAGGCCGACGAGTGCGAAAAGAAGAAGTTCTCGGCCGAGGACGCGCTCGACGCCATCGTCGTCGAGGCCTACCAGTCCGTCGCTCGCACGCCCGACCTGCTGCCCGTTCTGAAGGAGAACGGCGTGGTCGACTCCGGCGCCTTTGGCTTTGCCATCTTCCTGGAGAACTTTGTTGCCGCCGCGCTTGGCCGCAGCACCGTTGTCGAGGATTTCTCCGCCACGTTTGATTCTGCCGGCTCTGCCCGCGACGCGGCCCTTGGTCGCGTTGAGATCGAGGCCAACGACGACTGGGAGGGCTCGGAGTTCCGCTACTGCAACGAGTTTCTCTTTAAGGCCGACGCCCCGTTTGACGAGGACGAGTGCCTTAAGTTCCTGGGCTCCATGGGCGACTGCGAGCTGCTCGTGGGTGCCTACCCCGACTACAAGATCCACGTGCACTCCAACACCCCCAACCTGGTGCTCGAGCACATGCTGCAGCTCGGTCAGATCTACGAGGTCTTTATCCACAACATGGAGATGGAGGCCCACGACCGTACCGCCAAGATTCATGAGGACCAGGAGAAGGCCGCCGAGCCCGCCAAGGCGTTGGGCTTTGTCGCCGTTGCCGCTGGTTCGGGCGAGGCCGACATTCTCAAGTCCCTCGGCGTTGACGTGATCGTCTCGGGTGGCCAGACCATGAACCCCTCGACCGCCGACCTGCTGGGCGCGGTGGACCAGGTCAACGCGACCTCGGTCATTATCCTGCCCAATAACGGCAACATCCGCATGGCTGCCGAGGCCGCCGCCTCTGCCTGCACCGACAAGAAGGTCGCCGTCGTTCCCACCAAGACTGTCCCGCAGGCGTTCTCCGCGCTGTTCGCGGTCCTGCCCGATTCCGAGCTCGAGGACGCCGTCGCCGCCATGGTCGACGCCATCAGCGAGGTCCGCGATGGCGAGGTCACCCGTGCCGTGCGCGATTCCAGCGCCTCTGATGGTTCTCCGATTCACTCCGGTGATGTCATGGGTATCATCGCCGGCTCCATCGACGTGGTCGGCTCCGACGTGAAGCAGGTCACGCTCGACTGTATCAACCGCATGCAGGAGGAAGAGGAGGGCGACGCGCTGACGATTCTGGCCGGCGAGGAGCTGTCCGATGAAGCCTTCCAGGAGATCGTCGACGCCATTGAGGAGGCTCAGCCCGACCTGGAGATCGATGCCCATCGTGGCGAGCAGCCGCTCTATCCCGTGATCTTCTCGATCGAGTAGGCATCTGCCCATGTCCGAGCTGTGCTCCGTGCCGCGCGTCTCGGAGCGCTTTGCCCAGAGCAATGCGCTCGACGAGGATATCGCGCGACTCAAATATGTTTCGGGTAAACGTGAGGAGGCCCTTCGCCGTCTGGGAATTCGGACGGTGGGGGACCTCCTTCTCCATATCCCTCATCGATACCTGGACTTTACACGCTCCTGGTCCATCGAGATGGCTCCCATCGGTACTGTGTGCACGATAGTCGCCACGGTCGATCGTATCGTTCAAAAACAGCCCCGTCCGCGTATGCAGGTGACCGAGATCTCGCTGGTGGACGAGACGGGCGTGCTGCAAGTCGCCTTTTTCCGTCAGCCCTGGATTGCCCAGCAGTTTAAGCAGGGCGACCGCCTGGCCGTGATGGGTAAGGTCGAGTTTGCCTACGGCTTTAAACAGATGGCCTCGCCGCATTTCGAAAAGCTCGAGGGCGGGCGCGCCGCGGGCACTATCCTGCCGGTCCATTACGTGAGCGATGGCGTGAGCCAGGCGTGGATGCGCCGCATCGTAAGCGGCGCGCTCGAGGTCGTCAGCAATCCCTTCGACCCGATTCCTGCGCGCTTACGCGTCAAGCGCCGCCTGATGAGCAATGCCCGCGCGTTGCGCTCGATCCACTTTCCTTCGAGTATGACCGAGCGCGATATCGCGCGCCGGCGTCTTGCCTACGAGGAGTGTCTCTGCTTGCAGCTCGCACTGCGTTTGCGCAACGATGGCGGCTTGGTCGAGGTGGTTCCCTACGCCCACGTCGCGGGCGAGCACTTGGCCGCGCTTAGGCAGGCCCTGCCGTTTTTGCTGAGCGACGAGCAGGAGGCCGCGTTCCAAGACATCCTGCGCGACATGTGCGATGGCGAACGCGTGATGAATCGCCTGCTGCTGGGCGACGTCGGTACCGGCAAGACGGCCGTCGCCGCCTGCGCGCTGGCCGTCGCGGCCGATTCGGGTACTCAGGCCTGCGTTATGGCGCCCACGGGCGTGCTGGCGCGTCAATATGCCGATAAGACCGGCCCCTTGCTCTCGCAGGCTGGCATGACCTGGGCGCTCCTGACGGGCGCCACGCCGGCGGCCGAGCGCGAGCGGATCCATGCCCAGCTGGAATCGGGCGAACTCGACGTCCTCTTTGGCACCCACGCGGTGCTTTCGGACAACGTAGCGTTCAAGCATCTGTCGCTCGTGGTCATCGATGAGCAGCACCGGTTTGGCGTCGGCCAACGCAACGCCCTGCGTGCGAAGGGCCCTGGTGCCGATCTGCTCGTTATGACGGCAACGCCCATCCCACGTACGCTGGCGCTTTCGGTCTACGGCGATCTGGACACGAGTATCATCCGCCATCGGCCCGTCCCTGGCGCTGGCGTGACGACACGCGTGCTTACCGAGTCGAGCCGCGACCTTGCCTATGGCGCCATCCGCGAGGCGCATGAAAAGGGTCAGCAAGCCTACGTGATTTGCCCGCTCGTGGAGCCGAGTGACTCGGTCGATGATTTGGAGGACGTGCCCGGTATCGCCCGCGACGACGAGGGCCGCGTGACGGTCCCCGTGCCGCTGCACGATACGGCGACCGAGCTCGATCGCCTGCGTCTGGCATTGCCGGGTCTTGCCATCGAGCGCCTTCACGGCCGCATGCCAGCGGGGGAGAAGGACCAGGTTATCGATGCCTTCAAGCGCGGCGAGATCGACGTGCTCGTCTCGACTACGGTGGTCGAGGTGGGCGTCGACGTGCCCAACGCCACCGTCATGGTCATCGAGAACGGTGAGCGCTTTGGCTTGGCGGCCCTGCACCAGCTGCGCGGCCGCGTGGGCCGCGGCAGCGTGTCGGGCACCTGCCTGGTCATGACGCACTCCAAGGGCAACGGCGGCGCTTCGGCGGCGCAAGACCGTCTCCAGTCGCTCGAAAAGACCTCGGACGGCTTTACGCTCGCCCAGATGGACCTGCGTCTGCGCCACGAGGGCGAAATTCTGGGGTACCGCCAGCATGGCGGTGTGACCCTGCGCTTTGTCGACCTGGATGCCGACGAGGAGCTGATCGAGTGGGCCCATTTGGACGCGGTCGAGCTCTTGCGGTATGCTTGCACCCTTGACTCCGTGGCGACGCGTCCCCTGCGCGATGCGGTCGCCATGCGATATCGACACATTTTTAAGGAGGTCAGCGGAGGATGAGAATCATCGGCGGCGAATGGCGCGGTCGTAAGATCGAGGAGCCCCGTGGTCGCGATGTCACCCGCCCCACGACCGATCGCGTGCGCGAGGCATGCGCATCTATGGTCATGTCGGCATTCGACTTCGATCTTGACGAGGTCCGCGTGCTGGACGCCTTTGGCGGCTCCGGCGCTTTGGGTATCGAGATGCTCTCACGTGGTGCCCGCTCACTCACGACGTTCGAGATCGATCGGAATGCCGCGCGGCTCATTACCAAGAATATCGAGTCGCTCTGCCGTGACCGTGCGCGTTGGCGCGTGGTAATGGGCGACATGCTGGTGAGTGCCTCGCGCGGTCGTGTGCCGGGCGGCCCCTTTGATCTGGTCCTGCTCGACCCGCCCTATGCTTTTGGTGCCGAGCCGGTCGAGGAACTGCTGCAGAACCTGGCTCAGCAAGGTCTGCTTGCATCTGGCGCTTATGCCCTGTTTGAACATGCCGCCACCGATGCGGGCGCGCATCCGGCAGGCTTTGAGATCGTGCGCGAGAAGCGCTACGGCATTACCTCGGTCGACCTGCTTCGTTGGGTCGGCGATGACGATGGTGAGGGCGATAACGCCGGCGCAAATGCCGAGAACAACGATGCCACGACGTTTCAGGAGGACGCCCATGAATGACACCATCAACCGCGTGATCGTCCCGGGCACCTTCGATCCCATCACGTTTGGCCATATCGACGTCATCCGCCGCGCCCGCCGCATCTTTCCCAGCGTGATCGTCGCTGTTGCCGAGTCGCAGGGTAAAAACGGTGTGGGTACCACCTTTATGCTCGACGAGCGCGTGGCCCTGGCCCGCGAGGCCCTCGGCGATTTGGACGGCATCGAGGTACTGCCCTTCACCGGCCTCTTGGTCGACTTTGCACGTGAACAGGGGGCAGGTGCCGTCGTTAAGGGCCTGCGCGCCATGACCGACTTTGAATACGAGCTGCAGCAGGCCGACCTCAACTACCGCCTGGATAACGAGCTGGAGTCCATCTTTGTCATGAGTGCTCCGCAGTACGGCTACATCTCGAGTTCGGTGGTGCGCCAGATTGCTTCGCTTGGCAGCGATGTTTCCAATTTTGTTCCGTCCAACGTGGTCGAGGCGCTCAAACATCGCTTTTCGTGACGTTTTTTATTGCCTGGTGGCATGTGGTAAACTAGCACGATGACATGTTACCTATGAAAGGAGACCGGATGCCGGGCGAGAATTTTCCTGGCGACAGGATCGTGAGTCTTGTCGACGAGCTCGAGGGGCTCATCGAAGAGGCTAAGACGCCGTTCGGCAAGAACGCCCAGATGAAGGTTATCGACGCCGACGTCTTCTTTAACATCCTCGATGAGATCCGCATGAGCTATCCCGAGGAGTGGCAGAAGTCCCGCCGTATCCTCAAAGAGCGCGAGGAGCTTATGGCCTCCGCCGCCGCTCAGGCCGATTCCATCATTGCCGATGCTCAGCAGCAGGCGCTCACCATTGCCGGTGAGCAGGAAATTGTCCGCTTGGCACAGCAGCAGGCCGACGACATCCGCGACCGTGCCCAGCAGTACGAGCGCGAGACGCGCTATGCCGCCGAGGATTACGCCGAGCAGGTCTTTACGCACCTCGAGGAGAACCTTAAGAGCCTGACCGGCACCGTCACCCGTTGCCGTCAGCAGCTCAACGAGGGCGCCGCTCAGCAGAACGGTCAGTGGTAATGGCCGAGTTCCCGAGCGTAGCCGTCGATCTTTCCGAGCAGCTCGAGTTTCCCGGAGACTCATACCCGCTGACCGGCAAGGTCGATGTCGCCACCTACACGGTGGGCGAGAAGGAGTACCAGCTGCAGGACGGCATTGCCTACGACGTGGTCTTTACCAACGCCGGTACCGGTGTTCTGCTTTCGGGCATGGTCCGCGCTCACGCCACCGGCGAGTGCGATCGCTGCCTGGAGCCCGCCTCGTTTGATATCGCAGGCGAGATCGAGGAGTTCTACCTCTTTGAGGAGCCCGAGGACCCCCAGGCCTACGAAGACGGCTACGAGTTGCTGGGCGAGGATCGCATCGTCGATCTGGGTGAGCCCATCAACGACGCGGTCGTCATGGACACGCCGTTCGTTGTCCTGTGCAAGCCCGATTGCCGCGGCCTTTGCCCCACCTGCGGCAACAATCTCAACGTCGAGCAATGTGAGTGCGCCGCCAAGGCGGAGGCCGAATGGGCCGCTGCCACGGAAAATCCATTTGCAGCATTGAAGAATCTCAAGCTTGACGAGTAAAACTGTGGTAGTATCGCTACTTGCGCGTAATCGCCACACTGGATAGTTCATAAGGAAGGTCACTATGCCCGTACCTAAACAAAAGCAGGGTCGTATCCGCACCCATACCCGTCGTTCCGCCAACATGAAGATCTCGGCTGCGGCTCAGTCCACGTGCCCCCGTTGCGGCGCTGTTAAGCTCCCGCACCACGTGTGCCCCAGCTGCGGTTTCTACAAGGACCGCGAGGTTATCGTTACCGAGTAACTGTATACTCTGGATACGATGCCGTTCCAACTGGAACCACAATGGCCGGCTCAATGAGTCGGCCATTTTTGTATAAGGAGCATATGAAATGAGTAACGTTCGCGTTTGTGTAGACGTTGTGGGCGGAGACGAGAGGCCCCAGGTTGTCCTCGACGGTATCGAGGCTGCGCTTGCGGCAGATCCCGAGATTGAGGTCTTGGCCGTCGGTCCCGCTGAAATCGTCAACCCCTTTGCAGCGGCGCATGCCCGCGTGGAGGCCTTGGAGGCCCCCGACGTCATCAGCATGGAGGACGATCCCATCCGCGCCGTGATGACTAAGCGCAAGTCCTCGATCGTGCTTGCATGCCGTGCCATTAAGAAGGGCAATGCGGACGCGTTTTTCTCGGCCGGCTCGACCGGTGCCATGACCGCTGCCGCCACGGCCTACGTCACGCCGTTTAGGTATTTGGCGGAGGGCAAGAAGCAGCCGGTCCGTCCGTGCCTGACTAACGCACTGCCTAATCGCGCCGGCGGCCTGACGGTGCTGTGCGATATGGGCGCCAATCCCGATGTCACGGTGGACGACATGGTGCGTTTCGCCCAGATGGGTGCTGCCTATGCCCGCGTGGTTTTGGACATTGAGCATCCGCGTGTGGGCCTGCTTGCCAACGGCACCGAGGACGAGAAGGGCTCCAACTTTACCAAGGCGTGCTTCCCGGCCATGAAGGCCGCGGTTCCCGGCTTTGTGGGCAACTGCGAGGGCACCGATCTTACGTCGGGCAATTTTGACGTCGTGGTCGCCGACGGTATGTCGGGCAATATTGCGCTCAAGGCCACCGAGGGCGCTGCCAAGTTTTTGCTGCAGGAGCTCAAGGGTGCCTTTATGTCTTCGCTCGGCACCAAGATCGCCGCGCTGCTCATCAAAAAGCAGATGCGCCAGATTAAGGCCAAGCTTTCGGGCGACGCCAAGGGCGGCGCGATTCTGCTGGGCCTGCGCGGCGTCGTGTTGATCGGCCACGGTGCCACGTCGGTCGAGGCCGTCAAGAACGGTACGCTTGCCGCGGCCCAGGCCGTGCGCGCCGGGCTTGTCCAGGACGTTGCCAATTCTATGGACGGTATCGTTTTATAAAGGCCGCGTTACGTGGCTCAACCTGTACCGCGTGGGGTAGAATCGGAGCCGTATTGCAACGCGGCTCCGATTGCCGTGTTGTGTTGTGTTCCATGACATACGAGAGGAAGCGCTATGGATCGCTCCGAAATCTTCGATAAGATCGCCGAAGTCGCCGCTGACGTGCTGGGTGTCGATGTCGCCGACATTAGCGACGAGACCACTTTTGACGATCTCGATGCCGATTCGCTCGAGCGTCTGCAGCTGGTGACGGCCATCGAGGACGAGTTCGACCTCGAGATCGATGACGAGACCCTGCTGTCGCTCAACTCTGTCGCCGACGCTGTCGACGCTATTGAAAACGCCAAGGAGGCCTAAGTCTTGGCTTTGTCTGAACGACTCACGCGCGCCCAGGAGATTCTGGGCCATGAGTTCAATAATAAGGTGCTGCTGCGCGCGGCGCTCACGCATCCCTCGGCCGTCGAGGGTCAGCCGGTCTCTGCCAGCTATGAGCGCCTTGAGTTTTTGGGCGATTCCATTTTGGGCGCCGTGGTGGCCCGTTCGCTCTTTGAGTCCTATCCCGAGTTTGACGAGGGTAAGCTCACGCGCCTGAAGGTGTCCCTTGTCTCGGGCGCTACGCTGTCCGAGGTGTCGCACGAACTGGGTATCGACGACATCATCATCTTTGGTGCCTCCGAGACCGGTACCGGTGCGCGCGGCCTGCATTCGGCGCTCGAGAACGTCTACGAGTCGCTCGTGGGCGCACTGTACCTGGATGCCGGCTGGGACGTTGCGGCGGAGTTCATCCACCGTACGCTCAAGCCGCACCTGGCCTCCGAGCGTGCCGAGCACCCCGCGAACCCCAAGTCGTTCTTGCAGGAGTGCGTGCAGGCAGACGGCCACGAGCCTCCCGCGTATAAGCTGGTCGGCTCCGAGGGCCCCGCGCATGCGCCCACCTTTACCGCTGTGGTGCTCATCGACGGTATTCGTCAAGGCCGCGGCACTGGTTCCTCCAAGAAGGAGGCCGAGGGAGCCGCTGCGCTCGAGGCGCTCGACCGCATGGGCTACACCACCAACGGCGTGATTCTCAACAAGAAGCCTGTTTAAGCGAGGAACCGTGTATCTCAAGTCCCTCACGCTCAAAGGGTTCAAGTCGTTTGCCGACCGCGCCCATATGTCATTTGAGCCTGGCCTGACCGTCATCGTCGGTCCCAACGGCTCGGGAAAATCGAACATCTCCGACTCGATTCTGTGGGTCCTGGGCGAGCAGAGCGCCAAGCAGCTGCGCGGCCAGGCCATGGAGGATGTCATCTTCTCGGGCTCGTCGGCGCGCAAGCCGGTGGGTGTGGCCGAGGTTACGCTGGTGCTCGACAACTCGGACCATATGCTTCCCGTCGACTTTGAAGAGGTGGCTATCACCCGCCGCATGTATCGCTCGGGCGAGAGTGAGTACCTCATCAACTCGAGCCCGTGCCGCCTGATGGACATTCAGGACATCCTGCACGATTCGGGCCTGGGCAAGGATACGCATTCCATCATCAGCCAGGGCAAGCTCGATGCCATTTTGCAGAGCCGCCCCGAGGAGCGCCGCGCTCTTATTGAGGAGGCTGCCGGCATCTCCAAGCACAAGCGCCGTAAGGAGCGTGCGCTCAAAAAGATCAAGTCGATGGACGAGCACCTGACCCGTGCCCGCGACATCAATAAGGAGATCGCCCGCCAGCTGCGGCCGCTGGAGCGTCAGGTCGATCGCGCGCGCAAGTACAAAGAGCTGTCCTCGCGCGCGAACGAGCTTACGCAGATGCTGGCCGTCGACGAGCTTCGTTCGCTGCAGTCGCAGTGGAACGACTTGGAGAGCCGCTCTAAGGAGGGCGCCGCCGAGCTGGAGCTCGCGCAGTACCGCCTGGGTGAGAAAGAGCGCGAGCTCGAGAAGCTCCAGGTTATGCTCGAGGAAAAGGGCCTGTTTGTGGGCGATCTGGGCGAGCAGCGCCGCCATATGCAAGACGTGGTCGGCCGCATCAATTCCGATATGCGCCTGCTCGAGGAAAAGGGCCACAACATGGTGTCGCGCCTGTCCGACATGCGCGGCCAGATCTCGAGCTCCGAGCATCAGCGTCGTCGCGTGGTCGAGGAGCTCGAGGATGCACGTGCCCAGCTTGAGGAGGTGACCGGTGCGCACATGCAGGCCCAGTCCGACGTTGACGCCGCCGGTCCTGCTGCCGCCCAGCTCCACGAGCGTCGCGTTGCGCTTGACAATCAGATTTCGCAGCTCACGCGCGAGCAGCGCGATGTGCAGCGCGTAGCCGACAACGCCGCGCTCGAGCTTGCCAAGGTGAAGGACTCGCTGAGCAACGCCGAGGTCGAGGACAACATGTACGCCTCGCGCCTGGAGCAGATCGAGGAGCAGCTCGAGGAGGTCACGGCCTCGCTCGAGAGCCGTCGCGACCGCGCTGAGGAGCTCGAAGGCGCGCTCGATCAGGCCCGTCAAGCCCAGGTCGATGCGCGTGAGGCCACCGAGGTCGCTCGTGCGGCGTTGAAGGACTTGCGTAATCGCGAGAGCGAGGCGCGCAACAAGTTATCCGAGGTGCGCTCGGAGCTTGCCAGCCAAAAGAAGCTTGATGCGCGCATGGCCGACAGCTCGCCGCTCGTGAGCCGTCTGGTGGGTGCGCTGGGCGATGACGTAACGGGTCGCCTGGGCGATGTGCTCGAAGCCCCGCGCGAGCTTGAGGGCCTGGTTGAGCAATTGCTCGCCGGCGATATCGATGCGCTGCTGTTTGATGACGCCGCCGCGCTTGAGCGTGCCGGTCGTGTGGCTCTGGACCAAAAGAAGGCCTCGGGCGAGGCACTGCTGGTGGCGCGCGGCGTGAGCGGCTCTACCGCCGCTGAGGGCGCTGCCGGTACCCGTCTGGTCGATCGCCTTTCCGTGCGCGCAGGCTACGGACCCGTCGTCGAGGCGCTGCTCGGCGGCTATTACGTAGTGGACGATCTTGCTGCCGCGCTGGCTGCGCCTGTCGTTGACGGTGTGACCTATGTGACTCCCGATGGCGCCCGCGTAAGCTGTGGCGGCCTGGTGCGTGTGGGCCTCGATGCCGGCGAGGCGTCGGGTGCTCTGGAGCGTAAGCGTCGCATTCGCGAGCTGGAGGGGCTTGAGCCCGATTTGGCCGCTGTGTTTGAGCATGTGTCGGATCAGGTCATCGAGGCCAATGCGGCCGTTGAGGAAGCGCGTGCCGCTGAGGGCGATGCCGCCGGCGAGATCGCCCGTCTTGAGGGCGAGCGCCGCTCGCTGCTCTCCGAGATCGGCCGCTTGGAGCAAAGCGCCAACAATGCCGAGGTCGAGCGCGTGCGCATCTCCAAGCGCCGCGAGCAGGCCTCCGAAGCCGTTCGCGCTGCGCGCCCGCGGGTTGATGAGCTCACCCGTTCGCGTGACGAGGCCCGTGCGCAGGCAAGCGATCTGGGCTTGCAGATTGCCGAGGCCAACGACGAACTCGACCGCGTTCGCCGTGACGATTCCGAGGCTGCCGGCAAGCTCGCCGACGCCAAGGTTCGCCTAGCCCAGACGAGTGAACGCCTGCGTTCGCTGAAGGGCCGCGTGCCCGACCTGGAGCATCGTCTTGAGGGCATCGACCGTCGTATCCGCGGAACACGCCAGGCTTCGCGCTCGCTCGAGCTGCTGCGCCTGCGCGTCGATCCCATGCACGAACGCTATTCTGCCCTGTTGGAACGCGCGTCGGATTGGGCAGCGCGCCTGCGTGACCAGGCCTCTCTGGAGGAGGCGGACTCTGCTTCGCTCAAGAAGACCATCGAGGATGCCAAGGCAGAGGTTGCCCGCGCTAAGGAGCGAGTCGATACCGCCTCCGCCACGCAAAACGAGTTCAAGGTCGCGCGTGGCAAGCTCGAGGTGCAGGTAGAGGCCGCCATTAAGGCCATTACCGCCGATGGCACGACGGTGCTCGAGGAAGCGCTCATGCTTCCGGCGCCCAAAGACCGCGATGCCGCCGAGCGCGAACTCAACCAGCTTGTGCGCCAGATCAACAACCTTGGTCCCGTTAACCAAGTTGCCATGGAGGAGTACGAGCAGCTCAAGCGCCGCGCCGACTACATCGAGGAGCAGCTGGCCGATCTGGAGAGCGCGCGCAAGGCGCTCACCAAGATCACGGTGGCCATTGATCGCAAGATGCGGAAGGCCTTCCTGGTGACGTTTGAGAAGGTCGACGCGAACTTCCGCGAGATCTTCGCTATGCTCTTCCCGGGCGGCCAGGCTCATCTGGAGATGACCGATCCCGAGCATCCTGCCGAGACGGGTATCGAGGTCGTGGCGCAGCCGCGCGGCAAGCGCATCACCAAGATGATGCTCATGTCGGGCGGCGAGAAGAGTCTGACGGCGCTCGCCCTGCTCTTTGCTGTGTATCGCACGCGCACGGTGCCGTTCTATGTGCTGGACGAGGTCGAGGCGGCGCTCGATGACGCCAACCTGTCCAAGCTCATCGGCGCGCTCGATGTGTTGCGTTCCGATACGCAGCTCTTGGTTATCTCGCATCAGCGCCGTACTATGGAGGACGCTGACGTCCTCTATGGCGTCTCGATGCAAGCCGACGGCGTCAGTCGCGTCGTCTCGCAAAAACTCGATCGCGAAACCGGAAAGGTCGTGAATGCATAATGGGATTCTTCGATGCTCTCTCGCGCGGACTTGAGCGCAGCCGCGAGGCCCTCAACGAGGTCTTCTACTTTGGCGGCGAGGTCGACGAGGATTTTTGGGAGGACCTGGAGGACACCCTCGTCATGGGTGACATGGGCGCCGAGGTCGCCATAAAGGTCTCCGATGACCTGCGTGATGCCGCGGCCAAGAAGAACCTCAAGACCGCTCCGCAGCTTCGCCGTGCCCTGGCCGAGCAGCTTGAGCAGCACTTTGTGCCCATCGAGCGTGATCCGTTCTCCGATACGCCGAGCTGCGTGCTGTTTGTGGGCATTAACGGTGCCGGCAAGACCACGACGGTCGGTAAGATCGCGAGCGCCATGGCCGCCCGCGGCAAGAACGTCGTGATCGGTTCGGCCGATACCTTCCGTGCTGCCGCTATCGAGCAGCTCGATGTGTGGGGCCAGCGCGCTGGCGTCCCCGTCATCAAGCGCGACCGCGGCTCCGACCCGGCAAGTGTTTGCTACGACGTGCTCGACGAGGCCGACAAGCGCGGCAGCGACCTGGTGCTTATCGACACCGCCGGTCGTCTGCACACGAGCCCTGAGCTCATGCGCGAGCTTGCCAAGGTGGTCAATGTGACCCGTAAGCGCGCCGCCAATATGGCCGCCGGCTCCATGCCCGTCTCAGTCGTGCTCGTGATCGATGCCGCCACCGGCCAAAACGGTCTGAACCAGGCGCTCGAGTTTAACGAGGCGCTGGGCCTGGACGGTATTATCATGACTAAGCTCGACGGCACGGCTAAGGGCGGTATCGCCATGGCCGTGGCCGAGAAACTCAAGCTCCCGATCCTGCGCGTGGGCGTGGGTGAGCAGGTCGATGACCTGCAGGAGTTCAATGCTAAAGATTTCTGCCGCGCCCTGGTGGGCGAGTCCAATTAAGGAGTGACTAGTGTTTGATTCCCTGAGCGATCGCCTCAACGACACATTTGACCGCCTGCGCGGCAAGGGCAAGCTGACCGAGGCCGATATCACCTCTGCCATGCGCGATATTCGCATGGCGCTGCTCGAGGCCGACGTTAACTTTAAGGTCGTCAAGGAGTTCGTCGCCAAGACCAAGGAGCGCTGCCTGACCGCCGAGGTTATGGAGTCGCTGTCGCCGGCGCAAAACGTCGTCAAGATCGTGCTCGACGAGCTCACCGAGATGCTTGGCTCAACCGAGAGCAAGCTCGTCTTTAGCAACCGCATTCCCAATGTCATCATGCTCGTGGGCCTGCAGGGCTCCGGTAAGACCACGGCGGCCGTAAAGCTGGCCTACCTGCTCAAGAAGCAGGGCCGCTCGCCGTTGCTCGCCGCGTGCGACGTCTACCGTCCCGCTGCTGCCGACCAGCTGGCCACGCTCGGTGGCGAGATCGGCGTGCCAGTCTTCCGCGGTGACGGCGAGCACCCGGTCGATATCGCCAAGGGCGCCATCCAGGAGGCCGTCGACCACCTGCGTGACGTGGTCATCGTCGATACCGCTGGCCGCCTGCAGATCGATGAGCAGATGATGCAGGAGGCCGTGGACATCAAGAAGGCCGTCAAGCCCGATCAGGTGCTGATGGTCGTCGATGCCATGACCGGCCAGGATATCGTCAACGTCGTCTCGACCTTTGCCGAGCGCACCGACTTTGACGGCGTGATTATCTCCAAGCTCGATGGCGACGCTCGTGGCGGCGGCGCGCTTTCCGTGCGCCAGGTGACCGGCAAGCCCATCAAGTTCGTGAGCATGGGCGAGAAGCCCGATTCGCTGGAGCCGTTCTACCCCGATCGTATGGCCAAGCGCATTCTGGGCATGGGCGATGTTGTCGGCATCATCGAGAAGGCCCAGGAGGCGGCCGACGCCGAGCAGCTCGAGGCTGCCGAGCGCATGCTGCGCGAGGGCTTCACCATGAATGACATGCTCGACCAGATGAAGGCCGTCAAGAAGATGGGCGGCATGAAGGGCATTCTGGGCATGCTCCCCGGTGGCCAGCGTGCGCTTAACCAGATGGGTGGTAACCTGGACGAAGGTATCTTCGATAAGAACGAGGCCATCATCATGTCGATGACCAAGGAGGAGCGCCTTCGCCCCTCCATCATCAACGGCCAGCGCCGTGCCCGCATTGCCAAGGGCGCCGGCGTGACCCCCACCGAGGTCAATAGCCTTATGAAGCAGTGGGGCGAGATGAATAAGATGATGGGCCGCATGCGCACGATGGCCAATCAGGCGCAGGCCGGCGGCAAGAAGGGCAAGAAGGGTAAGAAGGGCAAAAAGATGCGCATGCCCAATATTCCCGGTCTGGATGCCATGGGGCTGGGCGGCATGGGCGGCCTGGGAACGGGCGGCCCCAAGTCCGATATGGACCTGCTGCGCCAGATGGAAGCGCAGATGCGCAACAAGAAGTAACGACTAGTTGAGTCGTGTATGGCGAAGGCCGCCTGGATGGTATTCCAGGCGGCCTTCGCCGTTTGTTCGCTGGTTGTCGCACGCGTGGAAGCGCGTTCTCGACGAGGTGCTTGCCGCTAGTGGCATCCGCAGCCTTCGTGCCCGTCATGGTCGTGGTGACCGTGGCAGCCGCAGGACTCGCCATGCTCGTGGATGTGCTCGTGATCATGTCCATGGCAGTCGCAGGTGGCCTCGCCGTTCTGTGCGAGCGTGCCGGCAATGAGGGCCTCGACGCAGGCATCGCAGCTGCCCTGGGCGCCCGCATAGACCGTGATGCCGGCTTGGGCAAGCGCGTTGATAGCGCCGCCGCCGATACCGCCGCAAATGAGCGTGTCAACGCCACCGTTGGCAAGCAGGCCCGCCAAGGCGCCGTGGCCGGTGCCGCCGGTGCCTACGACCTGCTCGTTGAGCACCTTGCCATCCTGGATGTCGTAGATCTTGAACTGCTCGCTGCGGCCAAAGTGCATAAAGATGTTGCCGTTGTCGTACGTCGTTGCCACCCTCATGGTGCCGACCTCCTTTGCTGGCCATGCGGCCGTCGTCGTGGCGATGGGGGAGTACGCGATATTGCCGCCCTCGATGACGAGCGCTCGTCCGTTGACCAGCGCGTTTGCCACCTTGCGATGCGCGCGACTGCTGATTGCCGCCACCGTGGCGCGGGCGATGCCCATGTGCAGGGCGACGGCCTCCTGATTGAGGCCCTCCAGATCGCACAGGCGCAGCACCTCAAGCTCGTCTACGGTCATGTCGATGGCATCACCGCTGGCCAGGCCATCGGGGGTAAAGCCGCGGTATTCGGGGATGATCCCGACGCGGCGCAGTTTTTCGCGTCTTCCTGCCATGCACACTCCTTATCTGACATATGTCAACAATAGGATAACGCGTTAGTCGTTGGGCGCAAGGCATTTCTGTCATATGTCAGAAAAAGGCTAAGATGCCTCGTTGCCGCATGCGGAGCCGCGCTGCCGTGCATTGCGTGTGCCGGACTAAGTGTCCAATTCGACACTCGCGCGCCTGGGCTACAATAAATCTCGCTTATAGGCGACTGACAGGAGGGTCAATGAGCAAAGCTGATCAGCAGTTTGTAACCATGTGCCGCGATATCTTGGACCATGGCACCACCACCGAGGGCCAAAAGGTCCGTCCGGTGTGGGAGGACGGCACCCCTGCCTATACCATTAAAAACTTTGGTGTCACGGCGCGCTATGATCTGCGCGAGGAGTTCCCCGCGCTCACCCTGCGTCGTACGGCGCTTAAGTCTGCCATGGACGAGATTCTGTGGATCTATCAAAAGAAGTCCAATAACGTGCATGATCTCAACAGCCATATCTGGGATGAGTGGGCCGATGAGACCGGTTCCATCGGTAAAGCCTACGGCTATCAGATTGGTCAGAAGAGCCATTATGCCGAGGGCGATTTCGACCAGATGGACCGAGTGCTGTACGATCTTAAGCACACACCGTACAGTCGCCGCATCATGACCAACACGTATGTGTTTAGCGACCTGTCCGAGATGCACCTGTATCCGTGCGCGTACAGCGTGACCTATAACGTCACGCAGCGCCCGCAGGACGACAAGCCGACGCTCAACATGATTCTCAACCAGCGCAGCCAGGACATTTTGGCCGCGAACAACTGGAATGTGTGCCAGTACGCCATCTTGCTGATGATGGTTGCGCAGTCGATCGATATGATTCCCGGCGAGCTGCTGCATGTGATCGCCGACGCCCATATCTACGACCGTCATGTCGATATTGTCCGCGAACTTATCGAGCGTCCGCAGTTTGCGGCACCCAAGGTAACGCTCAACCCCGATGTGCATGACTTCTATGCGTTTACGACCGATGACCTGATCGTCGAGGGCTATGAGCACGGCCCGCAGGTCAAGAACATTCCCATTGCGGTGTAGGTGGTGCTCATGACGTGTAAGCTATCTGCTATCGTCGCCGTGTGTGACGATTGGGGCATTGGGTGCGAGGGCGACATGGTGGTGTCCAATCGCGCCGATATGCGCCATTTTGTGGCCTGCACCAAGGGCTGCCCGGTTATCATGGGACGCAAGACGCTGCTGAGTTTTCCCGGCGGGCGTCCTCTCAAGAACCGCCGCAATATCGTGCTTACGCGCGATATGGGCTTTACCCACGAGGGCGTCGACGTGGTGCATAGCGTTGACGAAGCGCTCTCTGCGGTTGCCGATGAGCTCGTTGCCTGGGTGATCGGTGGCGGCGATGTCTATCGGCAGTTTTTGCCGTACTGCGTGGAGGCCGAGGTCACTCATGACCACTGCGTCCATCCCGTGGACACGTACTTTCCCGACTTGGACGCCGATCCCGCGTGGGAGATTGCGCAGCGTAGCGGGGTCGCGACGATTGCCGCCGGTGAGGGTGACGAGGGCGTCAATTATGAGTTCGTGACGTATCGTCGCATCGAGGCGTAAATCGTCTGGCGTGAACGGTATCATCGGGTTGATTGAATGCATGGGGCGGCGCTTAGCGTCGCCTCGTTTGGTATAGATGTGCTGTAAAGAAGGGTGCGGGCTGGCTGCTATGACTGATGCCGTTGAGGTTCTGCGAATTGATTCGCTCGAGGACGAGCGGCTCGATGCCTACGTGCGACTGACCGAGCGTGAGCTTCGCTGCGTGCTGGAGCCGCAAAAGGGCATCTTTATTGCGGAGAGCGCCAAGGTCATCGAGCGTGCCGTGCGCGCCGGATATGAGCCGGTGAGCTTTCTTCTGGGCGAGCGCTGGCTCGACCAGATGATGCCGCTGTTTGACCAGCTTGTCGTGCGCGAGGGAGCGGGTCCGGTTCCCGTGTTCGTGGCCTCCATGGAGCTCATGGAGCAGTTGACGGGCTTTAACGTGACGCGCGGCGCGCTGGCGGCGTTCCGTCGCCCGCGTCAGATTCCGGTTGATGAGTTCTTGGGCGGCGTCGTCGAGGCGGCGGGGGGTCGTCCGGTGCGCGTGTGCGTGCTTGAGGGTATTGTTGATCACACCAATGTTGGCGCGATTTTCCGCTCGGCTGCCGCATTGAACGTTGACGGTATTTTGGTCAGCCCGACGTGCTGCGACCCGCTGTACCGTCGCTCGGCCCGCGTGAGCATGGGCACCGTGTTTCAGGTGCCGTGGACGCGCATTGGCAGCGAGGCTCGTGTGTGGCCGCATGATGGTCTGAGCGCGTTGCACGATGCCGGTTTTTCGTGTGCCGCTATGGCGTTGACGGACGATTCCGTATCGCTGGACGATCCCGTGCTGCAGGAGATTGATCGCTTGGCAATCTTTATGGGTACCGAGGGTGCCGGCTTGGGCGCCAAGACCATTGCCGGCTGTGACCACGCGGTGCGCATTCCGATGGCGCACGGGGTCGATTCGCTTAACGTGGCCGCGGCGAGCGCCGTCGCCTTTTGGCAGCTGTGCCCGCACGTGAGCAATGAGTATCACTACCAGCCGGGTTTGTATCACTAGGCAGATATTTGCACCTGGCTCTGATTCGGGGTGTTTCGGTCGACGCCAGTCGGTGCTAAGCTGATATTGGCTTTGGTCTTAAATTGCCGTTTTGTTGTTTAACATACGTTGGCGGGGAGGGCGTGTGGCTAAGAAATCTACGGCTATCGATGTAACGCAGGGTGTCATTTGGCAACAGCTGCTGTCGCTGTGCGTCCCCATCTTCTTTAGTTCGTTTTTTCAACAGGCTTACACGCTTATCGGTACGTATATCGTCGGCCAGTTTGGCGGCAAGCTCGCGCTGGGTGGCATTCAAGCCACGATGGTGCTCACCGAGCTCTGCATTGGCTTTTGCGTTGGCGTCGGCGCCGGCTGCGCGGTCATTACCGGTCAGTATTTTGGCCAGCACGATGATGAACGACTGAGTCGTTCGGTTCACACGGCCATGACGCTCGCGCTGGTGGGCGGTATCGTCTTCTCCATTCTCGGCATAGTGTTCGTTGAGCCCATGCTGGTGCTTATGAACACGCCGCATGAACTATTGGCCGAGGGTGTGGCCTATGCTCGCTGTTATTTTGCCGCGATGGTTGCGGCACTGCTGCTGAATATGGGAACCGCACTGCTGCGTGCCGTGGGCGACACGCGCGGGCCCGCCGTGATCATTGCCTCTGGCTGCCTTGTTAACGTGGTGCTGGATATCATCTTTGTCGCTGTGTTGCATATGGAGGCGCTGGGCTGCGGCATCGCAGTGGCGCTGACCATTTGCTCCAATGCAACGATGATCGTGATTCGTATGATGCACGCACCGGGTGCGTGGCGGCTTTCACTGTCCAAACTCGGCATTGATCCTGGCATTTGTAAGAGCATGATCTCGTGTGGTCTGCCGCTTGGTTTTCAGTCTACTGCGTATTCGATTTCCAACGTTTTGATTCAGGTGTCGGTCAACTCGTTTGGCGCCGATGTCACCACGGCGTGGGGTCTTTCGGGCCGCTTAGATGGCATTGTCTGGATGGTTACCGAGGCGCTTGGCGTGTCGATCACCACGTTCTCGGCACAGAACTTTGGCGCGCGCAACTACGAGCGCATGCGCAAGGGCTACCATACGTCGCTCGTGCTGTCGTTTATGCTCATTGGTGGCCTGTCTGCCGTGCTGCTGGTGTTCTCGGGTCCGTTGTCGCGTCTGTTTGTCGACGATGCTTCGATTTCGGCGTATACCACGACGATTCTTCACTTTATCGCGCCGTTCTACGCGATCTTCTCGATTATCGAAAACGCGTCGGGCTCCATTCGCGGTGCCGGCGTGAGCTTGCAGCCCATGCTGCTCACGATTTTTGGCACTGTCGTGCTCAGGGTGATCTGGGTGTTTGCGATTATGCCGTTTGATCCGTCCCTTGAGCACCTGCTGCTGGTTTACCCCGTAACCTGGCTTATCACGGCTACGATGTTCACCATCTACCACCACAGCGGCAACTGGCTCGGCCGCGCCACTGCCAAATGATCCCTTGGGACGGAGGAAAACGGATCATTTATCTCCGTCGTGATGTCGATGATCCGTTTCCTCCGTCCCCTTTGGATCAATTAGTATTCGATGCCTTGGCGGGCTAGGAGGCCTTCGTCGAAGTAGTGCTTGATGGGACGCATTTCGGTGACTAAGTCCGCGAGGTCGGCCAACGGCAGCAGCCCGCGGCCGGTGAGCACGAGTTCCGTGGTGGCGGGCTTTATCGCAATCAGTTCCTCGACATCCTCTCGCGCCCCAAAGCAGCCGTCGTCTTGCCCTTGCCGTCGCCTGTATAGATTTGAACCTTGCCGACTTACAGTGATGCCATCTCTGTCCTTTCGTGCCCGGCGTCGGTTTATCGTCGCTCGGGTTGGGTATTCTAGAAACCATTATCAACCCCAGTAGATGGAGTTCAAGCAGATGGAGATGGATGACAACAAGCGTAGACGGAATATGATCCTCTACGTGCTCATCGCCTTCGTCGTCTACCTCGTGCTCTCGACCGTTCTGTTCCCCAACATCGGTCACACGCAGCAGATTACGAAGACCGATTACTCGACGTTTGTCAAAGCGCTCGATAAGAAGAGTGTCGACAAGGTCGAGTACAACACGGACGATTACTCGATTTATTACACCAAGAAGGGCGAGGACGAGAACATCGCCTATAAGACGACCGGTGTGCCGAACGATGCGGGCTTTACCGATCGCGTGCTTGAGTCTGGCGCTTCGCTGGAGTCGGTCGTTCCCGATAAAAACTCGGGTTTGATGACCTACTACCTGCTTACGCTCATCCTTCCCATGGCGATTTTCTTCCTCATCGGCTGGTGGCTCAACCGCCGCATGAAGAAGGCCATGGGTGATGACGGTCCTTCGATGAACTTTGGCGGCGGTGGCTTTGGCGGCGGCGGACTGGGTAAGTCCGGCGCGCGCGTGATCGCCTCCAAGGACGTGGGCGTGACCTTTAAGGACGTCGCCGGCCAGGAAGAGGCCAAGGAGTCTCTCAAGGAGGTCGTCGACTTTCTGGAGAAGCCGCAGCGCTATGAGGAGATCGGCGCCAAGTTGCCGCGCGGTGCTCTCCTTGTTGGCCCTCCGGGTACCGGTAAGACCCTGCTTGCCAAGGCTGTTGCCGGCGAGGCGGGCGTTCCGTTCTTTAGCATTTCGGGCTCTGAGTTCGTTGAGATGTTTGTCGGTCGCGGCGCTGCTAAGGTTCGTGACCTGTTTAAGCAGGCCAAGGAAAAGGCGCCGTGTATCGTCTTTATCGATGAGATCGATACCATCGGTAAGAAGCGCGACGGCGGCGGCTTTAGCGGCAACGACGAGCGCGAGCAGACGCTCAATCAGTTGCTGACCGAGATGGATGGATTCGACAACCACAAGGGTATCGTTGTCCTTGCCGCAACAAACCGCCCCGACAGTCTCGATCCGGCGCTGCTGCGCCCCGGTCGTTTTGACCGCCGCATCCCCGTCGAGTTGCCCGATCTGACCGGCCGTAAGAACATCCTCGAGCTCCACGCCAAGAGCGTGAAGACCCAACCGCCGATCGATCTGACCGCGATTGCCCGCGCCACGCCCGGTGCCTCGGGCGCCGACCTGGCCAATATCATCAACGAGGGCGCCCTGCGCGCCGTTCGCGAGGGTCGCAAGCGTGCAACCCAGGATGACTTCGAGGAGTCGGTGGAGGTCGTCATTGCCGGCCAACAGCGTAAGTCCACGGTGCTTTCCGACCACGAGAAGCAGGTCGTTTCCTACCACGAGATCGGCCATGCCATCGTCGCTGCCCGCCAAAAGGGTTCCGCGCCGGTTACCAAGATCACCATCGTGCCGCGCACGAGCGGTGCTCTTGGCTATACCATGCAGGTCGAGGAGGACGAGCGCTTCCTGACCACGCGCCAGGAGGTCTTGGACAAGCTTGCCGTCTACTGCGGCGGCCGTGCGGCCGAGGAACTCATCTTTGGCGAGATGACGACCGGTGCCGCCAACGATATCGAACAGGCCACCAAGCTCGCCCGCAACATGGTGACGCGCTTTGGTATGTCCGACGAGTTTGGCATGATGGCGCTCGGTACCGTGCAGAATGCGTACCTCAACCAGGACACGTCGCTTACCTGCGCTCCCGGTACGGCCGAGCGCGTGGACGCGATTGTCGCTAAGCTGATCGAGGACGCGCACGATCGCGCCCTGCAGATCCTCAAGGAGAACAAGTTTAAGCTCCATGAGCTGGCTCGTTATCTGTACAAGAAGGAGACCATTACGGGTGAGGAGTTCATGAACCTCCTCACGCGCGAGAATCCGCTGATGCCCAAGCAGCAGTAAAGCCGCGGCCGAGCCAGTAAACGCCGACGCCCCATTTGAGCAGCTTACTCAAATGGGGCGTTTTGCTTGAGAGGGATGGAAATGAAGATCGTGGTGAGTGCCTGTTTGATGGGCGAGAGCTGCAAGTATAACGGGCTCGACAACTATCATCGCGAGTTGGTCGAGGCCTGCGAGCGTACAGGGACCGAGGTCCTCTTGGTGTGCCCTGAGGTCTTTGGGGGCCTGCCCACGCCGCGCAAGCCGTCCGAGATTGTGAACGGAGAGGTTCGTACCTGCGAGGGCATCTCGGTCGATCGCGAATTTCGCCTGGGTGCCCAACGAGCGCTCGATATGTGCGAGCAGGCGGGCGGGCCGGAAGAGATCGCCGCGTGCATCCTGCAGGACCGTAGTCCCTCGTGCGGCGCGGGTCGCATCTACGACGGAACATTCAGCGGCGCCCTTACGGCGGGCAACGGCGTCTTCGTTGATTTACTGCTCCGCCACGGTTATCGCGTGATCCCGGCTAGCGAGTTCGACCCCAGCATGCTGGAGCAATAAAAAACCACCACAAAGGTGCTGCTCCCTTGTGGTGGTTTTGGGCTAGGCCTAGAGCGTGTGGCCGTAGGCGTTGGCAGCCTTGATGGCGGCGGCGAATTTCTCGTCGGTGAAGGGCTCGGGGTTTCCCTGCTTCCACTCGTTGGTTGCGTGCGCGTACTCGCACAGGGCGGGGATGTCGGCCTCGGAAAGCCCGACCTGCTCAAGCGTCACGGGCAGGCCCATCTGCTTGTTAAAGGCGGCGTAGCGCTCAAGGTTCTCGGTATCGCCAGTATAGGCAAACAGCACGAGCACGCCCAGGCTTACGACCTCGCCGTGCAGATAGGTTCCCTCGCGCGGAATGCTGCACGTCGCATTGTAGAACGCATGCGCCACGCTCGAGTTGTAGTAGTAATCGTTTTGGTTGGTCAGGTTCGAGACATAGCCCGTGTTGACCACGATGTCGAGCGCGATCTGCTTGACGGCTTCGCTCGACAGGTTCTTGCGTACGTCCTCAAGACCCTGGACGCCATAAGTAAACAGCGGCTCGGAGCAGGTGTGGGCGAGTGCCAGGCCAAGACCGGCGGTATGCTCCAAATTGCCGGCGCTCGTGGCGTACTCGACCTCGGGCTGCTTGGACAGGGCATCGCCCACGCCGGCCCAGAAGTACTCCGCTGGAGCCTCGGCGATAATCCTGGGGTTGATGAAGATGTGCGCCGGTCGGTTGGGGTACGAATAACCCTCGAGCGAGCCGTCGTCGTTGTACACGACGGCAATGGCGGTCGCGGCGGAGCAGTTGGAACAGATCGTCGGGACGGTGAAGACGATCTTCTTGAGCTCGATGGCTGCGGTCTTCGCGGTGTCGAGCGCCTTGCCGCCGCCGCAGGCGATAAGCACGTCGGCTTCCTGGCAGGCAGGAGAGTTCACGACTTTGGCGATATTGGCACGCGTACTGTTGGTGCCATAGACGCGCGTCTCCAGAACCTCGACATCGGTACCTTCAAGAGCCGCCTCGATGCCCGGCAGCGCTGCAGCCAGGGCTCGCTTGCCGCCAATGATGGCGACCTTGGTCGCTCCGTACTCTGCCAGTGCGGCGGGCAGCTCGGTAAAACAATCCTCGCCAACGGTGTAGTCGCTCATTCCGATCGTGCGCATAGCAACCTTCTTTCGTTCGATAAAGTGCTTACAGGTATTTTGCTCCAGGAGAAGGTCCACGGCCGCAAGAAATTTCGAACGTATAAAACCAGTGTTGAGGGTTTTTCGCTGGCGCGGAACGTGCTAGCATACTCCGCATAAGCGTTGATGGGGACGAGTAGTCGGCCGTCCGCATGCTACAGAGAGCGGGGAGCGCTGAGAACCCGTGCATGCGACCGATGAAAATCACCCCGGAGCTGCGGTCCCAACGGACGTGCCGCGCAGGTTCGTCTTAGTAGACATCGCCGAGATGGTCGTCGATATAGGCCAGCCGAGTAACGGATGCGAGCGCGCGAATACGCGGGCGAGGGCATCTAAGCTGGGTGGTTAAGCGAAGAGCTTTTGCGGGCGTGCAGCCCGTTTTGTGGCGCTTCGTCCCAGCTTGCAGGGACGGGCGCTTTTTTTTGGTGCCCAGAGGGCGTGCGCGCCCATGACATGAAAGGGGTACCGTGGCAAACGAGTATAAGCAGACGATGAATCTGCCCAAGACCGGTTTTCCCATGCGTGCCGGTCTTTCCAAGTCCGAGCCCAAGCGACTCAAGGACTGGCAGGACAACAAGGTCTACGAGCAGGTTCTGAAGAAGAACGAGGGTCACAAGAAGTTCGTGCTGCACGACGGTCCTCCGTACGCCAACGGCCCGATCCACATCGGCCATGCCATGAACAAGATCTCCAAGGACATGATCAACCGTTACTGGATGATGCAGGGCTATGAGGTTCCCTATGTTCCCGGTTGGGACTGCCATGGCCAGCCGATCGAGCATAAGGTCGAGGAGAAGCTCGGCACCGAGAAGTTCAACCAGACCTCCACGGCTAAGATCCGTGAGCTTTGCAACAAGTTCGCTGTCGAGAACATCGAGCTGCAGAAGGCCGGCTTCCGTCGCCTGGGCGTGCTTGGCGACTGGGACAACCCCTACCTGACGCTCTATCACCAGCATGACGCTGCCGACATCGAGGTCTTCAAGGCCATGTTCGATAAGGGTATGATCTATCGCGGTCACAAGCCCGTCCATTGGTGCAAGCACTGCCACACCGCACTCGCTGAGGCCGAGATTGAGTACTCCGACGAGACGAGCCCCTCCATCTTCGTGCGCTTTGAGATGACCTCCAAGCCCGCCGGCCTCGAGAACTTCGACGGCCCGGTTGACTTTATCATCTGGACGACCACGCCGTGGACCATCCCCTCCGACCAGGCAGTTTCCCTCAAGCCCGGTGCCGCCTACGTCGCCGTTGAGCACGACGGCCGCGCCGAGGTCATGCTCGAGGACCTGGCTCCCAAGTGCTGCGAGGAGTTTGGCTGGGAGTACACCCCGGTTGTGGTCGACGGCAAGCCCTATGTGGTTCCCGCCGAGACCTTCCATCACATTCACTATAAGCAGCCGATCTTTGACGGTGTCGAGGGCGTTGCGCTGTTGGCCGATTACGTCGGTGTCGATGACGGTACCGGTATCGTCCACAACTCGCCCGGCCACGGCGTCGACGACTACTTTGCCTGCCTCAAGGAGGGCATCACCGACATCTGCATGCCGGTCGATGACGACGGCAAGTTCTACACCGGTGAGGAGTTTGGTACCGGCGGCCCCTTCAGCGGCATGGATACCGACGAGGCCAACCCGCATATCATCGAGTTCCTGCGCGAGCGCGGCACCCTGGTCCTCGAGAAGAAGATCACGCACAGCTATCCGCACTGCTGGCGCTGCAAGCACCCGGTGCTCTTCCGTGCTACCGACCAGTGGTTCGTCTCGATGGACAAGACGGGTCTGCGTGAGCAGGCTGGCAAGGAGGTCCGCGAGAACGTCAAGTGGTATCCGGCCCATGCCGCCAACCGCATTGGCGCCATGGTCGAGCAGCGTCCCGACTGGTGCATCAGCCGCCAGCGCAACTGGGGCGTGCCTATCCCCAGCTACACTTGCGCCGACTGCGGCGAGAAGGTCATGAACGATGCCACGCTCGACGCCGTCATCAAGCTCTTCCACGAGAAGGGCTCCGACGCCTGGTTCACCGACGCTCCCGAGAGCTACCTGGGTGAGGCCTGCGTCTGCCCCAAGTGTGGCGGCCATCACCTCAAGGCCAATAAGGACATCCTCGACGTGTGGTGGGATTCCGGCGTGTCCTGGAAGGCCGTCTGCGAGTATCGCCCCGAGCTTGAGTACCCGGCTGACGTGTATCTCGAGGGCTCCGACCAGCATCGCGGTTGGTTCCAGAGCTCGCTGCTCACTTCGGTGGGCGCCAACGGCCATGCTCCCTACAAGGCGGTCGTCTCGCAGGGCTTCACGCTCGACGGCCAGGGCCGCAAGATGTCCAAGTCGCTCGGCAACGTCATCGACCCCAATAAGGTCTGTGACGAGATGGGCGCCGACATCATCCGCCTGTGGGTTGCTTCCGTTGACACCAGCTCCGACGTGTCCATCGACCACGAGATTCTTGCCCGTACGTCCGATGCCTACCGTCGTTTCCGCAACACGCTGCGCTTCCTGCTTTCCGAGCTCGAGGGCCAGTTTGAGCCTGAGACCGACGGTGTCGCCTTTGCCGACCTGCTGCCGCTCGACAAGCTCATGGTTGCCCGTCTGACCCAGGTTCAGGCCGAGGTCGACGACGCTTACTCTTGCTACGAGTTCCCGCGCGCTTACCGTGCGCTTTATGACTTCGTGGTTACCGAGCTTTCCAACGTGTACCTCGACGCCCTGAAGGACCGCCTGTACTGCGACAAGCCTGGCTCGCTCGAGCGCCGCAGCGCCCAGACCGTGCTGGCCGAGCTCTTCTCGATGCTCATGCGCGATCTGCAGCCGATTTTGTCCTACACCGTCGACGAGGCCATGTCCTACGCGCCTGCCGGCTGCGTCGACCACCAGAAGTACGCCGCGCTGCTCGATTGGTATAAGTCGCCTATCACGGTCGACGAGGCCAATGAGTTCGAGGGCGTGCTCGAGGCTTCACTCGAGCTCCGTAGCGCCGTGACCAAGGCCCTTGAGGATGCCCGCTCCGTCGGCACCTTCACTAAGAGCCAGCAGGTCCGCGTCAAGGCGGTCGTTCCCGCCGAGATGTACGCGCTGCTGACCGGCGACAAGGCGGTCGACCTGGCCGAGTTCTACATCGTTTCCGATGTTGAGCTGACCCAGGGCGAGGAGCTCTCCGTTGCCATCGAGGCTGCCGAGGGCGAGTGCTGCGACCGTTGCTGGAATTACCGCACCACCGTCGGCGAGTACAACGGTCACGCACATATCTGCAAGCGCTGCGCTGACGCGCTGTAGGTTACGGCGTTCGTAGAACGCCGTAACCTACCGACGCTGCAAACGCCCCTAAGCGGCAATCTGACGTTCAATCGTCGGTCGCGTACCAAAGTACGCTTCCCTCCTCTTTCACGTCACCTTGCTCGCTTAGGGACGTTTTCGCTGTTGGTGACGGCAACGCGGCTTTTCCATTGTTGGAACTAGAGCCTTCTCTTTCGACCTGTGCTCTTAGTCGAAAGCTATTTAGCGACATTCCGTTATTCGGAATGTCGCTTTTGTTTTGTGCTGGTTATTTCGCTTGCGTTGGTGGATATGTCGTGCGCTCTGCGTATGGCAATATAAGATGGTTAATTGCGTTCAACGGAATTCGATTGTTCTGAGGGTAGGGGATTTCTTTGGGTCGTTCTGCGGATATGACGCCGCCTTTGCGTTGGCGGTTGGGTGTTGCTGGTGGCGTGGCGTTGGCCGTGCTGCTTGTTGACCAGCTGACCAAGCTTGCGGTTCGGGCCGTGGGCGATGCGCTGCATGTGACTGTCATCCCCGGTGTGATCGACTTTATGTTTGTCCGCAATATCGGCGCTGCCTTTAGTATGGGTGAGGGTCATGGCATCGCGTTTGCCGTGCTGGCGTTGGCGGTCATTATCGCTATTGCCGTGTACCTCGTTCGTGCGCCCCGGCTCGCCCATCTTGAGGTTGTGGGCATGGCGATGGTTGCGGGCGGTGCTATCGGCAACGCTATCGATCGTTTGGCCTTTGGCTTCGTGACCGATTTTATTGCCACCACCTTCATCGACTTCCCCGTCTTCAATGTGGCCGATATTGGCATTACCTTGGGCGTCGTGCTCGCCCTCTTCGGCTACATGTTCTTGAGCCCTGCGGCCCGCGAGGTCGATGCGACCGCCGAGCTCAACGCCCGTGACGAGGCCCGTGCCAAGCGCAAGGCCCAGCAGCGTGGGGAGCGTGCCCGCAAGATTCGCGAAAGGAATGAGCGCTAATGGCCGACATCCATATTCTTGTTGCCGACGATGCCGCTGGTCAGCGCCTTGATGCCTATCTGGGCGCCAACGACGGCTGCCCCACGCGCTCTGCCTGCGCGCATCTGATCGAGGGAGGCGCCGTTGCCGTCAATGGCGAGACCTGCCTGTCCAAAAAGTATGCCGTGCGCGCCGGCGATCGTATTTCGGTCGATTTGCCCGAGCTGCACGATCCCACCGATGTGATTCCCGAGGCCATCCCGCTCGACATTCGCTATGAGGACGACTACCTTATCGTGCTCTCCAAGCAGCGCGGCCTGGTGTGCCATCCTGCACATGGTCATGAGAGCGGTACGCTCGCGAATGCCCTGGTCTATCACTGCGGTATCGACCATCTGGGCACCGTGCAGGGCGAGGACCGCCCCGGCATCGTGCATCGTTTGGATCGCGATACCTCGGGTCTCATGCTTGCGGCAAAGGACGACGACACCCAGCGCGCGCTCCAAAATCTCATCCGCACGCGTACGCTCGATCGTCGTTATATCACGCTCGTTCACGGTCATATCGCTATGGATGAGGGCACCATTAACACCGGCATTGCGCGTTCTACGCGCGACCGTGTCAAGATGGCGGTTTCGGACGACCCTTTCGCGCGCCAGGCCATTACGACCTTTAAGGTCCTCGAGCGCTTCGATTCCACGCGTTTTGACGACGGCTATACGCTCGTCGAGTGCCATCTGTTTACGGGCCGCACACATCAGATTCGTGTGCATATGCGCCATATCAACCACGCCTGCGTGGGCGATCCACTCTACGGCAAGTGCGATGCACGCGCCGATCAGGGTCTGACCAGGCAATTCCTTCATTCCTGGCGCGTCGCATTCGACCATCCCGTGACGGGGGAGCGTATTGAGTGCCGCGATGAGCTGCCGTGGGATCTCGCTGCGGTTCTTGACGACCTGGCCCCGCGCTCGATTGGCCGCACCGCCGCCGGCGACGACATCGTCCCGCAGCTTGGCCTTCTCGAAGCCTAGCCGGTATTAGGTGGTTTCTTGAACTCGGTAAGCCTGCGGTAAGATATACGATTGTTTACGTAATGCGTTCCTGGGAGCCTGCATGCTCGCCTTTTTACAAACCAACACACCCATCGTGATTTTCAACCAGATTGTCGTCACGCTGCTCACGGTCTGCTTTCTGTACCAGGTGGTCTTCTTTGTCATCGGTGCTCTTCGTGGCGAGGTCGCGCCTCCCAAGGCCAAAAAACTCCACCGCTATGCCTTCTTTATCGCGGCGCATAACGAGGAAGCCGTGATCGCCAACCTCGTTCGCTCCATCAAGGACCAGGATTATCCGTCCGAGCTCATCGAGGTTTTCGTGGTCGCCGATGCCTGCACCGACAACACGGCGCAGCTCGCGCGCGAGGCCGGTGCCATTGTTTACGAGCGCAATGACCTGGCCCGCAAGGGCAAGAGCTGGGTCATGGACTTTGGCTTCGACCGCATTCTCAACGAGTATCCCGACACGTTTGAGGGCTACTTTATCTTCGATGCCGATAACGTTATCTCCCGCGATTACGTTTCCAAGATGAATGATGCCTTTGACCAGGGCTTCCATGTGGTCACGAGCTATCGCAATTCCAAGAACTTCGGCAGCTCGTGGATCTCGGCTGCTAATGCCACGTGGTATCTACGCGAGGCGCGCTTCCTCAACAACGCGCGTAATATCTGCAAGACGTCCTGCGCTGTTTCGGGTTCGGGCTACCTCATCTCCGCCAGCGTTATCGAGGGCATGCACGGTTGGCAGTTCCACACGCTGACCGAGGACATTCAGTTCACCACGTTCTGCGCCATTCACGGCATTCGCATTGGCTATGCGCCGGCGGAGTTCTTTGACGAACAACCCGTGACGTTTAAGGCGTCCTGGAAACAGCGCATGCGTTGGACCAAGGGCTTCTACCAGGTGTTCTTTACTTACGGTAAGCACCTGGTCAAGTCGATCTTCCGCTACCATCGCTTTGCCGCCTACGACATGTTCATGACGATCGCCCCGGGTATGCTGCTGTCGCTCATCTCGATGCTCGCCAATGCGACGTTCCTGATCGTGGGTGGACTCTCGCACGGCTTTTTGGCTACCGAAGTCGAGATACAGGCCTGTGCCGCTTCGCTCATTATGACCTTCGCCATGATGTATCTGACTTTCTTTATCCTGGCGCTGCTCACGACTATCTTTGAGTACAAGCACATTCACTGCGCGCAAAAGTGGCGTCTGGTGACTAACCTGTTTACCTTCCCGATCTTTATGTTCAGCTATATCCCCATCACGGTGGCGGCCCTGTTCCTAAAGGTCGACTGGGTCCCGACGCAGCACGCCGTCAGCGTTACCCTTGACGAGGTCATGCAAGGCGCCAAATAACCACCACCAAAACCACCGCAAAGGGGACAGGCACCTTTGTGGTGGTTTTTGCTTTTGAGCAGCTGCTCAAGGAGGTTTTCGATGATCTATATCCCGTTTTGGATTTGCATCTTTGCCGGCGCGTGGATTGATGCCCGTGAGCGGCGGTTTCCCAATGAGCTTGCCGGCGCATGTGCCGTGGCGGCGTTAGCAGGCGTTTGGCTCGACAGGGGCGTTAACACTGCACTTGATCATGCCGGTCTTGCGGTCATCGTCTACCTTGCCCTTGTGCTTACTGAGTCGCTCTGGCGGCGCCTTCGTCAAGCCCCGGGGATTGGCATGGGGGACGCCAAAGCACTCTTCGCGCTTTGCACGCTCGACCCTATGGGTGGCATCGTGGCATTTGCCGTCGCACTCCTGGCCCTGGCCCTCTCCTGCCTCTTCACAAAATCGCGCTCCCTGCCATTGCTCCCGTTTTTAGTGCCGATTTTTGCCATAATCGAGGTCGTGGGCTGCACTCTGTAACCGATTGCGCATCGTTCTTAAGGAGCATGCCATGGCAACTAATCAAGAAACGGCCGCCATCAAGGCGCGTATGGACCGTATTCCTTCGGCGTTGTCGCCCGAGCTCGTCGAGCGCATTGCCGCCAATCGTGCTTCGGGCACTGTCAATCCGTATCGTTGCAACGACGACCAGGTCATTCGTCGTGTCGATCGCGATGCGGACAAAGGCACGCTTATGCGTCCGGCGTTTATGCGCGATACCGAAAAAATCCTCCATCTACCGGCGTACACCCGTTATGCAGGCAAAACGCAGGTTTTTAGCTTTCGAAGCAACGACGACTTGTCGCGTCGTGGTCTACACGTGCAGCTCGTCTCGCGCATTGCGCGCGATATCGGTCGCGCCCTCGGGCTCAACTGCGATCTGATTGAAGCGATCAGTCTGGGTCACGACTTGGGGCACACGCCTTTCGGCCATGCCGGCGAGCGATTCCTCAACGATATCTATCACGAGCGCACGGGTCGTTATTTTTTCCATAACGTGCAGTCGGTCCGCGTGCTCGATGCGCTGTACGGTCGCAACGTGTCGCTTCAGACGCTCGATGGCGTGCTCTGCCACAACGGCGAGTACGAGCAGCGTGTGTTCGAGCTCTCGGACATGGGTTCCTTTGACCAGTTCGATCGAACCGTCGAGGATTGCATTGCCACAGGCTATAGCGCAATTGAGCACTTGCGCCCCATGACGCTTGAGGGCTGTGTCGTTCGCATCTCGGATATTCTTGCCTATGCGGGGCGTGATCGCCAAGACGCCATTGCGGCGGGCCTGCTGTCATCCGACGCTTTTGATGATGGCCGGGGCGGTGCCTACAACAGTTGGATCCTCACGCATGCCTCTATCGATATCGTTGAGCACAGCTATGGTAAGCCGCGCATCGAGATGAGCGAGGACCTGTTTGAGGAAATTCGCCGAGCCAAGCGCGAGAACTACGAGAAGATCTATAGCAAGGGCGGCATCGAGGGCGACTCCGAAACGGAGCTGCGCGAGGCGTTCGAAAAGCTCTATGACCGTTGCCTGCAGAATATAAACGAAGGCGACGAGTCTTCGTATATCTTTAAGCATCACATTTCGCGCATTGAGCGGCAGCTTTCCTACTACAATCGCACCTATGCATGGCAGGATGATAAAGATCAGACCGTAGTGGATTACATTTCGAGCATGACGGACGGCTATTTCTGTGAGCTGACGAGCAAGCTGTTCCCGGGGCTGAAGTTTCCGCATCGTACCTATATTAACGAACGGTAGTTCGTATATTTTCGGTATACTGTTGAGGAACAACGATTTTGATGGATGCACGGGATGGCTATGGACGACCTTTTTTCTGCCTCGACGCGCGAGCGTTCCTTTAAAAATGCGCCGCTTGCGGTGCGCATGCGCCCCAATTCGCTCGACGAGTATGTGGGCCAGCAAAAGGCCGTCGGTAAGGGCTCATGGTTGCGTGCCGCGATCGAGCACGACGTGCTTTCGAGCGTGATTCTGTACGGGCCGGCCGGTACGGGTAAGACGACGCTGGCCCACATTATCGCCAACCATACCAAGAGCGAGTTTGTCGAGGTCAGCGCCGTCACGGGTACTGTGAAGGACCTGCGTCGCGTGATTGACGAGGCCAAGACGCGCCTGAATACCTACGACCGCCGCACCATTCTATTCATCGATGAGATTCACCGCTTCTCTAAGTCGCAGCAGGATGCCCTGCTGCATGCAGTTGAGAACCGTACCGTCATTATGATTGGCGCTACGACAGAGAACCCGTACTTTGAGGTCAACTCGGCACTGTTGTCGCGCGGGCGCGTGGTGGAGCTTGAACATCTGAAGGATGAGGATATCGCCACGCTTATTGAGCGTGCGCTCGAGGCACCACAGGGCTTGAACGGAAAGTTCTCGGCCGATGAGGATACGGTCAAGACCATTTGCACGCTGGCAGCGGGTGACGCTCGCTCGGCGCTCACGACGCTCGAGCTTGCGAGCGAGATTGCCGTCACGCGTCCCGATACCGAGGGAACGCCAGCGCCTGCGGCGGGGGAGCGCTATCCCATCACCGTGGATGACGTGAAGATTGCCAACCCGCGTCGCGGCTTTACGTATGACAAAAACGGCGACATGCACTACGACATCATCAGTGCGTTCATCAAGTCCATGCGCGGTAGTGACCCCGATGCCACGATCTATTGGCTCGCGCGCATGATCGATGCGGGTGAGGATCCTAAGTTTATCGCTCGCCGCATTATGATTCACGCTTCTGAGGATGTTGGCAACGCCGACCCGCAGGCGCTTTTGGTGGCGCATGCCGCGTTTAAGTCTGCCGAGGTCATTGGCTATCCCGAGTGCCGCATTAACCTGGCTCAGGCTGCACTCTATGTGTGCTTGGCGCCAAAATCCAACGCGTGTGAGGCTTCGATCGATGCGGCGCTGGCCGATATCCATTCTAGTGGGCTTCGCGAGGTGCCGAGTTATCTGCGCGATCGCCATCGCCCGGGCAGCGATGAATACGGTGTGTATAAGTATCCACATGATTATCCCGAAGGCTGGGTCGATCAGCGCTATTTGCCCGAGGGACTGGAGCGCGGCGTGTTCTGGCAGCCTGCCGGCCGCGGTTGGGAAGAATGGCGCGTAGAGCAAAGCGAACGCGACCGCAGCGGGAATGCACCGAAGTAGCTGCTGATAATTTTGTCCCACGTTGCTGCTCTTGGCATGTTCGGTCCTCTTTGGGGTACCATGGAAATCGTCTGTATATCGATTCCTTTGGGAGGATTGTATGAGTCCCATTCAAATCGCCCTGCTGCTGCTCGCCGTTGCCGGCGTGTGGGCCATCGTTGAGCTCGCGCTTACCCTGCGCAAGACCCGCACCGTTGTCGACTCGCTCGATAAGACCGTCAACGACCTTAACAACACCATCGCCGAGGCTCAGCCTGTGGTGGCAAAGCTCGATGGCGCTGTCGATGAGCTTACGCCGGCGCTTGCTCAGATGGAGCCGCTGCTTAAGTCGAGCAAGACGGCAGTTGATGCCCTTACCTCCAATCTCGTAGAGGTCGAAGCCGTGGTTCGCGACATTTCCGAGGTTACGGGCAGCATGGCCGAGGCCAGCAATGCTGTGTCGAGCGTGACCGACTCTGCTGCCGGTGCTGTGCAGAAGCTCTTCAATAAGGTGAAGGCTCCTGCAGCCGATGCCGATCGCAAGCTCGCCGCTGCCGCTGCGGAGGCCGAGCAGCCTACCGAGCGCGTCCTAATTGGCGAGGACGAGGCCGCCGATGGCGCGGATGTGGCTCAAAATTCTGTAGCCAAGCCGGCTCAGTATTACACCTATACACCCTCCGAGACCTCTGAGGAGTCCTGCGATGAGTAGCGAAGCAACCTGCCCCATCACGTTGACCGTTGCCGGCGACCCGCGTCTCGCTCGCCTTGTGCGCATGACGGCAGCCAACGTTGGTGCCCTGTGTTCCATGTCTGTCGATCGCATCGAGGACATCCGTATGGCTGCCGAGGAAGCCTTCATCTTTGGCTGCACGGCTGTTGATTCCGACGATATCTCGATCAAATTCGATGTCGACGAATCGCACGTGGGCATGACTATTACCTTTGGCGACCAGGCTACGGTCGATGAAGACGACCAGGCTGCGGTGTATGCCGAGCTCATCCTCGCGAGCGTGTGCGACTCCTACGAAAAGACTACGGCGCCCCTGACGCTTTCCCTCGACCTCAAGGCGGATATCTAATATGACCGAACGTTCCCGGAGCGGCAAGACCGCTTGGGACAAGGAGAAAACCCGCGAGCTGTTTCGTCGTTACAAGGAGACCGGTGATCCGGACGCCCGTGAGCAGCTCGTTATGTCCCATATGAACCTGGTAAGGTTTCTTGCCAACAAATTTAAGAATCGCGGCGAGCCGCTCGACGACCTCATGCAGGTCGGCTATCTGGGCTTGCTCAAGGCTATCGACCGTTTTGATCCCGAGCGCGGACTCGAGTTCACGACGTTTGCGACACCCACTATCCTGGGCGAGATCAAACGCCATTTTCGCGACAAGGGCTGGAGTGTGCGCGTACCGCGTCGTCTGCAGGAGCTCTCGGCCAAGGTCAACCAGGCTACTGACAAACTTACCAACGAGCTGCAGCGTTCGCCCAAGGTTGAGGAGATCGCTGAGTATCTAGATGTGACTGTCGATGAGGTCCTCGAGGCTATGGAATCGTCTTCGGCCTATACCTCGGTGCCCATCGAGGCTCCTGGTGCGTCCGATTCCGACGATGCCCCTTCGATTCTCGACCGTTACGCCGACGACGACAACGAGCTCGACTTTACCGATGACCGCCTAGTGATCGAGGAAGCCATCCGTGATTTCTCGCCGCGCGAGCGCGAGGTGATCGAGCTGCGCTTTGTGAAGGGCATGACCCAGATCGAGATCGCCAAGAAGCTGGGTATTTCTCAGGTGCAGGTTTCGCGTCTGCTGCGCCGCACGCTTAAGAAGATTCAGGACAAGATCGACCCCGACGGAGTGATGATTCGTTCATGAGTGAGCACCCCCAACAAACCGATCGCGTGCTGCGCGACACCCGCATTCTGACGCTGCGCATTTGGGCTGTTGTCGGCTGCATTGTCATCGCCGCTGTCATCTTTAACCTTATGGGCATCCTGGCACCGGTTATTGAGTTTCTTGCCGTCGGTTCCATCATTGCTTTTGTGATGTCCCCGATCACCAACTGGCTCGAGCACCATGGCGTGAATCGCGGCATCGGTTCGCTTGTCGCGCTTATTGTTGTTGTTGCCGTGCTCGTCGGTGTCGTTTGCATCTTGTCGCCGATTCTCTTTGGTCAGATCATGGAAGTCCTGAGCCGCCTGCCCGAGCAGCTTCGTGTTGCGGGTGGCGATCTCAATGAGATGATCTCGCATGCCAAGACGCTCAACAACACGCCGCTCAAGGAGTATTTGGACGATAATCTTTCGTCCCTGGTTACCGTGGCATCGAAGTATGTGTCTCAGATTGCTGCCGAGCTTGGTCGCGGTGTGTTCCCGCTCATCACCAATACGGCCTCGAAGTTGTTCGTGATCTTCCTTGGTCTGGTGCTTGCCTACTGGATGGCCTGCGACTACCCTCGCATGCATCACGAGATTTGCACCATCATCGGTCAGGAGAAGGAGACTTCGTACCGCTTTATGGTCGCCATCCTTTCTCGCTCTGTCGGCGGCTACATGCGCGGTATGGTCGTGACGTCCATCTGCGGTGGTTTCCTCGCCTTTATCGGTTTTATGATCATCGGTCATCCGTATGCGGCGCTCATGGCTATCTTTACCGGCATCATGCATTTGGTTCCGGTCGTCGGTCCCTGGGTGAGCGCAGCAATCGCCACGGTGCTCGGTTTCATGTTCAGCCCCATGTTGGCGTTATGGACGCTCATCGTGACGATGGTCGCGCAAAACGTCACCGACAACGTGATTTCTCCTAAGGTCATGCAGAGCTCGGTGCAGGTGCATCCCATCATGAGCCTCACGGCGCTCGTTATTGGCTCGGCACTCATGGGCCCCATCGGCATGATTATTGCCATCCCGCTTTGTGCGGCCCTCAAGGGCATCTTCGTGTACTACTTCGAGAATGAGACCGGCCGTCAGCTTGTGGCCTATGACGGCGCCGTGTTTAAGGGCACGCCGTACCGCGATGCCGATGGCAACCCGGTCGCCGCTTACGACGCGCTCGGTGACGACACCTTCATCTATGAGTCCGAGCTCATCGGTAACGAGACTGCGCCCGAGGCCCAGGCGATGCCTAAGCCCGAGTTCGATAATCCCTGGATCAAGCTCTCGGGTTTGCAACCCGATTCCACGGGCTTCTTCAAGAACCCCTTTGCCAAGGATGACGATTCCAACACGGACGACACCAAAACCGGCATCGACGGCTCCATGGACGATGATGACAACTAGCGGGGTAATTCGGATTAATATTCATACGCGCTAACATGCAATTTCGCTGAAGGGCCGGCATTGTGCCGGCCCTCTTTTTTGCACAGGCGCGGCGGGATGGTAATATCGTTACGTTTGAACTGTTTCGATGTGAAACCGAGGAGATTCCCTCTATGAGTGCTGACTACCCGTCAATGACTACGGCCGAGATTCGCTCCAAGTTCCTCAACTTCTTTGAGGAGCGCGGTCTTAAGCTCTATCCTTCTTCGTCCCTCGTCCCCGACGATCCTTCACTGCTGCTTGCCAACGCCGGCATGAACCAGTTTAAGGAGTACTACCAGGGCAAGAAGACCATGAAGGAGATTGGCGCGATCTCCTGCCAGAAGTGTGTCCGCACCAACGACATCGATTGCATCGGCGAGGACGGCCGTCACCTGTCGTTCTTCGAGATGCTCGGCGATTTCTCTTTTGGCGGCGTCTCCAAGGAGCAGGCTTGCGCATGGGCCTTTGAGCTCATCACCAAGGAGTTCGAGCTGCCGCTCGACCGCCTGTACTTTACCGTCTTTACCGAGGACGACGAGACCCACGACGTGTGGCGTTCTCTGGGCGTTGCCGAGGATCACATCTCCCGCCTGGGCGAGGACGACAACTTCTGGGCCGCTGGCCCCACCGGCCCCTGCGGTCCGTGCTCCGAGATCTACTTTGACATGGGCGAGGAGGTCGGCTGCGGCAGCCCCGACTGCAAGCCTGGCTGCGACTGCGACCGCTTCCTTGAGTTCTGGAACCTCGTGTTTACCCAGTACGACCGTCAGGAGGACGGCTCCATGCCGGAGCTGCCGCACCGCAACCTCGATACGGGCATGGGCCTGGAGCGCATGGCCGCTATCATGCAGCACAAGACTGCTAACTACGACGGCGATCTGATGCGGCATCTCATCAAGCTGGGCGAGGGGATCAGCGGCAAGACCTATGACGCCGATGATTACTCCGGCGCCAGCCGCTCGCTGCGCATCATCGCCGACCACTCCCGTGCCGTCGACTTTATGATCTCGGACGGCATCCTTCCCGGTAACGAGGGTCGCGAGTACGTCCTTCGCCGCCTGCTCCGTCGTGCCGTGTTCCACGGTCGCCTGCTGGGCATCGAGGGCGCCTTCCTGACCAAGTTCATCGACGAGGTCAACGCTCAGATGGGCGAGGCCTATCCTGAGCTGCTCAAGAACGTCGCGCTCGTCAAGGGTATCGTCACCTCCGAGGAGGAGCGCTTCTCCACGACGCTCGACAACGGCCGCGTCTATCTGGACGAGGCCCTGGCAGCGCTTGCCGAGGGCGCCGTGCTTCCGGGCGATGTCGCCTTTAAACTGCACGACACCTTTGGTTTCCCCATCGATCTGACCGTCGAGATCGCCGGCACCGCTGGCCACGACGTCGACATGGACGGCTTCACTGCCTGCATGGAGGACCAGAAGGCCCGCGCCCGCGCTAACGCCAAGGGCGATGCCTGGGGCAGCTTCAACGATGTGTGGGTCGAGCTTTCCGACAAGGTCGCAGCGACCGAGTTCGACGGCTATGACAACGATGTGATCGAGGGCGCCAAGGTTGTCGCCATCGTGCGCAACGGCGAGTCCGTCGAGTCCGCTGCCGCCGGCGAGGATGTCGAGGTTGTGCTCGACCGCACCCCGTTCTATGCCGAGATGGGTGGCCAGCAGGGCGATGCCGGCAAGCTTTCCGCCGAGGGCGTTGTTCTGACCGTTGCCGACACCAAGAACCACAACGGCCTGTATGCCCACGTCGCGCACGTTGCCGAGGGCACGCTGGCTGTCGGTGCCGCTGTTACCGCCGCGCTCGACGCCGAGCGCCGTGGCTTCCTGCGCCGCAACCACACCGCCACGCACCTGCTCGACGCTGCCCTTAAGCAGGTCCTGGGCGAGCACGTCTCCCAGGCCGGCTCGCTGGTGACGCCCGAGCACCTGCGCTTTGACTTCACGCACTTCGAGGCCCTGTCCTCCGAGCAGCTCAAGGCTGTCGAGGACCTGGTCAACCAGCAGATCTTCGCTTCCAAGCCGGTCGTGACCCGTGTCATGGGCATCGACGAGGCTAAGGCTGCCGGCGCTGTCGCTCTGTTTGGCGAGAAGTACGGCGATGTCGTCCGCGTCGTCTCCGTGGGCGCCGAGGACCAGCCGTTCTCCCGCGAGCTCTGCGGTGGCACGCACGCTGCCAACACCGCCGAGATCGGCCTGTTCAAGATTATTTCCGAGTCCTCTACGGGCTCGAACGTCCGCCGTATCGAGGCCGTGACCTCTAAGGGTGCCCTCGACTACATGGCCGACCGCCTGGCGCTCGTTGACGCCGCCGCCGCTGCGCTCAAGTGCCGCGTCGACGAGGTTCCCGCCCGCGTGGAGAACCTGCAGGCCGAGCTGCGCGAGACGTCCAACAAGCTCAAAAAGGCTCTGACCGGTGGCTCCTCCGACGCCATTTCCAGTGCCATCGAGGGTGCCGTCGAGCTCGGCGGCTATAAGCTCGTCGTCGCTGAGCTCCAGGGCCTTGAGGCTGCCGACCTGCGCAACGTATGGGATACCGTGCATCAGAAGGTCGCCGGCCCTGTCGCTTGTGTCGTCGCCAGCGTGACTGAGAAGGGCACTCCGGCCCTGCTCGCTGCCGGCTCCGATGACGCCGTCAAGGCCGGTTTCCACGCTGGTAACGTGATCAAGCAGATTGCGGGTCTGGTCGACGGTCGCGGTGGCGGTCGTCCCAACATGGCCCAGGCCGGTGGCAAGAATGCTGCCGGCATCGCCGATGCCCTCGCGGCCGCTAAGACCGCGCTCGGCGCCTAAGAATCTAAGAAGTCGCTGTGGTTGCGCTCGCGCTGGACATAGGGGAGACCAGGATTGGCATCGCCGTCTCGAGCCGTGATGGCAAGATGGCGATGCCTGTCAAGGTGCTTCCGGCTGCCGAGGTCACCGGTATGGCCAAGACGTTTCGCTACCTGGTTGAGGACTATGAGCCCGACATCCTGGTAAGCGGACGTCCCCTGACCATGGCCGGTGAGCCCGGCCCTCAGGCCGAGCGCGTTGCCGCTGTGGCGCAAAAGATTGCCGACGAGCTCGATCTTCCGTTGGAGTTTGAGGACGAGCGTCTGTCCTCGCAAGAGGCCAAGCGTATCCTGCGCGAGCAGGGATTCAACGAAAAGCAGATGAGGGGCAAGATCGACATGATTGCCGCCAGCCTGTTTTTGCAGACGTGGCTCGATCGTAAAAACGAGGAGGTTTCGCATGCCTAGTGCTTCCGATCCGCGCCAGCCGAATCGTACACAGCAGCCGGCGTCGCGCCCTGCCCAGCCTGGCCAGCGTCCGGCACAGCCGACGCAGCGCGCAGCTCAGCCTGCCGCGCGCCCGGCGCAGTCCTTCTCTCGTTCGGCCCAACCTGTTCAACGGACGGGTCAGCAGCCTTCTGCTCGTTCGGTTCAGCATTCGGCTTCTCACGCGGCTCAGCAGCCCACTGCTCGTACGGCCCAGCCTGCAGGCGGCACCCGCTTTAAGCAGCAGGCACCTACCCAGCGAACGCAGGCCCCCCAATCGCATTCGCATCACGCTCGTGGTTCGCATGGCGTTGCTCCGGCGACCCGCTCGAGCTACAACACGCATGCTCGTCGCGGTGCTCAAAAGAAAAGCTCCCCGGTGCCTATGATTATCGGTGGCGTTGTTGCCGTGCTTGCGCTTGTCGCGATCGTTTTCTTTGTCGTGCCGGCCGTCAAGGGTTTCTTTGCCGGTGAGGATACGAAGGTTACGGCTGGTCAGCAGGTTACGGTGACCATTCCCGATGGTGCTTCGGGCGATACTATCGCCTCGATTCTCTCCGAGAACCATATCGTAGAAAATCCCAAGGATTACTATGCGGCGGTGAAAAAGCTCAACGCCGATATGTCGCTCAAGCCTGGTGATTATTCGTTCACCACACTCATGGATGCGACCAAGGTTGTTCAGCAGCTCATGGAAGGCCCCAACGCGGGCTCCAATGCGCTGACTATCCCTGAGGGTCTGACGGTCGATCAAGTCGCCGACCGTGTGGCCCAGGCCTACGACAGCATCTCTAAGGAAGACTTCCTCAACCAGGCCAAGGCCTCCAATTACGTGGACGACTATAGCTTCCTTAAGGGCGCCGCTAACGACTCCCTCGAGGGCTTCTTGTTCCCCAAGACCTATTCGTTGGGTGATTCGCCGACGGCCGATGGCGTGATTCGCGCTATGCTCGATCAGTTTAAGACCGAGTACAAGTCGCTTGACTTTGCGAGCTGCGAAGCCAAGATCAAGGAACGCTACGGTGTGGAGATGTCCGACTACGACATCGTCAACTTGGCCTCTATCGTTGAGCGCGAGGGCCTCAACGCCGATCAACGTGCGCATGTGGCCTCGGTTTTCTACAACCGCCTTGCCGGCAAGCTCGATGGCCTGCGCTATCTCAATAGCGATGCGACTATGATGTATGTCACCGGTGGCGAGGTTACCGCCGACGACCTGCAGAGCGATAGTCCATATAACACCTATAAGCACGAGGGCCTACCGCCCACGCCCATCTGCTCTCCGTCGCTCGAGGCACTCAAGGCCACGCTTGAGCCGACCGACTCCGAGGACCTGTATTTCTACATTACGCAGGACGAGGAGTACTTCTCGCAAACCTACGAAGAGCATCAACAGTCTTGGAATTAGCATGAGGATTTTTAGCCCCAAACGTTACGTTGCCTCGGTCGATCGCATCGACCTTAATACCCTGTGGGCCGACGGCAAACGCGCCATTCTGCTCGATCGCGATAACACCCTGGTGCCGCGCGACACCGAGCAGGTTCCCGCCGCGGTTTCCGCTTGGCTCGATGCCGCCCGCGCCAAAGGCTTTAAGCTGTGCATGGTGTCCAACAACTGGCATCGCGACCAGGTCATGAGCTCTGCACGCGAGCTGGGACTCGAGGCCATCAGCCACGCCATGAAGCCGGCGCCGTTTGCCCTCAAGGCGGGTCTTAAGCGTCTCGGCGCCACGGCCGACGAGGCGGTGCTGATCGGTGATCAGCTCTACACGGACGTGTGGAGCGGCAACTTCGCCGGCGTCGATACCATCCTGGTAAAGCCGCAGGCGACGCAGGACCTGTGGTATACGCAGATCTTCCGTATCTTTGAGCGCCGGGCCCTTCGCGACCTTCCCTGCGAGGAATAGGTCTCGTCATGTCCCAGCACATCAAACACGGCTGCGACCATATCTTCTTTATCGGCTTTTTGGGCGCGGGCAAGTCGACGCTCGCGCGCAACGTGGGCACCATGTTCAAGCGGCGTTTTATCGATACCGACCGTCTGGTCGTGCGCCGTTGCGGCAAGTCGGTTACCGAGATTTTTGAGACCGAGGGCGAGGATCGTTTTCGCGAGCTTGAGACCTCGGCGCTCCGTTCGCTCCAAAGCGAGCGCAGCCTGCTGGTTTCGTGCGGGGGCGGTATCGTCGAAACGCCGGTGAATATTGAACTGATGCACGAAATCGGTACGTGCGTGTACCTCGAGGGCGACTTCGAGGATTCGATTCGACAGATTCGTCGGTCCGACACGCGCCCCGATTTCCGTTCGCCCGAGCATGCTGCGCGCCTGTTTGAGCATCGCCGTCCGCTGTATCGCCAGGCCGCCGACCTTACCCTTGATATTCGCAACAAGTCCTTCGAGGACGTTTCCTACCTTTGTGCCGAGATGCTTTTGGAGCGTGGGCTGCTATGATTCGCCGTCAACTGATCAATTTCCAAAACCGCAGCGTCGATGTCCGTGTCGGATTGGGCGCGTTCGATGAGTTGTCGCGCATGTTTGCCTCGGCTGTGGGCAAGCCTAAGCGCGCGATGGTCGTTTGGAACGACGCCACATCCGAGCGTTTTGGTGAGGTCGTCGAACATGCGCTGGTCGACGCCGGTTTTGTCATGTCACAGCTTCCCCTCGAGGTTTCGCCTGCTGGTGCCACGCTTGCTGATGCCGATGCTATCTTTGGCGCCCTGACTGCCAATGGCATTACCTGTGACGATCTGGTTGTCGCCGTTGGCGATGCCGCAACCTGCTCGGTTGTTAGCTGGTGTGCCAATCAGTGGTGCGGCCGCACCGAGTGCGCGTTGCTGCCGACGACCTTCGACGCCATGCTCACGGTCGCGACGACCATGAAGCCGCTCGTCGCCTCGTCGTCGAATGCGCTTCCCGCTATCGCGTTCCGTCCTGAGCCGGGCTTGGTCGTGTGTGACCTCGACCTTGTTCGCGAGGCGGACCCCGAGTACCTCAAGCTCGGCTATGTGGTACTTGTTGGTACCATGCTTTCGAGCAGCAAGTCCCGCTGGAATCAGTTTACTGAGACCGTTCCCGAGATTCTCGCGGGCGAGGAGGTCGCGCTCGTCAATGCAGTTCAATGGTCTCAGACTGCCCGTAAGGACGTACTGATGGCCACGAACCCGAGCGCCCGCCATGCGCTCGATTTTGGCAAGACGGGGGAGCGTACTCTGCGCGCTTGCTTGGGCGATGCTGCTTCGCAGGTTCCTGCCTATCAGCTGTTATCCGAGGGCATGCGCTTTGAGGCGCGCCTAGCACATGATGCCTGCGACTTCGATATCGATTACGTCTTTGAGGTCGATGACTGCCTGGAGGACTTTGGTATCGAGGAACTTGCCTTCGATCTGGAGCCTGCCGTATATATCGAGGAGTTCCGCAAGCAGCAGTTCGCTCGCTCGAACCGCAGCATGTTGCCGCTGCCCGCGGCACTCGGCGCCATTCGTCTAACGAGCGTTGAGGACGAGGTTCTTGAGCGCCATGCTCACGCCTACTTGGCTTCTCGCAAAGAACTTCTCTAAGATTTATTGACATCCATCGTCTTTCGTATCATGTTGAGGGACGGGTTTCCAATCGGTTGCGGATCGCATGCGATTCCGACGTTCGGTTGAGACCCGTCCCGTCTTTATAGAGACAATAAGAAAGGAATCTGCATGTCTGAGTTTGCTGCCGGTCCTGCCGGTCGTATCGAACGTGTCCGTGCCCTGATGGTCGAGCGCGGCTACGACGCCATCCTGGTGCGCGACGAGGCCAACCTTCGTTGGCTTACGGGCGTGAAGGGCGTCTTCGACTACACCTTCGAGTTCCCGCACGCTGCGTTTATTACGGCCGACCAGTGCCTGTTCCACACCGACTCGCGCTACCTCAACAGCTTTGAGGAGAACACGCCCGCTGGCAGCCCCTGGGTCTACGACATGGACGAGGGTACCATTCCCGGCTGGGTCGCCGGTAAGATCGCAGCCAACAAGTGCCGTGTCTGCGCTGTCGAAGACGATATGCAGATTAATTTCTACCAGGGCATTCAGCGCGGCCTGGAGGACCGCTCCGTCGCCTGCATGCTGCCGCTGATGCACGACGACATCCGCAAGATGCGTGCCATCAAGGACGCCGAGGAGATCGAGCTCATGCGCCATGCGCAGTCGATCACCGATGCCGCCTTCCAGCACATGCTCGGGTTTATTAAGCCTGGTATGACCGAGAAGCAGGTTCGCAACGAGCTCGAGAACTTTATGTTCGCCAACGGCGCCGACAGCCTTGCCTTCGGCTCCATCGTGGCGAGCGGTCCCAACACCGCCAACCCGCATGCCGTGCCGAGCGACCGCGTGATCGAGAAGGGCGACTTTGTCCTCATGGATTACGGCGCGGGCTACTGCGATTACCGCTCCGACATGACGCGCACTGTTGTTATGGGCGAGCCCACGCAGGAGCAGCTCGACCTGTACGCGCTCGTGCGCCGTACGCACGAGGAGTGCGTCGCCGCCATCCATCCGGGCGTCGAGGGCAACGACATTTTCACGCTTTCCAAGAAGATCATCGGCGATGCCGGCTATGGCGATTACTACAACCATGGTCTGGGCCACGGCGTGGGCATCGACATCCACGAGCTGCCCAACTTCAACCGTAGCAAGAACATCATTGAGGTCGGCTCGGTTATTACCATGGAGCCCGGCGTCTACCTGCCCGGTGTGGGCGGCGTGCGCCTGGAGGACTACGGCGTCGTCACCGAGAACGGATATGAGCCCTTCACCAAGACCCCGCACGACCTGCACGTCATCGATTGCTAGCCCATTTCGATAGATTTTTGGGGCGGGGCGTCCGGAGCAATTCGGACGCCCCGCGTTCTCTTTTTATGCGCTCGCTGCAGGCGCCGTCTGCAAGTGTATAATTTCGGTCGTATGTAATTTGGACGCTTGTGCGTTCTGCCCATAACAAGAAAGGTCGCTATGCCTACCATTTCTACCGCCGACTTCAAGAACGGCCTCGGTCTCCGCATCAAGGACAAGGTCTACACCATCGTCGAGTTCCAGCATGTCAAGCCGGGCAAGGGCGGCGCGTTTGTGCGCTACAAGACCCGCGACATCAAGAGCGGCCGCGTCGTCGAGAACACCTGCAACGCCGGCACCAAGTTCGAGAGCGTCATGCTCACCACCCGTGAGTTCCAGTACCTCTACAACGATGGCACCGACTATATCTTCATGGACAACGAGTCCTATGAGCAGGTTCCCGTTCCCGAGGACATGGTGGGCGAGAACTCCAAGTGGCTGCGCGAGAACGACATTTGCCAGCTGCTCTTCGCCGACGATGAGCTCATGGGCGTGACCCCGCCGATGTTCATCGAGACCACCATCGTCCAGACCGACCCGGGCTTTAAGGGCGACACCGTCCAGGGTTCCACCAAGCCGGCCACGATTGACACCGGCGCTGTCATCCAGGTCCCCATGTACCTCAACGAGGGCGAGGTCATCAAGGTTGACACCCGCGACGGCAAGTTCGTCTCCCGCGTCTAGCAACCAACTCTTCTAGGAGGACTCATGCCCCAGGAAATCAAGATTGACGGCATCGGCATTTCGCCCGATGTTCTGACCGCCATCGTCTCGCGCGCCGTGTCGGATGTCGAGGGCATCGCCTCCGTTGGCGTCAAGGACCTTGCCACCAACCTTGTCTCCATGATGCTCTCGTCCAAGGCCCCTGCTTCCGAGCCGGCGGTCGAGGCCGAGGTCGTCGGCGACAAGCTCGCACTCACCGTGCGTGTCGTGGTGTTCTTTGGCTATCCGTTCAAGAAACTCGCCGAGGCTGTTCGCGCCGCCGTGGTCGCCGCCATCGATGCCCAGGTGGGCGTTGAGGTTGAGCGTGTTGACGTTTGCATCGACGGCCTCGTTTTCCCCAAGGAGTAACCTTTGAGCCTTAAGGTTTATCGCGGGCGTACGCTTGCCCGCAGTCAGGCGCTGCAGCTGCTGTTCCAGGCCGAGGCCACGGACAGCCCGCTCGAGCGCGTCCTCGAGGGTGATTTCCTGATCTCGAAGGGTCCCCTCGACCCCTATGCGTTGGAGCTGTGCCGCGGTGCCTACGAGCATATCGACCGCATCGACTGCGCTCTGCGATCCGTTGCCAAGAACTGGGATCTTATGCGCATGCCCGGTGCCGACCGCAATCTGCTGCGTATCGCCGTTTACGAGATGCGTCTCCTCACCGACGAGGAGGTCTCGGACGCCATCGTGATCAACGAGGCCGTCGAGCTTGCCAAGGCCTATGGCACCGACCAGTCCGCGTCGTTCGTCAACGGCGTGCTGGGCAAGATCGCTCGCAGCGAGGAGCTGCCGGGCGAGGACCTGTACCAAGAGCTGCTGGCCGAGGACCGTGCCCGCGAGGAGGCCCAGGCTGCAGAGGCTGCCGCAAAGGTCGCCGCCGCTCAGGCTGCCGCCGGTGTACTTGCCGAGGATGCGGACGCTGCTGAGGCCGTCGAGGCCGACTCCGTCGAGGAGTAGCCATGCCAGAGGGTTCCGTCCGCAACTTCGACGAGATCTCGGACCGTCTGGACCAGATCATCGCTACCGTTCGCTCCAAGGATACCTCCTTGGAGCGTTCGCTCGATTTGTTTGACGAAGCGATTGAGCTGGGCTCCCGCGCGGTCGATATGGTCGACAAGTTTGAGCTGACGCCGCGAGAGGCCGACAAGCTCGAGCAGGAATACGATGAGGATGCGGCAAACGAATCCCAGGATAGCTAGGCCGCATCTCCGGATACGAATGGTTGATGGCATTCATGAAACGCGTGCGTCTCGATGACGAACTGATTTCACAGGGCATCTGCGCCGATCGCGCGGATGCCCTTCGCACTCTTATGGCCGGCTTGGTCTCGAGTGGCGGCGAGCGCTTGACTTCGCCGGGCCTTAAGGTAACCCCGGGCCTGCCTTTGCACGTGAAGGGGCGCATTCCCTATGTTGGCCGCGGCGGTCTTAAGCTCGAAGGCGCGCTTGATGCGTTTGGTATCAATCCGACGGGCCTTGCCTGTCTGGATGTGGGCTGCTCTACCGGCGGCTTTACCGATTGCCTGCTCAAGCGCGGAGCTGCGACCGTTGTATCGGTGGACGTGGGTCGCGCCCAGTTCGATTGGTCGTTGCGTCAGGACGATCGCGTGACGCTGCATGAGCGCACAAATGTGACGCAGCTGCCTGAGCTTGGCTATTCCGGCGCCATCGACCTGGCTGTGTGTGATGTCTCGTTTACCAGCATCGCGAACATTATCGATGCGGTGCTGGCCTGCCTGGCTCCTACGGGTGCATTCTGCACGCTCGTAAAGCCGCAGTTTGAGGCTCCGGCGGCGCTGGTGGGCGAGGGCGGCATTGTGACCGATCCCGCCGTGCGCCGCGATACACTCGTGGCGGCGGTTGAACTCTTTGCTGCCAAGGGCCTGTTCCCGGTCGATGTGTGCGTGTCACCCATTCATGGTGCCAAGGGCAACGTTGAGTTTTTCGTGTACGGCACGAGATTTGAACCCGGCGACCGCTCACAAGACGAGCTGCAATCCCAGGTATCGGTTTTGAGCGAGAAAGCTGCAACGCTATGAAGGTCTTTCTGGTTCCCAATTACTACAAGCAAGAGGCGGTCGAGAGCGGCCTGATGCTCGAGCTTTGGCTGACGCGCCAGGGCTATGAGGTCGCATGGGCTGCCGACCAGCGATCCAAGATTCAGAGCACGCCTGATATTGATGGCTCCGATTTGGTCATTACGCTCGGCGGCGACGGTACGTTGCTGCGCGCTGCCCGCATCCTCAACCATCGCGAGATTCCTATCCTCGGTCTTTCCTATGGTCACCTGGGCTTTTTAACTGCTGCGAGCCCCGAGGAGCGCGACATTCTGCAAGTCGTGAGCGACGCCCTGTCCGGCGAGCTGCATGTGAGCCGTCGCGCTACCATCGCCGCGGACATCGTGTCCGTGCGCGAAGACGGTACGAAGGATGTCGTGCGCACCTTCGCCCTCAACGACATGGCGCTTACCCGCGGTCCGCTGTCCGATATGGTCGAGTTCGACATCACGGTGTCCGGCCATCATATCGACCGCCTGCGCGGTGACGGTGTCGTCGTTTCGACGGCGACCGGCTCCACTGGCTATGCACTATCCGCCGGTGGCCCCATCGTGAGCCCCGACTATACGGGCATGGTCTGCGTACCCATTGCGCCGCACACCATTCAGGCCCGTGCCTTCTTGACTTCGCCGAGTGATGTCGTCGAAATCTTTATGTCTGATGACCGTCCGAGCGTTCCGGCGATCGCTATCGATGGGCAGTTTATTACCTGTGATGGCACCGTTGAGAGCGTGGCTGTGCGCCGCGGGCCCGGTGATGTGCTGCTGCTTGATTACGGCCCCGAGAGCTTCTATAACTCGGTGAGCCGCGTATTCTACGGAGTCCGTCATGATCGATGAGCTGCAGGTTTCTAACATTGCACTCATTCGCGAGGCGACGTTGGTGCCGAGTGCCGGCCTGACTGTCCTGACCGGCGAGACCGGCGCCGGCAAGACCGCGCTGCTCTCGGCCCTCAAGCTTATTTTGGGCGAGCGCGCGGATTCGTCGACGGTGCGCGAGGGCGAGGCGCTGGCGAGCGTCGAGGCGCGGCTGTTCGACGGTCCACACGACACGGAGGGTTTTACCGTGCAGCGCAGCCTTTCTGCCGAGGGCCGCAGCCGAGTGAAGATTGACGGCCGCATCGCCAGTGTGCGCGAGCTTTCGGAGCGCGTCGGTGTGATGATGGATCTGTGCGGCCAGCACGAGCACCAGCGCTTACTCGATCCGGTGCATCACGTTGCGATGGTCGATGCGTGGGCGGGACGCTCTGCGCTCGAGGCGCTGGATGCGTACCGCGCCTGCTTTAAGGCATCGCGCGCTGCCGCCAAGGAGGTTCGACGTGTCGAAGAGGCCTCGCGTGCGCAGGGGAGCCGCGTCGAGGAGGCGCGCTTTGCCCTCGAGCACATCGGCGAGGTCGACCCCAAGCCGGGCGAGTATGAGGAACTCGAGGAACTGCTGCCGCGCTCCGAACATGCCGAGGTGCTGGTTGCCACGGCTAACGATGCCCATGCATCGCTTGCCGCCGAAGGGGGAGCGCTCGATGCCGTGAACAGCGCCGTGGCAGAGCTTTCCCGTGTGGCTACCGTCGATCGTAAACTGGGCGACATTGCCGATGCGCTTTCGGATGCCTGTATCTCCCTTGAGGATTGCGCGAACGAGCTTCGTGCCTATCGCGATGGCGTCGCCTTCGACCCGCGCGAGCTCGCTCGCATGCGTGAGCGGTATTCCGACCTCAAGGGGCTGTTGCGTCAGTGGGGCCCCACCATGGACGATGTTTTTTCCATGCGCGATCGCTCGCAAGAGCTGCTGTCCCTGGTCGATGATGGCGATGAACAGATCAAAAAGGCGCGTGAGGCACTCGGGAGCGCCGAGCGCGAGTTGTTTGCCGCTGCCAAGGCACTTAAGCGCGCCCGCAATACGGCGGCCCCGCGCTTCTGCCACGAGGTTGGCCGCCAGATGGCGCGCTTGGAGATGGGTAGTGCCGAGCTCGTCTGGGAGTCGCGCGATCTTCCCCGTGCTGAGTGGACGCCCGTTGGTCCTTCGAGCTACGAGCTGCTATACCGCAGCGGTGCCGGCTTGACGCCACGTCCCCTGCGCCGCATTGCGTCGGGCGGCGAGCTCAGCCGCGTCATGCTGGCAAGTAAGGTTGTCCTCGGTAACGCGGACGGTGTCGATACGCTGGTGTTTGACGAGGTCGATGCTGGTGTCGGTGGCTCCACGGCGCGTGCACTCGCGGGCGTGCTGGCAGATCTCGCCTCTACGCATCAGGTGATTGTCGTAACCCACTTGGCGCAGGTCGCCGTCATGGCCGACAAGCATTATGTTGTCAGCAAGGAACCAGGCGATGTTCCCCAGACGCATTTGGACGAGGTAACCGGCGAAGCGCGTACCGCCGAGATCGCTCGCATGTTGAGCGGCGATCAGTCCGAGGCAAGCCTGGCGCACGCAAAGCAGATGCTCGAAGAAGCTCGAGGTTAGGTCGTAATAGCGGTGTTGGTGGGACAAAATAGACTGAAATTTTTGTCCCACTACGCGTTTTACTCAACGACCTTGTCCGGCTGGATGAGCTCCTCGTAGTAGCTGATATGCTCGCGAGCGTCTTCAATCTCGGGCAGCAGGAAGTTGTAGACGACCTCTATGATCATCGTGGCGCTCATCTTGGAGAACGCGAAGTCGCCCGTTGTCAGTAGTGCTTCGTGGTTGACGGTATTAAAGGTGTAGTCTGCCAGGCGCGCGAGCGGGGATTTGCTGTCGCTGCTGATGACGACTACGGTTGCGCCGCAGTCGCGAGCCGCTTTTGCCATGCGATTCAGACGGCGCGACTTGCCGGAGTTTGAGATCAGCACGATAACGTCACCGGGGCGCAGCGTGAGCGCAAAACCAATCGAGGTCTCGCTGATGGTGCTTGCCATGCAACGAAGGCCCAGCTGCGAGAACTTGAACGTCGCGTCGAGCGCGACGGCGTTGGTGTTGCCTACGGCCGCAAACTCAATAACGCCGGCATTCTTAAGGGCATGCACAACAGCCGCCAGCGTATCGTGGTCGATCCCGTCGATGGTCGCATTAAGCTCGCTCACCTTGGCAGCCAGGATGTTCTTAAGGCTCTGCTCCATGTTGTCGAGCGATACCTCGTCGGTCAGGCCCTCGTTGCGCTGACTCTCTAAGTCGCGCGCCAACGAAAACTGAAAGCTGCGGAAGCTGCCAAAGCCCAGCTTGCGGCAGAAACGCGAAACGGTCGCCTCGGACGTGGCGGCAGCGCGCGAGAGCTGAGCCGCCGTGAGGCGTGGCGCCTCGGACTGGTGCTCCAATATATAGTCGACAATGCGCTGCTCGGACTCGCTGTATCCCTGGTGGGTACTAATGAGGGAAAGTGCGCTTTTGCTACTATCGGTCATGGATGGCTCCTGGTTGGCATGAAAATCTAACTTGATTTGCAATGCCATAGTATACGGGCATTTTCAATTACAAGATACACCTTGCCGTTTCAAGTGTTGATGGTAAACTTTCACTTGCCGTTTACGGTTATGAAAGAACCTTTCACCGGAGAATTGCGCCTTGTCTCTTCTCACGCGGACGGTAGGTTGGTATCTTTCAGTTGTGGAAAAACGCGCATCGAAGCGCGTGTAGGGGAGCGCCCGCGGGCGCTGTACTCAAGAAGGAGGGACACATGGCTAAGTTTGACATCATCGCCGCGACCGGTTGCCCGACCGGCATTGCGCACACCTTCATGGCGAAGGAGGCGCTGGAGAAGGCAGCTGCCGAGCGCGGTCTGACCATTAAGGTCGAGACTCATGGCCAGGTCGGTGTCGAGAACGAGCTCACCAAGAGCGAGATCGCCGGTGCCAAGGCCGTCGTCGTCGCAGCCGATAAGGATGTCCAGGCTGAGCGTTTCGCCGGTAAGCCCATGGTTTCCGTTGGTGTTTCCAAGGCCCTGTCTGTCGAGGCTGCTGGTAAGCTGATCGACCGCGCGCTCGCCGCCAAGGGCGACGACACGGTTGCCGCCGCCGCCGATGTCGAGGACGAGGTCGAGGAGAAGGAGTCCATCGGCCACGTCATCTACAAGCACCTCATGAACGGCGTCAGCCACATGCTGGTCTTCGTCGTTGCCGGTGGTGTTCTGACCGCCATTTCGTTCCTGTGGGGCATCACGTCCTTTGATTCGACGGCTGCCGACTACAACAGCTTTGCTGCGATGCTCAAGATCATCGGCGGCATCGCCATGAACCTTATGGTTCCGGTGCTTTCCGCCTACATCGCCGAATCCATCGGCAAGCGCCCGGCGCTCGTCCCCGGTTTCGTCGCCGGTATGATCGCCATCCAGGGCTTGCCTGTTAACGCCGATACCGGCATGATCGACGCCGGTGGCGTAGGTGTGGGCTTTGGCTTCCTGGGCGGCATCGTCGGCGGCTTCCTCGCTGGCTATGTCATCCTGCTGCTCGAGAAGGTTTTCTCTAAAATTCCCGCGAGCCTTAATGGCCTGAAGGCAATCTTTCTGTATCCGCTGTGCTCTACCGCCATCGTCGGCCTGGTCATGCTCGGTATTTCCGGCCCCATGGCTGCCATTAACCAGGGTATGATGGATTTCCTGCAGAGCCTCGGTAACTCCGGTCCGGTGATCCTTGGCCTGGCCATCGGCTGCATGTGCGCCTTTGATATGGGCGGCCCGGTCAACAAGGCTGCTTACGCTACTGGCACCTTCCTGCTCGGTACCGCTCTCGAAGCTGGCGTCGGCACCGAGACCTACAACTTCGGCACCAACTTCATGGCTGCCGTCTCCGCCGCTTGCATCGTTCCGCCGCTGATCACCACCTTCGCCGTCGTTGTCGGTAAGAAGTACTTCAGCCAGGAGGATCATGACGCCGGTATCGTCAACCTCATCCTTGGTTGCACCCACATCACCGAGGGCGCCATTCCGTTCATGACCAAGAACATCTGGCCCGTCATGCCCATCATGATGCTCGGTTCTTCCATCGCTTCCATCTTGACCATCTTCTTCAACGTTCACGATCCGGCGCCTCACGGCGGCTTCCTGGTCCTGCCTGTTGTCGAGAACGGTCCGCTGTGGGTCCTCGCGATCCTCATCGGCGCTGTGGTCGGTGGCATCCTGTTCGTGGCCTTCAAGAAGTACGACTTCGAGAAGAATCAGAAGGCCGCTCCTGTAGCCAAGCCCGTTGAGGCCCCCAAGGCCGCTGCCGTCGAGGCCCCCAAGGCCGAGGCTTCCGACTTCGTGAAGGTCGAGAATGTCTTTGTCGCCGAGGACTTCGCTTCTCGTGACGAGGCTCTGAGCTTCGTTTCCAACCAGGCCGTCAAGGCAGGTATCGCCAGCGACGCCGACGCCGTGATGAACGCCTTCCTGGCTCGCGAGGCCGAGGGCACCACGGGCATGATGGAGGGCTTCGCCATCCCGCATGCCAAGTCCGACGCCATTACCGAGGCTGCCGTCATCGTCGTTAAGGACGAGTCCGGCGTGACCGGTTGGGACACCATGGACGGCGCTCCCGTTAACGTGGCTATCGCCCTGCTCATCCCGGGTGCCCAGGCTGGCACCACGCACCTCAAGATCCTGTCCAAGGTCGCCGAGGCGCTCATGGACGAGGACTTCCGTGCCACCGTCAAGGGTTCCACCGACGCCGCCGAGATCGCCAAGACGATCAACGCCCGCCTGGTCTAATTCCACGGTACGCGAATAACATCGCCCCTTGTAACAAAGGCGGAGGCCCTCACCAGGGCCTCCGCCTTTTTCTACTCCTCCCATAAGTTGCGGTGAAATAGGGACTGTTTAAACGATTCAACCCCAAATTCAATCCCTATTTCACCGCAACTTATAAAAGGATATAGAGGGGGCTACCTATCGAGTCTTTATCGCGAACAGTTCTTCAGCCAGAATTCCGTTCGCACGATATTACTTTGGACCGACCGAGTTTCCGCAGCTTGCTCGCCGGGCGGGGCGATTAAGTTTGTCGCGAGTTCCGCACGCAAAGGAAAGCACTTAATGTGCTTTCCGTCTTGCGCAGGACTGTAGAGCAGCAAACTTAATC
>JAXJNG010000008.1:0-84226 GCA_036312785.1 Collinsella sp.
AGGCCACTTAATGTGGCCTTCGTCTTGCGCAGGACTGTTCGAAATTTTGAGGAAGCACCCGCCCTGCCGGGGCTCCCGGGTTCCCGCTTACGAGAGCGACGTTCTCAGCAACTCGTTGAAGAGCTTCGGGTTGCCCTTGCCGCGGCTCGCCTTCATGCACTGGCCCACCAAAAAGCCGATGACCTTCTGGTTGCCGTCACGATACTGCTGCGCCTGCTCGGCACAGTTAGCCAGCACCTCGTCCACAATCGGCTGCAGCGCGCCGGCATCGCTCACCTGACGCATACCGCGCTCGTCGACGATCTTGTTGGGGTCGTCGCCGGTCTGGGCCATGGCCTCAAAGACCTCGTGCGCCTGGTTGGAGCTGATGGCATCGGTCGCCAGCAGCTTGGCCAGCGCTGCCACCTGAGCCGGCGCGATGCCGGACTCGGCCAGCGAGACGCCCGCGCCCTTAAGGTAGGCGATCATCTCGTTCACCAGCAAGTTTGCAACCGTCTGAGCCTCCTTGCCAGCCATACCGGCAGCGGCGGCCTCAAAGAACTCGGCAAACTCGGGGTCGCCGGCAATCTGCTCGGCATCGGCCGCCTTAATGCCAAAGTCGGTCTCAAAACGGGCACGCTTGGCATCGGGCAGCTCGGGGATCTCGCCTCGGCAACGGTCGATGAACTCATCGTCCAGATCGAACGGCGCCAAATCGGGGTCGGGGAACAGACGATAGTCGTCGGCCGTCTCCTTGACACGCATGACCACGGTGCGCTTGCGGCTGGGCTCCCAGTGGCGGGTCTCCTGGTAGATAATGCCGCCCTCCTCGAGCACCTCGGCCTGACGGCAAATCTCGTAGGCAAGGCCGTCATGCAGGCTCTTAAACGAGTTGAGGTTCTTAAGCTCGGTCTTGGTACCCAGCTTGGTCTCGCCACGGCGGCGCAGCGACACATTGCCGTCGCAACGCATGGAGCCCTTCTCCATGGAGCAGTCGGAGATGCCCAGTGTCACAAAGATGCGACGGAGCTTCTCCATAAACAGGCGAGCCTCCTCGGGCGTGCGCAGATCGGGCTCGGTGACGAGCTCAATCAAAGGCGTGCCGCAGCGGTTGTAGTCGACGAGCGACTCGGCCGCGGCGGTAATGCGGCCCTCGGCGCCGCCCACATGGACCATCTTGGCGGCGTCCTCCTCCATATGGATGCGCAGGATGCGGATGGGCACCGTGTAGGAACCGTCCTCGCGACGCTCGGGCATCTGCAGGTTGGACGCGTCGTAGCTGGCCAGGTGACCGGCGCGCTGGTTACCCTCGCGCATGGTCGACGTCATGGACGTGGACAGGCCCTCGGCGTTGGCCGAGGCGCTCGCCAGGCTCTGAGCCTCGGCCTCGCCAAACGCGCAGTCGGGGCGCTCGGCGGCACCGCGACCGGTCACGTCCAGATCCAGGTGACCGTACATGGCAAAGGCGACCGGACCCTGCGTAGTCTGGAAGTTCTTGGCCATATCGGGATAGAAGTAGTGCTTGCGGTAGAACATCGAGTGGCGCTGGATCTCGCAGTTGGTGGCGAGGCCGGCCTTGACGATGCTCTCGATGGCGCGCTTGTTGGGCACCGGCAGGGCGCCGGGCAGGCCCAGGCACACCGGGCACACGTTGGCGTTGGGCTCGTCATCGTGGCTGAGTTTGCAGTTGCAGAACATCTTGGTATCGAGTGCGGTGAGCTCGGTGTGGATCTCCAGGCCAATCACGGCCTCCCAATCCTGCAGGACCTCGGAAAGCTCCTTCATTACAGCTCGCCTCCCTTCCCGGCAAAATCGGGCGCGACGGAAAGCGCGGGCGCACCCGTAGCGGTATCGGCAAAGCCGCGCTCCAGGGCGCGGGCAAACGTGAGTAGTTGACGGTCCTTAAACGCCGGACCAACCAGCTGAGCAGAAACGGGCAGCTGAGTATCCTCGCCCAGGCCCAGCGGCACCGAGATACCGCCGTTGCCGCAAATGTTGAGCGAGATGGTGTACAGGTCGGAGAGGTACATCTGCGTGGGGTCGCTGATCTCGCCAAACTTAAAGGCCGTGCGCGGCGAGGCGGGCATGAGGATGGTGTCCACCTTGGCATACGCGGCGTCGTAGTCCTGCGTGATGAGTGTGCGGGCCTTTTGCGCAGCGTAGTAGTACTTGTCGTACACGCCCGAGCTCAGCAGGTAGGCGCCGAGCATCTGACGGCGCTTGGCCTCGGCGCCAAAGCCGTGAGCGCGCGACAGCGAGCTCTGGTCAGACAGGTTGGCGCAGCCCTCCTCCTGATAGCCGTAGCGAATGCCGTCGAAGCGGGCCAGGTTGGAGAACGCCTCCGCCGGGCCGATGACGTAGTAGGCGGCGATGGCAGCGTCCAGGTGCGGCAGGTCGACCTCGACCAGCTCGGCGCCCTGGTTCTGCAGCTCCTGGGCGGCGCGCTGAACAGCGGCCTTGACCTCGGGCGTCAGGCCCTCGGCCTCCATAAACGCAGGGATGATGCCCACGCGCTTGCCCTCGATGCTGTCGTTGAGGTGCTCGGTAAAGTCGACGGCGCAATCCTGGCTGGTGCAGTCGTACGGATCGTGACCCGCACCGGTAAGCGCGTTCATGGCCAGCGCGACATCCTCGACCGTGCGGCCAAAGGGGCCCACCTGGTCGAGCGACGAGCCAAAGGCAACCACGCCGTAACGGCTCACGGCGCCATACGTGGGCTTAAATCCCACCACGCCGCACAGCGACGCCGGCTGGCGAATGGAGCCGCCGGTGTCCGAGCCCAGCGAGAGCGCGACCTCGCCCGCGGCGACGGCGGCAGCGGAGCCGCCCGAGGAGCCGCCGGGCACGCGCTCGGTATCCCAAGGGTTGTTGGTGCGGTGGAACGCCGAGCTCTCGGTGGAGCTGCCAAAAGCAAACTCGTCCATGTTGGCCTTGCCCATAGGCAGGCAGCCGGCATCGAGCATGCGCTGGACACAGGTGGCAGTGTAAACGCTCTGGTAGTCCTCGAGCATGCGGGAAGCGCAGGTGGTGCGCGTGCCCACGAGGTTCATGTTGTCCTTAATGGCCAGCGGCACGCCCGCGAGCGGGGGCAGCGGCTTGCCTGCGGCACGGTCGGCATCCACGCGCGCAGCGGCCTCGAGCGCGAGTTCGGGCGCCACTTGCAGGAATGCCTGGACCCCGCCCTCGCGCGCCTCGATGGCGGCAAGGGAGGCCTGGGCCACCTCGGTAGCGGTAAAGTCGCCGGCGGCAACGCCCGCGGCGATCTGGGCGGCGGTAAGGGAATCGAAGCTTAGCGCCATTACTCGCTCTCCCCCTCTCCCAAAATGGACGGCACGCGGAAGTAGCGGTCGCGCGCGCTGCCGGCGTTTTCGAGCGCAACGTCGAGCGGCAGGTCGCGCTCGGGCTCGCGCAGATCATCGCCCATCACGTTGGACAGGCTTCCGATGGGATGGAACGTGGGCTCCACGTCGGGCAAGTCATATTGCAAGACGGGCTCGAGCATCTGGACGGCGTCGTTCATGTAGGACGTCATCTGGGTGAGCTCGTCATCGGTCAGTGCGATCTTTGCGTACTCGGCGATGCCGCGCACGTCTTTCTCGCTGAGTGCCATAGGCGCTCCCTTCCGCATAACAGATAAACCGCTCTAGTATACAAGGCAACGCCGCTTGGAGCAGGTGCTTTAGCCAAATGCAGCGAAAACGTAACGAGGGCGGCGGTTGACAGGCGGCGGGCTGGCGGTTCTGCAACGAAACCGCACCATCCATAGCGAAAACCGCGCCGTCCGAAACGAAAACCGTCCCGCCCACAACGAAGACCATCACAACATTCGACACTTTTCGCCATAATCGCGATTTTCATCGAATGTTGTGATGGTTTGGAAGTCCCCCGACCACCACAAAAGTGTCTGTCCCCATTGTGGTGGTTCTGGAGAATGTCTTATGCCGAGGCCTTGGCCTTGCGGCGCTTGCGGACCGCGTGGATCACGATGTCCAGCAGCAACAGCACAATGGCCACGACCACGATGAGCACAGCAAACTCGCGCTTGCCCCAGTGGCGACCGGCCAGCGACTTTTGCTTGTCGACGTCCTTCTTGCTGTACTTGGTGCGCACGCAATGCACCAGCAGGCGATGGTCGTTCACGCCGTAGGGTGTGCAGGTGACGAGCGTCACCTTGTCGGCGCCGGGTTCGATGGTCAGCGACTCCATCTCCTCAGGCAGCACCACCTCGGAGTTCACCATCTTGTAGGCGAGCGTCTTGTTCATGGTGTGCAGCAGTACCAGGTCGCCGGGCTCCAGCGAATGGATGTCGTCGAACATGCTCAAATTGCGCATGCCCGAGTGCGCGGTGAGCACGCAATGCGTCGAGGTGCCGCCCACCGGCAGGCTCGTGCCCTCCAGGTGGCCGACGCCCGCCATGAGGACTTCTTCGCTCGTGCCGTGGTAGATGGGCATGCTCACGTCGATGGAGGGGATCTCGACCCAGCTCATCATGGGATCGCGGTCAAAGATGAGCTGCTGAGCGTAGGGCTCGATCTGGTCGGTGGGAAGCTCGGTGGCCTCGCCCGCCAGCTGCTCGTTAAAGGAGCGCGCCTGGAGCAGGATGCGCTCACGCTCCTCGGCAGACAGCGCGTCCACGGTGCTGGACACGGTGCTGATCTGGTTGAACACGCCCGAGGCCTCGAGCCGGTCCAAGATCCACGGCCAGGTCATAAGGCCCACGCCAATAAGGATGATGACGATGGTGATGAGCCGGTCGGCCCAGCGAGGCAGCCGCTTGCGACGGCGCTTGGGCTTTGGTTGAGGTTTGGGCTGAGGGCTTGAGCCGCCGTTGGCCGCGGCGTTATTGCTCTTCATATGTTTGGCGCCCTGCACCATCGCCGGTCACTCCTCTACAACTCAAGTTGTCTAAACAAATAATAGCTGATTAGCGAGCTCATGCGCCGGACAACGCAGCCAGGACCGAAACGCCGCCTACGGTTCGAATTCTTGGAGACCTTCTACAGCGCTTCTTGCCATGGATATTCCTTTCCAAACATGCGATCTACTTCGAGCTGAATTCGCTCATCGTCGATTGCCGCCAAAGATAGCGCAAGCGAAATGTCATCGACGCGGGAGGAGTCGGCAAACACGGGCGCATAGCGCCACACTTGGATCATCGCCGTTTCGTTATCCGGCAACTCCCCGTCTGCGACTTCGAGGTCGCTCAGTTGACGCCATGTACTTCTTAAGACAGCCTTTTGTTCCATGCCCGGTGCAGCGAGCATCGAACGCGCGGCGAGCGCCGTCTCCCCGGCGTCAGCAAGATAGTCGATCCGCGGCGTCTTCCTTGCAAAACAGACCTTCGAGACTGGCGAGGAGAGCTCTGCCATGTGCTCGCTGAGCAGAAGATCAACGGCAACAGGGAACACAACGACACGTCGCTCGCGACGCTCGCGCTTCGCGAGCCCCCTGTCAACAAGCTCGGTTATGGCCTCACTCGCGCGGCTTGCCGAAATCCCAAGCGCACGACAAAGGTCATAGGGACGATATGGCTCCTGGGCTGCTCCCCAGATTGCGGCAGCCTGCGCGTTGGGCGACATCTTGGTCGCGTGATTGCGAAACCGGGCACCGCCCCTCTCCGTGCAGGCTGCGCCCATAAATGGAAGAAAAGCCTGTCTACCTGGGCAGACAAAGGGAATCCCTTGTGCGACCAATGCTTTGCGCTGACGCGCATCGGCACCAGGAAACGAAACGACAACAGGAATCTCCGCACGCAAGGCTAGCTGACTATAGACTCTCTTAGCCTCGGGAAGCCCGACGCCAGTAGGCAAACTTGCAAGCAAAAACGAAAAACCGTTTGCATCAACAGCGCGGACCTCAATCGCCCGCAGATGCAGCGGCAAGCGTGCGAATCCAGGCCAAGTTTTGGCCTTGGCGGAGAGGCCTAGTGCTTCTTGTAAGTAGATTAGCGCTTCGTTCATTTCCATCGTTTTCGTTCGATTCCAGTTTGTATTGGAATTATACATAATTTTCGGAATTAACGAGATTCCGTTCGTGCCTAAGCCCATATTTGAGTTTTCAAAATGTCCCGAATCGGCGGGGCGATTCGGGATACAATATCAATAGAAAGCGACGCACCCCGCGTAAATGTTTGGGAGCGCGGGCGGCCTAGTTTTCAGCTTTTGTTAAATGCCCGGGATCCGACCCCCGGGCATTCTTATTTGCGCTTTCGACGCAAATGCCGTCCACCGTCCGCACCGCGCGTGCGCCTACGGACCTTAAACCGAACCTCATACGAGTCAAGAAACGCGATGACGAACGTACCCGCATCGGACGGTGGAGGCTGGCTTCGTTGTCCCAAAAAAACGGGGCAGACTCCAGCGCGGAGTCTGCCCCGAAAAGAGCATGGCAAAGCAAGAACGTCGATGGACGAGAAAAGTGTCCGCAAGTCTCATGGCCATCACATCCCACCTGCCAAAGGGATGGGTGAGCGAGCGTTACTCCTGCTCGGAATCCTCAGCCTGCTCACGGCTGCGGATGAGGTGCGCCACGCCGATGCACAGCACCGCGCCGCCAGCAATCCAAGTGAAGGTCACACCGTTAAGGCCGGTAAGGGGAAGGCCAACCTGCTTGGTATCGCCAACGGTGATGTTGAAGATGCCGTCCGTCTTCTCCGAGTCAGGCTTCAACGTCAGCTTGTTATCGCCGGAGTCGCCATCGGTGAGGCCGGCGATAACCTTGTCGTTCTGGTCAGTCGTAAGTACTCCAGTGAGCTTAGTAAGACCAGCACCCGGATCATCGGCATTCATGCTCGGCTTGATCTCGAAGGTGAAGGGGTCGACCTTAGCGTAACCAGAGGGGGCAGAAACCTCCGTGACGGTATAGGTGCCGGCGTCGAGTCCGGTGACCTTGATGACACCGCCGTTGGCAGTCACGAAATTCCAGGGATCAGAACCAAGAGAACCATCCTTCTGGACATACAAACTCTTGGATGCGCCGCCGTCCGCTCCAGTGGCCTGAATGGTGAACTCGGCACCGTCGAGGGCTGCCTCGGTACCCAGGTCGACCTTATTGATCTTGAGGCCGTAGGTGTAATCCTTGACCGTGTCAGGCTGGGTCTCGCCGCGCTCGCCGGTCATGGGGTTATTGGAGTAGTTGAGCGTCACGGTGTTCTCGTTACCCTCGGTGCCCGCGACGACCGCATCCTTGTTGATTTGCGCCTTATAGGAGACGACGATGTAGGAGTCCTTAGTGACGTCACTGACCTTCTTCAGGTTATCGCAGGTCCACGTCGTCGTCTTGCTGCCGTCTTCGGCAGCCTCGGCGGGCGTTTCCTCCTTGAAATACGCAGTGATATCCGCGCCCTTCGCGCGGGCGAGATCGCCCTTCGCGTCAGTCCTGTTCTTATACAGGTAGACCTTAGCGCCCTTCTGCAGCATCAGGCCCTTGGAAATCTTGTCGGAGAACTGATAGAAATACGTGTCGTACTTGTCGAAGTTCTCTGCGACGGTGCCGTAAAGGTTGTACGTCACGTCCTGGCCGATCTGGGAGTCAGCTGCGTCGTGCTCCTTGCTGTCGGCATCGCTCACGATTTTCTTCTCGACGGTGGGGATGCCCGTTTTCTCAGTGATGTCAACGGGCTTGCTTCCCACGACAGTGAAGATGGGGAATGTGCCCGCCTCGCCGAACCCGATGGTGTCGGCTTTGGTCACAAAGAGCCAGTAACCGTGCGCGAGACCAGAGGCAACACGATTATTCGTTGTCTTATCGGCATTAAGGCCATTTACGGCAGCAGCAATCTTATATGCAGTGGAATCAAATGCCACGCTGCTGCCCTCATCGCCCACTTTTTTCGCGATCCAGTCCGCAGCATCCTGGGCGGTCTTTCCCGTATAGGACTCGTCCGCTTTGACAACTGGCTCGACAGCATTCTGCACCTCAGTGCTTGCCCACGTAATGTTGCTGACGTTTCCATCGTTGTCAACATCAGCAGTGAAAATCTGATAGCCCTTGAACTCGGTGGCGTTATCGGCAACGTTATTGATGGTAACCGAGCCGTCCGCCTCCGCGGCAAACGCCATGGTCACCGGGGCCATCACGCCGCCGAAGCTCAGCGCTGCTGTGAGGCCGGCGGTTACTGCCAGGCGTGCGATGTTCTTGCTCATGCTCATCTTCTTTTCCTCTGCTTTCCGTTTGATTCTCATTCGATCGGTCATCATCTGTCTGTGTCTTAGCATCTACTTCGCTACGTCTCGCCCCGCTCTCTACGGGGCTGCCAGCTACTCTTTATGGCTGCCACCTCCCCGCTTGACCAGGAGCGCGACCACGATGAGCGCGGCTCCGGCGACCGCTGCGGCGGCCGCGGCGTACATTGCCATATCGCCAGTCGAGGGCATGAAGCCTCCGGTGGTAATGCTAGGAGGTGTGCCGGTGGGTGTGTTAATGAGCGACGCCTCCAGGCTGCCCGTCGACCCGTCCGCGCTGTCGGCGCGCAGGGGCGACTCGGCCGTGATGGTGAGCTTGGGCTTGGCGGCGGCCACCTGGTCGACGTCCAGACTCTCGGCCTTGACCGTCACGGAGCGCGTGCCCTCGAAGGCGGTGTAGCCCTTGGGCGCCTTGAGCTCGCGGACCTCCAGCTTGCCCGAGTCCACACCCGAGACGGTCACGCGGCCGTCCTCGCCCGTGGTGACGGTGGCCTTGCCCTCCGCATCCCACGTGCCGTCGGCCGCCAGTGTGCGACCGCGGTCGTCGGCGATACTCAGGACCGCCCCGGCAAGCGGCTTGTCACCGTCGCTGCCGCGCTTGGTGAGCGCGAGATCCCAGGTGTAGGCGCACGCGTCGTCGCTCGGCGTGCGGGTGAAGCCGGCTTCGCCGGACTGGTCGGCAAAGGGAGAGCGCGGGTAGCGCAGGTAGACCTCGTTGGGGTTGCCCTTCGCGATGCCGTGGTTGCATGCGCTGTTGAGCGGCGCATTGTACACGGCGACCACGCGGGCGCCCGCGGTAAAGGCGTCGGCCCCGCCGAGCGCGGCGATGAGGTCGCCGGTGCGCACGGTGAAGGTCTTACCGTCGGCCGCTACCTTGGTTGCGCACTGGGCCGTGATGTCGGTCCAGCCCTTCGCGGGCTCGGAGCCGGCGCGCCCGTCCTTACCGGTCGAGACGGCGTCGAAACCGCCGTCCGCGCCCGCCGCCGCGTACACGCGCATGCTCGCGGCCACCTTGGAGGGGTCGAGCCCCGCGCTCATGGTGTCGACGAACTGCGCTGTATAGGTGTCGTAGGCGGTAAGACCCGCCGGGACCGTGGCCGAGAGGCGCCAGTACAGGTCGTCGGCGACCGTGGCGTCGGCGGCCTTCTGCCAGGCGGCGGTGCCGTCCTCCAGCACATGCTTGGACACCTTGGGGGTCGCCGCCTTGGGCTTGACGGTGACGGCGCTGCCGCCCACCAGGGCCATGATCGGCGCGGTGCCGGCCTCGCCCTGGGCGATGGCGTCGTCGTCGGCGACGATGAGCCAGTAGCCGCAGTGCAGCTCGGCCGCCGTACCCGCATTAAGGGCCACGAACACGGCGCCAGAGCTCTGGAGGGAACGAGCGAGCTGTGCGCTCAGCGCGCTCGTAAGGTGGGAATCGGTGTTGAGCCACTCGGCAGCTTCCTGCGCGGTGGTCTGGGAATTGGGCATGCCGGCGCTGTGCAGCACAGGCAGTGCGGCGTCGCGCGCGGCGTCGCTTGCCCAGGTGAGGTCGGTGGCGATCTTGGCGTCGCTGTCGCCGTCGACGACGTTGGCGCTAAAGATCTGGTAGGCGTCGTAGCTGCTCGCCACGGTGCCGCTCACCGTGATGGAACCGGTCGAGGTCGGCGCGGCCTGCGCGGAAGCGGGGAACACAACCGCGCAGGTGCCGACCACGAGGGCAAGCAGCGCAAACAAGATCGGGAAGGAGCAAACTTTCTTATTCACGACGCTCACCTCCCTTCGCATTCGCCTTGCGACGAATGTGCATCCAGGCTGCAGCAGCGCAAAGCACCGCCGCGCCGGCAAGGTACGTCAGAGTGACGCCCGACATACCAGAAAGGGGCAAAGAGGTAGAGTAGGTGTTGGTGAAGGTGGGGGTGGAGTCGGTGAACGTATGCTCAGTGTCGTCGGTCACCGAATTACCATTACGATCTTGAATCTGCTTGTAGGTTGCAGAGATGTCTATCTTGCCTTTAGAGTTATCAGCCGCCTTGACCGTAATTTGATAGACCGACTGGTCATACTCGTAGTTCGTGAACGGCGTCGTCGGCCGCTGTTCACGGACGTAATAGGTGAAGGTCTTGCTTGCACCACGACCGGTAGGGTCAGATTCGAGCTTTTCGAGTTGATTGAGTTTGTACTCAATCTCGTCGAAGTCCAAGGTCTGGGACTTGGAGCCGTCAGCCTTGGTCGACTTATCGTTGACGATGCTCGTGAACTCCTTGTCGGTCGCGAGCTGAAGCGTAAACTTCTTCATCTCGCCACCCTTGACAACCTTCGTAGCCGCCGGAGTCCAGGAACCCTTGGAGTCGTACGGCGTGTATGTGTTGGTGAAAGTCTTTGAGCTTGTTAGCGCGACGTTTGCAACGTCACCTTCGGGTATTGGATAAACCGTAGCAACAGACGTAGTACCATTAGCGGCGATTGTGGTGATTGCCACACTACTGACCGTATAGTACGTGTACTCGATATCAAGCACCTTATGCGACTTTTTTTCATCCTTTACGACCTTAGGATCTATCTTGTAGATAGTCTCGTCGCAAGTCACGCCAGAAACGGGATTGTCACCGGGGTCTTCAACGAGGTAGTAGACGATCGAGTCATCGGAATAGACCTCGCCCAGATTAAAGGCAAAGTTGCCGCCGCCATCATTCGTGACCCCATTGCCAACTTTTGTGCAGCCATTGAGTCGCAGCTTGTGATCGGCAAACGAGGGGTCCTGCTTGTTTGTACCCTGTTTGAGCAGCTGGAACTTGAACTCTCCGTCTTTAAGCGCACGACCCATTAGCGCCTTAGTGCCATTGAGCTTCATCTTGGGGTACACGCTCACCTGCATGGTGGAACCAGCGACAACGTCACCATTGGTCATGATTCCGCCACCGTGGACGTTGGATTTGTTGCCCGTAATGAAGAGTGTGGCATTATCACGGGCAAGCCCTTGATCACCATCGGAAGGATCTGCATCGAGGCCAATCATGTACTTAGCCTGGGCGCCCTCGTACTTGCCGATGGTCGTAGGCGGCTGACCGTCGATCGTGCCCTTCCAGTTGGCAGCGCCGCCACCAAGCATCTGACCAGTTACGGCAGCGATGTAGTCGCTATTATCTGACTTGCGAATCAGGAATAGATCCTTATGGCCGTTTTGCTTGAAGGTATCAGTGATTTCGCCACCCTTAACGGTTGTGGGCTGATCTTCATTCTTACCATTAGTACCACCCGATAGGTGGGCGCCGTTTTCATCGCAGTTTCCGAAAATCGCAATACCATTGGTATCGGTAATAGCCGTTTTGCCGGTCGGGCAGGCAGCGAAGCCACCGCCATAGCCCTCGGCCGAATTGTTAGTAATCAGCGCGTTGTAAATCTTAAGAGTCGCTGAATTAACGTTTTCATCACTGTTGCCGCCCTGGACGAACACGCCGCCACCGCCCCAGTCATTAGTGGTATTGGTCGTATTGTTGGTGATATAAGCGTGTGAACCATTCGCAACTTCAAACACACCAACGGTAGGCGCAGCAATGCGGATACCGCCACCCTCTGAGTTTTGCGCCACATTGCTGGCGATGGTTCCACCAGAGAACGTAAACGTGGAAAGAGCCTGCTTCCAAGCGCCAGCATAAATACCGCCACCGGCCTCGGCAGAATAGTTACCGGTGATGTAGCCACCGTTAATCTTCAGGCTACCGCCATTAAAAGCAGCAATACCACCACCACCGTGGCAACCGCCGCCCTTGTGCACCCAATTAGTCGAATCGGTATCTTGGTAGAACTGATACTTGTTATTGGTGATGTAGCCGCTCGTAACGTTAACGGTTGATTCGAACGCACAGATACCTGCGCCGTAGCCAGACTGGCTACCAAACGTACCGTTGCCGGAGATAATGCTGCCATCCACGTTGACCATTGAGCCCTTAGCGTACACGCCGCCGCCATTGGGAGCGTAGTTACCTGCGATAACGCCACCGGTTAGATTAAGGGTCGAAGCAGCACCCTTTTCATTAGACACCATAATGCCAGCGCCGGTGCCCGAGGTTCCCGTAGAGGCACCGCAAACGTAGCCACCGCTCATATTGACGGTAGAACCGTTCTCGGCGTAGACCAAGTTGGCAACTTTACAGCCCTGTCCTTGCGTCAGCACGCCACTTTCAAGATTGAACGTACCGCCCTTACCATTAGTGCCATAAAGATTGATGAGCTTCAATTGGTCGTTACCACTGCACGCCACGATGGCGCCGCCGATGGTAGCTTCGTGTTTATAAAGAGCCTCGGTAGTGCTAATGCCATCTGGATTTACGGACGATCCGGTTACATAGTAGGTGAGATTTGTAGGAATATTAGAAGTCTCATCAGGGGCCACAGAGGCAAGGTTGCCATTTTTGCTAGATGTGTTGTCGGAGCATACATATTTGTCGCCCGTTGGATCATCCACTTCAGCTTGCTGACTATCCATGACGGTTAACGTCGCGCCCCCCGTAATGTTGAACAGGGGCTGGCTCGAGCTCTCGTGTTTAATTTTGTGACCGTTTAGATCCAGCGTGATCTTGCTGCCGTCCTTGCCAAGCTGGATTGTCCCGCCGGTATCGACATCATTCATAAGCTTGAAGCTAGCGACACCGCTTGCATTCTCCAACTTGTTTTTCAAATCGTCAGCGCTATTTATCTCGACGGGCGCCGCTTCGGTTTGCCCACCTTCCGCAGCTGCCATAACGGCGCCGTCATCCGACGACTCGCCGTCTTCGACCTGCAACTCGCCCTCAGGCTGATCCTCAGACTGACCCTGCTCAACACCATTTGAAGAGTCGGCCTCGCCGCCGTCGACCTCGTCGCTATTCTGGTTTTCGGTATCCCCGTTGGTAGTGTTGTCTACACCAGTAGACTCACTTGAGGAACCCCCCCCCATTACAGTTTCCTCGGTAGGAGCTGCCTGGGCGTCATTGGCAATGGCCTGCGAGATCGGGGGCATGACGAGCGACAGTACCAAGCTCAAGACAGAAGCTCCGCACAAAACACCCGCTACCACACGATGCGCTGCTTTATTACCTTGCTTAGCTTTATTTGAATTTGCTGTCATCGATGCCTCCTCCCCAAGAGACCGCGATCCTGCTCTTTCGTTATCTAACCGGCACGCAGTCAATATTTATACGTGCCCTACATTGATAAGTTTAGCCATTGTTTAAACATGTGGGGCGTCAATTTCTTGCAATTTTGCGTCGAACAATCTTTATTCTTGACAATTACTCAAAGTATGCATTGTTTTATTAAATTCTAATTTTTTAAAACCGCAGGTAGACCTGTTATCCATTTTAGGTAATTCATGCTTTGTTGTTATTTGTACAACATTTTATTTTAAGTAGCATATTCTGTGAGCGGTCGATTTGTAGCTGTAAACGGTAGAGCGTTTGCCTGCTCTGACAACCTGCCAGCTAGATGCCCTATTAGCAATGACCGACATATATCATGATGTTTATACATCAACATTTAAGTTCGCGGGAAACTGCCTCGGCACAAATAGCGCCCCGCTCGCCAGTCTTAGAACAAACCACCACAAAGGTGCCTGCCCCCTTCGTGATGGTTGCACCCGGCGCTACAGCAGATGTTCCTCGATAAAGATCGCGATGCCGTCTTCGTCGTTGCTGGCGGTCACAAAGTCGGCGGCGGCACGGGTGGCATCGCTGCCATTTGCCATGGCCACGCCCGCGCCGGCGTCGGCCACCATGCAGGTGTCGTTATCGGCATCGCCAAACACGCAGATGTTCTGGAGCTCCATGTCGTTGAGCTCCGCTACGCGCACAAGGCCGCGCGTCTTGGACACGCGCGGATCCATGAACTCGTAGAGGCGCTGCGTGGTTTGCAGGGCGGCAGCCTTAACGGTGTCGTCGGCAAACGTCGATGCGCGCTCGATGACCTGCGGCATCACCTCGGGCGCCATGGTAAACATCACCTTGGGCTGCGGTTCACGCAAGAACTCGGCAAAATCGACCACCTTATAGGGCACGCCATCGACCTGCGACAAGTGCTCCACGCACGCATTGCTCTCGGGAACGTAAAACACGCCGTCTCGGGGGCAAACGGGCGTTGCCGGAAGGTCCGCCATGTGCTTGCAGATGCGCGCGATGGTTTCGCCCGGCAGCGGGTAGCTAAGCTCGTTGACGCCGTGCGCGCGGTCGATGACCTCGGCTCCGCCACAGCCCACCATCACGTCCACCAGACCGTCGATGCCCCAGAGCTCGTACATGGCCTCGGTCGCGTGGGCGTCGCGCCCGGTGCACAGGCCAAAGAGCACGCCGCGCTCGCGCAGGGCGCGGATCGCCGCCACGGTGCGCGGAGACACCGTGTGCTCGCTCGTGAGCAGCGTGCCGTCGATATCGCAGAACACGGCTTTGATGTGGCTGAAGGTGGTGTCCATGGGGGCCTTTCTGGGTTGTGCAGCGATGCGGGGTGTATTCGTGAACGGCGTACATGGTATACCAAGGCGCGCACGGGGTGCTTGGGCGCAAAACCACCACAAAGGTGCCTGTCCCCTTTGTGGTGGCCGGACCCGAAGGGTGGCCTGGCCCGGGGCGCAAAGCATCACAACATTCGACGTTATTCGGCGAAATCGCGGTTTTCATCGAATGTTGTGATGGTTTTTACTGCAAAGCAAAAACCACCACAAAGGTGCCCGGCCCCTTTGTGGTGGAAGTGACGTTTGCCCAGATAAAACCTACCAAAATAAACCTGTCCCTTTTTGGCATGTTATGGCAGCGCAGCGAGCCGGTTCCAAGTGCCCCAGGTCGCCCCGAAAGAGGAGCGACGCGTACTTTGGTACGCGAGCGACGGCTTGAGGGGCGAGATGGGGTGCTTGGGGCCGGCGCAGCGTCAAGCCTGAAGGTGGTCTTGGATAAGATCGCAGATGGCTCGGGCGTCGTTGATGTTGATGGCTCGGGTCGCAAAGCCGGCGTCGAATGCCTGGCGTGCCAGGGCTTCGTTGCAGGCAAGGGCCAGCGTGCGACCATCGACTAGGTCGAGCGAGCTCTTGCCGCGCAGGCGGTCGACACCGGAGCGCGCGACCACGATGTTGTCGAAGCCCTCGGTCTTGTAGCCCTCGATGATCACCACGTCGACATCGTTGTAGCGCGACAGCAGCTCGCGCGCGGGCATCTCGTCCTCCTCGCGCGTGTCGGCGTACTCCGCCCAGCGCGTGGCGCAGATGAGGCCCACGTGCTTGGAGCCGGCCTGGTGATGGCGCCAGGTGTCCTTAGCGGGCACGTCGATATCAAAGCCGTGATGTCCGTGATGCTTGAGTGAACCCACGCGCAGGCCGCGGCGGGTGAGCTCGGCAATGACCTTCTCGACGAGCGTGGTCTTGCCCGAGTTTTGGTAGCCGATAAACGCGATCGCAGGGACGGCCGGTGCCGGAGCTGCGGGCGCGGCGGCGACGGGTGCGCTCGCGGGCGCGGCACCGTCAGCGGCAGCAGCCTCAACAGCAGCCGCCTGACGCTCTGCACGATCCCACACGCCCGAGCGGCCGCCCTCCTTGTGCAGCAGGCGCACGTCGACGATCTCCATGCCGCGATCGACCGCCTTGCACATGTCATAGATGGTCAGGCACGCGGCGCTCGCGCCGGTCAACGCCTCCATCTCGATACCTGTCTTGCCCGTCACGCCGGCCGTAACCAGCACGTGAAAGCCAACCTGCCCGTCCGCGCGCGCCGGCGCCCAGCCCTCGGGCACGTCCTCGACCGGCGTCCCCGCCGGAGCGATGGGCGCAATATCGCACTTGCTCTTGGTAATGAGCAACGGATGGCACATGGGAATGATGTCGCTCGTGCGCTTGATGGCCATGATGCCCGCCACGCGCGCGCAGGCAAGCACGTCGCCCTTCTTGGCGCGGTCCTGCAGCACCATGGTCTGCGTCTCGGGGTGCATGAGGATGGTGCCCTCGGCGGTGGCAATGCGATGGGTCTCGGCCTTGTCGGACACGTCGACCATGCGCACCTCGCTCTTGGCGTCCACGTGCGTCAGCTCGTCGCGACGGGCGTCGCGGGCGGGCTCGTCGGCAGTGCTGGCAGTCGGCCGTGCGGACGCGTCGGCGTTGCCAGCATTCGCCGCAGCCGTGACTTTGTGGGCAGACATCGCGGCCCTGCGAGCGGCCTTGGTGGCATCGGCGTACCTGCTCTTGGCCATATGATCATCCTCCGATTTGGGACATAAATCGTTGCGTGCCCTCAATTATCGCGTGTTCCTGCGGTTTGTGGGCGACGGCATCGCGCCAAATCGAAAGTACCTGCATATCATCACCACGGCGCAGGGCGTCGCGCACCGAATACTCGGCATCACTGAACAGGCACGGACGCACGTTGCCGTCTGCCGTCAGGCGCAGACGGTTGCAGCTCGCGCAAAAATGATTGGACATGGCGCTAATGAAGCCGATTGTTCCCGCCGCGCCCGGAAAGTGCCAATAGCGCGCAGGGCCAGCGCCGGCAGGAGCGTCGTTGATGTCGAGCGGTTCAAGCTCGCCCAGCCCCGCCGCGGTGGCCCCGGCATTGATGCGCGCCCGCAGCTCGTCACTCGGCACGGTATCGCTCGCATCCCACAGCTCGGGATTGAGCGCGGGCGCATGCGGGTCCACAGCGCAATGCGAGCTCGTGCGCTCGTCGCCGATGGGCATGTATTCGATAAAGCGCAGGTGGATGGGGCGGTCGAGCGTAAGCCGCGCGAGGGCCGCCACATCCTGGTTGAGCCGGCGCACAACAACGCAGTTGACCTTAACGGGCTCAAAGCCCCAAGCCAGCGCCGCGTCGATGCCGGCCATGGTCTGCTCGAGCCGCCCCAGACGCGTGATCTTTCCAAAGAGCGTAGGGTCGAGCGTGTCGAGCGAGATGTTGACGCGGTTAAGCCCGGCATCTTTGAGCTGCGGCGCCAGCTTGGGCAGCAGGGCGCCATTAGTGGTGAGCGAGATGTCCTCGATCTGCGGAATCGCGCGGATGTCGCGAATAAGCGGAATGATACGGCGACTGACCAGCGGCTCGCCACCCGTCAGGCGCACGCGGCGAATGCCCTCCCCTGCTACCAAGCGCACAAAGCGGGCGATTTCCTCGGCGCTGAGCAGCTCATCGTGCGCGCGGGGTGCCACGCCATCGGCCGGCATGCAATAGATGCAGCGGAAATTGCACTTGTCGGTAACGGCAATGCGCAGGTAGTTGATATCGCGGCCAAAGCCGTCATGTTGCACGAGCCCGTCCACGCAGCCCTCCCCTCGCGCCGGTCTTTATTCTTCAGGGAATATAGTACCGCACGGAAAGAATGGGTCGACATGCGTACGACACGAAAGGCCTTTGCGAGCAAGACCGGCTTCCCAAGCCCATCCTCAACACGCAAACCATCACAACATTCGATGCTTTTCCCGATTTTGGCGAAAAACGTCGAATGTTGTGATGGTTTGCCTGCCCATAGCGCCCCGTAGAAAGGCCGGAACGCCCCTAAAGGCCGCCGTCCCAGTACCGAATCACGAATTCTCGCAGATCGTTCTGCCGTTTCTGGAACGCTTCGCTTCGGTCGCACTTAAGGCCCATCGCAAGTGCGATGGCGTTCATCGCCCGGTGCAATTGCAGCTGATGGGCAAACTGAGTCCCGGTGAGGACGATCATTCTAAAGCCCAGCGCGCTCAGCACGGTCATACGCTCCGCATCCGACGCGCTGCGCTGTTTATCAAGATGGTCCGAACCGTTGTATTCAATCCCCGTACCGTTCGCAGGCGCATATACATCAATCTCGAAATACCCGGCCTTAGCAAGATACTTGAACTCGTTGGGAACATCGACCCGATGGTTGAGCTCGATCTTGGCGTATCCCAACCCTCCCTGGGAACGTTTTGCTACGACCATGATTGCGGCGGCAGTCTCCATGGGCGACCGCGCGGCGTCGTGCACGCGCTTGAGCACGGCGGCCGCGCGTATAGCCCCCTGACGAGATCGGTTCTCATTGCAATAAGCAATCAAGTCGGCAACGGTATACCTCTGCCCCATCTCGATATAATCGCCTGTCGACAGATGATTCAAATGGTATCGAGCGCAGATTTCGTAGCCATATTCCAGCTGCTCGGGCTCGCTCATCCACGAACCCGCTTGGACAAAGCACATGGCCTCATCAACCACTAGAAGGCCCTCTGCCACCTCGATAAGATAGCCTGGAGGTACCGGCGCCCCAAACACGTGGCACCTAAATCCAGCCGGCGTCGAGCGCTCAAAATCAAAGTTGACGAGCGTGTCGATATGATCGAGTTCTTCTCGTGGAATACCGAGCGAAACCAGATAGTCGGTAACGATCCCAACTGCCGTTGAAGCCCTCAGCCCCTTGGTATCGAGCCCCAATTTGGGCAGGTCCGCAGTCGGCTCCGCCTCGTTAGCAAGCGAGTCCTCATCGTATAGGCTGCTTGCTCGCGAGAGCGGCTCGGACGGGCGCGCCACGTTGTGGTACAGCCAGGCAGTCTTATGGGACAGGACGATCGGCAGGTCCATGAGCCCTCCAATGGAGTCGGATAACCAACCTTATTCCCCTGCCCACGGGTCCGCACACCTTCGCGCGCAAGAAAGCGATTCCACCCGATCGAGTGGTAGAAAAACCATCACAACATTCGATGCTTTTCCCGATTTTGGCAAAAAACATCGAATGTTGTGATGGTCTGAGGCGAGGTGAGGGGCACAGAGGGCCAAAGCATCGTGCTCGAACGGGTTAATCCAACTCTTTTAAGCCATGGGAAATGAATACAGGCTCACTTTTTTCGCCCGACACCCAACATAAACCTTGACTCTACAATCGTTGTAGGGTTTTCACTACACTGGTACGTAAACAAACCCAGCCAGAAAGTGCCCCGCCCATGGAACACGACCTCACACGCGGCAATGTCCTCAAGACCATCGCGGTCTTTGCCCTGCCTTATATGCTCTCGTACTTTTTGCAGATGCTCTACGGCATGGCCGACCTGTACATGATGGGGCAGTTTAGCGGCGCTGCCGGCATCACCGCCGTGGGCAATGGCGCGCAGACGCTCTATATCATTACCGTGACGCTCGTGGGCCTGGCCATGGGAACGACGGTCATCGTCGGCCACGCCGTGGGCTCGCGCCGGTTTGACCGTGCCGAAACCGCTATCGGCAACACCATTACACTCTTTATGGGTGTCTCGGTGGTGCTGGCCGCTGTCCTGCTCGCACTGTGCCCGCAGATCGTGTCACTCATTGGCACGCCGGCCGAGGCAGTCGAAGGCACCGCCACCTACCTGCGCATTTGTTTTATGGGCATTCCCTTTATCGCCGCGTACAACATCCTCTCGGCCATCTTTCGCGGCCTGGGCGATTCGCGCTCGCCCATGTACGTGATCGGCGTGGCGTGCATCATCAACATCGCGCTCGACTTTCTGTTTATCGGACACATGGGGCTAGGCCCTGTGGGCGCGGCGCTCGGCACGGTGACCGCGCAGACGGCCAGCGTTGCCCTCGCGCTCGTGTGGCTCAAGAGCCGTCGCACGAACATCCACGTTAAGCGCAGCGACCTGCGTCCCCGGCCCGAGATGCTCGGCAGCATTCTTAAGATCGGCGTGCCCGTGGCCGTGCAGGACGGCTGCATCCAGGTGGCGTTTATGTTCATCACCGTCATCGCCAACCATCGAGGACTCGTCGATGCCGCCGCCGTAGGCCTGGTCGAAAAGATGATTAGCTTCTTGTTCATTGTGCCGAGTTCCATGGGCGCAACCGTCAGCGCGCTCACGGCGCAAAACGCCGGCGCGGGCAAGGGCGACCGCGCGCGTCAGGTGCTCAAGGACGCCATGACCATCTCGGTGGTGTACGGCTGTCTGATCACGGTTCTGATGTGGCTGGTAGCACCGGCGTTTATTGGCTTTTTTGCCAAGGACCCCGCGGTGGTCGCGGCCGGTACCGGCTATATGCACAGCTACATTTTCGACGCGATTTTTGCCGGCATCCACATTTGCTTTAGCGGCTTTTTCGCTGCATATGGCAAGAGCTACATCGGCTTTGCGCACAACGTGCTGGCTGTGGCGCTCATTCGCGTGCCCGGTGCGTGGCTGCTGTCGAATGCCTATTCCGATACGTTGTTTCCCATGGGCATCGCTTCGCCGTGCGGATCGATTTTGTCGGCGGTCATCTGTGTTGTCGCGTTTACCGTGCTCAACCGGCGCGGGGCTTTTGACAAGTTGGCAGCGTAGCGGGGCAACGCGAAATCGCCCTGATCGACGACATCATCAGCGACGACCCCACAACCTACGTGACGCAGATCACGGTGCCTGTATCGCTAGGCTAGACCGAGCCTCGTCTCCAGCTCGGTCAACGCCTCAAAAGCATCGCGAGACACACCTGCCGAGCGCTCACGTTCCGCAATGCGAATTCGCGCCATCAGGCGCTCTTTTGCCTGCACTTGAGCGTGCTTCGTGCGCCCTTCCGCCTGTGAGCAATTACGATTCTCTATATCCATTACGCCTCCGGCACCTCACCGGTCGCAAGGATCTGCTCGAGTGCGTCCTCGTCCAGCACGGGTACGCCCAGCTGCTCGGCCTTGGTGAGCTTGGAACCCGCTTTGGGGCCGGCGACCAGATAGCTCGTCTTCTTCGACACGCTGCCCGAAACCTTGGCGCCGAGCACCTTGAGCGCCGCGCCCGCCTCGTCGCGTGTGCGGTTGACGAGCGTGCCGGTGAGCACGAAGGTCAGACCCGCGAGTGGTTGAGCGTCGACGAGCTCGCCCGCTACGCCGGCATCGGCTGCGGCCTGTGCATGCGCGGCGCCTAAATCGACCTCGAGTGACAGACCCGCCTGACGCAGACGCTCCAGCACGGCAAGATTTTCGGGCACGGCCAGGAACTGCTTGACGCTCGCCGCAATCTTGGGACCGATGCCCTCGCACTCGGCAATATCCTCTTCGCTCGCCAAGATAAGTTTGTCAATCGACAGGAATCGCTCGGCGATGACCTCGCCCACGCTCTTGCCCACGTGGCGGATACCCAGGGCAAACAGCACACGACCGAGCGGCTGGCTCTTGGACTTGTTGAGCTCGGCGATGATTTTCTCGGCCGTCTTGAGGCCCACCGGGATGGGGTCGCCCTTCTTGACACCCTTTTTGCTGTTGGAGCTGGCATAGGTGCGCCCCGTGTCCAGGCCTGCGATGTCGTCGACCGTGAGCTGGTAGAAGTCCGCGACGTCGTGAATCAGCCCGGCGGCGATCATCTTGTCGACGATCTCGTCGCCCAGGCCGTCGACGTCCATGCAGCCGCGGCTCACCCAGTGGAGCAAACGCTCCTTGAGCTGCGCGGGACAGTCGATGGAGACGCAGCGGTAGGCGACCTCGCCGTCCTCGTGGACCACGGGGCTACCGCACACGGGGCAGACCTCGGGCATGTGCCAATCGACCGAATCGGCCGGGCGCTTATCGAGCACCGGGCCCACGACCTCGGGGATCACGTCACCCGCCTTGTGCACGATGATGGTGTCGCCCTCGCGCACGTTTTTGCGGCGGATCTCGTCGATGTTGTGCAGCGTGGCGCGCGCGATGGTGGAGCCGGCGACCGTCACCGGGTCGAACTCGGCGACCGGCGTGAGCACACCGGTGCGGCCCACCTGAATGCGAATCTCGCGCAGGACGGTCTGCTTCTCCTCGGGCGGGAACTTAAAGGCAATGGCCCAGCGCGGCGCGCGGGCAGTAAAGCCCAGGTCGAGCTGCTGCTGGAAGCTGTCGACCTTTACGACCACGCCGTCGATGTCGTAGTCCAGGTCACCGCGGTGCTCAAGCGCCTGGGCACAGAACTCGTGGACCTCGGCGGGCGTGGCGCAACGGGCAACGTTAGGGTTGACGCTAAAGCCAGCGTTGCGCAGCCAGTCGAGGAACTCGCGCTGGCTGTGGACGTGCAGCGGATCGGTATCGGCGATGGCATAGATAAAGGTGGCAAGATCGCGGCGTGCCGTGATCTTGGGGTCCTTTTGGCGCAGGCTGCCGGCGGCGGCGTTGCGCGGGTTGGCAAAGGGGTCGCGGCCCTCGACATCGGCCTCTTCATTCAGGCGTACAAAGCTGCCCTTGGGCATGTAGACCTCGCCGCGTACCTCGATGGTACGCTCGCGGTCGGCGCCCATGTGGGCGAGCGCCGGCTCGGACAGGTGCATGGGCACATCCTTGATGGTGCGCACGTTGAGCGACACGTCCTCGCCCGTGGTGCCATCGCCGCGCGTGGCCGCGCGCACGAAGGTGCCGTTTTGGTAGGTAAGTGCCACGCCCAGACCGTCAATCTTAAGCTCGCAGGTATAGGTGACGCTACCAGCACCGAGCGCATCCTCGGCGCGCTGGAGCCACGCGTCAAGTTCGTCCAGATCCATGGCATCGTCCATGGAATACATGCGCGCCATATGCGTGACCGGCGTAAACTGCTCGCTCACGTACCCGCCCACGCGTTGGGTGTAGCTGTCGGGCGTCACCAGGTCGGGGTAGGTCGCCTCGATTTCCTGCAGCTCAACGAGCATTTTGTCGAAGGCGGCGTCCGTGATCTCGGGCGCATCGAGCATGTAGTAGCGATAGGCGTGGTAATCGAGCTCGTGGCGCAGCTCGGCCGCACGCGCTGCCGCCTGGGCACGGGCATCGGCCGGTACGGCGGTATCCGTGCTCGCGGGCGTTTCGGTATCGATGTCCACGCCGTCACCAAACAGGCTCGATTGCTCCATAGCGGCACTCCTTCGCTCGATTTCAAACGGATACTAGAGTACCACCGGTCGCAATGGGGCCGAATAGCGGTCTCGAACCGCACCGAATCGGCAGCCGCCAGACTGGAGTGGACAGTTAGTTCAGATACGTATAAATCCTAGAGCTGAATCAGGCACGAACACCCCTGTTTCAACTAATTTGGGCTCCTCGAGACCATGTAAACGTCCCGCTCTCCCTCCCAAACACCCATTCGAGCCCCATCCCAATCATAAAATTGCTCAAAACGCATGCTGAACCGCCTCGGGTTTATACGTATCTGAACTAACTGTCCAGACCATTACGAACCAGGCCTCTTGCCAGCCACAAGTGATCCGTTCTTCTCCGTCCCCAAGGGACCATCGCGAAAAGAGGGGCTGTCCCGCATTGGCGGGACAGCCCCTCTGGCATCGGTATGTGTGATACGGCTCGTTAGAAACCCTGACCGTGGCCTTGACCCTGGCCCTGCTGCCCCAGCAGCTCCTCCAGGTACTGGCGCAGCTGCTCGTCGGTAATACCGCCGTTGCCGGTGTCGGTCGAACTGTCGTCCTGCTGCTGGTTCTGCAGCTCCTCATCGGAGCCCAGCTCGACGGTGACCTTCTTCTCTTCCTTGCCGCGCATGAGCGTGATCTCGACCTTCTCACCCACCTCGTGGCTGCGCAGTGCGATGATCAGGCCATCGGCGCTCGTAATCTCGTCGTCGCCCAGCTTGGTGATGACGTCGCCCTCCTGAATGCCGGCCTTGGCGGCAGGACCATCCTCAACGACGCTCGCCACATACGCGCCGCTATCGGTGCTCAGCTTGTTGGTGCGGGCGTTGAGCGCATTGACGCTCGAAAGCGTAGCGCCCATGTACGGATGCACCGGTGTCTTGCCGTCGATAATCTGGTCGGCAATGTTCTTGGCGTAGTTAACCGGAATGGCAAAACCCACGCCCGAGCTGGAGCCCGAGTAGCTCTCGATGAGCGAGTTGATGCCCACCAGCTCACCATTGTCGTTAACGAGCGCGCCACCGGAGTTGCCCGGGTTGATGGCGGCATCGGTCTGAATCATGTTGGCATAGATGGTGTTGCCGCTGGTAGAGCTCATGGCCGTGGAGCGATAGAGCGCCGAGACGATGCCGGTGGAGACAGACTGCTCGTTGCCGAACGGCGAGCCGATCGCCATGACCCACTCGCCCACGTTGAGCTTGGAGGAGTCGCCGATCTCGATCGGCGTGAGCTTGGAGGCGTCGGCGTCCTTGAGCTTGATGACGGCCAGGTCGCTCGAGGCGTCGTTGCCCACGAACTCGGCCTCGTAGGTGGTGCCGTCGTCCATGGTCACCACGTACTGGTCATAGCCGTCGACCACGTGGTTGTTGGTGAGGATGTGGCCCTCGGTATCGAGCACCACGCCCGAACCGACGCTGCCCGAATTGTCCGACTCGTCGGCAGACTGCGAAAGCGAGCCATTCTGGCTACCGCTCGAAGTGGCGGTGATGGAAACCACGGAGGGCAGGGCCTTGGCAGAAACGGCCTCGGCCAGCGTTGTGTCCTCGGAGTCGATGGTGATCTTTTGCGTCGATGAACCCGAAGCACCCGCCGTCACGGCATTCTTGCCGCCACCGATATTGAGCGTGCCACTCATAATGAGCGCGATGACCAGCAGGGCGCCGCAGGCACAGCCGGCGAGTGCCGTAATAAAGATCGGCAGCTTTTTGGTCTTGGTCTTGACCACTGTGTGCTTGTTTACAACCTGCTGGCTGCCCAGCGGCTTGCCGGTCTGCGTGTCGTAGGCCTGCACGTAAGGAATGTTGCTGTCGGCAGGCGTCGACTCCACCTGCACGCGCGGCTGCTGCTGGGTCTCGCCGGCGTTGCCCGCATCCTGGGGACGCTGGGAATCGTTCTCGCTCATGGCTGCGATCCTTTCGTCAAATAACCAAAGGCCCGCCAAACATGTGGCGGGCCATCATTGTTCACGTTGAGTTGTACCCCAATATGCGGGCGAACGTGTATGAGAACGCAATCTTTTAGGAAGGCTTAAGTTCTGCTGCAGATTCGAGAGGAACCCGCACCTGCGTCAAGACCACCACAAAGGTGCCTGTCCCCTTTGTGGTGGAAATCTAGTCCTTAAACAGATAGCCCACGCCGCGGACGGTGGTGATATGTGCCGCGATCTGCGGGCCCACCTTGGAGCGGATGCGTCGGATGTGCACGTCGACGGTGCGCGTGCCGCCGCAGTACTCAAAGCCCCACACGCGGTGCAGCAGCACCTCGCGGCTGTAGGCACGGTTGGGGTGCGTCGCCAAAAAGCTCAGCAGCGAGTACTCCATCAGCGTCAGGTCGATGGGCTCATCATCGAGCGTCACCTGGTAGGTGGCCAGGTTAATCTCGAGGTTATCGATGTTGAGCACATCGTCGGCGGCGACGGTCTCCTCCTCGCCCATCAGGCGCTGCGCGCGAGCCTTGAGCTCGTTGGGCGTCGCCGTGGGGCACACAAAGTCGGCATGCGCGTGATTGGGCAGGCGCAGGGTGCCGAGCGCCTCATCGTCGACGATCACCAACATGGGGACGCCGCCGCGATCGTCAAGCCACTTGGCAATCTGATCGATGCGGTCGCTGCGGATGCCATCGGAATCGAGAATCAGCAGGTCAAAGTCGTGCGCTGCAGTCGGCGAATCGGGAGTTGCCAGGCTCACCTCGACCCCCAGGGTGGTCGTCAAGCTGCGGGCAAACTCGTGGAAGCGCGTCGTGCGCGCCATGAACAGGGCACTCTTTTCGGACATATCGGCCTCCAAAGAAATGAGCTCAATCGTACTGAAACAAGCCAGCGCGATTAGGAGTTCGCCAGGTAGTGCTTGATCTCCCACTCGGTGATCGTAGACTCAAACTTATGCCACTCGTCACGCTTCTTTTTGAGGAAGAAGCTGTGGATGTGCTCGCCGAGGGCATCCTTCATAAACTGCGAGTCCTCAAATACGTCGAGCGCCTCTTTGAGCGAGCGCGGCAGCGGCGTATAACCGGCCTCGAGCATCTGACGGTCGGTAAGCTTGAGCGTCTCGGCCGTGGCCTCGGGCGGGAGTTCCAGCTTGCGCTCGATGCCGTCGAGACCGGCCGCCAGCGTGACGGCGTTGACCAGGTACGGGTTGGCCATGGGGTCGGGGCTACGAAGCTCGATGCGCGTGGACAGCTGCTTGCCGGGCTTGTAGACCGGAATGCGGACCATACTCGCGCGGTTGCGCAGGCCCCACGTGGCGTACTGCGGCACGGAGTCGCCGCCCGTGGTGATGCGCTTGTACGAGTTGACCGTGGGGTTAGTGATGGCGCTGATCTCGCGCGCGTGCGCCAAGATGCCGGCCATGTAGTGCTTGGCGATATCGGAGAGGTGGTACTTCTCGTCGTCCTCGCCCCAAAAAACGTTGTTGCCGTCGTGGTCGAATAGCGACTGGCACAGGAACATAGCGCTGCCGTCCTCGCCCGCCAACGGCTTGGGCATAAAGGAGGCGTGGCAACCGCTCTCGTAGGCCTGCTGCTTAATGATGAGTTTGGCCGTGGTGATGGCGTCGGACATGCTCAGGGCCTCGGCGTGGCGCAGGCTCATGCCGTGCTGCGAGCGGCCGGCGGCGTGGAAGGTGTACTCGACGGGCACGGACATCTTCTCGAGCGTGAGGACCGTGTTGCGACGCAGGTCGCGGGCGGCATCGCTCACCGAAAGATCGAAGTAGCCCACGTTGTCGAGCGGCTCGGGGGTGTGCTCGTCGGGGAAGTAGTAATACTCCAGCTCGGCACCCACGTTGAGCAGGTAGCCGGCCTTCTCGGCCCTGTAGAACATGCGGCGCAGGGCATCGCGCGGGTCGCCGGCGAAGGGCTTGCGGTCGGGGGTGCACACATCGCAGAACACGCGGGCGACGCCGTTGTGGCTCGGGCGCCACGGCAGGATCTGGAAGGTCGAGGCGTCGGGAAACGCGAGCATGTCGGCTTCCTCAGGCGTGGCAAAGCCCTCGATGGCCGAGCCGTCAAAGCCAATACCCTCCTCAAAAGCGACTTCGAGGTCCTCGGGGCTAATGGCAAAGTTCTTGAGGCGGCCGAGAATGTCGACAAACCACAGACGCACAAAGCGGATGTCACGCTGTTCTACGGAGCGGAGTACGTAATCGATGTTCTGCTGGTTCATGTCGCTCCCCTTTCTTTCGGGCGGGTTTCGACTGGTCTATATCGCAGATACTATCGCAGAAAAATGTTTCCGCAGGGTTAAAGCGTATCAAGCGCTCAAAAAACGTGCGCGAACAGGCAGTTGCGAACGAGCGGCTAGCGCGAGGTCGATGCGCGGTGTTCGATGTGGCCGGGGATCTCGATGCACTTGGGCGCCAGCTTTGCGGCCTCGCCCACGGTGGTGGTAACAACGTCGATGCGCTCGGAGAGGCGCTCGACCACGCGCTCGGCGATGGTGAGGGTGTCCTGCGCTGCCGTGGTCACACCACCAAAGAGCACGTGGTTCCAGGGGCAATCGTCAAACGTCGCGATTCTGAGACCCGCCGGCAACGAGGGCCCAAGCTGCGCTAGCGCCTCGGTCAGACGCAGGAAGACCAGACCGTTGACGGCAATGAGGCCGAGTTTTTTGCCCGCATAGTCGCGGATGGCCTCGTCCAAGCGGCCAACGCCTGTGGCACCGCCATCGGCCAAGGTGACAACCTCACCCGCAAGGCCGCGGCGCGAAAGCTCATCGGTAAAGGCCTCGGCGCGCTCTCGACGCACGGGGCTGTCGTCGCTTGCCTCGGTGAGCAGGCAAAGGCGCTCGCTGCCCGCAGCGGCCAGGGCGTCTACCAAGCCGGCGACCAGCTCACGGTTGTTAGATGTCACTAGATCGACACCGCCGTCGGCAACGTCGCGGTCGAGCAGCACAACGGGCAGACGTCCCGCTGCCGCGGCGATCGCCTCGTCATTGCCTCCGCAGGTGTTGACGACCAGGCCGTCCACGCCGGCATCGATAAGTCTGGTGAGCGACTCTGCTTCATTAGCGGGATCGTTGCCGCTAATGGCCGTCATAAGCGAGCAGCCGCGCGCGGCGGCACTGGCGGAAAGTCCTTCGAGCATGGCGCTCGAGAATGGGTTGGCGATGTCGGCCAAGATCACGCCGATGAGATTGGTGCGCGAGGAGCGCAGATTGCGTGCGGCGGCACGTGGGCGATAGCCAGTGCGCTCGATAACCGCCGCGATGCGAGCACGGGTTTCCTCGGTCATTTGCCCGGGGCGGTTATTGAGGTAGCGCGAGACCGTGGCCGGGCTCACACCCGCCTCGGCGGCAATGTCCTTGATTCTCATCTGCGCCATAGCGCACCCCGTTTCCCATTTGTCGGCGGTCTGAGCCATTTTAGGCATTTTTTTAAAAATCTCGGTTGCAAAACGCTGTAGGTGAGCAGCGTCGTTTTTGCGTCTCGAGCAGATGCGATGATGGGCTAGTTATTCGAGTCTTTAGGCAGCTCAAAATAGTCGGGATGTAAGGCGATAACCGGGCCCTGCTCCTCGGGCATCAGGTGCAAGTGCGTCTCTGCCAGATAACTCGCCGCATCGGTATCGCCCCTCTTAATGGCCTCGAGAATCCGGCGATGCTGCCGACGAATCGGCTCCCAATCCAGATCCTGCGACACCATACGCAACCAGTTGTATCGCTCAAAATGCGTGTTGACGCTCTTCATCCAATCCCACAACATGTGACGACCGGCAATCTCAAAACACGTCTCATGAAACAGGTTGTCCAGATCGAAAAAGCGACGCGTTTCGCCATGGTCGAGTGACTCAGACTCGGCAAGAATCTGCTCGAGCCGATGCTTTTGCTCAGGCGAGGCGGCCGAACAGCATTTAATAAGCACGCTTCTCTCGAGTTTCTCGCGCAAGAAACAGGCGTTCTCGGCGCGCTCCATGCTGATTTTTGAGACATAGGTGCCGCTTTTGGGACGCGTTTCCACCAGCTCCTGCTCACGCAGGCGCACAAAGGACTCGCGAATGGGCGTGCGCCCGATTCCCGTCTCCTTTTCCAGACCAATCGCCGAAAGGCGCGTGCCGGGCTTGAGCTCAGCATAGATGATCTTGGAGCGCAATGCGTTGTATGCCTGGTCTTGCAGGCTCTGATTATGCTGGTGTTGTTCCATAAAGCCCTCGGATGAAGCTCACGGTTTGTCGAATATCACCACGTAATACTATCGCATCGACACGCCCCGGCTCCCAATCAGTCTTTTTGGGACGGGGCTCTTTTAGCTACCCTGGCCCGCAGATCGGCCCCCCTGTCACAAAAGTGGCCCATCTACTACGTTAACACGGATAGCCTCGGCCATACCGAAAACCGTGAAAACAAAACCGCAGGTAGACAGCTTGTCGATTTTCGAAAAAGCCGACTATGGTTGACCCCTGCGGCTTAAACGTAGTAGATAGGCCCTTTTCGTGGCGCAGCACTACTGCACCCCAAATTGGTACCTCGAGCCTGTTATAAGTTGCTGTGAAATACGGACGGTTGATAATCAAGGCGCGCTATACGGCTTGCTATATCTCACTATACTTTGCTGAACGTCGCTATACTTTGCTATAACTTGACAATAATCGGCCCGTTACCATCCGGGATATAACGGACCCCAAGCCAACGCTGGCTTGGGGTCCGTCTTGTACCATGGCTCTTTTTGACTATGAGCGCTCGTATTTCGTGGCCCGCCCGGTTCCCTGCCTTACGATTGCATTCCGTTCAAGCAGAGATTCGAGTGCCGCCAACGTCCGCATGCGGCTCAGCCCCGTCTGTTTTTCAATCTCGCTTCGCGACATAATTCGACCGCCCGACAAGGCTTTGAGAACCTGGACCTCTTCCTCGGACCCTTCAAGGGCATCGGTAACGGGCAATGTGACGGCCACCATGCCGCCGCGAACATCAAAAATTGGTTGATTGATCGAATCGCGATAGGCACGTCTAATGCGCGCGATTCCCGTACCAAATTTCTCGATGTAATCCAGCTTTAAGAAGGCCTCTGCAACGATGGGGTTTCTGAGCACGGATATCTGCCCATACAGGTATTGTTCCGTCGTCAAACCGGCGGGCAGCGATCCAGGAGAGGTCACAACGACGCGATCATCGTACAGGGCAATTTGAACGTTCGCTCGAACGTCCCACGTCCGATGCACCAAAGCATTTGCGACAGCTTCGCGAAACGCCTCGAGAGGAATTCGATCGGTTTGGACGCGCTCCATCCCTTCGATACGCTCATAACGGTAGTAGCGTGCAAACATAGCTACCGCCCTGTCCACCTGCTCAATTGCGGATACATTTGTCGCCGCTTCGCGATCCAAGATTACATCCTCGGTATCACCAAAACGGACGCAATCGATGCCCGGAAAATCATTCTTATCCGCCAAAATCGCCGCAGCGTTGGTATAGCCGTCCTTGCCGAGCAAGCGAAGCGTGCGCATAATATCCGACGTTAGTTCAGAAATGCCGAGATGTTCAACACATTTATGCTCGAGCGTGTGAAAACTCAAGTCCTGGCGAGCCGACGTGAGCGCGTCGAACGTTACGTTGCTGCCTTCGAGCGTCAGCCTGCCATACTCAAACCGGTCGACCTCCACTGTTGCCGAATCGTTTCGCCTGTAGGCCTTTCCCTTGCTTCGATAGGGTTTGTCCTGGCCCTCATAAACCGTAAGGATTACGGTCCCGTGTTTCTCATCGGGCTCGAGCGTGTAACGGGGAGCGGGGTCCAAGCTGTCATTAATCATGTTCTCGATGCGGAGACACTCTGCGACCGGATCCGCAAGGCCGACAACCACGCCCTCGTCATCAACGCCAAACTCAATCTTGCCCGTCCCGTAGTTTGCATAGGCGCTCACCGTTTTAAGAAACGTCGGCGTAACGCTTTCCTTGTATTCGACTGTAGGGCTCTCTCTAACAACCATATGCACAACCTCTTCGTTTCGTACTATTCATGACCGTATTATAAGACGAAAACCGTTTGCGTACTGATTTATCCAAGACGCAAACGATTTTCGTCTTGATTTGCGTACGGAATTAAGACGCATAATTTCGCTTTCGTATGGCTCAATATCGGACGCAGACTGTTTTCGCCTGTCAATACATCTGCAATCCAAACGAAACGAGCCCCGAGCTCGCATGAACTCGGGGCTCTTTGTGCCGCACATCTATGAGAGGAGCAATTCGATGCGTACGGGCGCTACTCCATGAAGCCGCCCTGGGATGGCGGCAACCTCGTCGAGGAGACCATCCGCACTCACCGTGGCGTGGCCGACGCCATCGCCGCGCGCAACCCCACCGTAGCGCACGAGGCGATGTATTTGCATCTGGTGTACAACCGCAACATGATTGCGGAAGTCGCACAGACAAAAGGCATTTAAGGCTCGACAATGATCTTTCTTTGATATAACGCAAGCGGCGGCCGTCCCAAAACGGGACGGCCGCCGTGTTTTGCTATCGACTGGCGCAATGGAATCAGGTTTACATGCATCAACTTGGTGCAAACCAACCTGTCCCCCACGCACCAAGGGGTTGACTAGAGCTCGCAGGCAATCTTGTAGCCGTCGCCGATGGCATCGCGGATGTTGCCGCACTTCTGGGCATCGCCCAGTACATGGGCAGCAACACCGGCAGCGGCAAGGTCGTCGGCCAGCTTGGTATTGGGACGATAGCCCATGGCAAGCACCAGTGTATCGGCACCGGCGATGGTGTGGACCTCGCCGTCCTTTTCGTAGCTGATAGTGTCCTCGGTAATCTCGGTCACCTTGGCCTCTGTCAGCACATGAACGCCCTTGGAGAGCATGCGCGTGATAAGCACCGCGCGACCGGCACCACCCTCGTTGGCGGCGAGTGTCTTGGTCATCTCGATGACGGTGACATCGCGATTGGCCGGCGACAGGTCGTTAACCAGCGGGGCCAGGTAATCTGCCGTCTCGCAACCGACGGTGCCGCCGCCCACGATGACGATCTTCTTGCCCGGGAAAGCCTTGCCACCCAGCAGGTCGTCAGCCGTCATAACCTGCTTAAAGCCCTGCATGAAGGCCGGAGCGATGGGCTCGGCGCCATAAGCCAGGACAACCTCGTAGCCCGCGTAGTCGCGTTGAATGTCCTCGGCAGTAAGCTCGGTGCCAAATGCGCGCTTCACGCCGGCCTCAGCCAGGCGACGATACTGATACTTGATCACGCGGGTGAGTTCCTGCTTTGCCGGCGGAACGGCCGCGATGCGCATCTCGCCGCCCGGCTCATCCTGCTTGTCAACGAGCACCACGTTGTGGCCGCGCTTGGCGGCAATGTAGGCTGCCTCCATGCCCGCAGGACCAGCGCCCACAACGAGCACGTTCTTGGCCTCGGCGGCAGGCTCGTAGCCGGCCTCGTCGCGCTCCACGTCCGGGTTGACGGTGCAGGAGATGCGCTTGCCGAACATAATGCCGTTCAGGCAGCGCAGGCAGCCAATGCAGGGACGGATGTCGTCAGCGTTGCCGGCAGCGGCTTTGTTGCAGAACTCGGCATCGCACAGATTGGCGCGGCCCATCATGCAGATGTCGGCAGCGCCGTCCTCGATCAGCTCCTCGGCGATCCAGGCCTCGTTAATACGTCCGACGGTGGCGACGGGAATGTTGACGTGCTTTTTAATCTCGCGCGAGCAGGCGGCATGCGAGGCCTGCTGGGTACCGGCGGCGGGAATCGCGGAGCCGCGCTTGATGGTGGTACCGCCCGACACGTGAATCATGTCGACGCCGGCCTTCTCCAGACGACGCGAGACGTAGATCATGTCGTTGAGGGTCAGGCCGCCATCGGTGTACTCATCGCCCGAGATGCGGACGTCGATGATAAAGTCCTTGCCGCAGCGCTCGCGAATCTCGGCGATGACCTCGAGCAAGAAGCGCATGCGGGCGTCGAGCGAGCCGCCGTACTCGTCGGTGCGCTTGTTGTAGAGCGGAGTCAAAAAACCGCCGAGCATACCGTGGGCGTGCGCCGCATGGACCTCGACGCCATCGACGCCAGCCTTCTGCATACGCACGGCAGCGTCGCCAAACTGATGCGTGAGCTCGTGAATCTCGTCGACCGTGATGGGGCGCGGTGCCTCGCGGGCATAGGACGGTCCCACGAAGGACGGAGCGATCAGGCGCGGCGTGCCCGGAATGTTAAAGGCCATGTAGGCGGGGTGGAAGAGCTGCGGCATGATCTTGCAGCCATACTCGTGGACGGCCGCGGCGAGCTTTTCCCAGCCGGGGATGAACGTGTCGTCGTAGCAGCACATGTCGCCCGGCAGATAGGTATAGGTGGGCTCGACCGTCACGACCTCGGTGATGATCAGGCCAACGCCGCCCTTGGCACGGGCACGGTAATGATCGACCAAGTCGTCGGTCACATATCCGTGATCGGCCAGGTTGGTAGATACCGGCGGCATAAAGACGCGGTTCTTAACCTCGGTCGTACCGACCTTGATCGGGCTAAAGAGCATCGGATAGGCGGAGGACTCCATACAGGGTTCCTTTCGTTTGAGCCGCTGGGCGGCAGTTGCTAACGTACTTATCGTATCAGAAACTGCCGCATCCGCAGTCAAACATACCCAAACGCCGGTCGGCTAATGAATACCGCGGCCCAAGTCTTCGGCGATTTTGTCTACGCCCTTAAGTGCGGCGCACGTCTTTTTGTTGGAGCAATGCCCCGTGCAAACGCCACCCTGAGCGCAGTCGGCGCAGGTGCCCTTGCGGTAGATGCGCACGCATACCGCGACAAACGCAATACCGATAACAGCCAGTACAGCAATATCGATAGGTGCCATAGCAAGCCTCCTCTAGTTAACCACCACTTACTTTACCCCATTCTCCACCTACCAAAAAGGGACAGGTTTATTTTGGTCGGTTTTATCTGCGGAAACGTCACATCTCCCCCACCAAAAAGCCCGAGTGTCGCTGGGACACCCGGGCTCGTGGAAAGGGGCTGGTCCTTATTCGGACTTAAGCGGAAACTGCGGCGGAAGCTGTGTTGGTCTCGTCCTCGTCGGTCCATGCATGCTTGGGCATGGGACGGAAGATCTGGAAGAGCATCGCAACCAGCAGCACGATGGCGACAATCGTCCAGATACCAAACTGTCCAAGAACAAGCAGGTTATAGAACTGGTTAATGAACAGGCCGATGACCCAAGCAAAGGCGCACTCGTAGCCGAGGGCAATCGCGGTCCATTTGCCGGAGTCCATCTGGTTGCGGATGGTACCAATGGCGGCAAAGCACGGAGCGCACAGCAGGTTGAACGCGCCAAAGGCGACGCAGGCGCCCATGGTGGGGAACATAGCGGCAAACGCGGTCCACAGGCTCGGGTCGGTCTCGCCCGCATCGGCGACGGACAGCAGCGAGCCGGCGGTGGCAACGACGTTCTCCTTAGCGACAAGGCCAGAGAAAGTCAGCGCAGCTGCCTGCCAGGTGCTAAAGCCGAGCGGGGCGAAGATCCAGGCAACCAGGTTGCCCAGCATGGCGAGCACGGAGTAGTCCATATACTCCTCGGGGATGCCGTCCATCGCAGGCAGGAAGCCAAAGGCACCGTTATAGCTACCAAAGTTGGAGAGGAACCAAACGACGACGGTGGACGCGAAGATAATCGTGCCGGCCTTCTTGATAAAGGCCCAGCAGCGCTCCCACACGTGCAGCGCCCAAGAGCGGATCGCCGGGAAGTGGTAGGCAGGGAGCTCCATAACGAACGGCGTCGGGCGACCGGCGAAAAGCTTGGTCTTTTTGAGCATGAGGCCCGAGGCGATGACGGCAAAGACGCCCAGGAAGTAGAAGAGCGGGCTGATCCACTTCGCGGTGGTGGAAGAATCGCCGATGATGGAGCCCATGAGCAGGGCGATGATCGGCAGCTTGGCGCCGCAGGGAATGAACGTGGTGGTCATGACCGTCATGCGGCGGTCCTTCTCGTTCTCGATGGTCTTGGTGGCCATGACGCCGGGGACACCGCAGCCCGAGGACACGAGCATGGGGATAAAGGACTTACCGGACAGGCCAAAGCGGCGAAACACGCGGTCCATGATGAAGGCGACACGGGCCATATAGCCGCAGTCCTCCAGGAAGGACAGCATCACAAAGAGCAGGAACATCTGCGGCACAAAGCCGAAGATGGCGCCCAGGCCGGCGACGATGCCGTCGCAGACCAGCGAATCGACCAGGCCACCGTCCTCGGTGCCACCCGCCACGAGGGCGTCGTGCACCATGGTGGTGATACCCGGGACATAGGGGCCGTACTGTGCCGGGTCGACCGAGTCGGCGTCGTCACCCGCGGCCTCGACAGCCTCATCGTAAGCATCGCGGCCCTGACCGAGCACATACCAACCGTCAGTGCCAAAGAGCTGATCGTTGGTGAAGTCGGTCACCGTTCCGCCCAGGGTGGAAACGGCGATGTAGTACACGCAGAACATGATGACCACAAAGATCGGCAGGCCCAGGATACGGTTGGTAACCACACGGTCGATCTTCTCGGAAGTGCTCATCTTGGCCGGGGCCTTGGTGAGGCACTCATCGATGATGTGCGCGATGACGCCATAGCGCTCACCGGTGATGATGGACTCGGCGTCGTCATCGCAATCCTGCTCGCACTGGGCGACCAGTTGCTCCACGCGAGCAGCCTTCTCCTTGGTGAGGTTGATGAGTTTGCAGGCGTCTGCGTCACGCTCAAACAGCTTGACGGCGTAATAGCGACGCTTGTTAGCGGGAACGCTCGCCGGAAGGTTGTTCTCGATGTGGTCAAGAACGTCCTCGATGGAGGAATCGAACTTGTGCTCCGGCACCTGGCCCTTGGAAGCAGCAGACTTCTTGACCTGCTCGAACAGCTCCTTGATACCCTTGTTCTTAAGAGCCGAGATCATCATGACCGGGCAGCCGAGCTTCTTGGAGAGCTTGTCCGTGTCGATCTTGTCGCCGTTCTTCTCGACCAAGTCGGCCATGTTGAGGGCAACAACCACGGGCAGGCCGGTCTCGATAACCTGAAGCGCCAGGTACAGATTACGCTCGAGGTTGGTGGCATCGACAACTTGGACGACAACATCGGGCTCGCCGCTCATGAGGTAGTCGCGCGAGCATTGCTCCTCGGGGCTGTAGGGGGAAAGCGAGTAGATGCCAGGGAGGTCCGTGATGGTAACGTTCTTGTCGCTTAGGAGCTTGGCTTCCTTTTTCTCAACCGTGACGCCGGGCCAGTTGCCAACGTAGCCGTTGGCGCCGGTAATCAGGTTGAAAAGCGTGGTCTTGCCGCAGTTGGGGTTACCCGCCAGCGCGACATGGATCTGAGAATCCGCCATTCAATCCTTCTTCCTTGTGTGCCTGCGCTGCTTCCTCCGCGCAGGCTGGATAATGTGCTTCAAAGATGCTGCATTAAGTTAGAAAAACCTAACTTTATCTGCAGAAATATACGTCGCAAGCCCTTACTGGACCTCGACGACGGCCGCCTCCTCCTTGCGGATGGAAAGCTCGTAGCCGCGTACGTTGATCTCGACCGGATCACCGAGCGGCGCGACCTTCACGACCTTGAACGAAGTGCCCTTGATGAGCCCCAAGTCCATAAGGTGGCGGCGAAGCGCACCCTCACCGTGAAGCTTGACGATGGTAGAGCTCTCGCCCACCTTAACGTCACCCAACGTCTTCATCCTCTTGTCCCCCTTTCGGTTTTTATGAAATGCTGCTGACTAACCGACGGTCATGATGTGCATGGCAACCTTGGAATCGATGCCAAAGCGTGCGCCCAGCACCGTGACGATGATATTGGCACCACTCGAACTCACCACGTGGATTTCGTTGCCCTCGACAAAGCCGAGGTCCTTGAGGTGGTGTTTCATGTCCTCATTGCCCTTTACACGAGACACGCGCACGGTTTCGCCCGCTTTTACCATCGAAAGCGGCATGGCCGGCATCTGCGGTCCGCAAGACATGAGTTGCTCCTAACGTCAGTTCGTCCTCAACATCGACGCGTAAAAAGTTAACCACGTCTATGTTCGCTATAGTAAACTAGCACGTGGTTAACTTTTTGGAAAGGGTCCCCATTCAGATTTCGAAAAAGTTTCCTATACGAAACAAAAAGGCGCGACAAAGGACCATCCTTTACCGCGCCCTATCATGCTTAGAGCGAGAGATTTCTGATCGATGTGACACAGGAGGCCTCATCCACGCCCGAAACGCGGAACACGATGCCCTCGCCACATTCGCCACAGAGTGCCATGAGCCCTATAACGTCGCGGCCATCGACATGACGATTGCCAATCGAAACCGACACGTCACTACGATGCTTGGCGATAATGTCATAAAGCAGCGCAACCGGGCGGGCATGCAATCCCAACGGATCTTTAATCGTCTTCGTAAATTCGACCATGTCCCCTCCCACGACATCGCACATTCGGCCGGCAACCCCAGCCACGTGGTAGCTATTGTAGCGTTAGATGCTTGTCGAGAGCTCCTCTGAGCACCTCGTGGGCAAAAAGTGGCAAATATGAGTACTGCCACCAATTTAGTAGCAGCAAAATCGAGAGCAAATTGCTTACTTTAAGCGATTCGAAGAGGTTGAAAGCCGTCAAACGCCCTTTAAAGGGGGTTAGATAAATTGATTTTGAGCCCATTTTCGCTCAGAGCAGGCCGAAAAATATGACACCTCTTTTGCAACAGTACTCATATTTGGCATTTTTTGCCCACAGAGTCCAAAATCCATGCCCCAAAACACAAAAGGAGGGGCCTCGTAAGGCCCCTCCCTAGGAAAGGGAATCGATTTATTCCACAGCCGTAGATTAATCCTAGCCGCTACTCCATCATATCGAGGACGGAAGGGCGAAGCTCGTTCTCGGCGGCCTCGGGATCGGTCTCGCGCAGGCGGTTGATGTAGCGGTTGTACCACATCACGGCAAGGCCCAGGAAGACAACCACGCCGCCAACGTTGTAGACCAGCGTCAGCCACAGCGGCTGATCGAGCGGAATGGTGCCGCAGATAAGCACGAAGCAGAAGACCACAAGCAGGAATGCGGCAACGACCAGGCCAAAGCTGCGCGAGCCCATGCGGAAGCCACGGGGAGCAGCATCGAAGTTCTTGCGCAGCATAAAGTAGGCAAGCAGAATCAGCAGCGGCGGGAGCAGAGCGGTGGCAGCCGTCATGTTGGTGACAATCATGAGCAGGTCGTCGAGGTTACCGGAGCCCAGGGCCGGGATGATCAGGATGGGGACGACGATGGCGAACTGCAGCCAAGCGGCGCGGGCAGGAATGCCATGCTCGTTGAGCTCGACGATCTTGCTACCAAAGACGCCCTTGGGGATCTCGGTGAAGAAGACCTTGATGGGAGCGGAGGTCCACATCATGAGGGAACCCAGCGTAACGGCGAGAAGGATCAAGCCGATGACGCGCGTGGACACTTCCATAGGAATGCCAAAGTGGGCAAAGACAGCGCCGAACACGTCGAAGATGCCGGTGGAGATGGCAACGCTGCCCTCGGGGATGAACAGGTTAACCAGCAGCGAAGCGCCTGCATACAGAAGGCCGATGGTCAGGCCGGCGATAACGACGGTGCGCACGAAGGCCTTGACGCCACCCTTAAGGTCGTTAAGGAACACGCCGACAGACTCAGCGCCGCCAACGCCCTGGATGATCCAGGCAAGCGTACCGAAGAAGCCCCACGCAGTTGCGAAGTTGCTCATGTCGGGAGCCATGTTAGCGGGAGTAGGAGCCGTAGCGAACTCAACGCCGCCAAGGGCAGCAGCCAGGGACAGCAGGATGAACACGGCGGTCAGGCCGAGAGCCGCGGTCGAACCGAAGGAGGAAATGGAGCCGATCCACTTAGCGCCCTTGGTCGAAACCCACGTGGCGATAGCAAAGACGACGATCTCGATAATGGTGATCCACAGCTGCGAAAGCTCGGCGTCACCAAAGAACACGTAGCTCGCGTAGATGATGACGTTGGGCAGGACGGACGCAAAGAAGAACAGGTTAACGAACCAGTAGCTAAATGCCGTCAGGAACGCCCAGCGACCACCCATCGAGGTCTTAACCCATGCGTACACGCCCGACTCGGAGTCCTTGTTGAGGCCGACGAACTCGGCGGTAACCAGGGTATAGGGGACAAAGTACAAAAGCGTGGCGAAGAAGAACGACGGCGCGGCTGCTAAGCCGATGGCCGCGTTGTTGTTGATGATGTTCTTGATACCGAACACGGCGGCGACCGTCATGCCCAGCAGAGCGAACGAACCAATCGTTCCTCGTTTTTCAGAGCTCATAAGCCCTCCCAATCATCCGTTATATCTCATCTAAAACCGTCCGGGCTACAAGCGCAATCGTGGACGGCGCACCTGCTAAGGGGAATGGGGAAAAGGGAGTCAACAAAGCCATCCCCCTTAACGGCGCGAAGCAAACGTCCAAACGGACGAATACTACTTGTTGGGGAAGGAATAACCTTCGACCGTCACGTGCAGTACCACGACGCGGGGATCCGAAGCCTCGGCGATAACACGGTAAGCCTCGTCGATCTCGACGACGGCAACGCCGCCGGCGGGAATCGTCACGGTCTCCCCCGCCCCCTCAAAGCGCTCGCGATCATCGATATCGCTGTAAGCGCGGGTGCAGGTGAGGCCTGCCTTGGGGGCAACCTCGACGGTCAGGTCGCCGTCGAGCGGAGCGAGCACGGCATGGTAGCGACGGTGACCGACCAGATCGGCGGTTGCGGCCTCGCGGGCATAGACCCACCAGTACACCAACGAGTCGCCGATGGAGTAAGCCACGTCGTGCTGTAGGTCGGCAACGCCATCGAGCGCCTGGCCGGTGCGCATCCACTTCTTGACGGACTTCATCTGAGCGTCGAAATCGGCGCGCGAGTTAAAGACATGCATGGCTTATGCCTCCTTAATGGGTGCCAGCGCCTGATCCAGATCGGCAGACGTCAGCGGTCGCAGGGACACCTCAAAGCTGAAGCTCTCAAAACGGGTGCGATAGGAATCGAGCACCTCGGAACCCCAAGAGTTCGAGCCAAGGCCGAGCAACTGGTCGTTGATGTTGACCGTGACCGTATCGCCCTTGACAAGGTCGTAGACGTGCTTGGCGTTATCGATGGCCTCGCAGCTATAGGGCCATGCCGAGAACGAGAACGGGTTGGAAGCGGCGTCGCTCGGACGCGTCACGACCAGACCGTCACCGTGGCTAGAGCGCAGGGCAACCCAGCGGGTACCCTCACGGTTGGCGCAGTCCTGAGGCATAACGTAGGGCGTGAACATATCGTCGACCGTGGTGCGGTAATGACCGACCGGGTTGGCGCGCAGCGAGTCCGGATAGTTCTCGCCCGGGCCGTGGCCATACCACTCGACGGCGCGATCGCAACCGGGGACCTCGAAGGAGATGCCGATGCGCGGGATGATGTCCGAATAGTCACCGTAGGGCTCGCCGGAAACCTTGAGGTCAACGCGACCGCTCGGAAGCACGGTGTAGACAAGCTCGACGCGCATGCCGAACGCGCGGACGGGAGGAGCGATACGCTGGCTCACGGTAACGACGACCGCATTGCCGTCCTGCTTCCAAGAAACCTTGCGGGTAGACGTCTGCATCACATCGATGAAGTTGTCCTTCCACAGCGAGTCATACTCCTGGGCGTGGTTATCGACGAGCGGATGCCAAAAACCAACCTGGGGACCGGAGGCCATGACGTCGCGGCCGGATGCCTTCCACTCGCTCACGGTACCGTTTACCTTGCTGAAGGTCAGCTTGCCGTTGAGGGAGTGAATGCGAATCTCCTGCTCGGTCTCCTCGACCGTAAGCTCAGGACGAGTGGGGGCAGCGATGGCCGGCGCCGGATGGTTGGCGATGGCAAACTGGCTAGCACCCAACTGGAACATCGGCTCGCACCAGACGTGAGCGGCCATGGTGTAGGCGCGCACAGTCAGCAGGGTCTCGCCTACCGCGGCCTCGTGAATCACCAGCGGAAGCTTGACGGACTCACCGGAGGCAACCGCACCGGGCGTGAGCGTCTTGCGGCAGACCACGTCGCCGTCCACCAGGGTCTCCGCCGACAGGCAAACATCCTCGAGGGTGGTAAACCAACGCTTGTTGGTGACAGTCAGCTCGCCCGCCTCGGCATCGTAAGCCATGCGAACCGGGCAGATGACCTGACCATACTCAGTGAGGCCCGGGCTCGGCTGCTGCCAAGGGAACACCATGCCATCGATGCAGAAGTTGCTGTTGTTGGGGTAATCGCCGTTGTCGCCACCGTACATATCGTAGGCAACGCCGTCCTCGGTCACAGCAGCCAAACCGTGGTCGCACCATTCCCAGATAAACTGGCCTTGGATGCAATCCCAGCGATCGAAGACCTCCTGGTACTCGGACAGGCCTCCGGGGCCATTGCCCATGGAGTGACCGTACTCGCAGTTAATGCGCGGCTTGGGGAACGGATGCTCGCCAAAGTCGTTCATCTGCGACACGCGGGAGTACATGGTGGAGATAACGTCGACGGTATCGGCGTTGCGGTCCTCCTCGTAATGGACCGGACGACCATCGAGCTCGTGAGCCTTGGCGTACATCGCGCGGATGTTGCAGCCATAGCCGCTCTCGTTGCCCATCGACCACATAATGATGCAGGCGTGGTTGCGCTCCTGCATCACCAGGCGCTCAATGCGGTCGACGTAGGCCGGCTCCCATGCCGGGTCGTCGGTGACCAGGGCGATATTGCCGATATTCTCGAAGCCGTGGCTCTCCATATCGGTCTCGGCGACCAGCATGATGCCGTACTCGTCGCACAGCTCGTAAAAGCGCGGGTCGTTGGCGTAGTGGGACGTGCGCACCGCGTTGATGTTGTGCTGCTTCATGAGCTCCAGGTCGCGGCGCATGCGATCGAGGCCCACGGCGCGGCCCTTGTGATCGTCGTGATCGTGGCGGTTGACGCCATGCATCTTAAAGTAAGTGCCGTTGAGGTAGATATGATTGCCCTCGACCGTCACCTCGGCAAGACCCTGGCGATGCGGGACGTACTCGCTGACCTGGTCACCGTCGTAGACCTCAAACGTAAGGTCATAGAGGAAGGGATCCTCGGGATTCCAGAAGTGGGCATCGGTCACGCTGCACTCGGCATGGCCGTCGACGCACTCACCCGTAGCCACCACGTTCTCGCCATCACTGAGCGTAAACACAACGCGGGTAGCTCCCTCGGCAACCGTATCGAGCGTGATCAGAGCGGCATCGCCCTCGCGGTGCGTGCGGAACCTAAAGTCGACCAGGTGTGCGGCGGGACGCTGCATAAGATACACATCGCGGAAGATGCCCGAGGCCCACCACATGTCCTGATCCTCGATATAGCTGCCATCGCTGTACTGCAGGACCTTGACCGCAAACAGGTTGTCGCCCTCGACGAGCGCGTCGGTCACGTCGAACTCGGCAGACAGGCGCGAACCCTTGGTCATGCCGATAAACTGACCGTTGACGTACAGCTCGCCATAGCTCTCGATGCCGTCAAAGCGAATGATCTCGCGAGCGCCGGCAGGAACGGCGGGAAGGTTGACGATGCGCTGGTACACGCCCGTGGGATCGTCAGAGGGAACGAACGGCTGATCCACCGGGAACGGAAAACCCTCGTCGGTGTAGGCAAGGTTGCCATAGCCGTCCACCTGCCACAGGTGCGGAACCTCCACGTGATCCCACTCGGGCTCGTACGTGGAAAGCTCCTCGTTAGAGACGGCAGCGGGGCCCTCAAAGAGGCGGAACTGCCACGAGCCGGACAGCTGGACAAACCCGCGCGACAGCTCGCGGCTGTACGTTGCAGCGAGATCGGCGGTCTCATAACCCATAAAGTACGCATGGGGTGCCAGGCGGTTCCTATGGGTGAGCGCTTGGTTTTCCCAATCGTTAATGGTGTCCATGGTGATGCTCCTTCGTCATCGTAGTGATTCTTGTGCAACCGGTTGTCCTTATCTTACGGGCGATGCAAAAAACTGTGCAACCGGTTGTCCGCTGAACGGTCGATTTGGTCGGGTTAACGGTGCAACCGGTTGTACAACCGCGACACTTATGTCACCCTGAGTATCGACTCAGCGCAAGACATCGTTCTTAAGCTCGTAGGCAACCGCCACGCCCGCTGATATCTCACCCATACGAGACGTATTCGATTGCGGCTTGGTTGCAAAACGACACCGGTCACCGGATATCATGAACGCTGTTCAGGCGCACTATAGTAAGCTGTATCCGCACCAGCCCGTATCAGCGACAACATCGACCGCATTCTCCAGGAGACGCCATGACCCAACCAGTTCGCACCGCGCCTACGCTTGCCGAGGTTGCCGCAGCTGCCGGCGTGTCGCGCTCCACAGCATCGCGCGCTCTCAACGATTCGCCCCGCATTAGCGAGGAAACCAAAAGGCGCGTCCGCGCGGCGGCCAAGGAAGTCAATTTTGTCCCCAACGCTCGTGGCCGAGCGCTCGCTGTCGGGCGCACGGAAATCATCGCCGTGCTCGTGACCGAGCCCCTGAGTGAGCTCTTCAGCGACCCCACCTATAGCGAGTTTTTGAGCGGCATTACCGAGGAACTGTCGGAGTCGTCCTATCTGCCCGTTATCTTGCAGGCGTCTTCTACGCATGAGCGCAACCGCGCACGCGAGCACTTTGAGCGCCGCTCGTTCGACGCCGTGATCGACGTCTCCCCCTACAAGGGCAGCGAGCTGCTCGAGGTGCTGCGCGAGCTGGGCGTACCTACCGTGTTGTGCGGCCAGCTCGAGGGCCACCCCTATCGCGATGTGTTCTCGACGGTCTACTCTGACGACGAAGAGGGCGGACGCTTTGCAGCGCTCGCTATGAAGGAGCGAGGGCGCAAAGATATCGTCGCCGTGTTGGGACCGCAAGACAACCCCGCCGTTGTCGACCGCCTGCGCGGCTACCGCGCCGTCTTGGGCGAAGACCTCCCAGACGCAAACGTTATCTATACCGGCTGGAACAACGGAGACGGCTATCAGGCCATGCACCAGATCCTCGCGCGCGAGATTGCTTTCGATGGCGTGCTCTGCGGATCGGACCGTATCGCGGCTGGCGTCATCACCGCACTCAACGAGGCAGGCCTATCCGTTCCGGCGGATATTTCCGTCGTCGGCTTCGACGATCACGAGATTGCGACGCGCTGCGTCCCCGCACTCACGACCGTCCGCCAGCCCCTGCGCGAAGAAGGCCACATGGCCGCCAACATTGCGCTCGACATGATCAAGGGTGCCGAGCCCACCACCTCCGTGATGCACATGCAGCTGATCCAGAGAGACTCGCTATAAGAAATTGGGGCAGGCTTTCCGCCAGACAGTTGTTACGGAAAGCCTGCCCCGTTTTGAGTGCTCATTCTGGGGCACAGTTTCCGTTAGACAGCTCAACCGGAAACTGTGCCCCATTATTTTGCCGAATTCTGGGTCGCGCTTTCCCAGAGGACCCCCTTTGGGAAAGCGCGACCCGTTCTGGACCCAGATTCCGGGACGCACTTTCCGCGACGCCCGGTCACCCCATGTCCTCACAATCTCGGCGCATAAAAAACGAGGGAAGGCACACGTCCTTCCCTCGTTGCGGGCAATATGTAGCCGCTCGCCTACATCAGGCGCAGGCTGACGTCCTTGAGCTGGGCGCCGCTAACGGCACTCGGGGCGCCCGACATGAGGTCGGAGCCGCTAGCCGTCTTGGGGAACGCCATGACGTCGCGGATGGAGTCGGAACCGGTGAGCAGCATGCACACGCGGTCCAGACCCAGAGCGAAACCGCCCATCGGGGGCGCACCAAACTTGAGGGCCTCCATGAGGAAGCCAAACTGAGACTCGGCGCGCTCCTCGGTAAAGCCCAGGAGCTTGAGCATGGACATCTGCATCTCGGCGTTGTGGATACGCATACCGCCACCGCCGGCCTCAAAGCCGTCCATGACAAAGTCGTAGGTGCACGAACCGGCCGCCAGAGGATCGGCCTCGATCTTGGCGATGTCGGTCTCGGTCGGCAGGGTAAAGGGCTGATGCTCGGCAGCATAGGCCTTGCGGTCCTCGTCCCAATGGAACAGCGGGAAATTGACGACCCACAGGAAGTCGTGGCCCTCGCGCTTGATCTCGAGTGCGTTGGCCATATGCGAACGCATGCCGCCCAGGATCTCGTCGGAGAGCAGGCGCGGGCCGGCGGCGAACATCACAAGGTCGCCGGGCTCGACGTCCATGCGCTCGCGCAGAGCCGCCATCTCCTCGTCCGAGAAGAACTTGACGATGGGGCTGTTGATGGAACCGTCCTCGCGGAAGGCGATCCAGGCCAGGCCCTTGGCGCCAAACGTGGAGGCCACGCCGGCGAGCTTATCGATCTTGGCACGCGCCCAGGCACCGGCGCCCTTGGCGTTGATGGCCTTGACGACAGAGCCCTCCTCGTTCGCAGCGGTCGCGAAGACCTTGAACTTGGAGTTGGCGAAGATGTCGGTCAGGTCGACCAGGTGCATGCCGTAGCGGGTATCGGGCTTGTCGGAGCCATAGGTGTCCATGGCCTCCCAGTAGTTCATGCGACGCAGCGGCGTGGGCATCTCGACACCCATGCGACCGAAGGCATCGGCAAGAACCTCCTCGAGCGCGCTCATGACATCGTTCTGGTCCACGAAGGACATCTCGATATCGACCTGGGTGAACTCGGGCTGACGGTCGGCGCGCAGATCCTCGTCGCGGAAGCACTTGGCAACCTGGTAGTAGCGCTCGACGCCACCGACCATGAGCAGCTGCTTCAGGAGCTGCGGGGACTGCGGCAGGGCGTAGAAGTTACCCGGCTGAATACGGCTGGGAACGATGAAGTCGCGAGCGCCCTCGGGCGTGGACTTAAACAGGGAGGGCGTCTCGACCTCCATGAACTCACGGTTGTGCAGCGCCTCGCGAATGGCAAAGGTGAAGTCGGAGCGCAGCTTGAGGTTGGCCATCATCTCGGGACGGCGGAGGTCCAGATAGCGATAGCGCAGGCGAGTGTCCTCGCTGGTCTCGATGCCGTCCTCGATCTGGAACGGCGGGGTGACGGACGTGTTGAGCACCTCGGCGTGGTCGGTCAGGACCTCGATCTCGCCGGTCGCGAGCTTGGTGTTGGTGGTCTCCTCGCCACGGGCGCGCACGACGCCGTGGATCTTGATGGGCCACTCGGGACGCATGGTCTCGGCGATCTTAAAGGCATCGCCATCGGAGTGCTCGGGGTCGAAGGTGAGCTGCGTGATGCCCTCGCGGTCGCGAAGGTCGCAGAAAATAAGGCCGCCGTGGTCGCGGCGACGGCTCACCCAACCGGTGAGGGTGACCTCTTCGCCCACGTTCTCGAAGCGAAGCTCGCCGCAGGTACGGGTGTGCATGGAATGCTCATCGATGGGACGGGTCTGGCTCATACCAGTGATCCTCCTTTATGGATCTGTGCCGCCCCGTGTCGTTCCGGGCGGCGTCGTACAGATTTGCCCAGCCTGCGTAAACCGCGCAGCCAGACATGGCGTTCTATCTTATCGCACCCGCGTCGATGTGCCGCGAAAAAGTAGCTCTTGCCCAAAGACTTGACGGAGACGAAACAATTGACGCGGCCTGGCCGTCGCCAAGGCGCGCCGCGTGCGACAATGTGCCCCAATACAACTGCACTCGGAAAGGCCCGCCATGACTGCACGCCTCATCGTTATGGATATCGACTCCACGCTCATCAACCAGGAAGTCATCGACCTGTTGGGCGAGGAGGCCGGCGTGGGCGAGCAGGTGGCACAGATCACCGAACGCGCCATGCGCGGCGAGCTTGACTTTAAGCAGGCGCTCGAGGAGCGCGTGGGGCTGCTTGCCGGCTTGGATGAGAGCGTGTTCGAACGCACCTTTGAGCGCGTGACATTTACCCCCGGCGCGCTGGAGCTTGTGCGCTCGACACACAGCAAGGGCTGGAAGGTTGGCGTGGTAAGCGGCGGCTTTCACGAGGTCGCCGACAAGATCGTGGCCGCCGCGGGCATCGACTTTTGCCTCGCTAACCGCCTGGAGGTCGTGGACGGCAAGCTCACCGGCAAGCTGGCGGCAAACATTGTGACCAAGGAATCCAAGCTCATCCAGCTGCTGGACTGGGCAGTTGAGTGCGGCGTCGACATGGCCCACACGGTCGCTATTGGCGACGGGGCAAACGACATCCCCATGATCCAGGCCGCGGGCACGGGCATCGCGTTTTGCGCCAAGCCCAAGACGCGCGAAGCCGCCCCGTTTGCCATCGACGAGCGCAACCTGATGCTCGCCATGGACATCATCCTGCGCGACTAGCCGATCCGTCTAACAATTGAATCAGTCTGTCCTATAGTTTCCGAACAATTTTGTCTTAGTGTTCGGAAACATACCCTTTGAGTGCTAGACTTTGCGCCGTCGAAGGGAACATATATGGATAAGCGAGATCTTGAGCAATTGCTGAGCGATGTTGCCGGCGGATCAGTCGCCCCTGCCGACGCGCTTACGCGCATCCAGACGGCGCCAACCGCCGATCTGGGTTTTGCGCAGCTCGATCTTTCGCGCGGGGTGCGCCAGGGAGCCGGCGAGGTTGTCTACGGCGCCGGTAAAACCGCCGAGCAGATTGCCGCCATTATCGAAGCGCTGCACGATGCCGGCCAGGAGCGCATCCTGGTCACGCGCCTGGACGCCGAAAAGGCAGACCGCACCTCGGAGCTCCTCGACAACGGCATCGACCTGGGATATGTCCCGGACGCACAGCTCGCCCTCGTGGGAGGCAAGCCCTCCCCTACCGGCAACGGACGCATCGTCGTCGCCTGCGCCGGCACGAGCGACCTGCCCGTCGCCGAGGAAGCCGCATTGACGGCCGAGTTCTATGGCAACGAGGTCGACCGCCTCTACGACGTGGGTGTCGCCGGCCTGCACCGTCTGCTCGCGCATGCCGAGGAGCTTGCCCAGGCACAGGTGGTCATCGCCATTGCCGGCATGGAGGGCGCACTGGCGAGCGTTGTCGGCGGCCTGGTGAGCTGTCCGGTCATCGCCGTTCCCACCAGCGTGGGTTACGGCGCGAGCTTTGGTGGTGTAGCCGCGCTACTCGCCATGCTCAACTCCTGCGCCAGCGGCGTTTCGGTCGTCAATATCGACAACGGCTTTGGTGCCGCCTACCAGGCAAGTCTTATCAACCATCTGAGCGCCGGCACACCCCGCGCCCGTTAAGGAGCATTCCATGTCCAACCATCAGCATACGCTTATCATCGACGGCACCTCGGGCATCAGCGGCGATATGACCGTCGCGGCCCTGCTCGACCTGGGCGCCAGCGAGGAACACCTGCGCGAACAGCTCGCCACGCTGCCGGTCGACGGCTTTTCGATCGCCGTCACGCGTGCAAACAAGCATGGCATCGACGCCTGCGACTTTGACGTTCAGCTGGCAGAGGAGCTCGAGAACCATGATCACGATATGGCCTGGCTCTACGGCAACGAAGCGGGCACCGAGCACATGCACGAGCATGAGCATCACCATCATGATCATGGCGAGCACGAACACGAGCACACACACAACCACGACCATGAGGCCCACGGTCATGGCCACGAGGGCCATCATCACGCCCACCACCATCACCACCGTTCTTTGGCGGACGTCACCGCCATCATCGATGGCTCGCAGCTAAGCGATGGTGCCAAGCGTCGTGCCCTCGCCATTTTTTCCGTACTCGCTGATGCCGAGGCAAAGGCTCACGGCAAAACGCCCGACACCGTCCTGTTTCACGAGGTGGGCGCCGTCGACTCCATCGTTGACGTCTGCTCTGTCGCCATCTGCCTCGACGACCTTGGTATTGAGGACATCGTGGTCGAGTCGCTCTCCGAGGGTCACGGCACCATCCACTGTGCCCACGGCCTCATGCCCATTCCCGTCCCCGCTGTCGTCAACCTGTGCCAGGCGGGCAATATCGCCCTCACGCCTGCACCGGTCGCCGGCGAGCTCGTGACGCCGACGGGCGCCGCCATCGTCACCGCGCTGCGCACGTCCGACCAACTGCCCTCACGCTACCGCATCGAAGCCGTCGGCTACGGCGCCGGCAAACGCCCCTACGAAGGTTGCTCCGGTACGCTCCGCTGCCTGCTCGTTCACGCGGACGCATAGCCATGGATGCCCGCAAGGCAAAAAGCCGCGCTGCCATCGTTACGGCGTTCTCCGAGCTCCTGTGCGAGAAAGACTACGGCAAGATCACCGTCGGCGACATCATCGCTCGTGCCCACGTAGGTCGGGCCACGTTCTACGGGCTCTTCAAGAGCAAAGATGACCTGCTCGCTGAGCTCGTGCGCGATATCTGCACCCATGCCCTCGACGACGATGGCACACCACTCGACGACCCACTCGTGCAGGTCGAGCATATCCTCAACAACCTCTGGGAGCGCCGCCAGGGCGTCCGAGCCCTCGTAGCCGGCGCCGGCTCACGCATCTTCGCCGACAGCCTCCGCAAGACCATCATGGCCCGAGCAGCCGAAACCGTCCCTACCGACCCAAACGGCCCCGCCGCCACCATGGACCGAAGCTTCCTGCTACACCACATAGCCTCAAGCTTCGTAGGAATGGTCCAATGGTGGGCCTGGCACAACTTCCAAGCAGATAAGGCCGAAGTAGCCAAAGACTACCTATCAGCTATTAAGCCTCTCTTCAACTAAGTAAACCCCTCATCTCAAAGCCCCGCCCCAACCCAAAGCACAATCCATCCCAAAGTGTCAACAGCTACCCAACGCCCCTACCAGCAACAAGCCCCTCCCATCCAATTTCAGATATATATGTTGGGTTGCTTGTACGAACGCAACAAAGACCCCGCAGCTGTCCGCATGGGGTAACTTCCCAGCGCACTCCGCAGGACGCAAAAAGGCTCGCCGCACGAAGTGCGCAGCGAGCCTTTTTGCATGTCCGAGGACGCGCTGGGAAGTTACCCCATGCGGACAGCGGACAACTATGTAGCCTCAGACTAGAACATGCCCAAGAAACCATGCACAAACAGCGCGGCCACAATAGCACCGACAAACGGAGCGATGCCAGGAACGAGCAGGCCGTACTTCCAGTTGTTGTCGGCCTTGTTCTTGATCGGCAGCACCTGATAGGCCATGCGAGGACCAAGGTCACGAGCCTGGTTCATGGCGAAGCCGGTGATGCCGCCCATGCCCATGCCAACGGCCCAAACGATCAGACCGACGCAGATGGCGAGCATCAGAACGTTCTCGCCAGCACGGTTAGCAGCAGCAAGGATGGCGCTGATGAACACAAAGGTGCAGATAGCCTCGCAGAAGAAATTACGGGCATAGTTGGTGCCCTCGGTGGTGGGGTTGGTCGAGAAGATGTTGCGCTGGGCAATGGGGTCGACGACACCATCGGAAGCCTTGAACTCATCGGCATACATCAACCACGCGATCACGGCACCCGCAAAGCCGCCGAGCATATCGGCAATCATGAAGGGAATGCAGCTGCTCCACGGCACCAGGCCTACGATGCACTGGGCAAGCACCATGGCGGGGTTCATGCACACGGCGCCGCCAAAGATAAACAGAGCAACCGAGATGCCAAAAGACCAGGTGGTGATGGCAAACATGTGGCCGGAGCCCTGATACTTGGTGCCCTTAAGCACGGTATCGCAGTGTACGCCCACGCCAAAGATGATCATGAGGGCCGTTGCGCCGAATTCGCAGAGGAGTTTGGTAAGCATAAAACCTTATCTTTCTTGTCGGTTATAAACGATTCGCTTAGGCCGCACGCTAGTGCTGCGCGACGACAACGCCCAGGCCATCGGGGATAACGGCAACCTTGGCATCGGCACCCTTCATCTCAAAGGCGAGCTTGAGCGCCTCCTCGATAGTGTTGACCGGCGTCATGTGCATATCCTTGAGCATCTGGTGATCGCACAGGTCGGTGACCATGATCACAGGGTGATGCGCCAGGATGCGGGCAAAAATCTGGCTCGTCCACTGGTCGGGCAGGGTCTCGTCCTTAGGACGGTCGATGCAGGCGCGCTCAAACTCTGCCGGATCGTTGTCGGCGATGTTGTGATAGAAGCCCTCGCCACCGTGACCGTCGGCACAACCGGCGACATCGATGATCACGCCGCCCTCGGGAAGTGTGGCCTCAGCGGCGCACATGCCCTTCACGGCCTGATAGATGTTCTGGTCGAGCGGGTAGCCGCCGTTGGTGGTGATGGCAATCTCGCACTCGACGGGCTCAACGCCGGCAAGGCTCTTCACGAACTCGCAGCCAGCCTCGTGCGCCTTGTGGATGTCGCCGGCAAAGGAGCCGATGACCTCGTGCTTGCCGTTGAGCACCACGTTGAGCACAAAGGCAAGGTGAGCCATCTCGGCAGCGGCAAACATGTCCTCGCTCACGTGGTTGTGGCACAGGTTGCCGGCACGCGAATGGGAATCGTTCACAAACTGACCGTTGTGGTTGTACATGATGGTCTTGTAGCTGGCGATACCAGGCAGGACGGACTTGCGGCTACCAGAGAAACCGGCAAAGAAGTGCGGCTCAATAAAGCCCTCGGCAAGCAGCAGATCGCAATCGGCAGCAATCTTGTTGATGATGCACTCGCCACCAGAAGGCAGGGTGCCAATCTTTTTCATCATGCTGTCGTCAGTCGCGACGTGCATAACGATTTCCTCGTTGGCAACAATCTCCTCGCCATACTTGTTGACGAGTTCCTCGTGCGTCGACGGACGGTGCATACCCGTAGCAACCAAAATACGCACTCGAGCCTCGGGCGCAGCGGAATGGATGTGATGCAGCAGAATAGGCATCGTCACACGCGAGGGAACGGGGCGCGTATGATCGGAGCTAATAATGACGATATCCTTCTTGCCAGCACAAAGCTCCTCGAGCGAAGGCGAACCATAAGGGTTGGCAAGCGACTCCTCTACCAGCTCTTCCTGCGATTTCGTGGTCTTAAACTCGTTTTGATGACCTTCCATCACACCCGCGAAGTTCTTATCCTCGAGCTCCAGATGCAACGTCTTGTGGTCAAACGGCAGTTCACATTCAAACAATGACGAGCGCCCTCTTCCTTTCAACTGACACACTAGATAAACCGTTGGAAGGATACGCCGCTCACCGAAAAACACCACCGTCCACCGACTCATTAACACAACGTTCATATTTGACCCACAACAAAACGGCCGCGACCCCAAACGGGACCGCGGCCGCCTGTCAAAGACACTATAGACAGGATGATTTACGCAGCGCCGAGGCAAACATCTAGTCCGAGACGTACGCACGTAAGCCATTTTGCATAAATTCATTAATTAATTGCATAAGATGGCGCATGGATTTCTGGCCATAACTGGGTAGTACCCTCCGGAGCGTGCATTTTTGCGAGTATTCAGCATCGCGGGATAAGATTTTGGTGCCAAAAATCTTTCAAAAGGTAGATAGTCCTCATGACTCGACCCATCTGGATAGCATACGGCGAGAAACCAGCCATATATGATCGTCGCCAAAGCCCAATCGTCGTGCAAAAGCATCAACAAAGGCAGCGAAAGCCGGCTATGGCCTTATGCATCAATCTTTGGCTGCTGAAAACTCCGTTTTTTGCACGTCGCCCCAAGCACCACCCTCACCCAGCGGCTGATCCGCCGAAGACCGGACATCGCAGGGCCCGCCATCAGTTTACTTTTAGGCACACTCCGCAGGACGCAAGAAGCCCTCGCCGCACTCCACGCTATGCGCGAAGCGCGCCTTATTCCCTTTAGCTTTAATCCCAGAAGACCGAGGACGAAGGGGCCCGATGGGTTTCCCTCTGAATGCATTCCGCAGCACGAAGCCCTTTCCAAACGCGCGAAGCGCAGCAATATTCCCCCAGCCAGTAATCTGCCGAAGACCGGACATCGCAGGGCCCGCCATTAGTTTACTTTTAGGCACACTCCGCAGGACGCAAGAAGCCCTCGCCGCACGAAGTGCGCAGCGAGGGCTTCTTGCATGTCCGAGGACGTGCCTAAAAGTAAACTAATGGCGGGCCCGGACGACTACAGGGCTATCGATTACCCCGTGTTCTGCAGTCCTGCCGAGACGCCGGTCACAGTCGAAAGAATCAGGCTCATGTACTCGGCCTTCTTCTCCTCTGCCATCTCGTCCTGGTTCATACGCACCTCGCGAAGGGCGCGGACCTGGGCGATGGACAGAGCGTCGACGTAGGGGTTACGCACGCGAACGGCGCAGCCGAGCACGCGACGACGCTGCAGCGGCCACTCATCACCGACGATGGCAAGGACCCACTTACGCGTGAGCTGCATCTCGGTGAAGACCTTCTCGGACAAATCATCGCGGTCGCCCAGGTGCAGATACATCTTGGCGATGCGCTGGTCGGTCTTGGCGATCGACATCTCGATGTTGTCGATAAAGGTGCGGAAGAACGGCCACTCCTGGTAGGCAGCCTTGAGCTGGTCAAGATCGCCAAGCTGCTCGCAGGCGGTGCCCAGACCGTACCAAGCGGCCAGGTTAATGCGCGCCTGGCTCCAGCTGAAGATCCACGGGATGGTACGCAGGTCGTCGAGCGACTTGGCACCCAAGCCGCGCTTGGCAGGACGCGAGCCGATCGGCAGCAAGCCGACCTCGGTCAGCGGCGTCACGGTCGAGAACCACGGTGTAAAGTCCTCGGTGTTCAGCAGGTCCAGATAGCGCTCGTGGCTTGCGGCGTTGAGCTTCTCGGCCATATCCCAGAACTTCTGCGTGGTCTCGGTGTTGGTCTTCTCGACACTCGGGGCCGACTGCAAAAGCGTTGCGGCGGCAACGGACTCAACATGGCGCTGAGCCAGCGTGCGGTTGCCGTAACGGGCAAAGATGACCTCGCCCTGCTCGGTGAGCTTAAAGAAGCAGTTGACCGAACCCTTGGGCTGCGCCAGCACGGCCTTGTTGGCCGGGCCGCCGCCACGGCCCACGGCACCGCCGCGACCGTGCATAAGCACCAGGTCGATATCGCTCTTCTCGGCCCACTTGGCGATGCGCTCCTGCGCAGAATGCAGCGCGAGCATGGCCGTGGTAGGACCGGCATCCTTAGAGGAGTCGGAATAGCCCAGCATGACCTCCATGCGGCGGTTGGTCTGGGCAAGGCGTTTTTGCACCACGGGCAGCGTAAGCATCTGGTCGAGTACGTCGACGCAGCCCTCGAGGTCCTCGAGCTGCTCGAACAGCGGGATCACGTCGAGCTCGGGAACGTCCTCCTCGTGTGCGAAGGACAGGTGGGCAAGCTCAAAGACGTCGGCCACATGCTGGGCGCTCTTGGTAAACGAGATGATGTAGCGGTGCGCCATCTTCTTGCCGTAGCGCTTTTGGATGGAACCGATAGCGCGGAAGGTATCGATGACCTCGCGCGTCATGGGCTGCAGGTCGCCATGGATACCGTTCTCGTGGATATCCTTGAGGGCGCGGGCGTGCACCACGGAGTGCTGACGGAACTCCATCTCGACCATATGGAAGCCGAAGGACTCGACCTGCCAGATGATGGTTTGGACCGGACCGTAGGCGGCACGGACGGCACCGCAGGCAGCAAGCGAACGCTGGACGACGCGCAGGTCATCCAGGAACTCGTCGGCGCTGTGGTACATGGTGTCGGTGATGCGGCGCACGGTGGCGTTCAGGCGGTCGGCCATGACGAGCATGACGGCGCGATGCGGCTCGTGCTCGGAGATCAGCTCGGCGCGGGCCGTGTAACGAGGGCTCATCTCGACCTGATGGTTCCACAGGTTAATGAGCTCGGCAGAAGGCTTGCTGTAGGTGGCCTCGAGCGTGAGGTTGCGGCCGATGCGGCGGCACTTGTCCTCGAGCTTGAGCACCATGTGAGTGAAGTACTTGGCGGCGACTTCGCGGCTCACCTTGGCGGTGACGTTGGGGTTGCCGTCGCGGTCGGAGCCGATCCAGCTGCCGGGATGGAAGAACGCCGGGCACAGCGGCGGCACGGTACCGGCCTTGTCGCCCAGCACCCAGTCGTCAAAACGACGGTAGATGACGGGGATAACGTCGAACAGCGTGTTATCGAAGATGTCGATGATGGTATCGGCTTCCTCGACCGGCGTGGGCTTCTTGAGCGCGATGGGGCTCGTACGCACCAGGGCGTCGATCTCCTGCAGCATATGGCGCTCGTTCTCCACCAGGTCGGAGCCGCCCAAACGCGGACGCTCCTCCAGCAGGTTGGAGATACGGCGAATCTTGCCCTCGACGGCCTTACGACGGGCCTCGGTGGGATGTGCGGTAAAGACAGGGTGGAACTCGAGCTTGCCGAGCAGCTCATTGGCACCCTCGACGCCCATCTCGTTTACCAACTGGTGATAGGCGACGGTGAGTTCGTTGGCGGGATCGACCTCGGTATCGGTCGATGCGCCGGCCTCGCGCTCGCGCAGCTGCGCCACACGGTAGTTCTCCTCCGACAGGTTTGCCAAGTGGAAGAAGCTCGTAAAGGCGTGAACGATGACCTGCTGCTTATCAAGCGGCAGGCTGTCAATCAAATCGACGGCTTCGCGAAACGCCACGGCGGTGGGCTCGTCGGCAGTGGGCACGCCCTGTTCGTCAACGGACTCGTCGGCAGCGCGGCTACCGGGGTTGCCAGCATTGGCCACAATCTCGGCTGTCAAAATCTTGTCGAACAGGTCCGCGATCTCGGGATCATACTCGCTAAGCACACGACGTTCCAGGCGCAGGAACAGCGCCAGATTATCGCGCAGCTCCTCGGGGATCTCGATCTCGGCGAGACGCTCCCTGGACTCGGCATTCGAGCCGATTCGGTTAACGAGGCGGTTGACCACGGCAGCGACGCGCGCCGCGGCTTCGGGTACAGACTGGTTGCTTAGGTTCTCAGCCACGTTTCCTCCCATTCCTCCTTCTATGCACGTAACATGCGGTATTCATTATAGGCGCTTGAGAAATACTTTCGACACTGATTGCGCTTTACCACACAAAAGTATTTTCTGCATTGCAAGGGTTTTTGCCCCAAATGGTCGTATTTCTCGGTGGGCGGCATATGCAAACGAGGGCATTCCGCATAAATGCGAAACACCCCCGTAACAATAGCTCGTCGCGAGCGGGACATGTTAGCGGGTCCGCAGCTCAAAAATCATGCGCTACAGACGCTCGCGAACCGCCTCGACGACGTTGGCCAGATCGGCAAGAACCTCTTCGTGGCTCTCCATGTCGCGCACCTTGACCTTGCCGGCGGCAAGCTCGTCGCCGCCCAGGACCAGGATGAGCTTGGCGCCCACCTTATCGGCCTGCTTAAACTGGGCTTTGAGCGAACGGCCCTGATAGTCGGCCTCGGTCACGATGCCTGCGGCGCGAAGCTCCTGCGTAATGGCAAAGACGTTCTGGCGCAGCTCCTTGCCGGCGTTGGCGACGTAGACGCACGGGGCCTCATCGGCACCCAAATCGCTGCCAAAGGCCTGCAGGGCCAGCAGGGCGCGCTCAAAACCGACAGCGAAGCCGACGCCTGCCGTGGGCTTGCCGCCCTCGAGCTCGACCAGGCCATCGTAGCGGCCACCGCCGCCGATGGAGCCGACGCCGGCGCCAGGAGCCTCGACCTCAAAGACGGTACGGGTGTAGTAGTCAAGGCCACGCACCAAGGTGGGATCCTCGACATACTCGATACCAGCCGCATCCAAATAGCGCTTGACCTGCTCGTAGTGCTCGCGGCACTCATCGCACAGGTTGTCACCCATCAGCGGCGCGTCGGCCATGACCTCGCGGCAATGGTCGTTCTTGCAGTCGAAGGCACGCAGCGGGTTAAGCTCGGCGCGCTCGCGGCACTCGTCGCACATCTCGTCGGCGTGATCGAGGATAAACTGCTTGACCTGCTCGCGGTAAGCCGGACGGCACTGGGCATCGCCCATCGAGTTAATGAGCAGACGGAGCTTGGAAAGATCGAAGCCCAGGCGCTTGTAGAACTCCATGAGCATGATGATGCACTCGGCGTCTGCCGCCGGATCGGGAGCGCCGAGCCACTCGATGCCCACCTGGTGGAACTGGCGCAGGCGGCCCTTCTGGGGACGCTCGCCGCGGAACATGGCCTCGGCGTAGTACGCCTTAAACGGCGTGGAGCCCTGGGGCACCAGGTTGTTCTCGACGACGGCGCGCACCACGCCGGCCGTGCCCTCGGGGCGAAGTGCCAGGCGCTGCTTGGGCTTGAGTTTGGTGTCGGTGCCCTCGGTAAAGACGCGCTCCAGGTTGGCACCGCTGAACACGCGGAACATTTCCTTGCGCACGACGTCGGTCGACTGGCCGATACCGTGGACAAACACGTCCACCTGCTCGATCGCGGGCGTCTCGATGGGTTTAAAACCAAACGGCTCGAACACGCCGGCCGCAATCTGCTGCATCTTTTGCCAGGCGCGCATCTCGGCGCCGATAAGGTCGCGGGTTCCCTCCGCCTTCTGTGCCTGCATGGGCAAACACCTTTCTTTTGTATCGCGTCATAGGTAATGGTCATTATACGGCACAAACACAAACCGCGGCGGCGCGTCTGACCGAACGAGGGTATGGGGACTCGTTCGGCCAGACGCGCCGCCGCGGACGAAGCGGACAAGCGGCGATGCGCTTTGGCCTACCTACTCCCCCGCCACACACGCGCGCAGCTTGGCGGCGATGGGCTCGGATGCCAACAGGAACACGAGCATGACCACGGAGCACACCAGGCAAACGATCCAGGTGCTCGCAAAGGAGCCCGTGGCATCGAACAGCACGCCCGAGACAATGGCGCCTACGGTGCCACCGACCATCTCGAGCGAGGTAATGGTGCCCGTGACCTTACCGAGGTCGGCCATGCCAAACTGCTTGGAAGCCGCGATCGTGGGCGTAATGGTGCCCATGCACGTTCCGATACCAAAGCTCACAGCGGCGACAATAGGACCGAGGTCCGTCGTCGGGAAGCACAGCGCCACGCAGGCGATAATGCACGCAACGGAGCCAAGGATATTGCCAAAGCGCAGACCAAAGCGGTCGTAGATCGCACCGAGCGAAATCTTGGCAATAACGACGGTAACCATATAGACCGAAAGCACGGTACCCGCCCACATGGGATCGTGGCCGCCCGTGACGATCTTGGCACCGTTGACGGTAACACTCGTCATGTTGGTAACCTGGTTGGGCAGGATGGCGCCATTGACCAAGCCCATAAAGAGGAAGGCAACGACGAGCAGCCAAAACGCCGGGCTCTTCTTGATACGAGACCAGCCGACGCTAACCTCGGGCGCCGTGTGCTCGTCCTTGTCGCCAGCCGTCGAGACGGACGGATCGCCTGGGTTCTCGCTGAGCGGCTTAAGGCCGATCTCGGAAGGCTTGGTGCGGAAGGAATAGGCCGTGATGGGCAGCGCCGCCACCATGCAGATAGCCGCGAGCACCAGGAAGGCAGAACGCCAGCCAACGCTCACGATAAGCGAGCTCACGATGGGAGACAGAATAGCGCCGCCAAAGCCCGAGCCCGAAAGTGCGATGGAAATGGCAAGGCCGCGTTTGGCGGTAAACCAGTTGGCGGTCACCAGGCTAATGAGCAGACGGGTCGAGGCCACAGCGAAGCAGCCCGAAACGGCAAAGAGCACGTAGACCTGCCACAGCTCACCGACAAAGCTCATGCCGGCAAGCACCGCCGAGGTAGCGATAACGGTAAGCGAGCCCAATACGCGGCCACTCACCTTATCGGCAACATGACCGATAACGAGCGAACCCACGACACTCACCACGGTGGAGATGGCATTGGAGATGTTGTACTGGGCAAGGGAAATGCCCAGGTCGCTGACGATCAGCGGCTGGAACAGGCTCATGCAGTTGACGAAAATCGTGTAGCACGTGGCCATGATCACGAAGCCGGAGGCCACAACAAGCCAACCGGGGAAGAATTTATGCTGCTGGGACATACTGTTCCTTTTAAACAAACGAATAGCAAGATTGGGTGCTACCGGTGGTCGGCGATATAGCCCAAAGCGACGGCGGTATAGGCCGCAGCACCGAGCGGCAGTTCGGCATCGTTAAAACGTGCCTTGGGATGGTGCTGGGCAAAATGCTCGTCCGTGTCGGTTACGGCCGCGCCCACGGTAAAGTACGCACTCGGGATCTCGCTCGAGATCAGCGCGAAGTCTTCACTCGCCATGGCATGGAAAAGCGGCAAGAAAGCCGCCTTGGGCAGCACTGCGCCCACGTAGCCAAGCGACGCCTGAGTCATATCGCTGTCGAGTACAAGCGGCGGAACATCCGAAAGCGTCTCGATGGTCGCCGGCGTACGATATGTTGCGGCAACGCCGTTAACGACCTCCGCGATGCGGGTCTTTAGGTGCTCCATGAGCTCAACATCAAAGCCGCGCAGCGTTCCCTCGAGCACGCAGGTGTCGGGGATGACGTTGGCCGCCAAGCCGCCAGCAAACTTACCAACGGTAAGTGCGACTTCCTTGGCCGCCGGCACCTCGCGGGAGATGAGCTCCTGGAGCGCCAGGTGCACATGGACGCCGGCCGTGATGGGGTCGATGCAGATCTCGGGGCTCGAGCCATGGCCGCCCTTGCCCTGCAGCGTGATGCGGAAACCGTACACGCCCGAGAGCGCCGGGCTGCCGTAGAGCACCAGGCCAAGCGGCGACTGACTGTTGACGTGCATGGCAAAGGCAGCCTGAGGACGCGGGTTCTCGAGCAAGCCGTCGGCGATGGCAGCGCGCGCCCCTTCAAAGGTCTCCTCGCCCGGCTGGAACAGCAACTTCACCGTGGCGTTGGCCTCCACAAGCTCGGCCTCGCGGGCCTTGAGCAGGCGCGCCGCACCAAGCAGTGCCGTCGCGTGCATATCGTGACCGCAAGCATGCATGCAGCCATTGGTGGATGCAAAGGGCTCGCCGGATTCCTCGACAACGGGCAGGGCATCCATATCGCCTCGGAGCATGACGACCGTTCCGGCCTGCTCGTCCTTGCACGTGCCATTGCCCTGAGCGGCCGCGGCCGCACCGGCACCGATCAGGCCAACGACGCAGGAACCGTCGACGAGCGTGGTATGGGGGATGTCCATCTCGTCCAGACGTGCCTGGATATAGGCAGACGTCTGCGGAAGATTGTTACCGAGCTCAGGCATCTGGTGTAGATCGTGTCGCCACGCAGCGAGCTCGTCTGCAAAAGCCTGAGCTTCTGCGACAAGACCGTCGCCGATAGCGGTCTGCGCCGTTGTGGTAGCCTGAGGCGCTGGTTGCGGTTGAAAATCGGACAGAGCTGGTGCCATAGATGCCCTCCAGTAACGTTTTTGCAGCACGCACTTTGATAGCGTAAAGTGCAAGGTACAACTGTAAGGGCATGACATAAAAATGCCGCCCTGGGAGGGCGGCGCAACAAGTTGTTTACAATTGCGGGTGTGATTTTCGGCGCAAGAAATCGAAATGCGTCTCGCTCAAGATAATCGAAAGAAAGATGAGCGCGAAGCCGGCGAGCAGGCGCGAGGTGAGCGCCTCCCCCATCAGCAGCACCGAGAACAGCACGCCCGAAGGCGACTCCATCGAAAGGAGCAGTGAGCCCGTCGAGGCCGAGACATGCGCCAAGCCGACGTTTTGGATGAGCAGAGCCGCGCATGTGCAACCAACCGAGAGAAACGCCATCGCGCTGATAAAGCTCGGCGTCCACACGGACAGAGGCGCTTGGGTCTCGAATAGCAGCGACGTTGCCAGGCTCAGCACGCCGTTGCCCACAAACATCCAAAACGTGATGACGTTGATGTCCATTTTGCGACCGTACTTGGCAGTCACCGCCATCTGGATGGCGAAAAAGACCGCACCCGCCAGCGTAATGACATCACCGATGTTGAATTCAACGCTATCGAGCGCCACCAAGCCAATGCCCGCCAAGCACAGCAGCGCCGCGCCCAGGTTATAGCGGGTGAGTTTTTCGCCGCTCAGAAAATAGCTCGCGAACGGCACAACGATGCAATACGTGCCCGTCAAAAAAGCATTCTTGCCCGCCGTAGTATGTGCCAGACCGACCGTCTGCAACGCATAGGCCGCCCACATGAGCACGCCCATACTCAGGCCAACGATCAGGTTGCGAGCGTTGAGGTGCGCGATGATGCGTTTGTGGAAGACGGCAAACATGACCAACGCCGCAGGCAGAAAGCGCACGTAGAGCAGTTCGAACACCGGAATGGTGTCGAGCGCGTCCTTCATGGTCGTAAAGGAGTAGCCCCAGACGACTGCCACCGAAAGCAGCAGGACTTTCCAGAACAGCGGCGAGCGAGCGCCGGCGCCGCGGGAGGTGCCGCCCGCGCCCAGGTCCTCGCGAGCAACAGGGCTATCGGGCATCATTTCGATATTGTCAGTGGCATGCTGGGCCATAGGGCATCCTCGCGCTCAATCTGGGCGTGGTGTCCGCACGCGCATGGCTGCGTGCCGCCTCATGGTCAAATAAAAGCAGGGCGCACCGGACCCCCGGCACGCCCCGCTACTGTAGCAACAACCAAGCAGCCCGTGCAATTCACTACGCTAAAGCATCGGGTTGGAAGATCTCGATGTTCCGACGGCGTTTACGTTGCTGAACTAAATCAATTTGGTTGACTCCAGTTTTTCGATGATCCAGTCGTTGGCTTTGATGACCGGGCGGCGGAAGACGACGCCCAGTGCCAGCGACGGAATCAGATAGCTCGCCAGAATGCCTAGCTCAATCCAGTACTCCATGTGGTACGCACCGGCCATGGCGGCATGCATGGCGTTGATGCCGTGGGTGAACGGCAGGAACGGATAGATCGCCTGGAACACGGGGCCGGTCATCTCGATGGGGAACGTGCCGCCCGAACCGCCGACCTGCATGACCAGCAGCACGACGGCGAGCGCCTTGCCGATATCGCCAAACGAAACCGTAAGCGTGTAGACGATATTGGAGAACACGAGACTCGCGACCCAGCCCGCCAGCACAAACAGCAGCGGGTCGTCGCACTGGATGCCAAAGAACAGGATGTCGCCCGCACACACGAGCGTTGCCTGCAGCAGGGCCAGACCGCCAAAGAACAGGTAGCGGCCCAGGTAGATCTCGTGCAGGCGCACGGGGATGAGCTCGTTGATAAGCTCATCGTCAACCGAGACCTTCATCATGGCCGCCAGCACAATCGAGCCCACCCAGAGCGACAGAATCGTGTAGAACGGTGCCATGGCCGAACCGTAGTTGCGGATCGGATAGACCGGCTTGCGATCGAGCGCGACGGGGCCGGAAAGCGACACGGCCAGACCCTCGGGATCATTGCCGATCATCGTCTTGATCGTAGCGAGGTCATCCGACATCAAGGCGCCGTCGAGCTCGTCCTTAAACGCACTGATCTTGTCCGACGCCTCGCCCAGCTGATCAGAAGCCTTGTTGACCAGCTTTGCAGCCTTGGAGAGGCCCTTTGCCAGCGAACCGGATGCGTCGGTCAGGCCAGCAACAGCACTATCCAGATCGTTCGAAATACCGTTCAGCGAATCCAAAACGCCCGAGATGGTCTTCTTGAGCTCCTTTGCCTTGGCCGAAAACGTAGAGTCGTAGTCAGTCTTGGCGCCCGAGATACCAGCCTTGGCATCCGCGATTGCCTGATCGACCTCGGCACGCGACTTATTAACCTCGGCCATGCTATCGGAGAGAGACTTCGCGGTAGCCGTCAAGTCCTTGGCGTTGTTGCGATACTCCACAGCAATCCTGCTCAGCGATGTTGCCACAGACTTGAGGCTGTCCTGGATTTTTTCGTCAGTCACCTGATCGGCAAAGCTGCGGAGCTGGTCGGCCGTGGCGTCGATATCGTCGGCACGCGTGTTGAGCGCCGCCGCGGCATCGTTGAGCTGGGACACTGTAAGGTCGACATGTTGATTCGCGGCATCAAATGCCTTCGCAAGCTCGGCGGACACGTTGTCAAACGAGCCCGCGCTTCCGTCAATCGCGGCATTGATGGCGTCGTTGGCGTCCTTCAGCGCTTCCTTGGAATCGCTAATACCGCTCTTGACATGCTCCATCAGCTGCTTCGTTGACTCATCGACCGTGCCCGTCTGCTTGAGCACGCCGCTCGCCGACGTCAGCGAATCGGACGTGGAGCTCAAAATGCCCGCCAGCGACGAAGCATTTGCCCGAACGTCTCGCAGGTCCTCAATCGAATCGCCGAGCGTCGAGGACAGGTTGGCGATAAAGTTACCCACCTGGTCGGTGCTCATGTAATCGAGCAGGCTGGACACCGTCTTAAGACCGATCGTCGTAATGGTCTCGGTAAAAGTTTTGTTAACCTGGCTCTGGACGGCGCTCGAACCCTTCTCGGTCACGATCTGCGCAATGGCGTTGGCCTTCTGATTCTCGTAGAACTCGATATCGGCATGCTTCACGTCGGTCGAGAAAAGCGTCATCATGTCAGCGCTAAACGTTTTGGGGATAACGACGGCAGCATAGTACGCGCCCGACTTAACGCCCTCGATAGCCTTTTCGCGATTGTTGAGCACAACCCAATCGAAGCTCTCGTTGCCGCGTAGGGTGGCGGTCACGTTTTCGCCCACGTTAACCTCGACGGGGATCAAATCGCTCTCGTAACCCTCATCGGTGTTGACCACGGCGATCTTAAGATTGCCGGTGTTGCCGTACGGATCCCAGCTGCCGGCGATGTTAAACCACGCGTACAGACACGGTACGATAATGAGGCCCATCACGACAACCAAGCCGATCACGGAGCGAGACACGTTTTGGACATCGCGCTTAAACAGATGCAGGATGTTCTTCATTTATGCCTCACCTCCTTTGGAGTGCTTGCCAAGCGCGGTGGTATCTCCATCATTTGTGGCTGTGCTGTCGCTGCCCTGAGATTTATGGTGCGAGCCGATATGCGGCAAGCGGCCCGTGGACTGATCGCCGCCCTTGGCACCACGCTCGCTGGCGTTGAGGCCAAACATGTGGTGGGCGGCAGGAATGGCGGCCGTGTGTTCGCGCATCTCGCGACGCAGGTCCTCATCCGAAAGCGCCGAGATGCGCATCTGGGTATTGAGGCTCGCTCGGATATATTCGATATTGATAAGCCAGCCGCAGATGGCAATAACCGAGATGATCCAAATGACAAGCAGGATGATCTTGCCGTTATTGTCGATATCGAGAACCGTCGACAGGACAAAGAGCAGGACCTGAACGCCCACCACGGCGGCAAAACCGCCCTTGATGTAGTACGGGTAGCGATGTTCAAAGGCGACCGCATGATCGAGCAGTTCGCGACGGTACGAATCGGAATCGAGCATGACGCGCATGGCCGTGCGCAGCGAGTAGCGCTGGCGCGGCAGGTCGTTGGACTCGCAAATCATCATACCGGTCGTGGAGAGCTGTTTATCAAAGAGCAGGTTAAGGTTGAGCAGCAGCGGACGCAGCTGCAGGCCGATAAAGAGCGCCACGATCAAGAACACGCCCAGAATGCACAGGTTAAACAGGTAGTTGAACGAATACATGCCGCCGACCGTCTCGCGCAGCAGATTGATGCCGTAGGTAAAGGGCAGCAGCGGGTGCAGCCACTGGAAGAAGCCGGGCATCATCTCGATGGGGTACATGCCCGACGAACCCGGGATCTGCACGATGACGAGAATGACGCCGATAGCCTTGCCGATATGCTTAAACGTGGTGGACAGCGCATAGATGATATTGACGTAGGTGAACGAAATGGCGATGCCGCCCAGCACGAACAGCAGCGGGCTGACGCACTGCACGCCAATCACCAGATCGCCTACCGTAACGATGATGGCCTGCAACGCGCCCAGGATCACCATGAGCAACCAGCGGCCAAAGTAGCCTTGGCGCGCCGTAAAGCTGCCAACACCTTCACGGTCGACCTCGAGCTTGTAAATGGCGATGAGCACATAGCCGCCCACCCAAAGCGCCAGATTGGTGTAGAAGGGAGCGATGCCCGAGCCAAAGCTCTTGACCGGATAGATTGACTTGGACGTCAACTCAACCGGAGACGCCATGAAATCTGCCACGTCATTGACATCGACGCCCATCAGATCGGCCAGCTCGCCCATGGACTCGGAGGTCTGCAGCGCCGCGATGTCATTGGCGGCGGTTGCAAGCTTGTCCTGGACCTTGGCAAGCGAGGAATCGGTCTGGGACAGCGTGGTCTTGGCCTGGCCGAGCGTAGCGCTAAGCTGCGCCAACGTGCCGCGCGCATTTGCAAGTGTAGGTGTCATATCCGAGACGATACCGGTCAGGTCGCCCGAAACGGCAGCAAAAGAGTCGAGCGCGCTCGAGGCCTTCGGCAGCGCGTTTTGGCCCAAGTCCGTCTGGGCTTGGCCAAGGTTGGTCGCACCGGTATGAATTGCGTTATTGATAGCGTCACTGGCACCCGAAACAGCCGCTGCGTCATTCGCCATGGCGCTCGACTGCGCGGACAGACCGTCCTTGATGCTCTGAAGCTTTTCATTCTGCTCTCGAAGCAAATCGATGGTCGATACAATGCGCGCGTCAATTTCCTCGGAACCTGTCGACGTGTCATTGGCGAGAATCTCTAAGTGCCCGATAACGGCCTTATTGTGGTCGATCGTCGCTTGGAGAGACTCGAGCGAGTTGTCGATACGGGTGGTCGTAGATGTGACCGTGCCCGTCAGCTTGCCGATGGCAGCGTTCGCAGAGGCTGACGTCTTGGTGAGCGCAAGGCTGCCTTCCGAGAGCGCCTTGGAGAGCGAGGCGACAGAGTTGCCCGCCGTGGCGCGAGCCTCGCCCAGCAGGTCATTGCCCTGGGAGATCGCCTGCGTCAGCGACGGCGCCTGACCCTGCAGACCGGCAAGTGCCGCATCTGCCGAGGCAATGGAACCACTCGTCTTATCGATGGCGGCATTCATGTCGCCAATCGAATCACGCACTTCGCCCAACGTATCGGAAGCCTCTGATACCGAACCGGCCAACGAATCCTGAGTCTGGGTTGCCTTGTCCTTTAAATCGACTCCGGCATCCTTGGCAATACTGGCAACGGTCTCGCCCACCGTGGAGACAAATTCCGAGTTGATCTGCTCCTCGATGGTGTTTGCACCGGTGTCGGTAACCTTGGGCGCAATAGCGCTCTTCTTCTCATTGACGTAGTACGTAAGCTTGGGCTGATGGTAGTTGCCGTCGAGCATCGAAACCAGGTTATCCGAGAAGTTCTTGGGGACTACGATGGCCGCATAGTACTCACCGCTCTCGACGCCCTCTTTGGCATCGGCCGCAGAATCGACGAAGGTCCAGCCCAGCTGATCGTTCTCCTTGAGCTGATCGACGACCTGATCGCCCGCGTTGAGCTCGCCCACCAGGTCGTTTTGGGTGCCCCGATCGTTGTTGGCGATGGCAATCTTGATGCCCTGGGTGTTTCCGTACGGATCCCAGTTGGCCACGATGTTGTACCAGGCATACAGCGAGGGAATAACGCACACGCCAAGGGTAACCACCAAGGCGACGGGGTTCACAAGCAGTCGCTTAATGTCGCGCTTAAATATCGCAAAGGAGACCTTTGCATTGGATAGTTTGCTGCCGAGACTCACGCTTGGACCATCCATCCTGTCGTTGAATCGAATCGTACTATCGACAACCATTGTAGTAGGCGCTTTAACGTCTCAAAGCACAATGGTGTTGAGTTTTGCGGGTAGCAATATACTACGAAGATGAGTTAACGTACAGTTGTACAGTATCTTAAATTTCAGCAGGTCACAAAACCACAACCCGCACAAATAAATGATCCCTTGGGGACGGAGGGATCATTCAAAAGGAAACGAGAGTGGAAAATCTCTCACTTCAAGCCCGCATTCGAGCCAAAAGTGGGAGATTATCCACTCTCGTTCTAATCTAGTTACGGTGCCGTATCCCCGAACTACATCAAGTTGCAAACAGCCGCCGCGAAGGCTACGGGATCCTCGGGGAGGATGCCCTCGACCAGCAGGGCCTGGTCATAGAGCAAACCGGAGTACTGCTTGATCTTGTCGGCGTCGCCCGCCTTCTGAGCGGCGACGAGCTTGGAAAAGACCGGGTGCTTGGCGTTGAGCTCGAGCACGCGCTGGCTCTTGGGCATGCCGTCGGGCGCGCCCTCGGGTCCCTTCTGGAGTACCTTCTCCATCTCAAGCGAAAGCGGACCCTCGGTGGTGATGCAAGCGGGGGCATCGGTCAGGCGCGCGGAGACGGCAACTTTCTCGACCTTGTCACCGAGTGCCTCTTTCATAGCGCTAAAGAGGTCCTCGTTCTCCTTGGTGGCGTCCTCGGCCTCCTTCTTCTCATCCTCGGTCGCCAGGTCAAGATCACCGGTCGCGACGTTCTTGAGCTCCAGATGACGATCCTCGACCTCGGGCTCGGCACCGTCGGCCACAGCCTTCTCGGCAGCCTCGCGGGCAGCATCGTCCTCGTAGATCTTGGGCATATCGGCGGCAACGTACTCACGCATGGCCTGGAAGGTAAACTCATCCACGTCCTGCGTCAGAAGCAGCACGTCATAGCCGCGGTCGAGCACGCCCTTTACCACGGGCATCTTGGCCAAGCGCTCGCGCGAATCGCCGGCGGCGTAGTAGATGGCCTTCTGATCCTCGGGCATGCCCTTGGCATACTCGGCCAGTGTAATCATCTTCTGTTCCTTGGCAGACCAGAACAGCAACAGGTCGGCGAGCTCATCGGCCTTCATGCCATAGCTCGAGTAGATGCCGTACTTAAGGCCGCGGCCAAAGTTCTCAAAGAACTTCTCGTAGGCCTCGCGGTCGTTGTCACGCATATCCTCAAGGTCAGCGGTGATCTTCTTTTCCACACGCTTGGCGATGGCCTTGAGCTGACGGTTCTGCTGCAGCGTCTCACGCGAGATGTTGAGCGACACGTCGGCGGAATCCACGACGCCGCGGACAAAGTTGTAGTAGTCGGGCAGCAGGTCGTCGCACTTCTCCATGATCAGGACATTGGAGCTGTAGAGCGCCAGACCCTTCTCGTAATCCTTGCTGTACAGATCGAACGGCGCGCGGCCCGGCACAAACAGCAGGGCGTCATACTCGAGCGTGCCCTCGGCATGGAAGCTGATGGTGCGCGCAGGATCGTCAAAGTCGTGGAACGTGGACTTGTAGAACTCGTCGTAGTCCTTCTGCTCGACATCGGAGCTGCGCTTTTTCCAGATCGGTGTCATGGAGTTGACAGTCTCGAGCTCCTGGTAGTCCTCGTACTCGGGAGTGTAGTCATCGCCAGCATCCTCGGGCTTGGGCTTCTGGCGGCTCTTGGACACCATCATCTGGATCGGGTAACGCACATAGTTACTGTACTGCTGAATTAGGCTCTTGAGGCCCCACTCGGTCAGGAAGCGATCGTAGGTCTCGGCCTCGCCGTCGGCATCGAGCTTCTCGTTCTCGCGCAGCGTCAGGATGACATCGGTACCGTGCTCGGCACGCTCGCCGTCCTCGATGGTGTAGCCCTCAAGACCGTCGGATTCCCACACATGGGCGACATCCGCGCCATAGGCGCGGCTGACGACCTTCACATGGCTGGCGACCATAAAAGCCGAGTAGAAGCCCACGCCAAACTGGCCGATGATGTCGACTTCCGAACCCTGCTGCTCGGCGTTCTCGGTCTTAAACTCCTCGGAGCCGGAATGGGCGATGGTGCCCAGGTTGCGCTCGAGCTCCTCGGCGGTCATGCCAATGCCGTTATCCGAGATCGTGATGGTGCGGGCATCCTTGTCGAAAGAGACGCGGATGGCAAGGTCACCTTGGTCGAGCTTAACGCTCGGGTCCTGCAGGCTCTTAAAGTTGAGCTTGTCGACGGCGTCGCTCGCGTTAGAGATAAGCTCGCGCAGGAAGATTTCCTTATTGGTGTAGATGGAGTTGATCATGAGGTCGAGCAGTTTTTTGCTCTCGGTCTTAAATTGACGCATGTGCAGTCCTTTCGCGCTACCCCCGTCCGCAAAAACGGCCCGGTCGCCCGAGCCGAATCGCAGACCTGCTATGTTCAGACTTAGATTTTATAACCCATTAGCGCGCATATATACATACGGAATCGAAAAACTGTATGTCTAAGCGCTCCGATGCGCCAATTGCCAAGGAGCGTCCCCAACTGCCGGCAGAAAAGGAACGTCCCTATCTGCCATCTACGCGCTTGGCCATCCAGACATGGGGCTGGCCCTCGTCTTCGTAATCTACCGGGGCAATTTGCGTGTAGCCCGCCTTTGCATAGAGCGGCAACACGTATTCCTGCGCATGCAGCTTAATAAGCTTAGCGCCGGCATCGCGTGCACACGAAGCACTGGCCTCGACGATCGCACTCGCCAGTCCGCGACGACGCATAGCCGGCAGCACGGCGACGCGCCCCATAATGTAGGTCTCCCCCGCCGCAACGCCTTCGTCCATGTCGCATGCCGGCAACACCGGGGCCTCTGCGTCAGCCACGCGCTCAAGCTCTTCGGGAAACACGCGCGAGCAACCGGCAAGCTCGCCGTCTACATAGAGCGTCACATGAATGCAGTTTGGATCCTCGTCGATAGCGTCGAACTCATTCTCGTAGCCTTGCTCGTCCATAAAAATGACGCGGCGCACCAACGCCGCGTCATCAAAGCATCCCGTCTTAAGTTGGATATCCATGGCTGCCCTTTCATTCAATGCGAACGTTAGGGACAGATATTAGCGAAAATGAGCTCCGCGCACGCTATACTTCGCGCGAGCCTTCGCCAGGCAGTCGTAATGACCCACGTTATGGGCATCGCTCGCGATGAAGCTGTACAGGTTCTGATCGAACAGGCGCTGTGCCGGCTTTTTCTCGCGACCAAATCGACCGCCGGCAATAAAGTCCGCCGAAGCCTGCAGCTTGCAGCCCATATCGACCAGGCGCTCCGCCACGCTTACATCCTTTTGAACCGCACGATAGCGCTCAGGATGAGCGATGATCACCTGGTAGCCACGGCACTGCAAATCGTAAATCGTGTTCTCGTACTCTCTAAACGCATACGCATCGGCATGCGTCGAAAGCTCGAGCAGAAACTCGTTGGTCCCATCGAAATGCAAGTGCTCCGCGGCATCGATACCAAGCTCAACGAGCTTTCGATGGTTGACCTCGAAGCCCATCTGGAGCGGAAAACCGTCAGCGTTATCACGCAGCAGCTCAAAGGCATCCCACATCTTGTCGTAATCAAAATAGGGATCACGGCAGTGAGGAGTGCAAACGATTCTGGTTACACCGGCCCGCTTGGCAGCCTCGAGCATCGCCAAGCTCTCATCGAGATCGGCGGCGCCGTCGTCTACACCCGGCAAGATATGGCAATGAATGTCACGCATAGGTCAGCCTTAATCAACTAAACGTTTGCTCGGTTGGTGAAGATGCCCTTTTTGGAAGTCCCCTGATCGTCGGAGCCCTTCTTCACCTTCTTACCGTCCTTGGTGTAGTAGGAGTAGTAGTACTCGCTGGTCTCGGTCTCGCAGTAGTTCATAACGGTACCAATGAGCTTAACCTTCTCGGACTTCTTAAGCTGACCGATGGCGTTGAGCGCCTCCTCGCGCTTGGTGAAATCCTCACGCACGACAAAAAGCGCACCGTCGGTCAGACTTGCGATCTCGGCAGCATCGATGAAGGTGCCGACCGGGGGAGCATCAAAGATGACGTACTGGAACTTGGCGGACAGTGCCTTTACCAGCTTGGCAAAGCGGTGAGAGACGATGATGTCGGCAGGATTGGGAATATGCGGCTCGGCATCGAGGAAGTAGAAGTTCTTCTGACCCGTCTCGACAATCGCCTGGTCAATAGAAACCTGCTCGGAAAGGACTGCATAGAGTCCGCCGCGGGAGCGGACGCCGAGCATATCGGCAAGGGACCTGCGACGCATATCAGCCTCGACCAGCAGGACGCTCTTGCCGCTGGTGGCGATAGCCTGGGCAAGGTTGATGGAAACCGTAGACTTGCCCTCGTTGGGAATCGAGGACGTAACGGTGATGGTGCGAATGGGGTCGTCCACGCTCGCAAAGCGGATGTTGGCCAGAAGGGTCTTGGCGGCATTCTGTACAACGAGCTTATCGGTGTTCTTTGCCTTAGCCATGCCTATTTACCACCTTTCATAGCCGGAATTCGGCCAACAACGGGAATGCCCAGGAGCTCTTCCGCCTCTTCGGCACCGCGGATGCGGGTATTGAGCATGTCTGCCAAAACGACATAGGCGACTGCGATAAAGATACCGGCGAGGAACGCGACGGCAATATACAGCGTGCGCTTGGGGCCGCTGGGGGCTTCGGGGGTCTTAGCCTCGTCGATAACGTTGATGCTCTGGGCAGCGCCGACGTTCTGAGCGACCGTACTCACCGAGCTAGCTATGGCCTTTGCGACCTCAGCCGTCTCCTTGGCATCGGTGCCGGTAACCGAAAGCGTAATGACACGCGTGGTGGTCTCGGAGGAAACAGACACCTTGTAGTCATCCAGATCGGTGAGGCCCAGTTCCTTGGCGGCGCCGCTCTTAACGCTATCGCTATCCAGCAGCGTGGCGATATCGTTGGAAAGCATCTGGCTCGCCGAGAGATCGTTGTAGCTCATCTGGCCGCTATCGTCGGTCTTGGCGAGAATGTACATGCTCGTCGTCGCGGTATAGGTGTTGTCCATCGCGGCGAAGGACACGATGCCCATGGCGATCGCGCAGACCACCGGAAGGGTGATGACCAGCTTGAGGTGCTTCTTCAGCAGCTGGAACAGTTCGAGAAGGGTCATGCAGCTTGCCTTTCATTTCCCCAGTTCGGATTGACAAAACTGTCCGTATGTTATCGCATCTTTTTACCGAGACCAAACTCTATACATAAGAAACAGGCTCTCCTGTAAAAATGTCGGAAGCAATCGTAAAATTGCACAACAACGCCGCACCCGAAAGTCAAATGCGGCGTCTACATCAATATCTATGTTGTATCGCTATGCGAATGGCTCGTCCTGCTGTATGGGAAACGTCACCGTAATGGTGGTTCCCACGCCCAACTCGCTCGACAGATCGAGCGTGGCGTGATGATACAGGGCCGCATGCTTGACAATGGCAAGCCCCAGACCGGTTCCGCCGCGTGCCTTGGACCTACTCTTGTCCACGCGATAGAACCGCTCAAATACCTTGCCCTGTTCTTCAGGCGCGATACCGATTCCCGTGTCGGCGACCGCGAGGAACGGATGGCCTTCGTCGTTGGTGCCGCACTGCAGCGTAACCGTACCGCCGGGTCGATTGTAGCGGATGGCGTTGCTTGCCAAATTATAGATGAGCTCGTCGATCAAGCGCGACACGCCTTCGATGACCACAGGCTTGGTCTCATGACTTATCGTCACATTCGCCTGACGGGCGACCTGTTCAAGACGCTGCTCAACCGCGTAGATGGCACGCGAGAGCTCAATAGGCTCCGTGGACCCAATGGGCACCGCCTCGCCCTCAGTTGCACGCTCGGCCTCGTCCAAGTTAGACAGCGTAAGGATGTCGTTGACGAGCGCTGCCAAGCGGCCTGCCTCACGATAGATGCGACCGCCAAAGTTGCGCAGGTCGTCCTCGCCCTCGACCATGCCGTTTGCGATGAGCTCAGCATAGCCCGAAATCGCCGTAAGCGGCGTCTTAAGCTCATGGGTGATATTCGCCGTGAACTCGCGGCGCATACGGTCGTTGTCCGCCAGCACCGCCATTTGGCGCTTGAGTTCCTGGCGCTGCGACTCGATACGCTCAAGCATGGGGACCATCTCGGCATAGGCGTGCTCATAGCTACGGCGTGGGTGGTCCAAATCCACCTCTTGCAACGGCGCGATGATGGCACGGGACTCGCGGCGCGCCATAAAAAACGAGAGTACCGCACCCGCTGCTGCGATAAGCAGCATCGGCGCCACCATCGACAGCAAAATCGCCGCAACGCCAGGCTGGGCCTGCGCCAAGCGGACAACCTGGCCGTTATCAAGGGCGACGGCGCGATACAGCATAATCTCGTCGAGCGTAGAGCTTGCGCGCTCCGCGGAACCCAAACCACTCTCAAAGGCCTCGATGACCTCGGGGCGATCGCCATGGTTGGGCAGTGTGGAAGGCGACGCCTCGTTGTCGTAGGCAACCGATCCATCCTTGTTAATCAGCGTGATGCGCAAGTCCTCGCGATCGAGGCTACGCAAGAACGGGATGGGCTCCTGCTGCTCGTCGAGGGCGGCAGCAATGAGCTCGGTTTCCTGCGCCAGATTGGCACTCGTGGCATCCGCCAAGGTGTTTTGCACAAAGAACGCACCCAGCACCGTAAACGCCACGATAACCGCCATGGCGCAGACAAAGATCGTCACAAAAACGCGGTGCGACAGCGTATGTTTTCCCTGGGGGGCGAAGACCACGGGTTACTCCTCCGATGCGGTGGCCGCGGTGTCGTCACCTTCGGCACCATCACCGGCAGAAGGCTCGGCCAAGCGGTAGCCCACGCCGCGCACGGTCTCGATGGCGCTGGCATGCTCGCCCAGTTTTTGGCGAAGCGTCTGCACGTGCACGTCAACGGTGCGCGAACCGCCGTCGAAGTCCCAGCCCCACACGCTCTGCAGCAACGACTCGCGGGTAAAAACCACGCCGGGCTTGTGCATGAGGTACTCGAGCAGGTCGAACTCGCGCAGGGTGAGCTTAAGCGGCTCGCCGGCAACGGTCACCTCGCGATGGCTGGGCGAGAGCACAATGTCGCCCACGCTGAGCACATCGCTCGCCTGCTTGACCATGCCGCCGCGACGCAGCAGTGCGCGGCAGCGGCTCGCAAGCTCCATGAGCGAAAACGGCTTAGTCAGGTAATCGTCGGCACCGCCATCGAGCGCCATCACCTTGTCGAGCTCGGTATCCTTGGCGGTAAGCATCATGATGGGCACCGTCGCCGTCAGGCGATCGGCACGCAGTCGACGCATAATCGCCAAGCCATCGGTATCGGGCAGCATGATGTCGAGCAGGACGGCATCGGGTACCCGTCGCGCCACGGCAGCCTTAAACTCACCGTCGCACGAAAAGCCTTCGGCCTCAATCCCCTGCTTGCGCAGCGCATAGACCGTCAAATCCCTGATGTTGTCATCGTCCTCGACGTAATAGATCATGTTGAACCCCTTTGCGGCCGGCATGACCGCATCTTAACCCTAAAGGTACCTTTACTAGATGGTATCAGCCAAAACGTCCCGTCAAATAATCCGCCGTGCGCGGATCGGTCGGATTCTTGAAGAGTTGCGCGGTGGGCGCGTGCTCCACCAACTCACCCAGCAAGAAAAACGCGACCGAGTCGGAGATACGCGCCGCCTGCTGCATATTGTGCGTAACGACCACGAGCGTACAGACCTCCTTGAGCTCGCAGGCCAGCTGCTCCACCACCAGCGTCGACACAGGGTCGAGTGCCGAGGTCGGCTCGTCCATCAGCAGAATGTCGGGCTGCACGGCAAGTGCGCGGGCGATGCACAGACGCTGCTGCTGGCCGCCCGAAAGACCCAGACCCGACTCTTTGAGCTTGTCCTTGACCTCATCCCATAGCGCAGCGCGACGAAGGGAGTCCTCGACCAGCTCATCCAGCGCAGCACGATCGCGCACACCCATACCGCGCGGACCATACGCGACGTTGTCGTAGATGCTCATGGGAAACGGGTTGGGGCGCTGGAACACCATGCCCACGCGCTGGCGAAGGCGGCAGATGTCGTAGTCGCCCAGGATATCTTGACCATCGAGCGCAATCTTGCCCTCGATTCGGCAGCCCTTGATGCCGTCGTTCATGCGGTTAAAGCAGCGCAGCAACGTGGACTTTCCGCAGCCCGAAGGCCCGATGAACGAGGTAATCTGCTTGTCGCGAATCTTGATATTCACGTCCTTGAGCGCATGGTGGTCGCCATAGAACAGGTCGAGGCCCTCGACGTCGATGCGCGTCGGCGAGGCGGCAAGATCCTCTGCCGTGGGGCGAGTCGCATCCCCAACCTCGCGCTCGCGCGCGGCCTCGACCTGCGCTTTCATGAGTTCTTCAAGCTCCGTGGGCTCCACAGCCGCAGCAGCCGTCATACCGCATACCTCCACATCGATATCAATTCAGCAGTATCGATAGTAGAAATCGCGGCTCATATGCACGTGAGCGCATTGTCAAGTGTTTGTAAGGGCACGCTGGCTATGCGGCGGGCAGCTCGATGGTGAATATCGTGTGTTCGGGCGTCGATTCACATGCAACGGTACCACCGTGTGCCGCGATGATCTCCTTGGCAATAGCAAGGCCCAGACCGGCACCACCGCGATTGGTCGCACGCGCCGCATCCAGGCGATAGAACTTCTCAAAGATCACCTTGAGCTTAGCCGCAGGGATAGGATCGCCCTGATTGATAAAGCGCACGCGCACGCCGCCATCGTCTTGGCGCCCGGCCTCAATCGTGATAGTCGAGCCCTCATAGCTATAGGCAATAGCGTTTTTCATGATGTTGTTGAACACGCGAGCCATTTTGTCGCCATCCACGAGCACCGTCAGGTCCTCGCGAATATCAACTTGGACTTCCTTATGCTGCTCGTTGAGGATGGGATAGAACTCATCAGCCACCTGAGCCAGCAGCAACCCCAGATCAACATACCCGCGCGTGAGCACGATATCGTGGAAGTCAAAGCGCGTGATATCGAAGAACTCTTCGATGAGCGCATCGAGCCGGTGCGCCTTGTCGAGCGCCACGCCCGTAAAGTGCGCACGTTGCTCAACCGGCAGCTCAGGAGCCTCTTGCAGCAGCGAAAGATAGCCCACCACACTGGCAAGCGGGGTGCGTAGGTCATGTGCCAAGTACGTGACCAGATCGTCCTTGCGATGCGACTCGTCACGCAGAGCTTGCTGCACCTTGCGCTCACGGTCACGCACGCGGTTAAGGGCGCCCTCGACCTCCAAGAAGTCGCCGTCGATGTTGTCCCAGGTGTCGGGGTGATCGATCAGGCGATCTTGAATACGAGCGGCCAGCACACAATCGGCATGCTGCTCGCCCTGCTCGTAGCCCTGGTAGTACAGGGCGCGGCCACACAAGAACAGCACGCACGCGGCAAGCGCCAGCACAAAGCCAAGCATGTTGAATACAAAGCCGGCATCGAACAGCACCGGCCCTTCGATGCCGCCGAGCGCCATGGCGCCAATCGCCAACGTCATGGCCCACGCGGCGCCGCCAATCACCACGCAGCGGCACACGATCTCAAATCGATCGATCAGCAAAAAGCCGACAAGCAGCACCGCCAAGATTCCGACGATGTTGTCGATGCCAATCAGCAGCAGGCTCAGCAAAAAGAGCAGCACCGTTGCAAGCGCGCGGTTGTCGACGACCGACCTCACGTATTCAAAGAGCCGATCGGGCACCTCGAACGCTTGTCTATCGTCTTTTGTCATATCAAGATCCTCACAAGTGAAAAGCGTTATTCGATGATGTAGCCGACGCCCCAGACGTTTTTGATAAAGCGTGGCTTTTGTGCGTCGTCGCCGATTTTTTCGCGCAAGTGGCGAATGTGCACCATCACCGTATTGTTGGAGCCGGGCATAAAATCCTCGTTCCACACCGCGCGGAACAGGTCCTCCACGGCCACCACGCTGCCGCGATGCTCGGCCAGATACAGCAAGATTGAATACTCGGTGGGTGTGAGGCGTACCGGTGCACCGTCCACCGTCACGGAACGAGCGTCGCGGTTGATCTCCAAGCCGTCGAGCTGAATGGTCGGCGACTCGGCCGCCTGTGCACGGCTACCGTAGCTGGTGTAGCGGCGAAGCTGAGCGTGCACGCGCGCGATGAGCTCCAGCGGACGGAACGGCTTAACCACGTAATCGTCCGCGCCAAGCGAAAGGCCCTCGATCTTGTCTTGCTGGGCATCGCGCGCCGTCAGCATGATCACGGGATAGGTATGGCTGGAACGGATCGTACGCAGCAGCTCAAACCCATCGATATCGGGCAGCATGACATCCAGCAGCGCCAGATCGAACTCCTGCTCCAAGATTGCCTTGGCAGCATCGGCCCCGCTATAGGCAATCTGGACATCAAAGCCCTCTTTTGTAAGGTAGATACCAACCAAGTCGGCGATGGCCTTTTCGTCATCAACTACCAAAATGCGCTCGTTCATGCGTGCTCCTCTCGCGCTCCATTATGCCCGAGGGGGCGCCCGTCACACACAACAAGCGTGGGTGATTAAGTCGGCCTTAAGCACCCTTGTGCCCGTTCGGGCGCGGATGTGGGCCACGCACGCACGCGATGATCGCCGACGCCGGCAAACGATATACTCTTGTTCCAGAAGAGACCATCCCGTCGAAAGCGAAATCCGTGAAGTCCCTCACCTCTTTTGCAAAGCGCTCAGCCCAGCTTGCCGCCGGCTTTGTCTGCGCTATCGCCCTTGCCGCTGGCGTGCCCACCGTCGCCGGCGCCCAAGTGCTTACGACCGACAATGTTTGCGGCAAAACCGCCGATGCGCGCGGTATCACGGCCGAAAACCTGCCCGATATCGATGCGACCAATGCCCTCGTCATGGGCAAAGACGGCACCGTCTACTATGGGCGCGGCGCCGATGAGCAGGTCAAAATCGCCTCGATCACCAAGGTCATGACCGCAATCCTAACCGTCGAGAATTGCAAGATGGACGAGAAGGTCACGGTGAGCAACGCCGCAGCCACCGTGGGTAATTCGACCGCCGGCTTGCTCGAAGGCGACGAGCTTACCGTTGAGCAGGCACTGCGCGGCCTGATGATTCCCTCGGGCAACGACGCCGCCATCGTGCTCGCCGAATATGTGGGCAAGAAGATCGACCCTAAGACCAAAGACGCCGAGGCCACATTTGTGAAGGCCATGAACGAGCGCGCTAAGAAGCTCGGCTGCACCGGCACGGTCTTTGAGAACCCACACGGTCTGGACTTTGATGAGTGGGCTGGCGATATGCACTCAACCGCACACGACGTAGCGCTGATGATGCAGGAGGCCATGAAAAACGACACGATCCGCGAGGTCGTAGCGAGCGAGGATTCCTGGATCGAGGTCACGGGCGCCGACGGCGCCGACCATTCGCATTCCATGGACACGCATAACTATTTGCTGGGCCAAGATGGCAACATCGGCGGCAAGACCGGCACCACCGACGACGCGGGCTATTGCTTTACGAGCGCCTACAACCGCGACGGCGACGAGATCTACACCGTTATTTTGAACTCCACCACCACCGATCAGCGCTTTACCGATACCGCCACCCTTGCCAACTGGTACTACGGCCACAAGGTGACGGTCGCGATCGCCAACACGCAGGAAAAGACCGCCAACGGCAACCCGCTTATGGCGCGCATTGGCCAAACCGACTGGACGGATAAGACGATCGACGCCACACTCGCCGATCCTACGGCGCAAGCGACCGTGTTTTCCCTTGCCGGCGAGGTGACCGAAAAGGTTAGCCACGACGATCTTTCGGGCACGGTGCATGTGGGCGACAAGGTGGGCAGCGTTACACTCAAGCAGGACGGCACCAAGATCGCCGTCATGGACCTGGTTGCTGACGAGGAAGGCGCAGGGCCGAATCCCATTGAGTGGCTCCTTGTGAAGCTCGATCGCTTGGGCCGCCGCATCGACAACCGCCCGCTCACAGCCGAGAGCGAGACCGTAGCCAAGGCTCCTGAGGTGTAGGGCTTGGGGAACATTACATTTGAGATTGGAGAGGCGTCCAACGGGCGCCTCTTTTTGAATACCTCTTAAACGGGATGCGTCAGAATCACCAAAGCGACATTGCTAGCCGTTTACCTTCGCTGTGTCTTTTCGGACCTTGAAAACGGGTCCACCGGGCATGCTAGTAGATCCTTTCGACCTCCTTGGTCAAGGCCCTGAAAAGATCCCCAGCTGAGGGGTCTGCCCCAGGACACAGCGATTGCCAGGCACCCGTTTCTCCGATGGTGCCCGCACTCGTCATAACAAGATCGTCGCTCCGCCTGCGAATGGAGACACTAACGGAGCGGCCATTATGGAACCCATGGATATCGACTTTATTTATGCGCCCATCAGCTAGATAACTAATCATGACATTGATGCTGTCACCATACTCCGGCAATTCGAAGCCGTGGGAATCCATCAATAGCTTCACGTCCTGATGGTAAATTCGGGCCTCGACGACATTCTTGGGCATCTTCCCCGTCTTTGTTGGAGAGCAAAAGCTGATGCTTGGCTCCTCTTCGCTCATGCCTCGGTCAAACCTAAGCATGCACGGGCATACCGACTCAATGGTTCGCAAGGCGTCCGCCGCGACCTTTTCCTCGGTAAACATCTCCACGTCGATGCCGTTTTCTTCCATATAGGCACGGTTTTTACGTTGAAGCTCTAGCCGAGCCGCAGCCTCCCCATCTCCACGCTGTTCCCAATTTCCGGAGTCGGCGACATTTCGATCGAATGTAGAATCAACGGAACATGGCGCTTGCTGTTGAGTCTGATCACTGTCGCCGAGACGCCTTAGCTCGGAGCGTCTCATCAGTAGTGTCACAATATCAAACAGCCAACCAAATCCAAAAAGGCCAAAGGTAAAGAGATATAGAAAGAAGCTACCCCACATCCGTGCATACGCCCTATGAGCGCCCGACCACCCAAGAAGGAAGCATAGCAAAAGCGCCTTGTTTGCCCTGTCAACCGACGTAATCTCTCGAGTGAGAGATTTCTGTTCAGGCTTCGCCAAAGGTGTAATTTCATGCGATGAAACAGTAATTGAGGACGTCCTTGACGCCGAGCTCCGAGCGCCTGATTTAGCAACGGCGCGAGCGACATCCCCAACTCCGACGGTCGTTCTGCTGTATACGGCATTGTAAGCAGCCTTCTTCGGATTTTTGATCCACCCCATGCCCTTCTTACCATAGCCGGGGATTATCGCCCGCTTTACCGCGCGCTTCGCTCTGCCGGTCGTTCTTGCCTTGAGTGATGTCTTTAGATTCGGCTTACGCAGCCCGACCTTTACCATATTTCTACTCCATCCCCTCGGAACCCCACACCGGGGTGCACGAGCACGCCTGGGTCTCCCCGTTTTCAAGCGCCCCGTGTTTGCCTAATGTTCACGCCCTTTCGGACTCTAATCCCCAGCTGCCATTCTTGATAATAAAAAAGGGCCCCAAATGGGACCCTTCTTCAAAGTCATACTGGCGGAGAGCTGGGGATTCGAACCCCAGATGCCCTTTTGGGGCATACTCGCTTAGCAGGCGAGCACCTTCGGCCTCTCGGTCAGCTCTCCGTAACAGCCGTTCTATAGTAACCAAACAGCCGAAGTTGGGCAAGGGGAATTTTGAGGCGTTTCCTCTTTTACCTCTCTTTTACCAGTAAACGTCTCAGTCAATCATCTCAACCTGTAACATCTGCAGGCCGTAATCCCCTCCAGATGTTACAGGTTGAGACAAAGATACAAGGACGGCCCCAGCGACAGCGCGGACAGCCCATTCTTTATTAGTCCTCTCGAACGGTCTCCAACAGATAATCGCGCATGTACGGAATTGCAAACGAAACACAGCCATAGCCCGCGGGCTCAATCAACCCCGCATCGATCAGACGCTTGCGATATGACCCAACTTTGTTCGCCGACAAACCCATCTTCTTGGCGATATCGCCGTTGGCGATATCGACGCCCTCGCATTGAGCCATCGCCGCGAGATACTGAAACTGCCGTTCCGACACCCTGCGCAGCGCTGGGGCAATCACCATAGCATTAAAGCTATCAAGAGCCGCCTGGATACCCTTACGAGCCGCCTCTTCGCTCACGCTCTCCGCCCCACTGCGCGCAGCAACCTGCCAAGCGTAATATCCGACCAGCTGGACCATAAAGGGATAGCCTGCCGAAGCTTTTGTTAATAGCTCAGCGGCACCTTTGTCGAGCTCCTTGCCCGCTCGTCTCATCGTATCCTCAAACGATCCGCCAACTTCAAAATCGGAAAGCCGAGTAAGTTCAACATGTTTGGCTCGCTGAAGGAACGTCAACGTATCATCCACCACCACGCCATCTACCGATGTCGGCAGCCCGGCGAAAGCGAAAGCGACATTCGCTCCTTGGCGGATCAAGAGCTGCATCTCATTGCCTAGCTCGCGCATTTCCTCAGTTGAGGCATCCTGGATCTCGTCGAGCGTAATGAGCAGACCACCGCGCTTCGCAGCATCGTACATCGCCTCGCCCAGATGAGAGGCCGACTTCGACATCTCCATGGAGCCAAGGCTGACCCCTAAAATCGATGGGGAAATCGAGATTGATTCAAGACGAACGTTTCGCTGCAGAGCCTCGAGGATTCTATTGCAAAAACCAGCATTGGAGGCAACGTCAACGACCTCGAATCCTTTTTTGCGTGCAAGGTCACCCAATGCATTAAGGAGCACCGTTTTACCTGTGCCTCGGACGCCCGAGATGCGCATGAGTCGATCGGGGGCACCAGGACCATTCTCAAGAGCCTCGGCAAAGTCATCCAAAACAGTGTCCCGTCCGATAAGCTCAGGCGGATTCATGCCCGCCGTTGGCTTAAAGGGGTTAACAGCTTTCGTCATTCTGCCCTCCTCTGCTAGTTTTAACAACTTTAACAAAGTTTAGCAACTTTAGCAGAGTTTAACAGTTTTAGCAGGCTCGGCGGCTTTATGCCTTACCAATCCTGCCGGGTCCTCCCGCCCGCGCCGATACAAATAGCGCGGTGCGGCCCCTCTATATCGCCCCTACCCCAGCGAGCGGTTGAGGGAGCCGAGCTCGTCGTTACCCATGGTACGCCACATTTGGAAGATGCAACCGCGCGCCAGGAAAAAGAAGCCGTTGTCGACCAGTTGCACAGCGGCATCTGCCAGCTGATTCGTCACGGCGGACACTGGCGGCAGCTCAAGTCCAGCCTTGCGGATGGTCTCGACCGCCTCCTCGAACGTCGGAGGCTCGCTGACGCCCATCTCGTTCATAAGGCCCTGCATTTCTTCCAGCGCGCTGCTGCCCGACTCCTCGCCGCGCGGCACCAGACGGTAACAAGCCAGCGCCAGGTCGAGCTGATCGCAATTCCAATAGGCAAACGCCAAGCGATAGAACAGGTAGCCAATTGCAGAACGATCGCTGGCAATACGTAGGCCGTGGCGCGCCACCTCGATAATCTCGTCAAAGCGCTCCAGACGCGCAAGCACGTTGATGAGCGCAAAGTGCGATTGCATGGACGAGCGCGCCAGATCGTAAAGATGGCGCACCTCGGGCAGCGCTCGTTCAAAGTCCTCTTGCTCGGCATAAAAGCTGCAGATCTCGTGCTGGGCAAAGTACAGCGCATCGGGCGCACGAAGGATTCGCACAGAGCGGTCTTCTTCCAACACCGGTAGCACCATGCGCACCAGCTGGTTATCGCAAAACTGCGTTTGAACCGGACCTGTCGCCAAAAGCTCGGCGACAGTGCACTTAGCCTCCAACTCCTCGACAAGACGGGAAAAGCCTTCAAAAGCACCTGTACGGTCCACTTTTGCCTGCTCGCGCAATTCAACAACACGGGCCACGTATGAGTCATCGTCCTCTTCCATGACCTCCAACTCGTCAGCCGTATCGGCAAGCAGCAGATCGCGCAGCGCCGGCGGCAGCGTGCGATGGTCATCACGCGGACGAGCATGAACCTCCGCAGGCTCAATCGTCTCCGGAGCGGTTGACTCATACGCCTCAAGCACACGCTTGCACGGCATATCGTCCATGTCCATGCTCTCAAGATCCTTGGCGACAGGCACGCAATCGGCCAGATAGGCCGCGCGCCCAAAGAAATACGTTGCAACAACGCGCTCGCCCTGCTCACTGTCGGGAGCAGCAATCTGCACATAGCAGCGCGTGATGCAGGTGCCCGCGGCAAAACACGCTGCCGCAAGCGTGAGTGCCACGCGCGCATCGTGCTCCGCGGCCCAGATCGCGCGCGTGTCCTCGTCCAGCTCGCGCCAGGCGTCATCCTGAGCGTCGTATTCACGTTGCGGCATGGCATCAACGACAGAGTGCCCAAACCGAACGAGCATAATCCCCTCGGCAACGTTTGCCCGATAGGTATAGTCGAGCCGTGTGACCACGTTAAGTGCCTCGACAATACGCGCGAAGCGGGTACGCACATCCCACTCACCGCCCGGCTGGCAAGCCACCGTACCCGGTTTGCCCCACGGGTTATCGCTCGAGGCCGTATCGAGCAGTCGGGGAACATCGTTGGTCGTCTTGGCGATATGCCACGCATCAAAGAGCGCGCAGCCCTCAAGGCTCGGCGAGGATGCCGCAGGGACCAATCCGGCCCCGATGCGCTCAAGGATGCCGGAGAGGCGGTTGAGACGGCACTCGATGGCAAGCAGCATGTCAATCTCGTCCTGGTCCAGCAGGCTACGATCAAAATTGAGATAGAACAACTTTGACCGGTCGATGCGCGCTAGGCTCATTTCTGACTTGGCGGCAATGGTGCGCAAACGGGGCAAGTCGACCTCGCTCATAAGGGCGGCGGCATAACGCTCGATACCACTCGGATTCTCGGCATGGTCAACGCGGTAAAGCAGCGTCTCGATAGCATCGGGGAGCGGTGCCGTGTTAAAGCCCAAAAACACCTCGACCGGCTCGGGCAGCTTTACGAGCTTTATTTTGTCGACAACGTTTTGCATGTCCGCATCGAGACCGTCGACGCCCGCCGTGTTCGCAATAGTGCTTTCGGAGTTGGCAAATATCACGTAGCGCAGGAACATCGATGCCATGAACTCGCCGTAAGGAAGGGCGCGGATCGAATTCCATGTCTCGTGGTCGGACCGCTCGCGCATGGGGCCTTCGGGAGAACCGACAGTTTGCGCACATGCGTGCATTGCACCGTTGGCTTCCCTTACCATAATCTCACCAATACTGGAGTCCGACTCGTCAAGGACCAGTTCCATGTCGGGATCGTTGGGCAGCGGAGCCTCGCTGACGGGGCGGTCCACCTTGTACACCTCACCCGAAACGCTTACGTAGCCCAAAAGCGACACATGACTTTTGCCAACGAACTCGACGACATAACAAGATTCATGCTGATCCTCGCCAAAGAGTTTCCAGACCACGCCATATGAGCGTCCCGCAGGCTGCTCGGGTATCGCCGGAAAGCGCTTCTTGGGATCGAGAAACCTGAGCTTGTATGTCGGACGCTCTGCCACGAAATATCACCCTGATCGGTCGTTGAGAGAAGGAGTGGTCGCGGATGGGCCGCGATACCTACTCGGAATCTTACACGAGTCGATAAGAAATCGTCCGCTTCACGCCCGCGCCTCGACCGAGGTTCGAATCCATGCAGCGGCGACATAAAAGAAAAGCCCCCGTTGCCGGAGGCTTCAAGTTCAATTGGTGCGGCGTATAGGATTCCGCGCATCCGCTGCGCGGATCCGCACCGGCTTCGCCCGCCTGCCGGCGTGCTCGCCCGCTCGCTAAAAACGCTCCGCGTTTTCTTGGCGCTCGCGCCTCGACCGAGGTTCGAATCCATGCAGCGGCGACATAAAAGAAAAGCCCCCGTTGCCGGAGGCTTCAAGTTCAATTGGTGCGGCGTATAGGATTCGAACCTATGACGTTCTGATTCGTAGTC
>JAXJNG010000009.1:0-36304 GCA_036312785.1 Collinsella sp.
ACTTGTTCATGAGGTACTCGAGCTGCATGAGCTCGTCCCAGGTGCCGCCGACGCCCATCAGGAACACGGCGTCGTAGCCCTCGTCGGCGACCTTGTCGGCGAGCGCGGTCATCTTCTTGCCGGTCTCGTAGAGCGCCTTGCCGTCCTCGAGATAGCCCTCCTGGTCGAAATGCATGATCTCGATCTTCTCGGTTTCCTTCATTTGTCTCTCCTTTCTGGGGTTGTTTCCACATCCCCCATGCCAACGGGCATCAAAACCCGCTTACATTCCGTAACACTCGGCCGCTTTGGCCTTAAGCGCATTGACTGACTCTTCGTAGCCCTCTGCCTTGACCTCCATTTGCTTGGAGACGGCGTCGAGATACGGGTGCACGTCCCATGACTTCAGACGCTCGGTTATCATGGCCGCAATCGTCTGGAAGAACACAAGATTGGGAATTGCGCTGAGCAGCGGAGCCACCTGAGGCACCGCAACCTCGTGAGCCCTACCCTTGGGATGGGCCGTGAGCAGCACCGTTTTTGTCGTAACGTTCGATAGCGCATCAGCGATATTCGCAAGACGCTCCGACCCCTGCGGATCGTCGACGATAAACACCAGATAGCCCGGAACGATCTGCATCTCGGGACCGTGGACGAACTCCTCGCCTTCGTGATGCATGGCAGGAATCTTGATGGTCTCGCTCAGCTTGAGGGCCGCCTCTTCGGCAACGCCATAGTTGGGGCCGTTGCCGACGACCATGGCGGGCGTGTGCTCAGAAAGCTCGAGCATGTGGTCTTGGACATATGCCTCGGCGGTCTTGCACATCACGGCATTGGCATGGATAGCCTCGCGCAGGTCGTCAAGACGCTGGGCAACGCCCTTGGCGTCAATCGTTCCGCGCGCCTGACCGCCGTAAATGCCAAAGAGCACCAGGTACTCAACGAGCACCTCGACGCCCAGAGTCACAAAGTCCACCGACTCGACGCCCACACCGTAGTCAAGAACGATGTCAGCGTGTTCCTTGATGGGTGCCTCGACGTTTGCCGTGAGCGCAACTGCAGCCATATCGTGTGCGCGCATGTAATCGAGCGCCGCAATCGTATTGGTCGAATAGCCACTCTGCGAAACGGCAATGTTGAGCACATGCTGCGGATAGGTGTGTTCAAAATCGACGAAGGCCTCGGGCGTCACAACGGACACCTGCATTTGCAGGGCATCTTGCAGGTAATCGCGGGCGCAATCGGCGGCATGGCGCGACGAACCCGAAGCAACGATGCGCAGCGCGTCAAAAGAACCGGACTGGAAAATATCAACGAGCTGCGCTACCAGCTCAGACGAACGCTCGAGGTTCTCCCCCATACGCACATGGGCAAGCTGAACGTAATCGAGCATCTTCATCGTCTCACCTCGTAACAAATCATTAGTATTTGATACCAATCACAGTTACAGGTTACGGCTTTTTGATACCTCTTTGTCGATTAATTTATCCCCATCGGCGAACGGTCGATTTTGAGCCCTGTAAGGTTGTATATACAGCTGACCCAACGATCAAAACTGGTTAGTTTCCCAGCCGTTATTCACAGAATACCAGCTAGTACGTATAGGTGTAGCCGCCCGTATCGCCACGATTGAAGGACTTTACATACTCGATAGCCTGACCGCTCGCGTCATAGCTCACGCATTCCAAAAGCAAAACAAGATCGCCCTGTTCCAGTCCAAGGAGGCCGGCATCTTGTGCGCCCAGCGCTTCGATATCGAGCTTTTCCTGTGCCATGACTGGCTTTCGGCCCAGCATCTCATAGGTCTCGTACAAACTGAAGACCGACACGTCAATATCTTCGATGGTTGGGAACAGCAGGCAGGGAATCAGCGCCGTCTCAATCGATACGGGGCTACCGTTTATGCAGTTCAGGCGTCGAACGGAATAGAGCAGGTCGTCCTCGGCGATGCCAAACAGGTCGGCGTAATATGGCCCCGCATAACGCTTGGAACGCGCGAGAATACGGACGGACGGCTCGCCGTCCGAAGCACGGACCGATTCACGGAAACCGACCGTGCGTTCAAAAAAAGCAGGTACTTTCTGCGCCACAAAGGCACCTTTTCCCCGAACACGGCGAATCTGCCCGCGCCGAACCAGCTCATCGACAGCGCTTCGGATGGTCAAGCGTGTCGTACCAAATTCCTCGGCAAGGTCTTTTTCGGACGGAATCATGGAACCCGTGGGATATATACCGCGCTCGATACGTTCCTCGATGCGGCGTCGAATGCGCATATAAACCGGGGCGGCATCTACTGTTTCAGCCATTGTTCACCTGCCACGCTCCTCATGCCGTTCTCTTCGCCGTTATCGGCAAAGCGGAACTTTGTGGGCAAAATCACCGATTTGCAATGCTCCACAAAACGCATGTCCTTATCAAATTCGATCGAGCTCTCATAGAACACCGGCGTTCCCTCTTCTTGCTGGAGCAGCTCGGCCTCTTCGGCGTTCAAACGCGAGATGGAGATATGCTCACGTCCATGCTCAACGCGCACGCCACCTTCTTTGAGCAAGACATCGTAAAGGCTCTCACACTCAAAATCGTGCTCGGGAAGCGATGGGCACAGGGACAGGTTAACGTGAGCGGTCTCGATTGACGCCGGCTCGCCCTCAATAAGTCGAACGCGCTGCATGCGGAGCAAGGGAGCGCCTACAGCCACCCCAAGCTTGTCGGCAAGCGCCTCATCCGCCTCGATGGTCCCGGTGGAAACCAGACGAGAAGAGGGGTGCAGGCCGGCAGTCCGCACAGCATCGGAAAAGTTATACGTTTCCTGGAAGATGTTCAGCGGCTTGGGAGGACACACATACGTGCCCGATCCGCGACGGCTCTCGAGCGTTCCACACGAGATAAGCCGCGTGATACCGGCACGCAACGCCGTACGCGAAACGCCAATCTCTTCGCACAGCACGCGCTCGGCCGGCAGGCGATCGCCGCCGGCAAGCTGATGGTGCTGGATATACCAAAGAATTCCCTCAACAGCATGATCTTTGGGGGGAATTGCATAAGATTCGCCTGCCATTGCACAGACTCCTCATTCAGAAACGTATGCCGCCAAAATTAGGCCAGCCCTCCCATGGCATCAAATTCTGCCTTGATCTTCTCGGCGACATTCCGATACGACTTATATAGACTTGAATCGCGTTTGACTTCGTCGGTCATAACGGGAATCTCTAATTTGGAAACCTCGTCTTTTCCCGTCTGAACCGCCACAACAACGCCCATACCAAGACACATATTACGCTTGGCAGCATTTATTTTTGCTGCCTTGGCAGGATTTGCCAGGATACGCTGGGCAAATTCCTGTTTAGAGACCGCTTCTTCGGCCTCCGGATCGCCCGCCTCGGCCACTTCGCACTGCAACACGTCCGCATAGTCAAAAATCTTCGGCTCGCCGCCGCGCTGATGCACGGCCCACTTGCGGCGCGTGGCATCCTGGTAGATGGCCGGCAAAAATGTAAACCGCGGCGGGTCCAAAATCGTATCCGTGATGGTAAACACATCGGGATCAAAGGCATCCTGCGGGTTTTTCTTCTTGAACAGCCCCATATCAGCCTCCCGTACTAGCATTAAACAACTCAAGCTGAATATAGCACCAATTTCAAGCCGCTGCCTTACCCTATCGGTGCGCGGCGTCTAAGGCTCGCCCAGCGGAAGAGTTAACGGACGAGGGCCGGGGTGCCTGCCTTGTTTTGAGAAGTGGGCTCCGCGAACTTCTCAAAACAAGGCAGGCACCCCGGCCCCGCCGGCAAATAGCGGACACTCCGCATGCAATCTATGCAAACAAACAAGTACGCTTAGCTACATTCGGTAAGTTCGAGCACGCTGCCCTTAACGATAAGCGCCGGCTCCAGGACGACCTCTTCGGCACGCCTGCCGCCCCTACCGGCAAGACGCTTGGACATGCAGCCAAAAGCATGCTCCGCAAGGACACCAGGATCCTGCTCAATGGCGGTCAGCGCCGGCTCAAAGAGAACGTCGGCCGCCGAGTTGTCATAGCTCACCACCGAGATATCGCCCGGGATGCTCTTCCCCATCTCGTGCAAGCGCTTGAGCAGACCGAGGGCGATGTTATCCGAACTTGCGAACACAGCGGTGGCATCAGTTGCGAGCACCGCCTCCGAGGCCTCGTAGGCACTCGGAATGTAGTACTCGCTCTCAAACTCCAAACGTGCGTCGATAGGCAGGCCAACCTCGCGCAGCGCGCGCTCATAGCCGGCAAGTCGCTTACGCCCCGTATTGGAACGGCGCGCGTTAACCAAGCAGGCAATGCGACGGTGGCCCTGCTCGATCAGATAGCGAGTGGCCATGTAGCCACCCATCTCGTGGTCGAACATCACCTTGTCGCACTCGAGGCCCTCAATGGCACGGTCGACCATCACGGCAGGGATAGGCAGATGGCTGACTTCTTCGCGCAGGGCGCGGTCGTCGGAGAACTCGTCGCCCACAACCAGGAAGACGCCATCAACGCCGCGCGTTACCAGCTGACGCAGCAGCTCCAGATCGTCGTCGGCACTTCCACCCGAGCTGGTAATGAAGAGCGCATAGCCGTCCTCGCGGCAGCGCTTTTCCAGGCTACCGGCGAGCGAGGCAAAAAAGCGGCTCTCGATGTTAGGGACGATAAGGCCCAGCGTGCGCGACTCGCGCATGACCAGACTACGCGCAATCTGATTAGGAACATAGTGGTTGCGCGCCGCGACCTCCTTGATGAGCTTGCGGTTTTCTTCCGAGATGCGACAGGGCCGATTATTGAGAACAAGCGAGACCGACGAGGGGGAAAGCCCCACCTCCTGGGCGATCTGCTTGAGGGTGACTTTGTTGGCCATCTCGCTCCTTCCAGGTTTACGCGCAATCTCTTGAAAGTATAGCGACCGACCCTCTACCTCGGTGATAAACACTTTACCAATCCGGTAGACGGCTGTTTTATCGCCGCCAGCGCACCAAATCCGTCCGGGTGGGGTATATTGCAATCGATTGATGACAACGACCACCAAAAGGCGGCTATTAGTATGCACGAAAACGATTTTTTTAACGAGGACCTGCTGTGCGCGCTTGCTGGCGTTGCCGGCGAGGACAACGTACTGATGAGCGAGCCCATGCGCGAGCACACCACGTTTAAGATCGGCGGCCCGGCCGACGTCTTTGTCACGCCCGATACCGAGCAGGGCCTCGTCGCCACGCTCGATACCTGCTATCGCTGCGACCTGCCGCTCACCATCGTGGGCAACGGCTCCGACCTGCTCGTCGGCGACAAGGGCATCCGCGGCGTCGTCGTAGCGCTGGGCGAAGATCTCTCCAACATCACCGTCGACGGCACGCACGTCACGGCGGCAGCCGGCGCGCTGCTTTCCGATGTCGCCGCGGCGGCAGCCGAGGCCGGCCTCACCGGCATGGAGCCCATCTCGGGCATCCCCGGATCGGCCGGCGGCGCCTGCTACATGAACGCCGGTGCCTACGGTGCCTGCATGGCCGATGTGCTGGAGTCCGTGCGCGTCTACAAACCCGCTCGCCAGCTCGACGACGGCACCCGCGGCAGCGGCAATATCATTGAGTTCGATGTCGATGAGCTCAACCTGGGCTATCGCAAGAGCCGCATTGCCGACGACGGCTTCATCGTGCTTTCGGCCACCTTCAATCTCGCTCCGGGCAACGCCGCGATGATCAAGGCCGACATGGACGACTACCGCCAGCGCCGCGAGGACAAGCAGCCGCTCGACATGCCGAGTGCCGGCTCCACTTTCAAGCGCCCCGAGGGCTACTTTGCCGGCAAGCTCATCATGGACGCCGGCCTGCGAGGACACGCCGTTGGCGGCGCGCAGGTAAGCGAAAAGCACTGCGGTTTTATCGTCAACGCCAACCACGCCACCGCCGCCGACGTTGACGAACTCATCCGCGACATCCAAGCCAAAGTCAAAGAGCAGTTCGACGTAGACCTAGAACCCGAAGTCCACCGAGTAGGCGAATTTTTATAAAAAGAAGGCCCCGAAAGGGGCCTTCACTTTCTTTAATTCAGATAAACCAGTCCGGTGTGTGACGTATTGGACCCGAGAGGTCCGTGGCTGCCCGAAAGGCATTAGGTTGATCGCGAGTTCCGCACGAGCCGGAGAGCACTTAATGTGCTCTCCGTGCGAGCAGGACTGTCCGAGCAGGCAACCTAATGCCTTTCGGGCAGCCACGGACCAACTTACTTCAAACCGCGGCTACGACAGCGCAATACCGCCAAGCCAGCCCCAGCGCACGCCAGAGCCAGTGCCATAGAAGCTAATAAACGAATCAAGCGACTTAGACGTAATGGCGCCCTCGTTGCTCATAACGATGCCGCCGCCAACGTAGATACCCACATGACCGTAGATAAGGCCCGGAGCACCCGTGCCGCTGTGCGAGGAATCGGCCACGATCATGCCCACCTGCAGCGCCGAGCGGTCGGAGCTATAGCACCATGCGTTAAACATATCGCACGCGTTACCGCCAAAGTAGCCAACGCCGGCGTTACGGAAGACATTGGTAACCCACGCCGCGCACCAGTTCTGACCCGGCGAAGGCGTGGAGTAGCACGCGTTGACGACGGCCTGCTGTTTGCCCGAGCCGGCATTCTGCTGCGGAGTTCCGGGCGCATACGATCCACCACCCGAACTCGAACCACCCGAGTAGGAATTGTTCTTGTTCGCGGCGGCAGCGGCAGCGGCGGCCTTCCTGGCAGCCTCCTCGGCCTGGGCGGCAGCGAGAATCTCGGAATCGCGCTGAGCCATGAGCTCCTTGACGTCGTCGGAAAGACCGTTCAGCACGGTCTGGACTTCTTGCTGCTTGGCCTGCATATCCTGCATCTGAGCCGTCTGCTGGTCCTTGAGTTTCTCCAGGTCGGCCTTTTGTGCTTCGAGCTCGGTCTTCTGTGCGTCGAGCTCAGCCTGAATCGTCTGGATATCCTCGATGGCATCGCGGTCGCTCTTGTTGATCTTCTCAACGTAATGCGCGTTGGCGACGAGTTCCTCAAACGAGCCAGAGGCCAGCAGCAGCGACAGGATGTTCGTGCCGCCGGACTTGTAGCTGGCGGCCACGCGATCGGAAAGGTCGTTGCGCTTCTTCTTGAGCTCGGCCTTCTTTTCATCGATCTGGGCCTGCGTGTCGTCAATCTTGCCCTGGACATTCTCGATGTCGTTGAGGGTCTGGGCATTCTTGTTGGCCAGCGCCGCATACTCATTTGCGATGCTGTCGAGCTGGGCCTGAACCTCGTCGAGCTGGGCCTGGGCGGCATTCAGTTTATCGGTGGTTTCTTTGGAAGCCTCCGCCGCATGGGCGCGAGCGGGCAGGCCAAAAAGAACTGCCGCAGAAGCGGCGCCGAACAGGGCCTTGAGGGCAGTGCGGCGCGAGAGCTCCTGGGAAAGGATAGAATCGCTGTTTGGTGACATATGTACTCCGTTACATGCTTATTTATATGTCGCTCAACTCATACATATTAGCGTACATATGGCGCGTCCCAACGATTTCCACGAACGGCAGGAAACTACAAGGTCAGCGGCTCGTAAGCAAATGTCAAAGATCAGGTTATGCGTACGCAAGCTCTTCTATGAGTACGTTAGCACAATCCTCTGCTTTTCCTACAGCGCACGATTTGGGCGTCCCTGCCTGCGCTATACTCCCCTGAAGAAGTGTTCCTGATTCGATAGGAGACTACATGTCCAAAGCACTCGACCCCAAAGACACCTGTGTCCTCGTTACCGGTGGCGCCGGCTTTATCGGCTCGCACACCGTCGTTCAGCTGCTCGAGGGTGGCTACCAGGTCGTCATCGTCGATGATCTCTCCAACTCCAGCGCCGTCGCCGTCGACCGCGTCAAGACCATCGTGGGCGACGAGGCCGCCAAGAACCTCACCTTCTACGAGGCCAACGTGCTCGACCGCGATGCGATGAACAAGATCTTCGATACCCATCAGATCGACCGCGTCATCCACTTTGCCGGCTTTAAGGCCGTCGGCGAGTCGGTGAGCAAGCCCGTCGAGTACTACCACAACAACATCGAGAACACCCTGGTGCTCATCGACGTCATGCGCAACCATGGCTGCAAGTCCATCATCTTCTCGAGCTCCTCGACCGTCTACGGCGACCCGGACAACCCGCCCGTCACCGAGGAGGATCCTAAGAAGCCCGCGACCAACCCCTATGGTTGGACCAAGTGGATGATCGAGCAGATCCTTATGGACGTCCACACCGCCGACCCCGAGTGGGACGTCGTGCTACTCCGTTACTTCAATCCCATCGGCGCCCATCCGTCGGGCCTGATCGGCGAGGATCCCAAGGGCATCCCCAACAACCTGGTGCCCTATGTCGCCCAGGTCGCCGTGGGCAAGCTCGAGGCCGTTCAGGTCTTTGGCAACGACTACCCCACCCCCGACGGCACCGGCGTGCGCGATTACATCCACGTGTGCGATCTGGCATCTGGTCACGTGGCCGCCCTCAACTGGATGAACGGCAAGACCGGCGTCGAGATCTTTAACTTGGGCACCGGCACCGGCACCTCGGTACTCGAGGTCGTCGCCGCCTTCTCCAAGGCTTGTGGCAAGGAGCTGCCCTACGTGATCCGCGAGCGCCGCGCCGGCGACATCGCTGCCAACTGGTGCGATGCCTCCAAGGCCGAGCGCATGATGGGCTGGAAGGCCCAGTACGACATCGCGGACATGTGCCGCGATAGCTGGAACTGGCAGAGCCACAACCCCAACGGCTTCGCCGACGCCGAGTAGCAAAACCTACATACCGCTCTTGCCCCGATCTCACGTTGTGAGGTCGGGGCTTTTTCATGGCATGTAACCATTCGCCGAAAATCGACCAACTTTTTTATCTTGCCTGTACATGTTTAAACAACATGTTTTACAATAGGCGTATCGAATCAGAACATCGGAGGCGGACTGCACACCCATCGGCAGGCCGACCCCACAACAAGAAGGTTGGTGAGCGCATTCATGGAGCGTGCAAGCGGCGTCCTCATGCCCGTCTCATCTCTGCCCGGACCATACGGAATCGGCGGCTTTGGCTGGAATGCCTACGACTTCGTCGATTTTCTCGCCTCGTGCAAACAACATTACTGGCAGATTCTGCCCCTTACGACGACCAGCTATGGCGATTCGCCCTATCAGTCGTTCTCGGCCCGCGCAGGCAACCCCAACTTTATCGACTTTGCCGAGCTTATCGAGGCAGGGTATCTAGAGCAGCGCGATATCGATGGCGTGTACCTGGGTTCTGACCCCAGTAACGTCGACTACGGTGCCATCTTTGGCGGCCGCCGTCAGATTCTCGACCGCGCCGCCGAGCGCTTTGCTGCCGACAAGCCGGCCGATTTCGATGACTTTATCCAAGCCAACGAGGACTGGCTCATCCCCTACTGTGAGTTCATGACCGTCAAAGAGGAGTGCGGTCTCAAGGCGTTTTGGGAGTGGCCCGCGGAGCTCCGCACCCGCGGTGAGGCTTCCGCCAAGGTCTGCGCCGACCATCCGGCGCGTATGCTCTACCACCAGATGACGCAGTACTTCTTCGATCGCCAGTGGAGCCGCCTCAAGGCCTATGCCAACGAGCGCGACATTCTCATCATCGGCGACCTGCCCATCTATGTCTCGCGTGACTCCGTCGAGATGTGGGCGACGCCTGAGCTCTTTAAGATCGACGCCGCCGGCAATCCGGTGAGCGTCGCCGGCACGCCGCCCGACCAGTTCTCGGCCACCGGCCAGTACTGGGGCAACCCCATCTACGACTGGGACGCCATGGAGTCCGACGGCTTCTCCTGGTGGGAGGGCCGCATTCGCGCCGCCCTCGACATGTACGACGTCATCCGCCTGGATCACTTCCGCGGCTTCGAGGCCTATTGGGAGGTGCCGTTCTCCTCACCCGATTCGTCCTACGGTTCGTGGACGCAGGGTCCCGGCCTCAAGTTCTTCAAGACGCTCGAGGAAAAGCTCGGCACGCTGCCCATCATCGCCGAGGACCTGGGCTTCCTCACCCCCGGCGTCATCGACATGCGCGACAACTCGGGCTTCCCCGGCATGAAGATCCTGCAGTTTGCCTTTGAGGGTACCAACTCGTACTACCTGCCGCATAACTACATCGCCAACACCGTCGCCTATGTGGGCACCCACGACAACGAGACGGCGCGCGGTTGGTTTGAGGGAACGGCCACCCCGCGTCAACGCGAGCAGACAGCCCTGTACACCCATCAGCAGGCCGGCGAACCCATGGCAGATGCACTCAATCGCACCATCGCCGCCAGCGTGAGTGACACGTGCATCTACACCATGCAAGACCTGCTCAACTTGGGCAACGAGGCGCGCATCAACACCCCCGCCACGCTGGGCGGCAACTGGACCTGGCGCATGCTCGACGGCGCCATCACCCGCGAGCTCGAGCACAAACTCACCGACTGGACCGAGACCTACTTCCGCATCCCATCGGAAGCCGAAATCGAGCTTCCTCAATAGGAGCTACCGCGCCCGACCCCTCCCCACCGTGCGGACGCGCTTGCTTTTCCCGCGCGAGGCCACCCCAATCCCCTCGCGCGGGCTTCTTATGAATTGCAGACATGAAACAACCCATCACAGGAGAAAACATGCCCCAAATTAACCTCATGGAACTCGCCGAGCAGTCTTTTGGCACCTCGCTCGAGCAGCTCGACGACCGTCGCATTTACAAGCTGCTGGTCAAACTCGTGCAGGAGCGCTCCGCTGCCTGCCCGCTCAACAACGGCAAGAAAAAGCTCTATTACATTTCCGCCGAATTTTTGATCGGCAAGCTGCTCATCAACAATATGATCGACCTCGGCATCTACGACGAGGTTAAGGACCAGCTCACCGCCGCAGGCCACGACCTCAACAAGATCGAGGAATTCGAGGTCGAGCCGTCGCTCGGCAACGGCGGCCTGGGCCGCCTGGCCGCGTGCTTCCTGGATTCCATCGCCACGCTGGGCTTGACCGGCGATGGCGTGGGCCTCAACTATCACTACGGTCTGTTCCGTCAGCGCTTTGTCGACAACCAGCAGAAGGCCGTCCCCGACGAGTGGCTCGGTGAGCAGGACATCCTAGTCGACGACGACCGCTCCTACACCGTCGAGTTTGGCGATTTTGCCGTCACCTCCAAGCTCGTCAACATCGATGTGCCCGGTTACGGCCAGCCCACCAAGAACCGCCTGCGTCTGTTTGACCTGGCAAGTGTCGACGACGGCCTGGTCCCCGGCAGCTCCATCGACTTCGACAAGACCGAGATCGCCAAGAACCTCACCTTGTTCCTCTATCCGGATGATTCCGATGAGCAGGGCCGCCTGCTTCGCATCTTCCAGGAGTACTTCATGGTGAGCAACGCCGCCCAGCTCCTGATCGACGAGGCCGTCGAGTGCGGCAGTAACCTGCACGACCTGGCCGACTACGCCGTGGTCCAGATCAACGACACGCACCCCACCATGGTCATTCCCGAGCTCATCCGCCTGCTCACCACCGAGCACGACATCGAGTTTGACGAGGCCGTTACCATCGTGCGCTCCATGGTCGCCTACACCAACCACACGATCCTTGCCGAGGCGCTCGAGAAGTGGCCGCTCGCCAGCCTGCAGAAGGTCTCGCCCGCCATCGCCGACATCATCGTCAAGCTCGACGAGGTTGCCAAGGCCGAGCACGACGACCCACGCGTCGCCATCATCGACGAGCACGACACCGTCCACATGGCCCATATGGCCATTCACTTTGGCTTCTCCATCAATGGCGTCGCCGCACTCCACACCAAGATTCTGGAGGACACCGAGCTTCACCCGTTCTACGAGATCTATCCCGAGAAGTTCTCCAACAAAACCAACGGCATCACCTTCCGCCGTTGGATCCATGGCGCCAACCCCGCGCTTGCCAGCTTGCTCGACGATGTGATCGGCACCGACTGGCGCAGTACCGGCGACCTAAGCAAGCTCGCCGAATTCGCTAATGACAAGGATGTACTTGAACGCCTGGCCGCCACCAAGGCCGAGGCCAAGGCTATCATGCGCCAGTTCATGGCGCTCGAGCAGGGTGTGACCATTCCCTCCAACGCCATCATCGATGTTCAGGTCAAGCGTATCCACGAGTACAAGCGCCAGCAGATGCTCGCGCTCTACATCATCTGGAAGTACCTCGATATCAAGAACGGCAACAGGCCTAAGCACCCCGTCACCATCATCTTTGGCGGCAAGGCGGCGCCTGCCTACACTATCGCGCAGGACATCATCCATCTGATCCTGACGCTGTCGCAGTGGATTGCAAACGACCCCGACGTGGCTCCCTACCTGCAGGTTGTCATGATCGAGAACTACAACGTCACCGCCGCCGAGCGCGTGATCCCCGCCGCTGACATCTCCGAGCAGATCAGCCTGGCCTCCAAGGAGGCGAGCGGCACCTCCAACATGAAGTTCATGCTCAACGGCGCCCTAACCCTGTGCACGCTCGACGGTGCCAACGTGGAGATTGCCGAGCTCGTGGGCGACGAGAACATCTATACCTTTGGCGCCTCTTCCAAACAGGTCGAGCAGCTCTATGCCAACGGCACCTATGACGCCGGTATGCTCTACCGCAAGCCCGGCATTAAACTGCTGGTGGACTTCATCACCAACCCGGCCTTTATGGCGACCGGCAATGCCGAGCGCCTGCAGCGCCTGCACGACGACATTAAGGGCAAGGACTGGTTTATGGCCCTGCTCGACATTGAGGAGTACATCCAGACCAAGGAGCGCGTGCTGGCCGACTACGAGGACCAGGACGCCTGGATGCGCAAGACGCTCATCAATATCGCCAACGCCGGCACCTTCTCGTCCGACCGCACCATCTCCCAGTACAACGACGAGATTTGGCACCTTAGCTAATTTCGCTTCCCTTACCCATCCTCTTGAGAAACGGAGTCGTGGCAACACGGCTCCGTTTTTTGTGTCCCTGTGTTGCCCGTGGCCTGCCTCGACCAAAAATCTCGACCTGTAACATCTAGCCGACATAATTGGGTCTACCTGTTATAGATCAAGACAAACAGATTCCTCCGTTAAATTCATCTCGATCTGTAACAGATAACCGCCGGAATCGGGTCTACCTGTTACAGAATGAGACAGACGGGCAAGGCGGCTAAAACAATCTCAATCTGTAACAGGTAACTGCCGAAATCAGTCCTTCGTGTTACAGGTCGAGATGAAAGGACAGGCAACTCGACGCTGTCTCAACCTGTAACATCTGGGCCCAATTTGGCCCTCCTCCTGTTACAGATCAAGACAAACTGGCAGATGGACAACCCCGACACAAAGGAAGGCTCCCCTCTCGCCCAGTGGACGGGAGGGGAGCCTTATATGTGACCGCGGCAAAAGGATGGCAATACCGCAGCCGCCCAAAGGGAGGGCCTGGATGCACCGGGCCTAGATAAGGTTCTTGCCAGAGACCTTATCGAAGAGGTGGGTCGCGTTCTTCTCGAACTTGAACCAGATGGTGTCGCCAGCCTTGAGCGCGCCCTTGGCCTCGAGGTCGACGACGGGGATAATCAGGACAAACTGGCCGTCGGGAGCGGTCACGTGGACATGCTCGGTCGAGCCCATGAGCTCGGTCACCTCGACGGTACCCTGGAGCGCGCCCTCCTCGCCCTTGTCGGCAAGCAGGATCTGCTCGGGACGCACGCCGGCCGTAATCTCCTTCACGTCGCCGCCGTCCCAGTTGAGGGCAAGCTGAGCGCAAGTCTCGGGGGCGAGCGCCACGTTCATATCCTCGGTCTTGACGGTAAAGCCGTTGCCCGAGCGCACCAGCTGGGCATCGAAGAAGTTCATCTGCGGCACGCCGATGAAGCCGGCGACGAAGATGTTCGCGGGATGGTTGAAGACCTCCTGCGGCGTGGCGATCTGCTGGACAACGCCGTCCTTCATGACCACGATACGGTCACCGAGGGTCATAGCCTCGGTCTGGTCGTGAGTAACATAAATGAACGTGCCCTTGATCTCGTGGCGCAGCTTAATGAGCTCGGCACGCATCTGGTTACGAAGCTTGGCGTCCAGGTTGGACAGCGGCTCGTCCATCAGGAAGACCTTGGGGTCACGCACGATGGCGCGGCCGATAGCGACACGCTGGCGCTGGCCGCCGGAGAGCGCCTTGGGCTTACGGTCGAGGTACTCGGTAATGCCCAGAATCTCGGCAGCAGAGCGAACCTTGCGGTCGATCTCGTCCTTGGGAACCTTCTTGAGCTCGAGCGTAAATGCCATGTTCTCGTACACCGTCATATTGGGGTACAGAGCGTAGCTCTGGAACACCATGGCGATGTCGCGGTCCTTGGGCGCCACGTCGTTGACACGCTTGCCGTCGATGAGCACATCGCCCGAGGTAATGTCCTCCAGGCCGGCGACCATGCGCATCGTCGTGGACTTACCGCAGCCAGAGGGGCCAACGAGGACGACGAACTCCTGGTCGTGAACGGTGAGGTTGAAGTCCTCTACAGCGAGCACACCGTCCTCGGTAACCTTGAGGTTGTGCTTCTTCTCCTCGGTCTTCTTCTTTTTGCCAAAGAAGCCTTTCTTTTTTGACTCGTTGTTGGGATACACCTTCTGAACATGTTTGAGAACGATCTCGGCCATGTCTCTACCTTTCGATATGCGGCGCCGCGCTGAGGGGCGCCGCAGAAACTTGCAAAACAGTTACGGCATCAGCCCTTGACGGCACCTGCCACCACGCCGTCGATGATGTACTTCTGACAGAGGATGTACATGATAACGATGGGGATAACGACCATCATGATGCAGGCCATCATGGGGCCGAGCTCGACGTGGCCGTAGCCGCCGCGGAAGTACTGGATCAAGATAGGAATGGTCTTGTACTTGGTGGAGTCGAGCGTAAGGTAGGGCAGCAGATAGTCGTTCCAGACCCACATGGTCTCGAGGATGCCGACCGAAAGATAGGTGGGCTTCATGATGGGAAGGACGATCTTAAAGAACACCTGGACCGGGTTGCAGCCATCAATCATGGCCGCCTCCTCGATCTCGAGCGGGATGTTCTTTACAAAACCGGCGAACATAAAGACCGCCAGGCCCGCGCCAAAGCCGAGGTAGATAAAGCAGATGTTGAACGGCGTGTTGAAGCCGATGCGGTCCGCCAAATTGGACAGCGTGAACATGAGCATCTGGAACGGCACGACCATCGAGAACACGAACAGGTAATAGAAGAAGTTCGAGATCTTGTTGTTGACACGAACCACGTACCAAGCGCACATGGAGCAGCACACCAAAATCAGCACGACCGACGTGACCGTGATGATGAGCGAGTACATAAATGCCGAGGCAAAGCCCTGCTCGTTAAGGGCGTGCATGTAGTTTGCGAGGCCGTTGAACGTCTCGGGCGTGAGCAGATCGAATGCCGTGGTGGTACTGATTGCGGTCGCTTTCTTAAAAGAATTAAGCGCAATCATGAACACGGGGTAGATCCACGCGAGCGACAGGATCGTAAAGAAAATCGAGAGCGCGCGGTTGATAACCTTATCGCGTTTCATTACTGCTGCACCTCCTTGGACCTCGTGGCCTTAAGCTGGATCATGGAGATGGCCACGACCAGGATGCAGAAGATAACCGCCTTGGCCTGACCAATGCCCTGCCATGCGATACCGGCACGCGAATAGAACGTGTTGTAGATGTTCAGGGCGAGCATCTCGGTGGAGTGCGCGGGGGCGCCGCCGGTAAGGGCGAGGTTCTGGTCGAACAGCTTAAAGCCGTTGGTGATGGACAGGAACAGGCAGATGGTGATGGTCGGCATCAGGTTAGGGATCTTAACCTTCCAAAACGTCTGCCATGCCGTAGCGCCGTCGACCTTGGCGGCCTCGATGTAATCGGACGGAATGGACTGCAGACCAGCGATGTAGATGATCATCATGTAGCCGACCTGCTGCCACAGGGTCAGGATGATAAGGCCCCAGAAGCCAGCAGCAGAGTTAAGAGCGATGAGCTGGGCGCCCACGTTGGAGAGCAGGCAGTTGATCAGAATCTGCCAAATGTAGCCCAGCACGATGCCGCCGATCAGGTTAGGCATAAAGAAGATCGTACGGAAGATGTTGGTGCCTTTGAGCGCCTTGCGGGTGAGCGCCTGCGCAATGGCCAGGGCGATCACGTTGATGAGCACCGTCGACAGGAAGGCAAACGCCACGGTAAAGAAGAACGACGTGGAGAACTGCGGATCGGACAGCGCGCGCACGTAGTTCTCGATACCGACAAAGTGCGCGTTACTAATGATAATAAACTGGCAGAACGAGAGATAGAAGCCCTGGATAAAAGGGATCACGAACCCGATCATAAACGCCAGGCACGTGGGCAGCATAAAGAGCGGCCACCAGCGCTTGAGTGCTTTGCCCATAAAAGGGTCCTTTCAATATGCAGGGGGCGGGCAAACCAACGTCTGCCCGCCCCCCTGTCGCTAATCAGATAGCTTGGGCAGCAACTGCTTACTCGGAAGCGGCCTTCTCGGTCTTCCAGCCATCGACGAAGGCGTTCTTGACGCCGTCCCACTTGCCGTTATCGGCAGCGTAGGCAATCAGAGCCTGCTTGAGGTTCTTCTTCCACTCCTCGGAGGGAATGTAGACGAAGTCCCAAGCGACGGTCTTCTTGCCGTCCTTGGCCATGGCAACGGCCTGCTGCGAGAAGACGTTGGTGGTCTCCTTGGCGCTCTTGAACGGAGCGGTCAGACCCATCTTGTCGGCGATGATGCTGGTCGGGGTGTCAGCGGTGACGCACCAATACATGAAGTCCTCGGTGGCCTTCTGGGCATCCTCGGAAGCCTGGGAACTGACGCACCAGTAGTTCTCGCCGCCGGAGCACAGGCCCTGGTTCTCCTCGCCGTCAACACCGATGTAGATCGGCATCATGCCAATCTGATCGTCGGTCATGCCGGCCTTGACGAGGTCAGAGTAGGCCCAAGAGCCGTTCTGGTAGAAGACGGCCTTGCCGGTTGCGAACTCGTTGGTGGCGTCGTCGCCGGTCTTGGAAGCAAGCTGCGAAGGATCGCAGGTGGAGTCGGTGATGTACAGGTCGAAGATCTGCTTGTAGTTGTCGAGGAACTCACCCTTGATCTCGTCGTCCTCCTGGTTGTGCTCCTTCTCAAACTCGTAGTAGAGCGGCATGTTGGCAAGGTGGGTGGTGTAGCGCCAGCTGGAGGAGTCGTCCATGCCGGCGGAAGTGAAGGCACCCTCGACACCAAGCTCGTCCTTGCGGGCCTGGATGTCGTCGGCACAAGCCTTCAGCTTGTCGAAGGAGTTGATGTCCTCGGCCTTGTAGCCAGCCTTCTCGAGCAGCTGCTTGTTGTAGATGATGCCGAAGCTCTCCTGGACCCAGTCGATGCACACATCCTTGCCGTCGGACTGCAGAGCCAGGGAGTCGTCAATGAGCTCACCGCGGAGCTTGGTATCGGACAGGTCGGCGCAGTAATCCTTCCAGTTCTTAAGACCGGTGGGGCCGTTGACCTGGAACAGGGTCGGAGCGGAGCTCTTGGACATCTCGGACTTAAGCTTCTCCTCGTAGGTGTTGGAAGCGGCGGTCACGATCTTGACCTCGACGCCCTTCTCCTTCTTATAGGCCTTGGCGATCTCCTTCCACTCCTTGTCGACCTCGGGCTTGAATTGGAGGAAGTAGACCTCGGCAGCGTCACCAGAAGCAGAGGAGCCGGAGCCGGCAGAACCACCGCAACCCACGAGGCCCAGACCAAGAACTGCAGCCGCGGAACCAGCAAAGCCCAGGAACTGCCTTCTGCTCATTTCGTTCTTCATTACAATCCACCCTTTCACACCGTGGCGGCACCCTTTGCCGCCGCCTTCGGAGATTGACTCGGGGACTTTGCCCCTTTTGCTGATTTGAACGATACGCTATTTGGCTAGTTGTTTGAACAAGTATTACTAGAGCGGTAGAAAAACTTCGGTGAACGGTAATTTCAACTTGATACTTGACAAGTTTTGTATAAACAATTATTTGTTATCTAATGCAGAGAAAACGCCCGGTCAAGCCGATGTACCGTCGGTTTGACCGGGCGTTTTCTCTTTGAGGCCATGAGTCTCGTCAGGCTGCGAGCTAGCCGGCTATCGCTTGGAATTGACGCGGTAATGGAAGATCTCGGGGTGTGTGCGAGTGTGCGTCACCTCAAACAAGATGCCATCCGAGGTGTACGACTGACTCTCCATGACGGCAACGCAGTTGTATTTGCCGAGATCAAGATAGCTGCAGTCCTCATCGTTGGCGAGCTCGACACTCACCGTACGACGGCTCGCCATCACTTTGACACCGCGCTTGTGCTCCAGATAGCCGTAAATAGAATCTGCCGCGATCTCGGGAGTCAGGCCCTTGGCGATCGACGCCAAAAAATAGCCATGGTCCACTTGGCGCGCGTTGCCGTTGAGGCTTCGGACACGCACTACGCGAATCAACTCCTCGCCCACCTTAAAGCCCAGGTGACGAGAGAGTTGCTCGGTGCAAACCAGATGTTCGAAAGACTTAACGTCCGTCGATGCAGCGGCATTGTTGCGCTTTGCAAACTCGCCAAACGACTCAACCTCTTCGAGTGCGCCCAACATGTCGGTTTCGCCCTTAAGCCAAATAACGCGCACGCCCTTGCCGTGTATGGGCTGCACAAACATCCCGTCGGCCAGCATGCTCAAAGCGCGGCGGACGGTATTGCGCGTGCAGCCAAATTCCGCGGTCAGCTCGGCTTCGGTTGGCAGCATCTCCTGAAACGCATAGGTCCCATTAATGATGCGCGAGCGTATTTCTCGGTAGATTCCTTCGTATATCGCTTTTGGCATTGTTTCACCTCTACATTATTCATTTCCGGCTAGGCACGATAGCATTTCTTAAAGTTGTTTAAACCGAATATCGGTGAAGCGACAGGATTTAGCCGTTGACGGTTTCTGTCATGCCCAAATCGGTTTCGCTCAAAACTGCCGGTACGACACTCGTCTGGTCCTCTACAATGAATCCATTGTTTAAACGTTTCCCCACGCGCAACGCGCCTCGATATTCGGAAGGCAGAACATGCTGCAAAAAATCCAACGCTTTGGCGGGGCAATGTTCGCGCCCGCCATGCTGTTTTCTATATCAGGCCTCATGGTCGGCGTCTCCGCTCTCGCAACGACTGCGGACATCGTCGGCGATCTCGCCGTATACGGAACCCCTTGGTACGCTTTTTGGACCATCATCCAGCGCGGCTCGTGGACGGTCTTTAAACGCCTCCCGCTCCTTTTTGCCGTAGCGCTGCCCATCGGTCTTGCCCAAAAACAACCGGCTCGTTGCTGCCTCGAGGCTCTCGTCGCCTATTTTGCCTACTGCTTCTTTTTGAGCGAGATCATTAAGCTGAGCGGAGACAATCTTGGACTTAAGTACCCGTCGTCTTTGACCTCCGCTAGCGGCATCACCATCATCGACGGCATCAAGACGCTCGACACCGGCATTATCGGCCCGCTGGCGGTATCGGCAACCGTCGTCGCCATCCATGACCGCTTCTACGATGCCAAGGTTCCCGATTGGCTCGGCACCTTCTCGGGCTCCTCGCTGGTCTACCTCATCAGCTTTTTTGCCGTGTTTGCCCTTGCCGCTATCTCGGCCGCCATCGTGCCCTCCGTATACGCAATGACCGAAACGCTGCGCCATGCACTTACGAGCGTCGGCCCCTTTGGCGTGGGCATCTTTGTGCTTTTGGAGCGAGCGCTCGAGCCCATGGGGCTGCACCACCTGCTCTACATGCCGATCTACTACGACAACCTGGTCATTAACGACGGCATCTACGCCACGTGGAGCAGCTTGCTCCCCATCCTCTCCCATAGCACGCGCCCCCTTAATGAACTTGCGCCGTGGGCCGGTTTTACCGCCACCGGCTGGGTCAAGCTCTTTGGCCTTCCCGCCATCGCAGCTGCGTTCTACTCCACCGCAAAACCCGAGCGCCGCGCCGGCCTCAGGGTCATCCTTGTTCCCGCCATCATCGCCTCGGTGGTTTGCGGCGTTACCGAGCCACTCGAGTTTCTCTTTATGTTCACCCACCCCGGGCTCTTTTTGCTCTACGCCGTCTTATCGTCTTGCCTTGCCACAACCATGAATCTCTTTGGCATCGTCGGCATCTTCTCGGGCGGCCTCATGGAGATGGCAGCCTTCAACTTTATTCCGCTCATGCGCACGCATGCCGGTGCCTATCTTTTGGCGCTCGTTATCGGCCTTGCCTTTAGCCTCATCTTTTTTGTTAGTTTTCGAGCACTCATCTTGGTCTATGACCTTAAGACACCGGGCCGCGAGGATCATGTTGCCAATCGCGCGGCAATCGATTGTTTAACGGGAAGCGACTTTGCCAAAGAGCAATCCCCCAATGACGAGGTCGATAGTCGATCCGATCAAGATCACGTCCTCGCTGAGCGGGTAATTCAGCTTTTAGGTGGCGTTGGCAATATCGTGGGCGCAACCAACTGCGCCACGCGCCTGCGCGTCGAGGTCGCAGACCCTTCCATCGTTGCAGATAACGCGTCGTTTGTCGCGGTGGGCGCCAAGGGCCTCATCATTACGGGCAAGACCGCCCAGGTGGTCATCGGCATCTCCGTTCCCCGCGTTAAAGAGCATTTTGACCAGATCATGGGCCTCGAGCCGGAATTTGTGCCCACCACCTCGGCCTCCCCTGCCGCCAGCGCAGCCCATAAGCGCGGCGATATCTGCTTCTTCGATATCGACGGAACGCTCGCCTGGCAAGACCCCAGGCTCGCCCAAGACCTTCCCGAAGACGAGCGGGACCTCTCCCCCTATCCCAACGAGGCGGTTTCGCAGGCAATCCGCGAGTTTGTCGCCAACGGCAACATGGCCTTTATCTGCACGGGGCGCACCCTCAGCTGCATCCACCCCAAACTTCTTGAGCTGCCCTGGACCGGCATCGTCTGTCTTGCGGGCGGTTACGCCGAGATCAACGGACACGCAATTCGCGATCTGTCGATGACGCCCAGCATGCTGCAGCATCTTGCCCCCTATCTTGAGCAATCGGGCGAGGTCATCCGCTTTGAGGGCCTCAACGGCGTCGTGCGCATGAGTGCCGATGCCCCCGATGCCCCCGGATACGCGCGCACCCTGGGCGACGCAGTCACGCAGCTGCAACATTACAGTGTCTACAAGATCTTGATGTCTACATCGCTCGCCAACCACATCGCTCAAGATAAGGCACTTGAGCCGCTGCTGTGCTTTAACGAGCTCGAACTCGAGATAACCGAAATCTCGCCCCGCGAATGCACGAAGCGCGGGGGCATCCAGTCTGTACTCGACGCCCTCGACCCCCACCACGGAACCGTATACGGCATTGGCGACGCCAGCAATGACGTCTCGCTGATGAACGCCGTCGATGTCGGCATTGCGATGGGCAACGCACCGGACTATCTCAAGGATAAGGCCGATTACGTGACCGACACCGTCGATCACGACGGTGTCGTTGCGGCGCTCGAGCATTTTAGGCTGATTTAGGCACACTCCATCAAACGCACGCCCGTTGTCCTAAATCGCCAAAACTGCCGCGCCAAACGCCCTGATGTGGCAATATGTTGTCTGCATATTGCATCAATGCAACCTCAGAAAGAATGCGAGAACCCGTGTCCAGTCCGTTTACCAGCTTTTTAGCCCAGCACTTTGACCAGATTAACGACTATCTGGCCACGTTCTTTGACGGACAGGCGACCTCTGCCGATATCGAGCGCTACCTGTATGCGCCGCTCTCGGCTTTTACGGCCAACGCCGGCAAGCGCCACCGCCCGCTTATCTGCATGCTCGCCGCAACCGCAGTGGGCGGTAGCTTTGAGAGCGCCCGCAGCGCCGCGGCAGCCATCGAGCATTTCCAGTCGGGCGCGCTGATCCACGACGACATCGCCGACAACGGACAGCTTCGTCGAGGCAAGCCCTGCATGCACCTTACCGAGGGCACGGGCCTTGCCATCAATTGTGGCGACCTGGCGCTCACCATGGTCACCAAGACGGTTCTCGACGACCCTACGCTGGAGTCCGACGTGAAGCTGCGCGTGCTCCACGAGCTTACCGAGATGATCGTCCGCACCATCGAGGGTCAAGCACTCGACCTGGGTTGGGTCCGCGACGGGCGCTTTGATATCTCGGTTGATGACTACCTGGACATGGCGACGCACAAGACCGCGTTTTACAGCGGAGCCACGCCGCTTGCCGCCGGAGCCATTATCGGCGGCGGCAACGATGAGCAAATCGAAGCGCTGCGCGCCTTTGGCCTGCACACGGGCCTTGCCTTTCAGATTCAGGACGACCTGCTCAACCTTGTCGGCACTAAGGAAGCCGCCAACAAGGACTTCCGCACCGACATCACCGAGGGCAAGCGCACGCTTGTCGCCGTACACGCCCTCTCTGATGAGCGCCACCACGGCGAGGTCGAGGCGATTCTTTCCTCAGGCACCGATAATCCCGCGCAGCTCGCACGCGCCGTGGAGATCTTCCAGGAGACCGGCTCCATCGACTACGCCCACACTTACGCGCTCGACCTGACCGCTAAGGCCAAAGCGGCCATCGAGAACGTTGAGCTTGATCCGCACGCACGCGAGCTGTTCCTCTCCATGGCAGATTTCTTTGTGGAGCGCCTTAACTAACGGGGGTTATAAAACCTGTCAGCAGCGTATTTAGGCACAACTTGCTACACTGTTGAGTGCATGTTTATGCATCCCTTTGCGTTGTCTATCCGACAGACGCTCAAATAGTACGAATGGTACGCCGAAAGGGGTTCGTTCATGGAACCTATTACAACGGGCATGCAAGGAGCAGCCGTCGAGGACGTGCAGTCTCGTCTCCTGCAGCTCGGCTACACGATTGATGCCGCCGAAGTCACCGACAAGTACTTTGGAGCCACCACTGAGCAGGCCGTCAGCACCTTCAGGCTCGACAGCGGCCTTGCTGCCGGTCATGCCGTCGATATCCCCTGTTGGAGCGCCCTTGTAGACGCTTCGTATAAGCTGGGCGACCGCACCCTCTATCTGCGCATGCCCAATTTCCATGGCGCCGATGTGCAGGCCCTGCAGCGCGCTCTCAACGTTTTGGGCTTTGCCTGTGGCGAAGACGACGGCTACTTTGGTCCGCATACCGAGGCCGCCCTGCAGCAGTTCCAGGAAAATGTCGGCCTGTTTGCCGACGGCATGGCCTTCCAGGACACCTACGCCTACATCAACCGCTTGCACCATGTGTGGGAGGGCAAGCCCTCGGTCACCGAAGCCGAGTCCCGCATCGGTTTTGCTCGCGCCGCCAACGTGCTCGAGCGCTTTCAGATTGCCGTTATCGGCGAGGACCCCATCGCACGCAGTGTTGCGTCGCGTATGTGGAATATCGCCACGGCAACGACCGACAACAGCGGCATGATGCTCTGCGACTCCGAGGTCCCAACCGACGTTGACCTGGTGCTCGAGATCGCAAGCGACGAGCTGCCCGCCGACGCCGCACCGCGCGCCACGATTGCCCTCGCCGAGTGCCACAACCTGGCCCAGCGCATCCGCACTGCCAATGTCGCCGCACAGCAGAAGCCGGCACGCATTCGCATTGAGCTCACGGGCATGACGCGCTACAACGGCACCTTCACGGCCAGCGACGCGCAGACACTCGCCGTACGCCTGCTCGATGGCGTTTGCGATGCCCTCGCAGATTAGGTAAACTAAACGAGTTGCTTTTGGGCAACACCACACATTGGGACGTAGTTCAACGGTAGAACTCCGGTTTTTGGTGCCGGCTGTTGGGGGTTCGAATCCCTCCGTCCCAGCCATTAAAATTGAGCGCCCTGAGCCCATAACGGCCCAGGGCGCTTTCTTGTGGGCAAGCGGAGGGATTCGAACCCGCAAGGGTGCGAAGCCGAGGAAACGCGAAGGCGCCCCAAGCCCATTAGGACCAAGAGCGCCTAACATCAAGAAAATATCAGCCCAGTTCCGAAAAGCGAGCCGCATGCAACAACCAGGTAACCACAGGCCTCGGGAGAGCGGGGACACCGGCTTAGGTTTATCGCGAGTTCCGCACGAACAGGAGGCCACTTAATGTGGCCTCCGTCGTGAGCAGGACTGTAGAGCAGGAAACCTAAGCCGGTGTCCCCGCTCTCCCGGGGCCGAACGCCCTAGTTGTTGAGCATGCGGTCGAAGCTTCCCGAGTCGCCATCCCGATAGTCTGCGGTCATCAGGATCTCCTGCGGAATACGCCCGCCCTCGCGCAGCACGTTGCGGAACTGCACGCGCGTAACCATGGGCAGATCCTTAATCGTCGCCGCCAGGTTCTGCGGCACGCCCTGGTTGGCAGCAGCGGGCTCGCACGCGCCGCCGGCCTTCACGCGACGCCTATGCTCGGCAAGCATGGCGCGGTACATGCCGGCATGCAGGCGAATCTCAACCACATTGGCATTGCGAGTCTGCTCGACAATGCGCGCGCCCTCGCGATCGATATCGCCTACGTAGTAGACGTAGTTAAAGCGATAGCCAATCTCGGCCAGATAATCGTCCAGGGCATGCGAGACGCTCGCCTTGCATCCGCCGCCAAAAATCACGCCGCCCACCTTGATGCCAAAGAGCTTGGCGTGCTTGCGGCCACGCAGCAGCTTGACGATCTCGTCGTAGGTGTCCAGGTTCTCGACCATAATGAACGGCTTGTCGGCGCCCAGCGTAAAGAAGCCCGTAAAATGCACGGGGCGATTGGGGGCGACCTTGATCGCCTGCATGCTGATGCCCTTTTCGGTCATACGCCTGATCAGGCGCTCACCGTGCTTGCCGTCAAAAGCCTTCTCGTCGTTAAAGATCTGGTAGGCACGCTGACGGCGCGAGGCAACCGGCGTATCGGCACCTCGGTTCTGCTCGATCCAAGCCTGGATGATTGCGATTTCCTCGGCAATCTTGCGGTTGGACATCTCGTTGTGCTGAGTGCGCTGCGGAGCCTTTTTGCCGTCCTTGCCCTCGACCTTTACGATCTGTGTCTGCTGCTCCTTGATCTTAGAGAGCGCCGTAGGCGTAGGGACAACTTTGAGCAGCTGCCTGCCTAAAACACGGGCAAGGGCAAACGCCGAGACCTCGCCGTGGACTGCCGACTTGGGCTGCTGGGCAGCAGTATCTGCTGCGGCAGACTCCGGCTTCCTCTGAGACTTGCGCTTAGAATCGCCTTGGGAATTGCGCTCGCGCTTCGGCATAGACGCCTGCTTCTGCGGACGAACGGACTTGCTCTCCTTCGCCGGCTGGCGCTTAGGCTGCCCCGAAGAAACCCCGGCCTTCGCATCCTCGTTCTGCGGCGTGGTCTTCTCGGTTGCAGTCTCGGCATGGGAACTGCGGCCCCCACGATGGCGACGGCGGCGAGGCTTGCTCGACGCGCCCTGCTCCGTCTGCTCATCAGTAGGCTGCTGGCCCTTGGCCTCGGCATCAACCTCAAGCTGCGGCTCAACAGGCTTCTGCTCGCGAGCCTCCGGCTCAACGGCCTTCTCGTCCTGGGTGGTCGAAACCGACTCGCCCTTCTCCTGATGCTTTACGGGATACGCGCGTCCCGCAAAACCGCGGCCGGGACGACACGAACCCGGAGCCTTCTTGGCAGACCCCTCAACATCGTCTGCAACCTCAGAAGACTCTTCAACCTCACGCGCGGCATCCTGCTGTGCAGTCTTAAAGTGAGCACCGCGACGACGCTTGGGCTCTTGGGCCTCCACGGGCTTTTGCTCCCTCGCGGGCTTCTGCGACTCGGCAGCAACCTCGGTCTCAACAGCCTCAGCATCCGTCTCACCCTTTCGAGCAACGGCGCGACGGAAGCGCTCCTGCTGGGCGCGGCGCTGCGCATCGCGCTTGCCACCCCCGCCAAAACCGCCGCGTCCTGCCTTGGCCGTAAAGGCACGCACGACGTTCTCATCGAGCAACTCATCGGTATCGACATGCTCACGCGGGGCAACTTCTTCCACAGCAGGCACGTCAGCGGGATCCTCGACGACAAAATCCTCGACGGACTCGGCAGGCTGCTCCTGGGCATCGCGGATCTCGGCATTGATGGTATAGAACGCCGGGCGCCCGTTAATGCCGCTACCCTCGATCTTGGTCACGATATTTGCCGCGATAAGCTCATCGCGCATCGCCTTGGTGTCACATTCCTTATCGACGGAGCGGAAAATCTGCGCCAGCGCGCTCGACTTAATCTTGAGTGCCTTGCGGCAAAGCAGGTCGTAGGCAACCAGCTTGGCACGCTCAGCAGAAAGCGATGTCTGGCTGCTCAGACGCTCAGCCAGGGCATCGACATTATTTTGGTTATCGGAATATACCGTCTTGGCCACGGGGCCCCTTTCATATGTACACATATACGTCTATATGGTACAACGCACGCCCTTATCCACGCAAAACATCTGCGAGAACACTCGAGCGTCACCCGCTTTCGCATGAAAAAAAGACCGAGTCCGCGTCGTTGCGGACCCGGTCTTTCCGAGTCATATGGATGAGAGATTCAACCCGTCCGACCGACTAGGCCTTGACGGCCTCGGCGTCGGCAGGAGCCTCGGCGGCAGCGGCGCGACCGTACTCGGCCTTGCCCATATCGGACCACTCGGGCTCCTCATCAGGCATGGAGCCAGCCTCCTTGCCGAAGAACTCCTTGAGGCAGTTGACGGCGACGATGAGGCCCAGGACCATCAGCAGGACGGCAAAGACGAGCTGCAGGCCCTTGGTGGCGGCGACGGAGACGGCGGCCGTGGTGGCGGTAGCCGGGATGGTACCGAAGAAACCGTAGGCCTGGACGGCGGTCATGCAGCCCATGGCGCTCTGGACCAGCGAGGTGAAGGTGCAGCAGAGCAGGAAGACGACGGGCACGTAGAGCATCCAACCCTTGCGGCCGGTGCACTTGCAGAACACGGCGAGGGTGATCATGGTCATGCCGCCGAGCAGCTGGTTGGAAGCACCAAAGAGCGGCCAGATGTTGGCATAGCCACCAAAAGCGAGGGCGAGACCGGGAAGCAGGGTGACGACCGTGGCGAACCAGGGGTTGCCGAGGACCTTCATGTAGCCGGCCTTGGACTCGATGGCCAGGGCGTCGTTGGTCTGGGCAAAGAACTCGGAGAACGAGGTGCGGGCGATGCGGGCGACGGCGTCGAGCGAGGTCAGGGCCAGAGCGGAGACGTTCATGGTCATGAAGACGGTAGCGAGCGTGCCGTCAACACCGAAGGCCTGCATACCGCGGGAGATGCCGGCGGCGAAGATCTGGAACGGGGTGGAAGCGACACCGGCGTTGAGAGCGCCAGTACCAGCGGTGTTCATATCGGAGAACATGATGCCGGCGACGATGATGGCAAGGATGCCAACGAAGGACTCGACGACCATGGCGCCGTAACCGACCTTGACGGCGTCCTGCTCCTTCTCGACCTGCTTAGAAGAGGTGCCGGAAGAAACGAGGCTGTGGAAACCGGAGAGAGCACCGCAAGCGACGGAGACGAACAGGACCGGGAACATCATGCCGGAGGCAGTGGAGAAGCCGGTGAAGACCGGAGCGGTGATAGTAGCCTGACCGTTGACGCCCAAGACGACGATGCCGAGGACAGCGCAGACGATCATGACGATCATCATGATGGAAGTGAGGTAGTCACGCGGGGTCTTGAGCATCTGGATGGGCATAGCGCCAGCGAAGACCAGGTAGACCATGACGACGGCGAACCACTGGAACTTATCCAGGTAGAGCGGGAACTGCATACCGACGGCGAACATGAGAACCATGAGGACCACGCCGGTGACGAACTCGGCAGCGCCGGTGAGGTTGAACTTCTTCTGGGCCCAACCAAAGGCGATAGCGACGAAGGTGAACAGGATGGAGATGGTACCAGCGCAACCGGCGGCATAGGACTTGGTGAAGTCGATGGCACCGGTAGCAGCACCAGAAGCGTCAACGGCCGGGGTGAACATGAACGTCTTGCAGACCATGTCGGTGAAAGCGGCGATGACGATGATGCAGAACAGCCAGCAGAACAGCAGGAACAGGCGACGGCCGGTCTTGCCGATATACTTCTCGATGAGCTGAGCGAGTGACTTGCCGTTGTTCTTCATCGAAGCGTACAGGGCACCAAAGTCGTGGACGGCGCCAAAGAAGATGCCGCCGACGAGGACCCAGAGCACGACGGGCAGCCAGCCAAAGGCCATGGCGACGATCGTACCCGTGACAGGACCAGCACCGCAGATCGAGCTGAACTGGTGCGAAAACGCGGTGAAGGCGGAGACGGGCGAGAAGCTGTTGCCGTCCTTCATGCGCTTGGCCGGCGTGAGGGCCTCTTTGTCAACGCCCCACTTGTTGGCCAGCCAGCGGCCGTAGCCCAGATAGCCGCAGGCGAGCACCGCCGCGGCCACAACCATGAGCAAAACTCCGTTCATTACATTTCCTCCTCTAAAAAGAACTTCCTAGACATAAAAAATGAGGGCCGTCGGTTGCGCTCGACGGCCCTCATCTTCATCAGCCGCCCGTTATCGTACGGGCTAGCTGTATGTGCTAACCCGCATCAGATAATTACTACGCTGATAATGTTTAGCTGATGCGTGAACATGTCTAAGAAATCCTCTTCAATCATGATGCGAACGATCCGTGCGTGTTCACATCCCCCAGTGGTTGAAAAGGAGTATGAAACTTTAGTTACCTAAAGTCAACGCAAATTTGTAATGAATTTTCAACTTTTTTTGATTTCTCGGTATAAAACGCCACTGACCTCGGACTTTACCCCACGACAGTTTTTACATGAGAGATGCCCCTGAGAGCCGCGGGAGCCGGGCGGCGCATATGAACTTTCCTGCTCTACAGTCCTGCGCAAGACGGAAAGCACATTAAGTGCTTTCCTTTGCGTGCGGAACTCGCGATAAAGTTCATATGCGCCGCCCGGCTCCCGCGGCTCTCAGGGGCTCCCATCCCAAATGCGGAGCAAAGCTCCGCACACCAACTTTTTCTTTCAGCTAAAGAACGCCGAAAATTCGACGCTGGCTTGTTAACCTTGTTGGACGTTGTCGACGCCAATCCGGCTCAGAAGCCGCATCGATACAGAAAGGTCCCCGGCGCTGCCCGGGCGCCAGCGGCCGCATATGAACTTTATCGCGAGTTCCGCACGAACAGGAGGCCACTTAATGTGGCCTCCGTCGTGAGCAGGACTGTAGAGCAGGAAAGTTCATATGCGGCCGCTGGCGCCCGGGCAGCGTCGGGGACCGCACCCGTACGACTACAGCGTCATGTTTGGATCGGCGTCGACGTCGAACGGCGAGATTTCGCCTCGGACGAATTTACGGCGGGCGACCTCCGCGATCATGGCTGCGTTGTCGGTACAGGCAGACAAGGGCGGCACCGTTACGCGAATCCCCTGACGTCCAAGCTTCTTGATCATCATCTCGCGCAGATGCGGGTTGGCCGAGACGCCGCCGCCGATGCAGTATTCCTTACATCCGGTAGCGTGCAATGCGTTTTTGGCCTTCTTGTACTGCACGTCAAAGACAGCTGCCTCAAACGAAGCTGCCAGATCGGGCAGGTGAATCGTGCGCCCGGCCTTGGTCTCCTGCTCGATGTAGAGCGTCACGGCCGTTTTAAGACCCGAAAGCGAGAAACGATAGTCTCCCCTGCTGTTAAGCGCACGGGGGAAATCGATCGCGCGGGGATTGCCCGTCTCGGCCAGCTTGGAAATGATGGGGCCACCGGGATAGCCCAGGCCCAACGCCTTGGCCACCTTGTCGAAGGCCTCGCCCACGGCGTCGTCGAGCGTCTCACCGAGCACCTCGTAGTCGCCCCATGCCTTTACGTGCACGAGCATGGTGTGCCCGCCCGAGACAAGCGTAAAGATAAACGGAGGCTTGAGGTCGGGCTGCGCCAGCAAGTTGGCAAACAGGTGCCCCTCCAGATGGTTGACGCATACGAGCGGCTTACCGGCAGCGTAGGCAAAGCCTTTGGCAAAGGCAACGCCCACCACGAGGGCGCCCACCAGGCCCGGACCCTGTGTCACGCCCACGGCGGCAAGCTCGCTGGGGGCAATGGCTCCACCCTCAAGGCCAAGCGATGCCGCGGCATCCTCGAGCGCCGCATCTACGACACTCACAATCACCTCAACGTGCTTGCGCGAGGCGATCTCAGGCACCACGCCGCCAAAGCGGGCGTGAAAATCAATCTGTGTCGACACCTGGTTGGCCAGCATATTGCCATCCGCATCGATAATCGCCACGGCCGTCTCGTCGCAGGAACTCTCGATAGCGAGCACTAGGCGACGGCGCTCAATTTCAGCGCGCTCCTCAACGGTTCGCTCGGGCGCAGGCAGCGGCCATACACGCTGCTCAGCCGCCGTCGGCTCGGGCGAAGCGTTGTCGACCGGAAGCACCAGGGGCAGCGGCGCCGTCATGACGATGGCATCTTTGCCAACACCGTAGTAACCGCGGCGACGGCCAGCCTCGGTAAAGCCCAGAGCGTTATAAAGCGCGATCGCTCCCTCGTTGCCGTCCTCGACCTCGAGCGAAGCCGTGGTGCAGCCGAGCATCTGGGCATCATAGCTCACATGCGACAGCAGCTTGCGGGCAATGCCCTCGCGGCGATGTGCCGGGTCGACGGCGACATCCAGAATCTGCACATCACCGTCCACGACCATACCGCCGGCAAGGCCCAGCAGCTTGCCGTCGTCGTGTGCCACCCACCAACTACGCGGCGCAGCGACGTCCTCGCCCAGTTCGGACAGGAACATGCCCGGCGTCCACGCCTCGTGTCCGGCACCTTCAAAGCAGGCAGCCTCTAGCGCGCTCGCGCCCTCGGCATCCGCCGCGCCCATGGGACGGAACTGCAGATGACGACCGGCGAGCTCATCGGCAACGCCCGTAATTTCGCTCTGCGCACTCTCGGCAAGACCAAGACGCTTGCGCTCGTTTTCCTCGGCATCCGAAAGGCGCGTGTAAATCGGCAGGACGCGAGCCGGATCGCCGTCACCCGCAGCGTGCGCGAGCAGCAAGCCCTCGCCCGAAGGCCACCACAGGTCGCGCTCAACGCAGCGAGCGGTCTCGTCCCCACCCAGCAGCTTGCCATAGCGCACGAGACCGTCACCGGTCAGCTGAACCTGGTCCCAGTCCGCCGCTTGGCGCCACTCATCGAGCGCCACGGCGGCCTTGACCACGTGTTCGCGCTCAAATTGACGCTCGGGACCCTCATCGACCAGCATATACAGCGCCGGATATACCTCACCGCGCATAGCATCGGCCAAGATACCAAGCTTGCCGCGCACGCCAGCCTTCCACGCCGTCCAAGCGCAAGCGTCGAGCGTCGACACGCCCAGCAGCGGAACATTGGCACCACGCGCGAGGCCCTTGGCAGTGGAGATGCCGATACGCACACCCGTAAACGACCCCGGGCCGCGACCGACCACGTAGCAACCAACATCGCTGCGATCCAGACCGGCCTGAGCCAGCACGCCATCAACGGTATTCACGAGCTCAACGTTGGCGTGACGGCGACACATGTGGTCGCCACTCACGAGCTTCGTCTCGCCCGTCCGCCCATCAATCCAGCTTGCCGCGCAGGCAAGCATGTCGGTCGAGGTATCGAGCGCCACCACCAGCGCGTTGTCGTTATGCAAGCTCATCTTGTACAGCCTTATCAATCAAATGGGAAAGCTCCATTGCGCGGTCACCGTGCGCCTCGAGCGTTATCGTTCGCACATCACTGTCGCCCTCATCACGCTTGAGTGTCACCGAAAGATACTCATCCGTCAGCTCGTCCTGGAATTGTTCGCCCCATTCCAGCAGGCAAGCACCCTCATAGCCCAGCACATCGAAAATGCCCGTATCCTCGAGCTCGTAGGCATGCTCCAGGCGGTATAGATCAAAGTGAAACAGCGGAATACGACCTTGATCGTGAACGGCCATGAGCGCAAACGTAGGGCTCGTAACCATATGCTCATCGCCCAGCCCGCGCGAGACGCCCTTGGTAAAGTGAGTTTTGCCCACTCCCAGGCCACCGGTCAGGATGAGCACATCGCCGTCCTCAAGGCACGGTGCAATTAGCTCGCCAAAGTACTCCGTATCGGCAGCGCAAGTCGTTTTGTAAGTACCTACCCCCAGGCGCTCCAGGGACATATATGCTCCTTATTATTCCGAGGCGTCCTCTGGTGCGGGATGTCGCTCCAGATAGTCGCCCAGCATCTTAAAGTCTTCCTCCAGCAGCTCCTGCCACGCCGGATTGCGTAGCGCTGCTGCCGGATGGAAAGTGGGCATTACTACAAAATGCCCCATCTGGTGGAACCTGCCGCGCAGCTTAGTAATGCCAATCTCGGTCTTAAGCACAAAGTGCGTCGCAGGGTTGCCAAGCGTCACGATAATATCGGGCCAGATGCTTCGAATCTGCTCACGCAAAAACGGCGAGCAAGCCAGCACTTCCTCGGGACGCGGATTGCGGTTTCCCGGCGGGCGGCACTTAAGCACATTGGCAATGTAGACGTCTTCGCGTTTGAGCCCCGCCAGCGACAAAATGCCGTTGAGGTCCTCGCCTGCCGCCCCCACAAAGGGCTCGCCCTGCAAATCCTCATTGCGGCCCGGCGCCTCGCCAATAAACATCACACGAGCGCGGGGGTTTCCCACGCCAAACACGATATTGTGACGCGACTGGTAGAGCTGGCAGAGGTGACAATCGCCCAGAACGGCCTCAATTTCCTCGAGTGCGACCTCACGCGGCGCCTGATGGGTATGGCCCGGGATGTGCATGACGCCCATAGCGGCTCCTACACGTAGACCTTGTCGAGACGCATGCCAAAGCCGCAGGCGACCTCGTAGTTAATCGTTCCGCGCAGTCGGGCCATCTCGTCCATAGTGATCTCGGCATCGCCATCGCGGCCGACAATAATCATCTCGTCACCATACTCGGCCTCGGGAATCTCGTGTGCCGGGTTGGACTGAATGGCGACCATAAACTGGTCCATGCAGATATTGCCAACCTGATGCACGCGCTCGCCGCGATACAGCACATCCATACGATTGGAAAGCGTACGCGATAGGCCATCGGCATAACCGATCGGCAGCGTGCAGATCTGAACGCGCGTACGCGGTACGCGGTAGGTAAAACCGTAGCCCACGCCCTCACCCATCGCAGGGTGTGCCACGCGCGTCACACGCGCATGGACGCTCATAACGGGATCAAGCTGCATCACGCGGCCACTCAGCTCGCACGGCTGCATTCCATACAAGCCAACGCCGGCGCGAATCATATCAAAATGCATCGAAGGGTCGAGCATCGAGGACGGCGTGTTGGCGCAGTGCACGATACCGCACTCAAAGCCCGCATCCTTAATGGCCTGAACGGCCTCGGTAAAGCGCTGACACTGCAGTTTGTAGTCCCAGCCCGAAGGTTCATCGGCCGTGGCGAAGTGCGTAAATACGCCGTCGCACTGAATACCGCGATGGAAATTAATACCGCGGACAAAGTCAAGCACCTGCGTGTAGTGAACGCCGATACGATTCATGCCCGTCTCGATGGCGAGATGATACTTGCCCACTTTGCCCGCCGCGACGGCACATTCGCCATACGCAAGAGCAAAGTCAGACGTATAGACCGAGGGCATGATATCAAACTCGAGCAACGTCGGAATGGCCTCGATAGGCGGCTCGCTTAGGATGAGGATGGGTTTCGTAATCCCGCCCTGTCGGAGCTCAACGCCCTCGTTAACCGTCGCCACGGCAAACATGTCGGCACCGGCCGAATACATGATCTTGGCGCACTCAACAGCTCCATGACCATAAGCATCGGCCTTAACCACGCAGCACAGGCGCTGACGTGGATTCAGCAAATTCTTATAGGCCCTCGTGTTGCGACGGAGCGCCCCGCGGTCGACCTCGACCCAGGACCAGCGCGTCAAATCGGCTTTATTCATGATTAGTCATCCGACCCTTCGTCCATGATTCCCAGATCTTCGAGCGCATCCTTTGCCGCCAGCTCCATGGCAGGACCGATCAAGTCGATAAGATCGGTAGCGATAACGCTCTTCTCACCATACTCCGTCGCCGCGGCAAAACCGGCATAGCTGTGAAGTGCGACGGCGTACGAATACAGCAACTCCCAACGATCCATCTCGTCGCGCATGGTGGCAAGCGTGCCGGCCAAAATACCCGCGAGAACATCACCCGAACCGGCAGTTGCCAGAGAAGCCGGACCCGAGAGCGGCAGCAGCACACGCTCAACGCCACAGATAGCCGTCGTCGGCCCCTTGGCAATGACAACCAGGTTGTCGGAGCCTGCAGCCCAGACAACCTTCTGCGCGGCCGCAATCGCGGTACCAAGGTCGTTCACCTCGTCACCGGCAACCAGACGCGAAAGCTCACGATAGTGCGGCGTCATAACCAACGGCTGCTCGCGACGATACATCTCGGGGTTACTATCAATACCGTCAATGGCAATCTTAGCAAGGCAGTTGAGTGCATCGGCATCCAAAATAAGCGGTACATCAAGCTCGAGCAAGCCCGAAACCACCTGCATAGCGCCGGCAGACGTCGTCATACCGGGACCGCACAGTACGCAGCTGTACTTCTTTGCAATCTCGCACACCGTCATGCGCGCTGCGGCGCCAAAGGAGCCGCGGGAATCAGACGGAATAGCAAAGACGGGAATCGAAGGAAGTGCCATGCGAATAAGATTAGCGCAGGCGTCAGGAGCCGCGACTGCCACGTAACCAGCACCCGCGCGAGCTGCAGACTTGGCCGCCATAATGGCAGCACCAGGATATTGTGCAGATCCGGCGACAATAAGCACAGAGCCACGGGAATACTTATCGATATTCATAGGTAGTGGAGCAAAGTAATCAACTAAGTCACCGGGCTCGACAATCTCGGCGGCGTGGTCGACATCATCGATGACCTCGTCAAGACGGTCGTAAAGATTGCCGCAGATCAAATCGCCAGCATACTCAGGGCCATCAGCGCTATACAAACCAATCTTGGGCGCAATCATCGTCACCGTATGCTCGGCACGAATGCAGTCGTCATCAACAACGCCCGTCTCGGCATTCAGGCCCGAGGGGACATCAATGGATACGACACAATCGGCGCATTCATTGACCGTAGGAATCCAGATGGAGAACGGCGCACGCAGATTCCCGTGGAAACCGGTACCAAATATGGCATCGACAACAACATCGGCCTTATCGATCAAAACCTCGAGTTCGTCACGCGAGGGGCCGACGCAAACGTGCACATCGCGGCCGGCAGTACGACGAGCAACATGACGTGCCAGAGCAGCAGGAATCTCATCCGGCTCAACCGGAGAAACGATATCGACGTCCACACCCTTATGGCTCAGAATATCGGCGGCAACCCAACCGTCGCCGCCATTATTACCAAAACCGACCAGAAAGAGAACCCGATCGGGATTGAGCTTCAAGACCTCGTTGGCGGCAAACTCACCCGCTAGCTCCATAAGCTCGGCCTTCGAAGTCCCTTCGCGTTCGATGATATCCTCGAGACGAACGACTTCTTCGGTACTCAAAACCGGTTTCATCTATGCTCCTAGCGTATCTTGCGAAGCATCGCCCAGGTGCTCCGTCAATGCTGAATTCTGCAGCTGCTCAAGCTCATCTAAAACAGAGCGAGCCTCTTTAAATGTCTGCGCAACGCGTTTCTTAGTGCTCACCTTTTCATCTTTTGGCTTAGGCCGAGCATCTTCGGTAATCGCGATGGCATTCGCAACGGCTAAGTCTCCTGTAAGCGTAATGGAAAGAGCGACCTCAACAACACCCAGCTCATGAGCGATCTCGAGTGCACGGCCCGAAAGCAGCGCCTTCGGTTTGCCGAGTTTATCACGCATTACCGAAACATCCTTGCGACCCACGCCTTGACTAAAACCCGTGCCGAGAGCTTTAAGCACCGCCTCGCGCGAAGCAAAGCGGCTCGCATAGTGAGCAGCGGGACGCGATGATGCATCGCAATACGCACGCTCTTCTTCGGTAAACACACGCCGAGCAAACGACGGCGTCTTTTCAAGAATTGATTTCATACGGGAAATCTCGACGATATCAACGCCGATACCAGCTTCAGCCATGTTCACCTCCATATCGCACAGACTAAGTTATTGTAGCCCGTTCACAGAAGATGCGACAAACGAGGGTTATAAAACACAGCTACTATGTGAGACAAAAGCCCGTAAACGCAAAAAAAGGGGGAGGCCGCGAGGCCTCCCCCTTCTCAGTTCAAGCGCACGGCTCGGTGCCGTCCACCGGTCAGCGGCGCCCTGGCCTCCCACGGGCTGACCCCGCAGTACTCTCGGCGCGATGGGGCTTAGCTTCCGGGTTCGGAACGGGACCGGGCGTGCCCCCCATGCTCTGGCC
>JAXJNG010000010.1:0-1960 GCA_036312785.1 Collinsella sp.
CCCGGCATGCTCGGCATGATCGCCTTCTGGCTGTACTACTGGCTGCTGTCCAAGAAGATCAACCCCATGGTGCTGATCGTGGCCACCATGGTCGTGGGCATCATCGGCGCGTTCTTCGGCGTGCTGGCGTAAGGGCCCGGCTGCATAGATTTTCGTTGCAACCTGGAAAGGGGATGGAGCAGGCCTATGCCCTCCATCCCCTTTTTGTATAGAAGGAGTTCGTATGTTCGCGAAGGATCGCGAAGCAATGCGTCTGACGCCGGCAGAGGTCAAGCTGATTCTTATTGAGTCCCTGCAGTGGTGCGCCAACAACGCGGTCTACTTTTTGGGGCTTATCGGTGCGGCCACGTATGATCTGGCCGGCACGGCCTTTTTGGTTGCCGCCATTACGCTCGTGCGCAATCTTATGACGTCGGTGGGCAATATGGTGTCGGGCTCGGTCATCGACCGCTTTGGACCGCGCCGGACGTCATTTGTGACGTGCGTGATTACGGCTGTGCTATCGCTTGGCGTGGGGTTGGCGCCGTTGTCTGTCCCCGGGCTTGTGTTTGCCGCGTGCGTCTTGGGACTTGCGGGCGGCTTTATCAACACCTGCACGCATGCGTTTCCGGGATACCTGGAGTCGACCACCGAGGGCCGTACCCGCGTGAACGGCCTCATGGTGTTCTACAGCAATATCGCCTATACCGCCGGCCCGCTGCTCGGCGGTGCCATCGTGAGCTGTTTTGCCACGCAATCGGTCTATCTGCTCATGGCGGGCATGATGGGTGTGGCGGCCGTGCTCTCCTTGGGCTGTCACGAGCGTGTTGCTCCCGCAAAAGGGGAGAGGCCGAAGGGCGGTATTCTGGGCGGCATGGCCGAGGGTGCGCGACTTACGTTTCGCGACCACGACCTGCGTCTCATCTTTATCTCGGGCTTTTTGGGTTTCTTTGCGTTTGGCGCGTTCGATTCGCTGGAGTCGTTGTTCTATCGCGATGTGCTCAACGTGGATATCGTCTGGCTGGGCTGGCTGTCCTCGGTCGTGGGCCTCACTTCCTCGGTGGGCGCGTTCATCCTGACCAAGCTTTCTGCTCGCCATGTCAACCTGCGATTGCTGCTCGGCGCGCTCATGGCCGTGGGCATTGGGTCCATGGTGTACGTGGGCACCGATATGCTGGGGGTCGCGATTATCGGCCAGGCGATTAACGGTCTGGCCTGGGGATTCCTGGAACCGCTGCAGATGATCTTGATTCAGGAGCGCGCCGACATCAAATACCTGGGGCGCATTACCGGCTTTGTGCGTTTTGGCCTGATGAGCGCCGGCGTGCTGCCGCTGCTGGCGGCTCCGTTTTTGGCGGAGGTTTTGGGCGTCCAGGCGGTACTGTTTGGGGCATCGACCATTATTGCGCTGGTAGGAACGCTGTTCTTTGTCACACAAGGGAGACGCCAGGGGCGTTAGCTATACATCAAATTCTAATTTAATACCACTCACCAGAGAATTTCGACCGTTCACCGAGGATTGGAACAGATTGATAAGTGGTATTAAAAACACCTTAGGTGTATGTCTATAATTGGTATCGAAAAGAAATGCGATGTATAGAGTCGCGTGCAGGACAGAAAGGAAAAGCCATGAAGGAAACCGAGAAGATCGAGATCATGCACTTTAGTCAGGAGGGCTACGTCGAGGACGGCAAGAACGTCTACGAGACCGGCAAGAAGATGACCGCGCTCGCCGACAAGGTCGCCGACGAGGGCTACGACGCCGTGTTCCTGATGGGCGTCGGCGGCACCTGGGACGAGCTCATGCAGCTCGAGTACCTCATGAACAAGTTCGGCGACCGCGACCTCGAGGTCTACCTGATCCACGCCGCCGAGTGGAACGCCATGGGCCACAAGCGCATGACCGAGAAGTCCGTCGTGCTCACCGCCTCCGAGTCCGGCACCACCCCCGAGGTCCTCGAGGCCGTCAAGAAGATGAAGG
>JAXJNG010000011.1:0-115637 GCA_036312785.1 Collinsella sp.
ATGCGCGACGCCGTCCCGTACGCGGCCTAGCGGGCGGCGGGATCAACCGAAGAGGAAACCAAGCGGGGGGCCTGGCGCCCGGATGCGCCATGCCGAAATGGCGCGAAGCACACGGTTGACAAAACTATAGAGACACGTCCCGGCGAGCCGGGCGGCCTTCGGGGATACCCCCTATTTCGCTGTGCGCGCGGAGCCCTCCGCATGCGCCTCGACAGACTTGGGGAACCCCGCCGAAGGAATGGAGTGCGGGCCGGCAGAACGGTATCCGCGGATATGAGACTGAGCCGAAGGCGTCGATGACATGCCGGGGGCGGACCGGGACGGGTTAACGGCAGGCCCCGCCGACCGATTGCAAGCGGTCGGCGGGGCCATTGTGGCTCTTGACAGCGGATTGGGTCATATGAGCGAAAACCCGCCAGAGCGAGCAAGGTGCCTTGAAACGAGGCGGCATTGACCTTCTGGTCATGCCGCCGAAGTTGAAAGGCAGATTGCCGCTCTGGCGGGTTTGCAGCGTCGACCGGTTACGCGGTTTGGTAAAACCGCGTAACTCTAGTAGTTGGCTTCGTAGCCGTTACCGTCGCCGGTGGGCTCTTCGTAGTAGTCCGAATCGCTCGAATCGCTTGAGTCATCGGAATCGTCAGAGCTGACCGATGAGGTTGCGGTACCGTTTGCGTAGTCGTCAGACGTGTTGTTGTTCAGGTCGCCGATCGTAGAGCTGGAACCGTCGGAAAGACCCATGGTGTTGGGACCCTTGGGATCCTTGCCGGCATCGACGCGCTCCATCATTTCCTTGAGCTCGTCCTCGTAGACAAAGACGTAGCTCACACCGTCGATCATGGTGCTGTCGTCGGCATACGAGGGCAGGTTGGCCGAGTAGATGCCGTCGACATCCATACCGCGCATGGCATTGACCGTAGCCACGATATCCTGAACGCTCATATCGGTCACGAGCATATCGGACAGCGAATTAACCAGGCCAAAGATCTTCGTGGCATCGAAGTTATTGAGAATCTGGTTGGCAAGGGCGCCAAGCACCTGACGCTGGTGGCGCATGCGCGTGTAGTCGCCGTCGGCATAGGTGTAGCGGCAGCGGGCATAGGTAAGGGCGGTGGCGCCGTCCATATGCTGCTGACCAGCGGTAATCTTAATATCCAGGTGCTCGGGGTCGTCAACATCATCGGTTGCGTTAATGTCGATACCGCCAACCGAATCAATCAGCGCCTGCATACCGTCGAAGCTGACCTCGGCATAGTGGGAAATCTGAACACCGCACAGCTCGTTGACCGCCTCGACCATGGCCTCGGCGCCGCCAACGGTATGGCAGGCGTTGATCTTCATGGTCTCGCCCTTGTACTCGACCTTGGTGTCGCGCGGAACGGAAATGAGCGTCGCCTGCTTTTGCGTGGGGTCGATGCGTGCCAGGATAATCGAGTCGGCACGATACGTATCCTCGCCCGGACGGCCGTCGGTGCCAAGAAGCAGCACGTAGAACGGATCCTTTGCCTCATCGGTGTCAACCAGAACCCGACGCAGATTGTCGGTAATGACATTAGAATCGCCGAGCTTGCCCATAATGGTGGCAAACCACAGGCCGGCAGCGGTAGTGGCACTCAGCAGCACGCCAAGCACGACAATGAGCGCGACGTGACGAATCGTGTGGCTACGACGACGTTGACGAGCGCGCTCGGAATAGCGAGCCACGTTATCGCGACTGTAGATCTTGGCCTGCGCACCAGTTGAGGGTCTTCGAGCGGTGGTATCCGCGAGGGGCTTTTTATTAAACATAGGCAACCTGTATTAGTAGATGACGGGATCGGGGACGGTAGCATGCTCGACATGCGCGCCAAGCGCCTGCAGCTTTTCGACAAACTGCTCGTAGCCGCGCTTGATGTGATGGATAGCCGAAACCTCGGTCGTCCCGTCGGCGATCAAGCCCGCTACGACGAGGGCCGCTCCGCCGCGCAGATCGGGCGAGGTAACCTGTGCACCCGAGAAGCCCTTGACGCCATGAATCATGGCATGATGGCTCTCGATACGAATGTCGGCACCCATGCGCACCAGCTCAGAGGCAAACATAAAGCGATTCTCGAAGATGTTCTCGGTGATAACGGAGCTACCATCGGCAAGGGCGGAGAGCACCATAATCTGCGCCTGCATGTCGGTCGGGAAACCGGGGAACGGAAGCGTCTGGATGTCGACCGGCTTGATACGCTCGGCACGGTTCACATGGACGCCATCCTCGACGCGCTCGCAGTCGATACCCATGAGCTCCATCTTCTTGAGAACCATGCCCAAGTGAATGGGGCAAAAGCCCGTGACATCGACACCGCGATCGTCGGCCATCAGCGCACCGGCGACGATAAAGGTACCGGCCTCGATGCGGTCGCCCACTACGCGATGGGTAACGGGATGCAGCTCTTCCACGCCCTCGATGGTCACGACAGGCGTACCGGCGCCGACAATCTTAGCGCCCATCTCGTTGAGCATGTTGGCGAGATCGACGATCTCGGGCTCGCGGGCGGCATTGTCGATAACCGTGGTGCCCTGTGCACGCACAGAGGCCATGATGAGGTTCTCGGTCGCACCGACGCTGGCGAACTCGAGCGTGACGGTGGTACCGCGCAGACCTTGGGGCGCATTAGCGTTGATGTAACCGTGGGCGGTATCGAACTCAACGCCCAGGGCCTCAAGACCAAGAATGTGCATGTCGATCTTGCGAGCACCCAGGTTGCAGCCGCCCGGCATGGCAATCTTGGCGCGATGGAAGCGGCCCAGCAGGGGTCCCATGACGGCGGTGGAAGCACGCATCTTGGCAACGAGCTCGTAGGGGGCCTCCCAAGAATCGACCTGAGAGGTATCAATCTCGAGCGTGTGCTCGTCGAGAACATCGATCGTAGCGCCCATGCCCTTGAGCACCTTGCCCATCACGTGGACATCGGAAATATCGGGCACGTTCTGCAGCGTCGTCTTGCCCGGCGCCAGAAGCGTTGCCGCCATGAGTTTGAGCGCGGAGTTCTTGGCGCCCGAGACGGGCACGGAGCCTCCGATGGCGTGGCCACCCTCAACGCGGATAATATCCAAGGTCTACCCTTTCAAAAAGCATGCCCGGGGTGGCTGGGCCATCCCGGGCATGATGTGTTCGCAAATGGTCGAACGCTAAATCGTTTGACTATTGGGCAAGCTTGAGCTTACACCATGCGATTTCATTATAGAGGTAGGCGCGGCGTGCATCATCCTCCGACAAATTACCCAGCTTCTCTTCAAAACCTTGAATATCAGCTTTAAGCTTGTCGGCATCGACGGTCGCCAAATCGCAAGCGCGCTCGGCGAGAACGGTCACGACATCGTCCGCGACCTGGGCATAGCCGCCGGCCACGGCAAACGTGTGGTCGACAGTGCCCATGGCCTTATCGGAAACGCGAACGTAACCGCGGTCGATCGTGCAGATCTCGCTGGAGTGAGCAGGCAGAACGCCAAACTCGCCATCCGTGGACGGAATCGACACAAACGCAGCGTCGCCCTCATAGGCGCAGCTCACGGGGCACACGATGCGGATACGCATAACCTACTTCTCCCCCATCTTGCGGGCGCGCTCGCGCACGTCCTCAATCGTGGAAGCATAGCGGAAAGCCTGCTCGGGCAGGTCATCGGCCTTGCCGTCGACAATCTCGGCGAAAGAGCGGACGGTATCCTCGACGCGGACGTAGACACCGGGGTTGCCGGTGAACTTCTCGGCGACGTGGAAGGACTGCGAGAGGAACTGCTGAATCTTACGGGCACGGTTGACCGTAAGGCGCTGCTCCTCGGACAGCTCGTCCATACCCAGAATGGCGATGATGTCCTGAAGGTCGGAGTACTCCTGCAGGAGCTCCTGGACCTTGACGGCGACACGGTAGTGCTCCTCGCCGACGATCGAGGGATCGAGAGCGTCAGAGGAAGACGCAAGCGGGTCGATAGCCGGGAACAGGCCGAGCGACGAAATGCTACGCGAAAGAACCGTGGTGGCATCGAGGTGCGTAAACGTCGTGGCAGGCGCCGGGTCGGTCAGGTCGTCTGCGGGGACGTAGACAGCCTGGACGGAGGTAATGGAGCCCGTCTTGGTCGAGGTAATGCGCTCCTGGAGATCGCCCATCTCGGTTGCCAGCGTGGGCTGGTAACCAACGGCGGACGGCATACGGCCCAGCAGTGCGGAAACCTCGGAACCTGCCTGGGAGAAGCGGAAGATGTTGTCGATGAACAGCAGAACGTCCTGGCCACGATCACGGAAGTACTCAGCGGTGGTAAGGCCGGCCAGACCGATGCGCAGACGCGCTCCGGGCGGCTCGTTCATCTGACCATAGACCAAGCAGGTCTTGTCGATAACGCCAGACTCGCTCATCTCGAGGAACAGGTCGGTGCCCTCGCGGGTACGCTCGCCGACGCCGGTGAACACCGAGGTGCCGCCGTGCTCCTGGGCGAGGTTGTTGATGAGCTCCTGAATCAGAACGGTCTTGCCGACGCCGGCGCCGCCGAACAAGCCTGTCTTGCCGCCACGGATGTAGGGCTCGAGCAAGTCGACGGCCTTGATGCCGGTCTCGAAGATCTCGGTCTTGGTGGTGAGCTCGTCGAAACGGGGCGCTGCATGGTGGATGGGGTAGAACTCCTCCACCTCGGGCATGGGCTTGCCGTCGACAGGCTTGCCCATGACGTTCCAAATGCGGCCGAGCGTCTTGGGGCCAACGGGCATCTTCATGGGCTCACCGGTATCGGTGGCGATGAGGCCGCGCTGCAGGCCGTCGGTCGAGGACATGGCGACCGTGCGGACGACGCCGCCCGGAAGCTGGCTCTCGACCTCGAGGATCGTGCTCAGATGACCGATCGGGGTCTCGGCCTCGACCGTGAGCGCGTTGTAGATCGGGGGCACCGCACCGTCAAACTTGACGTCGACGACAGGGCCGATGATTCGCACAATGCGACCATCACCGGCAGTCGTCTTCTTGGTGGCTTCCTCGACCGCAAGCTTTACGGTGTTATTAGCCATTACTGTTCCTCCAATGCTGAGGCTCCGCCGACGATCTCGTTAATCTCGGTCGTGATCGAAGCCTGACGCACGCGACTATACGTGCGGGTAAGGGTCGAGATGATCGCGGTGGCGTTTTCCGTCGCGGAGTGCATGGCCTTACGGCGTGCACCCTGCTCGGCAGCCGCCGAATCGATCAGGGCCTGGTAGATGACCGTCAGGATATAAGACGGCACAAGCTTGCCGAGAACATGCTCGGGAGAGGGCACGAACTCGAACGTGGACGAGATGCGCTTAGGGGCGTCGGTCTCGTTCTTACGCGGACCGTGGGCCATAGCGATCATCTCGGGGTCGAGCGGCAACAGATGCTCGACGCGAAGCTCCTGATCCACGCGGTTCTTGGCGTGGTGGTAGACAAGCTCGACACGGTCAAGCTCACCGGCACGATACGCATCGCAGATATGAGAGGAGATCATGCGGGCCTGATTGAAATCGGGCTCAGAGGAGTTGCCCTCAAAGTGCATGACGACGTTTGCGCGGTCACGGAAATACGTGACCGGTTTGCGCCCACACGCGATGATCTCGCACTCGATGCCGTCGTTCGCCCAAGAAGCGGCGAGCTTTTCGGCCGTGCGCTCCACCGTCGTATTGAAACCGCCGGCAAGGCCGCGGTCCGAGGCAATAACGACAATCAGGCCATGCTTGACGCTCTCATGCTTCTGCAGCATGGGATCGGTGCCCGAACAGGAGGCGTCGCCGGCGACCGTCAACATGACGTCGGTCAGCGCCTCCTTATAGGGCTCGGCCTGCTTGGAGCGATCGAGGGCACGACGGATCTTGGCCGTAGAGACCATCTCCATCGTGCGCGTGATCTGCTTGGTCGTGGTAACCGAGGAGATTCGCTTCTTAATGTCGCGAAGGTTGGCCATGGGGCTTAGTTCTCCTCTGATCCAGAAACATCCGAATGGTGCTTGGCCATGAACTGCTGCTTGAAGTCGCCGATGACGCGCAAGAGCTCAGCCTTGGTGTCATCATCGATCTTCTTGGCGCGAACCTTGTCGAGCAGCGAGCCAAAGCCATTGTCCATGTACTCGATGAGCTCGGCACGGAAAGGCAGCACGTCGGCGATCTCCAGGTCATCCAGGAAGCCCTCGTTGCCAGCGAACAGCGTAACGATCTGCTCGCCAACTTCAAACGGCTTGTAGCGCGGCTGCTTCAGGAGCTCGGTCATGCGGGCACCATGGGTCAGCTGCTTCTGAGTAGCCTCGTCGAGGTCGGAGCCGAACTGCGTAAAGCCGGCGAGCTCCTGGTACGAAGCGAGGTCCAGACGGAGGTTGCCGGCGACCTGCTTCATAGCCTTGGTCTGCGCGTCGCCACCGACGCGGGACACGGAAATGCCCACGTCGACTGCCGGGCGCTGGCCCTGGAAGAAGAGCTCGGACTGCAGGTAGATCTGACCATCGGTAATGGAAATGACGTTGGTCGGAATGTAGGCCGAGACGTCGCCGTCCTGGGTCTCGATGATCGGAAGAGCCGTCATGGAGCCGTAGCCGTTCTTCTTGGACATCTTGACGGCACGCTCGAGCAGACGAGAGTGCAGGTAGAAGATGTCGCCAGGATAGGCCTCGCGTCCGGGCGGACGATGCAGCGTCAGCGACATCTGACGGTAGGCCACAGCCTGCTTGGACAGGTCATCGTAGATGACGAGCACGTGGCCACCGGGGTTGGTCTCGCTGGCGGGCTTGCCGTCCTCGCCGTTGTACATGAAGAACTCGCCGATAGCGGCACCGGCCATAGGCGCGATGTACTGCATAGGGGCGGAATCGGCAGCGGTGGCCGAAACGATGATGGTGTAGTCGAGTGCACCGTGCTGAGCGAGGGTCTCGCGGATGTTAGCGACCGTGGAGGCCTTCTGGCCGATGGCGACATAGATGCAGACCATGCCCTTGCCGCGCTGATTGAGGATAGCATCGATGGCAATGGCGGTCTTACCGGTCTTACGGTCGCCGATGATGAGCTCACGCTGACCGCGGCCAATAGGCACCATGGAGTCGATAGCGAGCAGACCGGTCTGAACCGGCTCGCACACCGGGGTACGGTCGATGACACCGGGGGCCTTGAACTCGATGGGGCGACGATGCGTGGCGACGATGTCACCCAGGCCGTCGATAGGCTGGCCGAGCGGATTGACGACGCGGCCGAGCATGGCACGGCTCACGGGGATATCCATAATGCGGCCAGTGGTGCGGCACTCGTCGCCTTCCTTGATGGAGTCGACGGCACCAAACAGAACGGCGCCGACCTCGTCACGGTCAAGGTTCTGGGCAAGGCCGAAGACGGTCTCACCGGTATCGGAGCTCTTGAACTCCAGAAGCTCGCCTGCCATGGCGCTCTTGAGGCCGGAGACGCGCGCGATGCCGTCGCCTACCTCGTCGACCGTTGAAACCTCATGCGTATCGACCGTCGCGGAGAGGCTCGTGAGCTGCTCCTGCAGTTTCTTGGCGATATCCTGGGCATTGAGGGTTTCGGACATTAGGCTTCACCTCCGTACGAATTAGCAGAGTTTGCGAGGGTCTCCTGCGCGATGCGCAGCTGCGTCTTGACGGAAATGTCACGACGCTCGCCGCGGGCCTCGAGCACCAGGCCGCCCACGATAGACGGGTCGACCTGCTCGATAAGGAATACCTTGCGGCCGAAGTCCTGCTCGCATTTCTTAGTGATGGTTTGACGCAGCTCGTCGTCGAGCGGGATCGCCGTGGTGACGGTCACGCCCACTACATCCTCGTCTTCCTCGGCAACATACTTAAAGGCAGCTGCCACCTTGGGAAGAAGGTCGAGCTGGTCGCGCTTGGACATGGTGTCGAGCACGGCGATGATCTCGGGGCTGGCAGAAGCCAAGCGCTCGATCATCTCGAGGTCCTCGAACACATGGTTCTCGGCCTTGGCGGCTTCCAAAAGGGAACGCGCGTAGGTCTCGAGCACCTTGTCCTGATAGCGGCTAGTCGGCATTCAGGCTACCTGCTTCCTGGATGTAGCGCTCGATGAGCTTCTTCTGCTCGGCATCGTCCTCGAGTGCCTCGCCCACGATCTTGGTGGCGACGGCAACGGACAGGTCGGCGATGGAGCTCGCGGCACCGGCGTAGATGGACTTGCGCTCGTCCTCGACGGTCGTATGGGCCTTGGCGATGATCTCCTCGGCCTCCTTGTGAGCAGCCTCGATGATACGGGCACGCTCGGACTCGGCGTCCTTACGGGCCTCGAGAACGATGTCGGCAGCCTGACGACGGGCGTCGGTGACGATCGAGTCGGACTCAGCGCGCTTGGCGATAGCCTCCTGCTTGGTCTTCTCGGCCTCGTCGAGGCTCTCCTCGATCTTCTTGCCGCGCTCCTCCATGGTTTTCATGATGCCCGGCAGGGCGACCTTGGCCAGCACGATCCAGATAATCAGGAAGGCGATAAGCGCCGGGATGAACTCCGCCATCTTAGGGATGAGGATGTCCGCACCGGCGGCGCCGTCCTCGGCGAACGCGGAAACCGGCATGAGCAGCGCGGCCGCGGACGCGGAGAGTGCGATCGCGCTCTTCTGGGATGAAAGATTCATACTTGACGCTCCGTGCTATTTAACGATCAGCGCGACAACGAAGCCGATCAGAGCCAGAGCCTCGCCGAAAGCGGAGCCCATGATGAAGACGGTGAACACGCGGCCCTGGACCTCAGGCTGACGGGCCATAGCACCCGTAGCACCCAGAGCAGACAGGCCGATAGCAAGACCAGCGCCGATAACACCGAGACCGTAACCGATAACTCCCACGATTCCTCCTTTGTCGTGCGTGTCTTATTTCACGCAGGATAACCTTTTTATAACTGCCGGGCTCCATGGGTACGGGCACCGGCGGTTTAACGAATTGCCTTACCTTTAAGGCACGAACGGAAGACTACTCCTCCTCCGCGACCTCCTCTGCCTCGGAGACATACACGGCGGTAAGGACCGTGAAGACGTAAGCCTGGATGGCGCCGACCACAAGCTCGATCGCATAGATCAGGATGAGGATGGCAAGCCAGGCCAGCGAAGGCAGGGCGCCGACGGCGTGGGCCGCGGAAACCTGCTGAAGCAGCGGCTGCATGAACATGCTCGCCATGATGGCGAACGAGCCCATGACCACGTGTCCTGCGAACATGTTGCAGAACAGACGGACGGCAAGCGTGATGAGGCGCAGGAAGGTCGAGAAAAGCTCGACGACCCACACGAGCACGTTCATCGGGAAGCTCACGCCCTGCGGGGCGAGGCTCTTGATGTAGCCGATCACGCCGTGAGCCTTGCATCCGTAGTAGATGAAGTACACGAAGGCGAAAATGGCGAGTGCGGCGGTGGAGCCGATTGCGCCGGTGCCGGGCTTCATTCCCGGGATCAGGCCGATCATGTTATTGATCAGGATGAACAGGAAAAGCGAGCACAGGAACGGGAAGTGCTTCTTCCAGTTCTCACCCACGACACCCTTGCCGATATCGTTCTCGACGTACTCGATGATGTACTCGAAACCGTTGACGAAGAAGCCCTTGGGAACCAGGGTCTGCTTCTTCTTGAACACGGCTAGGACGATCAGGAGCACGATCGTGGAGACGATCAGCCAAAACGAGTACTGCGTGATGCCGCAGCTCAGATCGCCCACGACAGGGGTGGAGCTGAACTCGCTGACCAGATGATTAATCTCATCAGGCAGCTTTTCAAAAATTTCCACGACTTACCTTTCGACCTCATGAGGATCTCGCAGCGCCTTGGCGACGCGAACCGCGCAGGCGGCCATAAAGGCCACGAAGCCGATCGCCTCGCCCAGGAGGAACATGCGAAATGCCTCTCCGAACAACACAAACACAATCAAGGTAAAGACAAGCAACGCGATTGCCGAGACCGCGAGACTCACCATACCCTTGAGCATGTCCGCATTCTGCTTATCGTCAAGAACCGGCTTGAGCGTAAAGACAAAGGGAAGGAAGGCAATCGCGCCCGCGATGGCACCTGCAACGATAGCGAGCAGATCGGCTATCTGAAACACTGGCGTCCTCACTTTCCTTTTTTATCGCCTCACAGGACAGTTCCCGCCAAACATTGGTGACTATTGTACGAGCCAATCGCTAAAGTACAACCGAAAAAGCATCGGTTAATACGCACCTGTTCGTTTTCTTAAGACCTTCTTTATGCCGCAGGTACGGTAATACGTTTTTCTCGAACCCTGCAGGGCAAAACGTCCGTTAACAGGAGTGCGCGCGGTCGCCTTTTGTTCGACCGCGCGCACCGTTTCTTCGTATTTGCAGCCGCGGCCGTCTTAGCCCAGCGACTAGAGCGTGCCGAAGATGCGGTCGCCGGCGTCGCCGAGGCCGGGAACGATGTAGGCGGCCTCGTTGAGATGGTCGTCGATGGCGCACGTATAAATATGTACGTCGGGGTCCTTTTCGGTCAGTGACTTGAGGCCCTCGGGCGAGGCGACGATGCACAGCATGCGGATATCCTTGACACCGCGCTCGCGCAGGTAGCTGATGGCCATCTCGGCCGAACCGCCCGTGGCGAGCATGGGGTCGACGACCAGGCAGATGCGCTGGTCGATATCCTTGGGCATCTTGCAGTAATACTCGTGCGGCTCGTGGGTGACCTCGTCGCGCTCCATGCCGATGTGGCCCACGCGAGCGGAGGGCACCAGGTCGAGGATACCGTCGACCATGCCAAGGCCCGCACGCAGGATGGGCACGATGGCGAGTTTCTTGCCGGCAAGCTGTTTGAACGTGGCGGTAGTGATGGGGGTCTCGACCTCGACGTCTTCCATAGGCAGGTCGCGCATGGCCTCGTAGCCGTCAAAAAGCGCGAGTTCGCGCACGAGCTGACGGAACTGGTTGGTGCCGGTGTTTTTGTCGCGCAGGATCGACAGCTTGTGCTGGACGAGCGGATGATCGACAAGCGTCACACGGGACGCATCGTAGGTGACGGTCATGGGTTGATTGCCCCTTTCGTTGCAGCCGCAAAACGGCCTTGCTGACAAGGCGCGCAGCAATGTTGCCGCCGCACGCCATGCATAAGTTTAGCGGTTTGTTGTATCGAACAGCCCATCGCAGCCCTACTGTGCGGTACTGAGCGAGCGCTTGACTGCATCACGCCAGCCCGCAAGGTTTTGCTCGCGACGCTCGGCGGGCATATGGGGAAGGAAGGTCCTAACGATCTGGGCATTTTGCTCCAGCTCTTCAAGGTCTTCCCAATAGCCGACGGCAAGACCCGCCAAGTACGCGGCACCGATTGCCGTGGTCTCCACCGTCTCGCATTGCAGCACGGGGATATCCAGCAGGTCGGCCTGGAATTGCATGATGAACTCGTTGCGTGAGGCGCCGCCATCGACGGACAGGCGCTCAATCGAAAGTCCCACGTCCTGCTCCATGGCGCGCAGCACGTCATAACTCTGGTAGGCCATGGACTCGCAGGCCGCACGCACAATGGTCGCGCGACTCGAGGCACCGGTCAGGCCGCACACGATACCGCGGGCACGCGGGTCCCACCAGGGAGCGCCCAGGCCAGCGAAGGCGGGGACGAAGTAGCAGCCCTCGTTGTCGTTGATCGAAGCGGCGAGTTGCGCGGACTCGCTCACACTCGAGATGATGCCCATGTTGTTGCGCAGCCAGTTCATGGTTGAGCCGGCGGCAAAGATAGAACCCTCGAGCGCATAGCTGATCTTGCCGTCCGCGGCGATACCGATCGTGGAGACCAGACCGTTCTTGGATTCGACGACCTCGTCGCCGGTGTTCATGAGCATAAAGCAACCCGTGCCATAGGTGTTTTTGGTCTGGCCGGGATGGAAGCAGCAGTGGCCGAACAGCGACGCCTGCTGATCGCCCGCCACGCCCATGATGGGCGGCATGTTGGTCATGATGTCGCTCGCGACGCGGCCGTAGTCGCCCGAGCTCCAACGAACCTCGGGCATCATGGAACGTGGAACGTCAAAGAGCGCCAGCAGGTCGTCGTCCCAATCGAGCGTATGGATATTAAAGAGCGCCGTGCGGCTGGCATTGGTGTAGTCGGTGGCAAAGACCTGGCTGCCGGTAAGGTTGTAGATGAGCCAGGTGTCGATGGTGCCGAACATGAGGTCGCCCGCCGCCGCACTCTCACGCGCACCGTCGACGTTGTCGAGGATCCACTGCACCTTGGAAGCCGAGAAATACGGATCGAGCGTGAGTCCCGTGCGGGAGCGCACCAGCTCTTCTGCGCCCCGCTCGACCAGCTCGTCGATCAGAGGTGCGGTGCGACGGCATTGCCACACGATGGCGTTATAGATGGGTTGGCCGCTTATGCGGTCCCACACCACCGTGGTCTCGCGCTGGTTGGAGATACCGATGGCGGCGATGCGGTCAGAATGGATGCCGCTCTTAAACTGGACCTCCATCATCACGCCGATCTGGCTGGCAAGCACCTCCATGGGGTCTTGCTCTATCCAACCGGGACGCGGGAAGCTGGTTTTGACGCTACGACGTGCCTGCGCGACGATGCAGCCGTACTCGTCGACGATGGTCGCAAGTACCGAGGTGGTGCCGCAGTCGAGCGCCATGATGTAGGAACCGCCAAAGTTAAACGAGGCATCTTCCATGCCCAGGCTGCCCAGATTCAACGACATCGCTTACACCTTTCTATTGCATCGGGTCGGACAGGACCCGTTCGATCTCTGATGCGGGAAGTGCGCCTTGGCGCAGGATCTGGAGCCCGCCGTGCTGGAACGACACGATGGTCGAGGCGTCGCGACACGGGGTCTCGCCGGCGTCGACGGCAACATCGACCCCCTCCAGGATGCGCTCCTCCACCGTGACAAAACTTGCCGGCGCGGGCGCGCCATGCGTGTTGGCGCTGGTGCAGGCAAGAGGGCTGCCGCAGGCGCGGATGAGCGCTTGCACCACGGGCGAAGCCGAAGCGCGAAGTGCCACCGTGTCGTCGGCGGCGCGCATAAAGGTCGGCACGCAGGGGGCCGCCTTGACCACGATAGTCAGGGCGCCCGGCCAGCATCGTCGGACAAGCACGCGGGCCTCTTCCGGGATATCCACGCCATAGCGGTCGAGTGCTTCGACGCCATCGACCAGCCAAGCGACGGTTTGCGTGAGTTCACGTTGCTTGAGAGTGAAGATACGGCGGTAGCCGGTACCGAGCGCAGGGACCGCGGCGCCATTGACGACAGCCTGCGGATCGCGCGGCCACGATGGGAATTCGCTTGTATCTTGGGGTACGGCGTCCGAGAAGGCGTTGACTGCCACGGCGACACCGTAGACGGTCTCGGTCGGGATCAAGGCCAGGCCGCCGCGGCCGAGCACCTCGGCCGTGCGCTCGACGGCGAGCCGATGCGGCTTGCGCGTTCCCTCGTATACCCGATAGACCGTCTGCATGTGTATGCCAGCCCCTTACGCTCTGGTGAAAGTTTGTTTACTGAGGGGCATTCTCGCACGAAACATTCAGCCTATTTGCCCAGAGCGCATGTTGGTTTGGTGAGCGGCTCTAGTAGTCGGTGAAAGTGAGGGGGTTATTGGACTGCGACGAACTTCTTTGGCCTGCCGGCGTGGCGTCTTTGGGCGGCGTAGCGCTCGATGCTGTCTATCGTTATCATCCGACGGCCGTCGACGAGTTCAACATCGAGTTTTCCGGCTTTGACCAGCGCGGTAATCCGCGGAGCGGAGACTTTGAGGTCCAGCGCTGCATCTTTAAATGTTCGGCACGCCGCTTCCCGAGCGTCCTCGTGGTCGATTTCGACTGAAAGGGCCACGACCTCGGCCGAGCGTTCGTACCCTGCCGGAGTCAAACCGTTGTTGAGGTCGTCGGCCAAAAACGCCATCAGCGCCTCGGTGGCATGGGTAATCGCTTCTTCGCGCGTATCGCCATCGGCAAAGGCGCCGGGAATCTGCGGGAAGCTGGCGCAGTAACCGTCGTCTTCTTTTATGAGAACGCAGTCATAGGTAAATCGCTGCCTCATTTTGCCTCCAACTACCATCCAGCTTGGCGACGAATACTTGCCCACGTGCCCTTCTTTGGTCGATCACCACCAGAGCCGTTCACGGTGACAACACGATCGCCAGAAACATACTTAGCATGACTACCGACTTGCGCGACCTTCACGAATCCATCGTGCTTGAGTAGGGCAATGATTTCCCGAAAGGTAGGAGGTTGCATGGGCCGACCTCTTTCAGCCGTCCTAATTATAAACTACTTTATAATTTTTGTTAACCAGTTAATAAATATTACTGGCGCTGCTTGGGCTCGGTGACGATGGCTCGGACGATACGGGGACGATCGGTGAGGTCGTGGACGATACGCACGTCCGAAAGGCCTGCCCGGCGACAGAGCTCGGCCGCGGCATCGAGGGCACCCTCGTAGAGCTCGCAGGCAAACAGGCCGCCGGCGCGCAGCATGTAAGGCGCCGCATTGAGCAGGCGGCGGAAGATATCGAGGCCGTCAGCGCCGCCCTCAAGCGCCAGGTCGGGCTCGAAGTCCTTGACCTCGTGCGGCAGTGAGCGCATGACGTCGGTCGGAATGTAGGGCGGATTGGAGACGAGCACATCAAAGGTGCCCCACTCTTCGCGGGGAATGGAACTCACCAGGTTGGTGAGGCTAAAGGCGACCTCATCGGATGTGAGACCGAGCGCGTCGCGGTTTTTGGTGGCCAGATCGATAGCGCGCGGCTCGATATCGGTGGCGGTGCAGGTAACGTGGCCGCGGCGCTCCCAGGCAAGGGAGAGCGAAATGCAGCCCGTGCCGCAGCCGACCTCGAGAACGCGGGCAGTGCAGGGCTCGGTTGGGGCAGGCGCAGCGGCATCCTGAGCTGAAGCCGTCTCCTGGCCGGCACCCTCGATGGCGATGCCGTATTCGTCGAGCTCGGACTCGGCGGCTTCCGCGGCTTCGGCTTCTGCTGCCTGCGCGGCGGCTTCCTCGGCCTCGCGGTCGGCCAGTTCCTCGGCATAGGCACGGCTGCCCAGTACGTCGCCGCCTAACGCCGCCTCATCGGCAGCCGTCAGGTTAGCGGCACGGCGCTCGGCAGTCGCGCGCTCGTCGGCCAGCGCGGCCTCGGCCTTGCGTGCCTCCTCGACCTCATCGTTCCAAGGCAGCTCAACACGCTGACGGGCAGCAGCCTCGGGGCTCAGCACCTCGGCATCCAAATAATTGAGGACTTCCTCGACGAGCATCTCGGTTTCGGGGCGCGGAATGAGCACACCGGGGGCGCACGCGACATCGATCATGCGAAACTGCGTGCTGCCCGTGATGTATTGCAGCGGCTCGCCCTTAGCGCGGCGGACAACGGCCGCATGCATAGTCTCGAGCTGGGCCGCGTTAAGCGTCTCGTCCATACGCATATATAGGTCAATGCGCGCCAGGCCCGTGGCGGCGCACAGCAGCCACTCGGCAGAAAGACGGGGGTGCTCCTCGCCGCGCTCGGCCAGGTACTCCTTGGTCCACTCGAGACAACGCTTGATGGTCCAGATCTCGTTTGCCATGGGGCCCTCCCCTCTTAAGCGCCGGACGGCGCGCGAATGTCGGAGCAGATTGTACGCGAGGCCAGCGCTTGGCAAGGGACGATTGAAGGCGATTATCGAGAATCAGCCCAGAATTTTGCTTGGAACCTGCCTGAAATGTTCATTCGTCGACGTCTAAATCTGCATTCGTCAAGCTTTTGGCAAGGTTGACCCAAAACTGACCAATATCTAACCAAGAACTTGCCACATTGCTTGACGAACGACCCCTCAAAAACCGTCCCGCGACTTCTCGGACGCTTTTTCGAGCATTATTTTTAAAAATGATAAGTAACTTTAAGCAGGTAAACAACTTAATTGTTATTAAAGAAGATTGAATAAACTCACAAAGCAATGTGCCCAACCTAGTCATTGGGGACGCTCTTATTTGACTAGTCGTTTAAGAACGTCCCCAATGACTACTAAGCCAGGAGTGTCCCAAACTGCCGGTAGAAAAGGAACGTCCCTAAGTGCCAACTAATCAATTGCCGTCTTCGGCAGCGATGGCAACGCCGCAGGTAGAGGACGGACAGCGAGCGACGTCCAGAGCGAACAAGTTGGCATGAAAAAGGCAAGGCATAGACCTTCTGGTCATGCCTTGCCTTTTGAATGCCAAATTGTCGCTCTGGGTGGCGCGCAGCGTCGAGCAGTTACGGCGTTTGGTAAAACGCCGTAACTTAAACGGCCTGTGCCAGCTTCTCGGCTCGCTCGGCGGCAGCGAGCGCCTCGATCACGGTGCCGAGCTGGTCACCCAGAAGGACGCCGTTGTAGGTGGAGTTGAAACCGATGCGGTGATCGGTCACGCGGTCCTGGGGCTGGTTGTAGGTACGGATCTTCTCGGAACGGTTGCCGTGGCCGATCTGGCTCTGGCGCTCGGCACCGAGCTCGGCCTGCTGCTTCTCGAGTTCCATCTCGTACAGACGGGCGCGCAGCATCTGCATGCAGACCTCGCGGTTCTGGATCTGGGAACGCTGCTCCTGCGACTGCACCACGGTGTTGGTGGGCAGGTGGGTGATGCGCACGGCGGAGTAGGTGGTGTTAACGCACTGACCGCCAGGGCCGGAGGCGCAGTAGGTGTCGATGCGCAGGTCAGACTGGTTGATCTGGACGTCGATCTCCTCGGCCTCGGGAAGTACGGCGACGGTAGCCGTGGAGGTCTGAATGCGGCCCTGGGACTCAGTCTTGGGAACGCGCTGGACGCGGTGCACGCCGGACTCGAACTTCATGACGGAGTAGACGCGGTCGCCCTCGACCTTGAACTCGATGGACTTAAAGCCACCGGCCTCGCTGGGGCTGGAATCGAGCACGGTAGTCTTCCAGCCGCGCGACTCGCAAAAGCGCTGGTACATCTTGTACAGATCGCCGGCGAAGATGGCCGCCTCGTCGCCACCGGCGGCGGAGCGGATCTCGACGATGGTGTTCTTGTCGTCGTTGGGGTCGCTCGGGATGAGCATGTACTTGATGTCTTCCTCGAGCTGGGGAAGCTTGGCCTCGTTTTCGGAGATGTCCATCTGGAGCATCTCCTTCTCATCGGCGTCGGTGGTATCGTGCAGCATTTCCTTGGCAGCCTCGATGTCATCGAGCGCGCCGATGTACTCGCGCGAGGCGGCAATGAGGTCGGACTGGTGCGCGTACTCCTTGTTGAGACGCGTGAACTCCTTGATATCGGAGGCGACGGCCGGGTCGGAAAGCTTCTTCTCGAGTTCCTCGTAGGCCTTGATGATCTTTTCGAGCTTGTCGCGCATGACGGACTCCTTTATATGCGTGAAGGCGAAAATCGGCAGAATTGATGGGACGCGGGGCGCCGCTGCGGGGGTAAGCCCAGCTAGAACATGTCGATCTTCAGATACATGCGCATCCCTTCGCGTATGGGGTACATAATTGCGGTCTAACCTATACATGATAGCGTGCGCAGGCATACCTGCATATAACCCGCACGGAATGTAACTCCTTCACCTGCGGTTTGCAGCTTTTCCGGGTGTATTTGGCCTAGATTTGCAGCTTTTCCGGGTCCAGATGGCTGCTTCGTGCAGCTTTTCCGGGCTTCTAGAGCGTGTGGAGCAGGGCGATGAGGAAGCGGATGCCTTGGAGGTAGGCGCGACGGGAACAGGACGCCGCTCATGCGCGAGCAGCTCGAGGACGGGCGCTACAGGAAGACCTGGAAGAAGATGATGGAGCCGGAGTACGAGTTCCATCCGGAGCCGGACGTGCAAACGGCGGGCTAACATAGCCTTTCACCGAAAAGGGCGGGTGGCCGCGCCCTGCGACCACCCGCCCTCAATCAAAGCCCTTCTCGGCCGCCGCAGTTACCGGTTCCGGCGCCGCAGAATCACGCCTGCGGCGATCAGCACCACCGCGCCGCCCGCGATGCCACCCAGGGCCATCGGCGACAAGCTGGTATCGCCCATGTTCGGCAGACCCGGCTTCTCCTCCTTCGACACCGGTGGGTTGGTGGGCGGCTCCGTCGGCGGGTTGACCGGCGGGGTGGTCGGCGGCGTGTACGTGTTCTTGAACACCGGCGCCACGTCACCGTCATAGGTTACCGTCGCCACCAGATGGCCCGCACCGTCGTCCGTCACCGTCACCGTTACCCGGTGCTCGGCCGCGTCGTACGTCACGTTCTTCTGACCGTCGTCCACCTCGGAGATGCTGTAGGCGTACGTCCCGGGCTTGTCGTACGAGATCGCCTCGAAGCCCACCGTGCCGTCCGCCGCGTTCTTGGCGGTCTGCAGCACCTTGCCGTCGGCATCCTTCAGCTGGAAGGAGAACTGCCCTTCCTTAAGGTCTTCGCCGCTCAGCACCTTGGAGGCCCCCAGCTTCACCTCAGTCGCGGCCGGCGCGTAGCTGTTGCTGAATGCCACCGCATCCGCAGCCTTGCCGCCCTTGCTGTAGGCAACCTGCGCCTCCAGCGCGTGCGTCTCCGCATTCTCCGTCACCGTCACCGTCGCGGTAAAGACCGTCGTGTCGTAGGTGACGCCGTTCGCCGTCGCCCCTGCCCGCTCGGACACGGTGTAGACGTACGTCCCCACCTTGTCCAGCTGCAGCGGCGCGAAGCCAAACGTGCCGTCGGCGCCGTTCTGCACCGTCTGCACCACGTTACCGTCGGCGTCCTTCAGGTCGAAGGAGAACTCACCCTCGGCCAAGTCGCGGCCGGTCAGAGCCTTCGTTCCGGTAATCGTCGCCGTCGTTGCCGTCGGCGTGTAGATGTTGGTGAAGGTCAGATCCGCGGCCGTCTTGTTCGCCGTCGCGGTCAGCTGGCCGCTGCCGTCGTCGGTCACGCTCACCGTCACATCCAACACCGCATCGCTGTAAGTGATGGTGCCATCTTGGCCCGCAACCTCCTTCACCTGGTACGTATGCGAACCAGTCGCAGTGTACGAGATGGCCTTGAAGGTAAACGCGATACCCGCGTTCGTGGTCCGGTCAATCTCCTGCCCGGTGGCCGCGTCAATCAGCGCGAACGTGAACTCGCCATCGGCGGGCGTCCGCATGGTGGCCGAATCGGTATTCTCAAGCACCTTGATGCCGGAGATCTGGTAGGAGGTCGCGCCCGGCTGGTAGCTGTTCGCAAACGTCATGGTGTTGGGGGTGACGCCGTTCTCGGTGCCCTTGCTCGGCTTCGCCGTGGAGCTCTCTACCGCCAGCTTGCCGTCGTTGTTGTCCTTCACCACGTAGGTCAGGGTGTACGTCTTGCCGGTGTAGGTCACGCCCGGCACGCCCGGCGCGTCCCCCGTCGGCTGCACCTCGCGGACCGTGTAGGTAAAGGTGCCCGCATGGTCGAAGGTCAGCTTGTCGAAGGCAACCTTGCCGTGCGCATCGTTCTTCTGGGTCTGGATCACCGAGCCGTCAGACCCCACCAGCTCGAAGGCGAAGTCTCCCGCCTTTAGCTGATAGCTGCCGTCGTGCACGTCAACGCTCTTGGTGAGGGCGATCGCGCCGGAGTCCGTCGCCTGTGCCTCGTAGGTGTTGGTGAAGCTGGGCTTCGTGACATTCGTGCCGTCGTAGGCGACGCTCGCCTGCAGCGTGCCGGCATTGTCCGCAACCGTCACCACGGCATGGTGCACCGCGGCGTCGTAGGTCACGTAGGCCAGATCACCCTTCCGCTCCACGATGGTGTACTCGTGCGTGCCCGGCTTCGCGTAGGAGAAGGCGTCGAAGTTAACACTTCCGTCCGCGCCGTTGGTCGCGGTCCGGACGGGCTTGGCCCCGGCAAGCTGCTCAGCCGTCAGGTTGCCCTCGTACACATCGAAGGTGAACTCGCCGCACTTGGGGACGATCGGCGTGTTGTCGTCCTTCTTCACATAGCTCTTCTGCGCACCGAGGGCCAGGCCGGTCGCGGCCGGCTGGTAGGTGTTGGTGAAGGTATCCGAGCCGGATGCGCTCGTCACGATCGCCTTCGCATTCAGTGCTCCGTTCCCGCCGTCCGTGACCGTCACCGTATAGGTGAGGGGATGGCTGTCATAGACCATGCCCGGCTCCGCGCCCGGCTGCTCCACGATGGTGTAGGTGAAGTCCTTGCTCGCGGCGCCGTCCAAGTCGGAGAGCTGGAACTCGCGCGTGAAGCTGACCTTGCCGTTTGCATCGTTCTTCGCGGTGTCGAGCACGTTGCCGGCAGCGTCCTTCAGGTCGAAGGTGAACTCGCCGTCCGCGGGCTTCGTCGTGTGGTCGAAGCCGTCCGCAACCTTGATGGTCTTGGTCGCCGTCAGGGTTACGGAACCCTTTGCGTCGTAGGTGTTGTTGAAGGCGGGAGCCGTAGCGGCACCGTCATAGGTGACGGTCACCTTCGTCTTGTTGTTGTCGCCCTGGTTCTGCTCTACCTTGACGTGGACCTTGACTTCCTTGGCGTCGTAGGCCACGCCGTCGACGGTCTGGCCGGCTTTCTCCTCCTTGAGCGTGTAGTCGTACTCGCCCAGGTTCAGGTTCTTGACGGCCAGCTCGACCTTGCCGCCCCGGTCGTTGGTGCCCTTGGCGACCTCGTTGCCGGCCTGGTCGTACAGGCCGAAGGTGAACGCGTCGGCCGTCAGGTCCTTGCCCGTGAGGATCTTCGTCGCCTCGACGGTAACGTCCGTCGTCGGCTTCGAGTTGGTGAAGGTCGGAACGTCGGCCTCGCCGTCGTAGGTGGCGGTCGCCTTTAGCTCGCCCTTCTCATCGGAGACCTTGATGTGGACCTTCACGTCCTTCGTGTCGTACACGACGGTCGGGTCGTTGCCGGCAACCTCCTTGATGGTGTAGTCGTGATCGCCCGGCGTGTCGTAGCTGATTGCCTGGAAGGCGACCTTGCCGTCCTTGTCATTCTGGACGGTCTGGATCACGTTGCCATCCTTGTCGAGCAGCTGGAACGTGAAGTCGCCCCCTGCGAGCTCGCCACCCGTGAAGCGCTTCGTCGCCTTGAGCGTTACCGAGGTCTCCTTCGGGTGGTACGTGTTCGTGAAGGTCTTGTCTCCACTCGTTACCTGCGGTGTGGCCGTCAGCGAGCCGGTGCCATCGTCCGCGACCGTCACCTTGTAGATGAGCGCATGGGTGTCGTAGACCATGCCCGGCTCCGTGCCCGGCTTCTCCGCGATGGTGTAGGTGAAGTCCTTGCTCGCGGCGCCGCCCAGGTCGGCGAGCTCGAAGTCGCGCGTGAACTTCACCGTGCCATCGGCCTCGTTCTTCGCGGTGTCGAGCACCTTGCCGTCGGCGCCCTTCAGCTCGAACGTGTATTCGCCGCCCTTCAGCTTGGTGTCGTGCGTGAAGCCCGGCGCGACCGCAACGACCTTGGTCGCCGTCAGCTCCACGGATCCCTTTGCGTTGTAGGTGTTCCTGAAGGTGGGGGCATCCGTCTTGCCGTCGTCGTAGGTGACGCTCGCCTCCAGCTTGCCGGCGTTGTCCACGACTGTCACCACGGCATGGTGCACCGTAGCGTCGTAGGTCACGTGGGACAGGTCGCCCTTCTGCTCCGCGATAGTGTATTTGTACTCGCCGGCCTTGGTGTAGTTGATGGCCGGGAAGGTAACGGTGCCGTCCTCGCCGTTCTTGGCGCTCCGGATGGGTTGCTTGCCCTTCAGCTGCTCGGCCGTCAGATCGCCCTCGTACAGGTCGAAGGTGAACTCGCCGCCCTTGAGCGTGGCCTGCGTGTTGTCGGACTTCACGTACGATTTCTTCGCCGTGAGTGTAGCCAAGGTCTCGGCAGGCTGATACTTGTTAGTGAAGGTCGGGGCATCATTCTTGTCGTCATAGGTGACAGTCGCCTTTGCCTTGTCACCGTCCGCCTTCACCGAGACGTGGACCTTCACCGCCGTGGAATCGTAGGTGATGGTCGAATCGCTGCCAGCGACCTCCTTGAGCGTGTAGTCGTACTCGCCTATGGTCAGACCGGTGAGGATGAGCTTAATCTTGCCGCCCTTGTCGTTCTGGACAGTCTGGATGGGATCAACCGTAGTCGCGTCGCCTTGATATAGGCCGAAAGTGAACGCACCAGCCGTCAGGTCCTTGCCCTTGAGGGTCTTCGTGGCCTCGACGGTAACGTCCGTCGTCGGCTTCGAGTTGGTGAAGGTCGGCACGGCCTTCTCGCCGTCGTATGTGACGGTCGCCTTCAGCTCGCCCTTCTCGTCGGTGACCTTGACGTGGACCTTCACGTCCTTCGCGTCGTAGACGATGGTCGAGTCGTTGCCGGCAACCTCCCTGATGGCGTAGTCGTGCTCGCCCGGCGTAGCGTAGTCGATGGCTGCAAAGGCGACCTTGCCGTCCTTGTCATTCTGGACAGCCTGGAGCTCTTTGCCGTCGCTGTCGAGCAGCTGGAACATGAAGTCACCGCCCGCGAGCGTGCCGCCCGTAAAGCGTTTCGTCGCTTCGAGCGCAACCGAGGTCTCCTTCGGGTGGTACGTGTTCGTGATCTTGGCGATTTTGTCAGCGACCTCGATCGGATTGTCCTCATGGCTCATGCCGTCGTCGGTGTAGGTCTGCTCCATCTTGACTGCCGGCTGCGACAGCGTGCCGTCGCCGTTATCGCTCACCGTCACCGTGACGCGGTAGGAAGCGCTCGAATACCCGAACCCGGGCAGCCAGTCAGCGTCGTTTTGAGACGGCGTGGCCTCGGCAATGAGATAGGTGTAGGTGCCGGGCTTGGCGTACTCAATCTTACCGAAGTCGAACTTGTCCCCGTTCTCGACGGTCTTCACAACCTGCTTCATATCACTCACGGGCGCATCCCCGGCACCGTCAGGCATCGGCGTGCCCTTGTCCGCGCGCAGGTAAATCTTGAAGCTATCGCCATCTTTCCAGTTACGGCCCCGGAGCACCTTCTGCGCCCAGAACGCATTGGTGAGCGTCACCGGCAGCTTTACGCTGTAGGTGTTCGTGAATACCAGTTTGTTGGCGTCGGCCAGCGTGCCGTTGGCGTTCTGCTTCGCAATCGTGCCTTCGATGCTGTCGCCCTCGCCGCCCAGGGCGTTGCCGCCCTGCTCGCGCTTGGTCAGCGTGAAGCCGGCCGGCATCTTGCCCGCGCGGGTCAGCTCCTGAACCGTATACTTGTCACCCTCGGCGAGACCGTACACGCGGATCGTCTGGCCGGCCGTGATGGTCTGCTCGCGTCCGTTCGTCAGGTCGAACATATCGCCGACCTGCTTCTCATCGGCCGCGCCCGCCTTCTCGAAGACTGCAGCCTTATACGTCTTCCCCTTGGGCACGGTGAACTTGAAGGTGAACTCCGCATCCTTATTGCCCGTCAGTCCATCGGGCACGTCAACCTTCTTCGTCACCTCGAGGCTCGCCTCGCGTTCGTTCGCCACGCGCACGCAGGTGGCGCCCGTGAACAGGGCATTCAGGTTCATGTCGCCCAGATCGGCGCGGGCGCCCTTCACATTAGTGACACCAGGTTCATCCTGCGTGATGCCCATACGTATCCAGCCCGTCTCGGTCTCCAGGCGGTAGGGTTCGCCCGCCTTGGTGGGCCCATACTGGTAGATACGTCCGTTGGCGCCGTACTTGAGGTGTACCGTGTCGCCGGCACCGGCGGAATCGACATCGCTCCACGAAAGATTACCGCCATCGGTCACGCCATCCGATGTCTGCCGCATACCCTTGATCCACGTGAGTGTGTTGTCGATGTCGCCCTCTGCGCCAAACTGGCCCAGACTCTTCATAAGCGCGCCCGGCCCCACGAACGTCGAGACGCCGTCATCGGCCGTACCAGCATCGGCATGGACGCCGTAATCGTCCACAATCACCTTGGTGAGCGTGTCGTTAAGCAGGAAGCCCTTGGGCGCCGAGACCTCCTTTAGGAAGTAGGCGCCCTTCACGAGCGGCTTGTTGCCGTCGCTCGTACACGGGAATATGCCCGCCCCTTCGAGCTGGATCGGGTTGCTGACCTGCCCCGTCGTCAAGGTGTCGTAGGGGATCTGGTCGCCGTTGAGCACGACTTTGCCGTTCGCGTCTGTTGTCACCTGACCGTCCGTGTACAAGCCGAACTTCGCGCCGTCTACGGGGTTGCCCTCGGTATCGGTCTTCTGCACGAACAGGCGGTTCTGGATGTTCGTGACGAGCAGGCGCGTGGCGAACTGCCGCCGGAAATTCTCCTTGCCGTCGGGGAGGTCATCGCTGAACACGTGGACCGTGTTGTCCATCCTCGCTTCGGCGATGGAGCTCGCCGTTGTGTAGTAGATGGCCACCGTGTACTCGGCATCCTTGCGGGCATCACCGCTCAGCAGGTAGTAGTACTTGGAGATATCACCGGGCAGATTTTGAATCTCTACCTGGTACTGGCCGCTCGTGTTGAGCGTGAAGGCGTGCAGGTCCTTCTTCGCCGCCTCGATAGCGCCGGCCTTGCTCGACTTCTCGGCGAGGGTGTACCCCATTCCCGTCGATGGGTCGCCCGACACGGCGTACCAATTGTTCTGATCTTTGATATCTGCGTTTGCGCTTTTATCGCGCTTGAGCACCACAGCGAACAGTATGCCGGACTCCAGGTCGTCGATCTTGTCGGACTTCGTCAGGTTATCATTTGCCTTGTACACGGTCGACGGCGCGGTGATGGTCTCCTTCGCAGCGGCGAACGCACCGGTCTTCCACACGACGCTGTCCGCGTCCATACCGCCGCGGTTGATGATGACGCCGCCCGCGTCCTTCTTGTCGCTTGCGGGCACGTACTCGAGCTGCATGTTACCGTCCGTTGCCGTGAGGCTCGAGCGGTAACCGTTGGGCGCTTTTGTTTCCTTCAGGAGGTAGTGCTGGTAATGATACTCTTTATAAAGGTCATCGAAGTTGATAACGCCGTTGTCCACGTCATTTGTGAGCGTCAGTTGTCCATTCGCGTTCGTGGTGCCGGAGCCAAGTAGGTTATTTTGATTAGCGGTCGTGTCAGTGAAGTTCTCGTCTGTCTTGTACAGCGCGAACTGAGCACCCTCCACCGGACCGCCATCCTGGTCGAACTTGATGATGTCGGACTCGGGCACCGTCACGAGGTTGAACTTGAGCTCCATGTTGGAGTCGGTGGCGCCGCGCTCCAGGTAGAAGAACTTGAGGGTGTGGTTGGTGCCGTCTTTGAAGGTGTTGCCGTCGAAGCCCGAAGTGCCCTTTTTCGCCGCCTGGTACTTGCTCAGCAGCGTGCCGTCGCTTTTGTCGTTCACCTTAATGCCGCCCGTATGAAAGTTGATACTCAGACTCGCACGGCTGTGAATACCGCCGATATCACCCACGAGGACATCATCAATGAACACCCAGACGTCATCATCGCCGGCGAACTCGAAGGTCATGTCCTTCTTATCGTTCGTCAGGCCGCCGTTGGGCTGCACGAATCGCGTGGACATTGAGAGGCCGAAGTGGTGGTTGACGTGGTTACCAGCGTTGTCTGCCGTGATGCCATTTTGGACGAGCCGGCCGCTTTCCTCCTTGAACACCTTGTCTGCCGCATCGAACGGGAAGAACTGACCCCGATGGGACGAATCGCCCACTTTGTCAATGCCCCAGGTGTCATAGACGTCGAAGGCATTCTTGTCAGCGTTGTAGGCTGCGTAGTTTTCGGAGCTGTCATAGACGTAGTAGCCGTCCTGAACCTTGAGGAGGCCCGTCACGCCAAAATGGGACGTCTTGCCGGTCTGGGCAGAGGAATCGAACAGATAGCGGAGGGAGTCGCCGCCATAGGTACCGGAAAGCTGCGGGTAGCCGTCTGAAAGCGTGTTGCTGACAATGCCGGGCTGCGGGTTCGTGTTGCCCGTCCAATGGTTGAGCGGTGCATCACCCTGGCCATCGTTAAACTGGAACCGGAGGCTTGCGTTGATGCCGCCGTTGCCGGAAACCGACAGATGGTTATCGGGATTCACCCAGTAATCAAACAGGTTGATTGTTGTCCCCGAAGGCGAAATCGTCGGAACCGTGTGGTCCGAAATTGCCGCCTCGGCACGAAGCGGCAGGAAGAAACTCGCCGTCAGCGCGATGGCGAGGGCCAGAACAATCGCATATGGTGAGACCGGGCGCAGCCCGCGACGACGGCCACAAGACATGACGGACCACCGCTCGCGCGGCCGATGTCCACCAAGAAGTTCCCTGCTGGGACACCCCCCCCCGGTAACCATATTCATGAGTAGAGACGTCGCCTCTCTGAGCTCCTGCATAATTTCCCTCCCCGTCACACGGCGACCCACCTGGGCACCCCCCCGGGGGGCCGAGGCAGTCTGGAACATGCCCGCAGTCGTTCAAGGAATACCAACCCCAGCATATGTCTCTTAAGATATCTTAGTCTTATTCTATGACAGTTTTTGTCTCATTACCGATGAAATCGGCTCAGTCCCTTTGTCGCATGCTAGAGCGTGTGGAGCAGGGCGATGAGGAAGCGGATGCCTTGGAGGTAGGCGCGACGGGTGATGCGCTCGTTGGTGCCGTGGACGCCGCGGTCGCATTCGTCATCGTCGACCACAAAGGCGGAGAAGCGGATGCACTCGTGGCAAATGCGCTGGTAGTTGGCGGCATCGGTTGCACCAATCACGGTCGAGGGCACGATGCTCATCGGCTCTTGGCCCACCGCAGACGATCCGTTTTCCTCTGTCCCCTTGGGACCACGGAAATAGCGGGCGGCGATGGCGCGGACGGCCTCGAGCCCCGGACCGCCCACGCGCGGGGACGGCGAGGGCTCGGAGCTGCCGGGGCCCAGCTCGACCTCGACTCGGCCAGCGAGCCCAGGGGTGGCAACGGCCTCGCGGCAGCAGGCCACGACATCGGCCACGCTCGTGCCCTCGAGCATGCGGAAGTTGATATTAGCCCACATATCCTGCGGCATTACGTTGGCACCGGTACTGCCGCCTTCGATTTGCGTGGGCGCGCAGGTGGTGGTCACAAGCGGGTACAGCTTTTTGCTGGCGAGGCAGTCGCGCACGATGGCATCCTTGCTGGCAGCAATCTCGTCTGCGGTATAAAGCCCCAGCTCGACGAGCTGCGCGGCAAGCAGGTCGGTCACACGCGCCGGCCACTCGATATCGCAAATCGCGGCAATAGCGCGGCTGAGCACTTCGAGCGACGTGCCACCATAAGGGTTGGAAGAATGCCCGCCTTCGCTTCTCGTCTTGAGCACGATATCGGCATAGCCCTTCTCGGCAAGATCGGCATGCATAAGCCAACCCTCACCTGCGCTGTACTCGGCAGCCGCAACGATACGATAGTCGCCCTCGTCGATCAGGTACTCAAGCTCAACGCCACGCTCCTCGAGCGCGCGACCAATGGCACCCGCGCCGTACTGCGTGGTCTCCTCGTCCTGGCCAAAGGCGAGCAGCAGCGTGCGCTCGTGCTGCCAACCGTGCGCCAGCGCATATTCGACCGCTTCGAGAATGCCCGCGACCTGGTCTTTCATATCGATCGCGCCGCGACCCCAAATATAGGCGTCGTCCACGTGCCCGCTAAAGGGATCGTGCGTCCAGTCTGTCTCGGTGCCCGGCACCACGGGAACCACGTCCATGTGGCCCATGAGCATGACCGGGTTGAGGGCGGGGTCGGTGCCGGCAAGCGTCACGAGCAGCGAATGGTCGATGAGCTCGACCTCGCCCGTCGCAAACACGCGCGGCCAGGCCTGCTGCATATAGGCGCGCAGGTCGGCAAACGCCCGCCAGTCCACCGTCTGGGCATCCATGCTCGAAATCGTCGGAAACGACAGCACGCGGCCCAGGCGCTCGCACGCGCCGACCTCGTCGATATCGGCAAAATCATCCTCGTGCGCAAAGAAGCGCCAAACCTCGGCCATGCCTTCCTCCAAAAATAACGTGGCAAAGAGGCGGTCCCTTTGCCACGTTCGCTTGCATTATTTGTCGTTGAGATAACGCGAGAGGAACTCGCGGGTGCGCTGGTGCTTGGGATTGCCGAAGAGCTCAGCCGGCGCGGCGTCCTCGAGCACCACGCCCTTGTCCATAAAGACCACGCGGTCGGACACCGTGCGGGCAAAAGCCATCTCGTGCGTGACGACGACCATGGTCATGCCGTCGGCGGCGAGCTTGCGCATGACCTCGAGCACCTCGCCCACGATCTCGGGGTCGAGCGCAGAGGTCGGCTCGTCGAACAGCATGATTTGCGGGTTCATGCACAGGGCACGAGCGATGGCCACACGCTGCTTTTGACCACCGGACAGGCGGCCCACGGCGGCGTGCGCGAACTTCTCGAGTCCCACGCTGGTCAGGTGCTCCATCGCGACCTTCTCGGCCTCGGCCTTGCTCATCTTTTTGAGCGTGACGGGCGCGAGCGTGCAGTTGTCGAGCACATCCATGTTGTTGAACAAGTTAAAGCCCTGGAACACCATGCCGATGTCCTCGCGGAGTTTATTGATATTGCAGCGCTCGGCCGTAAGGTCCTGGCCGTGGAACCAGATGTGGCCCGCGTCCGGGGTCTCGAGCAGGTTGAGGCAGCGCAAGAAGGTCGACTTGCCCGAGCCCGAGGCGCCGATGATGGTGACGACCTCGCCGGGGTTAACGGACAGGTCGATGCCCTTGAGTACCTCGAGCGAGCCGAAGCTCTTGCGCAGGCCCTCGACGCGGATGAGCGGCTCATTGGTCTGTGCGGCGGCCGCAACGCCGGTAGTGGCGGTATCTGCCATGATGATTCTCCTCGTCTTAAGCCTAGTTAGAGCTGGGCAGCGTGACCGGAGCCTCGGCACCGAGCTTTTTGCCAAAGGCTTCGAGCAGGCGGCTCGCCACGAGCGTCAGGATCAGGTAGACCACGAGCGCCACGCAGTAGACCTCCATCTGGCGGTAGTACACGCCGGCGACGGTGGTGGTGGCGTACATGAGGTCGAACACGCCGATGACCGAGAGCACCGACGAGTCCTTGATGTTGATGATGAGCTCGTTGGTGAGCGCCGGAATCGCGTTTTTAATGCCCTGGGGGAACACGACCTTGCGCATAGCCTGCCACTGCGACAGACCCAGCGAACGCGCCGCCTCGGCCTGGCCGGGGTCGATGGACTCGATGCCGCCGCGCAGGACCTCCATCATGTAGGCGGTGGAATTGAGCGAGATGGTGACGAGGCCGGCGGTGAAGGTACTCCAGATCTGGTTGGCCTGGGCGGTCTCGAAGCCCATGCCGCGCAAAACGGTGAAACCCGCGTAATAGATGAGCAGGCCCTGGACCATCATGGGCGTGCCGCGCACGATGGTGGAGTAGATGGTCGCAAAGCCGCGGCCAATGCTCTTAAAGAAGCGCACCAGGTCGTTGTCCACGCGATCGAAGGTCTGAATACGCAGGAACACAAAGAGCAACGCCAGGAAGAATGCGATGACGGTGCCGAAGGTGGCAAGCGCGATGGTGATCTCGATGCCGCGGATAAAGAAGTCGCCGCTCTTGTAGGTCATGTAGACCAGGCTCGACAAAAAGTCGCTGGGGTTGGAGTCCGAGACAATGCTCACTTGCACCAGGTCGATAAATGACATGACGCAGCGGTCGACAAAGAAGATCGCCGCAATAGCAACGACGACATAGCTGCCCAGGCGCGCGCCGCGACGGAAGCGCTCGGATGCGAACGGCGATTTTTCGCGATAGTCGTTCCAGTGCATGAGTTTGGTGACGAGCGCCGCCGCCGATACGACGAGCCAGGCCCAAAGAATTGCCCAAAGGCAATCCTGGAAGATACCGGCGGGGGCCAAGAAGCTCAGCGGCGTGGGGTTGCGCTGGCTAAACGCCAGGCCGAGCGCCGCGATAACGCTCGTGCCCAGGTACACATAACGGTGGTCGGCCTTGATAAAGGAGGCCAGACGATTGATGGTTTTCATGCTGCCCCCCTATGCCGGCTGACGGTCGAGGCACGCGTCCCACATTTGGTCGCGCTCCTCTTGGCTAATGCCCTTGAGTGTCTTGTCGATGAGCTTAAGCAGCTTGTCCGAGCCCTTGCGGCAGCCGACGTTTGCCGCGATCTCCTGCTTAAAGCCCTCGCCCTCAGCAAAATGAATAGGGACAATGCCCGGATTTTGGGCCATATAGCCCTTCTCGTTCTCGGTGTTGTAGGTCACGGCGTCGCACGTGCCCTGCAGCAGATTCGAGAACACCGTGGGGACGGAGTCGACCGGGTTCTTGTGCACAACGCCCGGAATCTCGTCGATGACGGTGTCGAGCATGGTGTCCTTTTGGCCGAGTACCGTGGCACCGCTAAAGTCGCTGAGTTTGGTGGCGTTTTGGTAGGGGGAACCCTCTTTTACGAACAGGCCAAAGTAGCCAATAAAGTACGGGTCGGAGAAGCCGACCGACTCCTCGCGCTCGGGCGTGGCGCTCATGCCGGCGATGATGAGGTCGATCTGGCCGTTGTTGAGCGAATCGATAAGGCCCGAGAAGCTCTGCTTGACGGCAACGGGCTCGCCACCGAGGGCCTTGCAGACAATCTTGGCGATCTGCACGTCGTAGCCATCGGCATAGGCGCCCTGCACGTTGTCGATGGGGATAGTGTACTTGCTGGCTTCGGAGACCTGCCAGTTGTACGGGGCGTAGGCCGCCTCCATGCCAATGCGAATCTTGTCCTTGCCGATCACGGAATCGGACAGGTCGTCGCGACCGCCGCCCGTCGTGGGCTGAACTACTTCCAGCGTGGAGGGGCGCTGGCAACCGGCAAGTGCGCCGGCGACGACAGTAGCGCTCGCAGCGAGAGCGCTACCCAAAAAGATGCGACGGCTGCATACCGGCCGTGGATGCGCGTCGCGTTGATGGGGAGAATGCATAATCTGCCTTCCCTGTTGAATCGTATGCTGACGACTTAACAGGATACCGCTCAGCGCTACCTCCAGCAAATGCATATATAAATGCATATATACAAGTTTACGAACTGAAAACGATTGGTAGTCGTTGGGGACGTTCTTAAACGACTAGTCAAACAAGAACGTCCCCAACGACTAGGCATGAAAAAGGCAAGGCATAGACCTTCTGGTCATGCCGTGCCTTTTGAATGACAAATTGTCGCTCTGGGTGTCGCGCAGCGTCGACCGGCCCGCCGTTCATTAGAACGGCGGAACCTCTAGAGCAGGGTGACGCTAAAGCTACGTTTATCGGTAGCGCCGGGAGCCAAGGTGATGGTGTTGACCTTGTGCTCAAAGACGTCGTCCTCGGTGTCCATGGTGGTGTGACCGGTCCAGGGCTCGAGCGCCACAAACGGGGCGTCGTTGGCGGCAGACCACACGCCAATGTACTTAAAGCCCTCAAAATCGATCTTGACGCCGTAGCCCGACTTGCGGCCGCGCAGCGTGAGCGTGGAGCCCGGGGTATCGGTGAACATGATGGCGTCGTTATCGAAGCTGCGGTGCGTGATGGGCAGCACGTCCGAGTTATCGGGAGCCTTGTAACTGCCCTCGAACGTCATGAGGCCATCGGGCGTGATGATGGGGGCCTCGTTGGTCCAAGCCTCGGTAAATGCCAGCTCGTAATCCTCGAACGCCTCATCCTCGGCACCGGGAGCAGGTACGTTAAATGCGGGGTGGCCGCCCACCGAGAACGGCAGGTCCACGTCGCCGGTATTGGTGACGGCAAAGGTCTGGGTAAGTGTGGCGTCACCAGTCAGGGCATAGGTCATGTTGAGCTTAAAGTGGAACGGAAAGGCCTTGAGCGACTCGGGCGTGTCGGTGATCTCGTACGTTACCGAGGAGCCGTCCTCCGAAACCTCGACCAGCTTGTGCTCGACGATGCGCGCGAGGCCGTGGCGCGGCATCTCGCAGGTGCCAGCCGCAGACGTCGCCGTGTTGTTGCGCAGCGAGCCCACAATGGGGAACAGGATGGGCGCATGCTTGCCCCAAAAGGCGGGGTCGCCCTGCCACAGATACTCGTTGCCGTTGAGGGCAAGGCTCGTGAGCTGGGCGCCCATGGAATCGATGGCCGCGGTGAGGCTGCCGCGCTTGATGGTAGTGACGGTAGACATGCTACTTCCTCCAAAAGTAAACAATAGTGTCGAGGGCTATTGTCCCACTCTTGGCGGCGGGGTTGAGCGACAGGCGCAGTTATTGAGCAATAGCGTAAAGGTCAAACCCGCCCTGCGGAGTGCTATCGACCGTATCGGGCGCCTGCGAGTTAAAGCTCACGGGAACCATGCGCTTTGAGGCGCGGAAGCGCGTGCCGTCGGTGGCGACGGGCGGTTCGTCGACGGTGAGCTCGTAGTCGCCGGGCTTGAGCTCGATGCCGTCACCAGCGGAATTGACGTATTGATACTCGTCAATCGTCTGCCCTTTGAGCGTACGCCCCACGATGTGGATGAGCATTTGGCTGTCGCCACGCGCGGTGTCCCACATCGCGCCGTCCTTGACCTCGACCGACACATGTACCGAGCGCGTGCGGCTGAGCGATTGCTCGACAGACATCTCGACCTTGGCGGCGTCTTGACGCTGCTGCTCGACATGGCTCCAAACGCTACCGATTGCCGAGCAGGCGATAACGCCGGCCATGAAGGCGATGAGGATGGGGCCGAGCGGAGAACGGCGGCCCGTGTCTTCCTCACGAGCCAGGTCGGGGCGATGTGTGGGCGCAGGCGCCTGGGCGCCTTGCGCGGGCACGTCGAGAATGCTGAAGGATGCCGTGCTGTCGGGGTCGATGGTGTGACGCGGCTGCGGGATCTTTGCCGGCGAGATGGACATGTCCGCCGGCTCACCGAGTGTGGCCGTGGCATCGGCCTTAGCCTCATCGGCCTCGGCTTGGGCCCAAGCCTGCTCAAAGGTCAGGGGCTCGGCGGCATCGGAGGCGGCATCAGGCTCGACAGCGGCATCGTTGCCGGTCTCGTCCTCGTCGCTCGACACGTCACGCGACGCGGGCTCGTCCCACTCCTCGTCCGGAGCCTCGCCCTCGCTATACCACCATTCAAAGTTATCGATATCCATACGGGGCGCCCCTTAGGCCTCGCAAATAAACACTCGCTAGTCTTATACCCCCAGACGGCACCGAAGCTCACCCGCGCCGGACACGAAAACCGTCACAACATTCGACGTTTTTCCTCGTTTGCGAGATTTTCATCGAATGTTGTGACGGTTTAGGCGGCAGCCACGCCGCGAATGTGACAAAGAGACTGTCCCTTTGTCACATTCTGTTAGAGTTGCAGGGATTGAATCCCGCTTATTCACGCGACATTGGAGTGACAACCTTGACCGCCGCAACCACGCCAAAAAGTAAGTCAACTGCCGCCGCGCTCTCCCCCGCACGCACCAAGCTCTGCCTGGCGCTGCTCGTGCTGTTGGGATTCTCGCTCGGCTGCTCCGAGTTCGTGGTCATCGGCATCGAAAGCGACCTAGCGACGGAACTCGGCGTATCGCTTGCCACCGCAGGCCAACTTATTAGCGTGTTTGCGCTTGTCTACGCCATCGCGACGCCAGTGCTTGCGCTCAGCACGGGGCGCTTCCGTCGTTACCAGCTACTCGTGTGCTATAGCATCGTCTTTGTGCTCGGCAACCTGGTCATGGCGCTGGCACCCAACTTTCAAGTGCTGTTCGCCTCGCGCATCATCTTGGGCTCCGTCTCGGGCGCACTGCTCGCCGTGGGCGTGACGTATATCCCCGAGCTGCTGTCCCCGCAGCAAACTTCGCTTGCCATCTCGGTGGTGTACGGCGCGTTTTCCGTGGCGATGGTCTTTGTCACTTCGATCGGCAAGTTTGTGGCCGACACGCTCGATTGGCACGTGGCCATGTACGGCACGCTGGCCTTTGCCGTTCTGATCTGCGGAGCGCTCGTGGCGTTTATGCCGCGCACTGGGCAAACCGACGAGCCCGCCACCTTTCGCGAGCAGGCGGGTCTGCTACGCGAGCCGAGCATCGTCACCGGCATGCTCATCTTTTTGTTTGGCGTGGGGTCGGTCTACGTTTTCTATGGCTACGTGACGCCTTATCTTGAGCAGGTGCTGGGCATGGGCACGGTCGAAGCCAGTACCACGCTCATGGCCTACGGCGTGTTCTGCCTGATCTCGAACATCCTGGGCGGATGGATCGATGCGCGCTTTGGCATGAAGGCGCTACTCGTGACGTTTGTGCTGCAGGCGGCGGCATTGTTTGGGCTGTTTGCCGTAGGCGCTGCCATGCCGCTCGCACTTGTCTTTGTCTTTAGCCTGGCGATGCTCATGTACCTGTTCTCGGTGTCGTGCATCACGCACTTTATGGACGTGGCTCGCAGCCGCCATCCCAAATCGATGGTGCTCGCGAGCTCGGTGGAGCCCATGGCGTTTAACGTCGGCATCTCGTTTGGCACCGCAGTGGGCGGCGCCGTGGTAAGCAGCATTGGCATTGCGTACGTGGGCGCGGTCGGTGCCGCGTTCTCGCTTGTGGCCTGGGCGCTCACGCTGGTGACGATTAAGTTGGCTCGCTGGGAGCGCAGGCGGGCGAGGGCGTAGGCGTAGATGCGATACTCGAGCTCGATGATGGCGATCGAAAGGAAACCGCATATGCAACGCGTACTGTTTATCTGCTACGGCAACATCTGCCGCTCGACGATGGCTGAGTCCGTGTTTACCGAACTCGTGCGCCGCGCTGGGCGCGAGGCGGAGTTTGCCATCGATTCCGCTGCGACCTCGACCGAGGAGATCGGCAACCCGCCGCATCATGGCACGGTCGCCAAGCTGCGTGAAGTCGGGATTCCCGTCGTTGCGCACCGTGCCCGCCAGGTGCGTCGCGCGGAGTATGGCGACTGGGACCACATTGTCTATATGGACGACGAAAACGCCCGCGGCCTGCGGCGCATCTTTGGCGACGATCCCGACGGCAAGGTTACACGCTTGCTCGATTGGACCGAGCGCCCCGGCGACGTGGCCGATCCCTGGTACACCGGCAACTTCGATGCCACCTACCGCGACGTGCTCGACGGTTGCACCGCTATGCTCGAGCAACTGTAGACAAGCGAGGTCGCGAGCCACGTCTTCGGCGCGAAACGAGCGTGGATTTTCTCCCGCTTTGAGCGTTCGAGTGCGCTCTATACGGGAGAAAATCCACACTCATGAATGTGACAAAGGGACTGGCCCTAGACCGGCTTGACCTCCAGCTTAATCCCCTTGGCACAGGAGTCGCCCAAAACATCCGAAAGGGCCCAGGTCGCATATAGCGGCAAATAGAGAACCGCTCCGTTGCGCTCAACGTTGCCTCTCGAGAAAACAATCCCGAGCCTTACGCCATATTCAGCCGTATCAAGCACATGACCGAGCGCAGCGTGCGCGTGGTAATAGGAGCCCGATTTAACCTCGATCGGAACAGCCGTCCCATCCGGTCCATCGACCACAAAGTCCACTTCACCGCGCTTTTTTGTCTGATAGTAGTAAAGCTGGCGATTTTGGGCAGCCAGCTGCTGGGCCACCACGTTTTCGTAAATGCCGCCCAGATTGGGCTCCTTGCTATCAAGATACGCCGCTTGGGCGACTCCAACGGGGTAGCGCGCCATCAACATGCCCGTATCCGATTGATATAGCTTGAACTGCGATGGCCGCGCCGCCTTGAGCAGGGGCGATTTTGGCTCGGTTACGATATCGGCTTTGAGAGCAACGCCGGCATCGACAAGCCATACAAAATCTCGCTGATACTTCTCGTAGTAAGCCTTGGGGTCAATGGAATTGAGCACGAAGCGCTTGTTTTCGCCCTCGAGCATAATAGGGAGCTGATCGTAGATGCTCTGCACCTGCAGGGCTCGCCCGTTTGCATACTTGGAGATATCCCGCCGGTACTGTTCGTTGAGCTCTGACTGTAGCCGACGAACAGAGGCAAGGTCGCCCTGCGTGTCAAGGAAACGCTGCACAACCTCCGGCATTCCGCCGACAACGGTATAGGTCCTGAAGTTTGCCATCATCGCGTCATGAATGTAATCAGGAATGGGCCTCTCGCTGATACACGCGTCACGTATCGTTTGACGAGCCCCCTCGCTCACCCCGGTTGCCCAGCAAAACTCCTCAAAATCGAGCGGGAACATCCTAAGCTCGTGGACATACCCCACGGGATAGGACCTGACGCCCTTGAACTGGGTCCCAAGCATTGACCCCGAAAACGCCCAGCGGCACCTCCCGCCCTCAACAAGGAACTTTGCCATCGTCATGATGTCGGGGGCCTCTTGGACCTCATCGATAAACACGAGCGTTTTGCCTGGTGCAATCGACTTTCCCGAAAGAAGCGTCACCCTGCTGATGAAATCATCGGCATCCCGCGCCTCGAGAAGAGCATCTTTTGCCTGGCGATTTTCCATGAGGTTAAGCTCGATGTAGGTTGCATGGTTGGCTTTGCCAAATGCGCGAATCGAATAGCTTTTGCCGATCTGGCGAGAACCTGTAATGAATAAGGCCTTTTGCTCGGCAGACTTCAGCCAACGCTCCAGCTCTGCCGCTATTTTCCTGCGCAGCATAGGCTCTCCCCTCAGTGCCATCAAATGAAATGCAAAGTTTTATACGCTTGATTATCGATGAAACGCAGAATTTTTAGAACCTAAAATCGGATGAAATGCAGAGATTTGAGATTATAAGCAAAAGAAGGGGCACCACCGGCGATTGTGGCAAAGGGGCTGTCCCTTTGCCACATTGCGCTCGACTACTCGTCAACGATCTCGGCAAGCCAGACGTTCAGCGTATCGACTTCGGGGCAGCAGAACTTTGCCGTGCCGGGCTCGTTTCCAGGCACGGTCCCGCCATAGCGCAGGATATCGATATAGGGAAAGCCCACATGGCAGGCCATGGCGCACATCTTGCCGCGGTCTCGGTCGAAGTCAAAAACGTCGCCCGGCTTGTGACCATGGTGACAACGGCACGCACCCAGCTGGTCCACGCAGCTCACGCGGATACGCGGACGCTTGCCACGCGACGCGCCGAGCGGCTTGCTCTCGCCCGCAGGCCTGATGCCGCCCTCGCCGGCGTTACTCATGGTCGATCACATCCAGGCAGGCCTCGATGGGAAGGCCGGCGGAATTGTCTTCCTGGTCGGCATTGCGCTCGATAAGCTCGGCTACCACGCGCATGGCATCGCTCGTCGCGCGCTGCAGGCTCCAACCAGCCATAACGCGGCCGACAAGCACCGCCGAGAACGTGTCGCCCGTGCCCGGGAAGTAAACCGGGATCAGGTCGAAGGGAATCGTGAAGTACTCCCCCGCCACATGGTCGTAACCGATGACGACATTCGCACCGTCGACCACAGCGCTCGTAATGACCACCGACTTGGCGCCCAGGGCACGCACGGCATCCACAAGAGCGCGGCCCTCATCGGGCGTGATTTGCTCGGCAATGGGCGCATCGGTAAGCAGGCACGCCTCGGTGTAGTTTGGCACCGCATAGTCGGCGCACTCGAGCAGGCTGCGCATGAGACCGATCGTGGACTCGGGCACGCCGGCGTAGAGCTTGCCGTTGTCGCCCATGATGGGATCGACGAAAACCTTAGTGCCCTTTTGCGCGCGGCGGTGGCAGAAGTCCGAAATGATGCGCGTCTCTTCCTCGGTCACGATAAAGCCGGTCGAGATGGCGTCGAACTCAAAGCCGAGCTCCTCCCAGATAGCGAGGCTTTGGCGCACGTACTCCGTGGTGTCGTGGATGTAGAACTTGGGATAGTTGAGCGTATCGGACACAAGTGCCGTCGGCAGGTTATGGATACGGTAGCCCATGTGCGACAGCACCGGCAGCATGGCGGAAAGCGCGACCTTGCCGTAGCCGCACATATCGTTGATCAACAGCAGCTGAGTGTTCTTCATGAGAGTCCCCCTTGGGTCGGGCGCGGCACGATGGCGCCATAGTGCAACTAAGTGTAGCGCAGGGAGCACGGCAGGCGGGCGCTGGCGCCGTGGAGGGCAAATTGTTGCGGAAAGGTTTCGGAAAATGATCCCTTTTCCTCCGTCCCCAAGGGATCACATGCACCGAAGCGGACCGTGGCGGAATCACAGATTGCTGCTTAGGAACGCTTGCAGCGTCGAGCGGTTACGGCGTTTGGCAAAACTCCGTAACTTAATAAGTTTGGTACCTTGACATTGATTTCTTATGCTCCTAGATTAGTTAGGCACAAAACAATTCCACTACCTAACTAAAGAAAGGAGCGAAGCTTAGATATGTGTGTTGAACCACTCGTCCTTCCGCATGAGCCCGGCGGTGACCCGTCGCAACCGGTAGACATACACGAAGCGGTCAGCGCCGAAGACAAACTCGCCAAGCGCATCCTGAGCGGCCTGGGCTTTTGCGGCCATTACATGCATTTTCACGGCGGCGGCATATCTGGCAAGGCGCCTATTGTCTGCCTACTCGCCAAGCAGCCGACCGGCGAGCTGTCCCAACAGGAGCTCGGCATGCACTTCGACCTCAAGCCAGGGTCCCTTTCCGAGATTCTGTCCAAGCTCGAACTGGGCGGTCTTATCGAGCGCAGTCGCAATCCCAAAGACCGTCGGCAGCTCACCATCCGCCTGACCGAAGCGGGATGGGAAAAGGCCCGTGTTGAGCAGGCAGCCCGCATTCGCTTTAGGGAACAGGCCTTTAGCGCCCTTACGCACGACGAGCGCGAACAGCTCGCCGAGATGCTCGAAAAAATCCGAGTAACCTGGGAGGAACTGGATGATTAAAACCCTCATGGGAAGCATCCGCGATTACAAGAAGGTCACGATCGCCACGCCGCTGCTGGTGCTTGGCGAGGTGCTCTGCGAAATGATGATCCCGTTTATCACCGCCGACATGATCGACGCCATCAAAGACGGTGCCACCGTCGCCCAGATGCTTCCCACCGCAGGCTTTTTGGTGCTCATCGCACTGACGTCGCTCGCTTTTGGTGCCGCTGCCGGCGTCACCTGCAGTCATGCGAGCTGCGGCTTCGCCAAGAACCTGCGTCACGACCTGTTCTACAAGATCCAGACGTTCAGCTTTGCCAACATCGATGAGTTCTCGAGCTCCTCGCTCGTCACCCGCCTCACCACCGACATCAACAACGTGCAGCAGGCCTTTATGATGCTCATCCGCATCGCCGTGCGCGCGCCGCTGGTGTTGGTCTTTGCCTTTGCCATGGCCTACGCCATGGGCGGCAGCGTCGCCATGGTCTACCTGGTCATCATTCCGCTGCTGGGCTTTGGCCTGTTCTTTATCATCTATAAGGTGCGCCCGATCTTTGCCCGCGTGTTCCGCAAGTACGACGCGCTCAACGAGTCCGTCGAGGAAAACGTCACCGGCATGCGCGTGGTCAAGAGTTACGTGCGCCAGGACTACGAGAAAGAGAAGTTCGCCACCGCCGCGCGCGACGTCCAGATGGACTTCACCCGCGCCGAAAAGCTGCTCGCCTTCAATAACCCCATGATGAACATCTGCGTCAACGGCGCGTTCGTCGTCATCATCTACCTGGGCTCCGAGCTCATCATCACGAGCCAGGGCACCTTGTTCGACGTGGGCCAGCTCTCCTCCATCTTTACCTATGGCTTCCAGATTCTGATGAGTCTGATGCAGCTGTCGATGATCTTTGTCATGGTGACCATGGCCGACGAGTCGGCACACCGCATTACCGAGGTGCTTGCCGCCGAGCCCACAATCGCCAACCCGACCGAGCCCGTGCTCGAGGTTGCCGACGGCTCCATCGACTTTGACCACGTGAGCTTTAAGTACTCCGAGCACGCGAAGCGCCAGGCGCTCGACGATATCGACCTGCATATTAAGAGCGGCGAGACCATCGGTATTATCGGCGGCACCGGCTCGGCCAAGTCGACGCTCGTGAATCTGATCGCCCGCCTGTACGATGTCACCGAAGGCACCGTGCGCGTCGGCGGCGTGAACGTACGCAACTACGATCTGGACGCGCTGCGCCACCAGGTAGCCATGGTGCTGCAGAAAAACGTGCTGTTTAGCGGCACCATCGCCGAAAACCTGCGCTGGGGCGACCCGAACGCCACCGACGAGGAAGTCCGCGAGGCAGCACATCTGGCCTGCGCCGACGAGTTTGTCGACGGCTTCCCCAAGGGCTACGACACCTGGATTGAGCAGGGCGGCTCCAACGTTTCCGGCGGCCAGAAGCAGCGCCTGTGCATTGCGCGTGCCCTGCTGCGTCGCCCCAAGATCTTGATCCTGGACGACTCCACCAGCGCCGTCGACACCAAGACCGACGCCAAGATCCGCGCGGGGCTGGCAAGCTATCTGCCCAACACGACCAAGCTCATCATCGCCCAGCGCATCAGCTCCGTGCAGGACGCCGATCGCATCATCGTCATGGAGGGTGGCCGCATCGCGCAGATCGGCAACCACGATGAGCTGCTTAAGACGAGCGAGATCTACCGCGAGACCTTTACCTCGCAAAGCAAGATGTCTGCCGAGGGCGAAGGGGCCGTCGAGGCCGACACCGAGGCATCTGCATCGCAAGCCCAGACCCAGGAAGGAGGCGAGGCACATGAGTAAGGCCACTACCGCCGAGCGCGTACGCAACCGCAAGGGCGGCGCCATGACGCGCCTCATCAGAATGCTCTTTGGCTTCTACCCGGTGCTTTTGCCCCTCGTCGTCGCCGGCGTGGTGCTCTGCGCCGTCATCAACTCCATCGGCGCGACGTTTCTCCAGAGCGCGCTGCAGGTCATCAGCGAATCATGGCAGTCGGGCGACTGGACGGCCGCGCAGCCCAAAATTCTGAAGCTTGTGACTACCCTCGGCTGCATCTACGCCGTGGGCGTCGCGTCTTCGCTCTTCTGGAACCGCGCCATGGCCGTCATCACGCAGGGCTCGCTCGAGAAGCTGCGCGAGAAGATGTTCAACCGCATGCAGGACCTGCCGATCCGCTACTTCGACACGCATCAGCGCGGCGACATCATGAGCCACTACACCAACGACATCGACACGCTGCGCCAAATGATCAGCCAGTCGCTGCCCAACCTGCTCATGACGATCATCGTTATCGTCACGGTGTTCTTCATCATGCTGTACTACAGCGTTTGGATGTGCCTGGTCATCATTGCCGGCGTCGCCTTTATGACCTTTATGACCAAGCTGCTCGGCTCCAACTCCGCGCGCTTCTTCATTGCACAGCAGACCGAGCTCGGCGTGGTCGAAGGTCATATCGAGGAGGTCATGAACGGTCAGAAGGTCGTCAAGGCGTTTTGCCACGAGTCTGCCGCCGAGGCCGATTTTGACGAGCGCAACGAAAAGCTCTTCGAGGTCTCGCAGAAGGCCAACATGTACGCCAACATCCTCATGCCCATCCTTATGAACCTGGGAAACCTGCTCTACGTGCTGGTCGCACTGGCAGGCGGCATTTTCCTGGCGCTGGGCGTGCCTAACCTGAGCATCTCGGGCACGGCGCTTTCCATCGCCGTCGTGGTACCGTTCCTCAACATGACCAAGCAGTTCTGCGGCCAGATCGGCCAGATCTCGCAGCAGATCAACGCCGTGGTCATGGGCCTTGCCGGCGCCGAGCGCATCTTTGAGCTGCTCGACGAGGAGCCCGAGGCCGACGAGGGCTACGTGACGCTTGTCAACGCGCAGGTCAACCCCGACACTTGGCAGCTCGAGGAGGCCGACCACCACACCGGCATGTGGGCGTGGAAGCATCCGCACCGCGCGACCGGCGAAATTGAGTACGTGCCGCTGCGTGGCGATCTGGTCATGGACAACGTCGACTTTGGCTACACGCCCGACCACGAGGTGTTGCACGGCGTGTCCGTGTTTGCCAAGCCGGGCCAGAAGGTCGCATTTGTCGGCGCCACCGGTGCCGGCAAGACGACCATCACCAACCTCATCAACCGCTTCTACGACATCGCCGACGGCAAGATCCGCTACGACGGCATCAACGTCAACAAGATCCGCAAGGCCGACCTGCGCCGCTCGCTGGGCGTCGTGCTACAGGACGTGAACCTGTTCACCGGCACTGTGATGGATAACATCCGCTACGGCAACCTGGACGCTACCGACGAGGAGTGCATCGCGGCGGCCAAGCTCGCCGGCGCGGACGACTTTATCACCCGCCTGCCCGACGGCTACGACACCATGCTCACCGGCAACGGCGCCCAGCTGTCGCAGGGCCAGCGCCAGCTGATTTCGATCGCCCGCGCCGCCGTCGCCGATCCGCCGGCGATGATTCTGGACGAGGCCACGTCGAGCATCGACACCCGCACCGAGGCTATCGTGCAAGCGGGCATGGACAAGCTCATGGAGGGCCGCACGACGTTTGTCATCGCGCACCGTCTCTCCACCGTGCGCAACTCCGACGCAATCATCTGCCTGGACCACGGCCGCATCATCGAGCGCGGCAACCACGACGAGCTGATCGCCAAGCGCGGATATTACTACCAGCTCTATACCGGAGCGTTTGAGCTGGAGTAGTTCGGCTCGCCGAGATGGCCGATTTGCCGCTCATTCGTCGGGCATGACCCTAAGGTCAATGCCCTCCTCTTTCGGGGCAAATCGACTCATCTCAACGACCCAAACACAATGCACCGCAACGCATAAGCCCCCGCAGTTCATTCATATGAGCTGTGGGGGCTTTTTTTCATGCCAGCCGGAAACCGTATCCCACTTTTCGGGCTCAGAATGGGATGCCGTTTCCCGCTGGCCCCCTCCGGGAAACGGCATCCCATTTCAAGGGCATAAACCGGGATGTGGTTTCCCCTAACGGCACCTTTGGGAAGCCGCATCCCACTCTGTACGCACAAAACGGGATGAGCTGTCCCATGGTGATCCAAGACCAGAAGCATGTCCGATAGCGCGGCCAGGTCAAGAACAACAAGGCAAGCGTCACGCCAATTTGGACGAGCGTCTGCTGCAGTTTAAGGCTGCTGGCCCATATGGTAGAGTTAACCACCCATGAATTTCAGCACACTGCGTGCTACCTGTTCTTTTGTCATTTAGGGAAGTGAACTTGTGAATACTTCTGTCGCCAAGAAGGCCAGCCAGGCGGTGCGCCTGCTCATGATGGTGCTCACGGCAGTTCTCATCTTCTTCTTCATCAATGTCATGCTGCTCGTCTCCGATATCCAGGGCACGGCGCGTGTGGTCAACTACGCCGGCCTGATGCGCGGCACCACGCAGCGAATCGTTAAGCTCGAGGACGCGGGCCAGCCTCAAGATGACCTGCTCAAAGCCGTGGATTCATACATCAACGGCTTGCGTTGCGGAAGTGACGACCTCAACCTCGTCCGTCTCGACGACGATGAGTATCAGGCAAAGATGACCGAGCTTGCAAATTATTATGATGAGCTTTGCGCCGAGATTAGCCGCGTGCGCGAAGTCGGCTACGAGAGCACCGACATCATCTCCATGAGCGAGGAGTTCTTTGGCATTTGCGACGATGCTACGCGACTCGCAGAGGACTACTCTCAGGAGAAGGCGTCGGCGCTCAACTATCTCGAGGGCTTGGTGATCATCGACATCGTGGGCTTGGTGGCGACCTTTGCGGTCGAACTTGTTCGCGCGGTGCGAACTGCCGCGCTCAACCGCGAGCTGCAGAGCAAAGTCTATCTCGACGAAGCCACAGGACTGCCCAATAAGAATAAGTGCGAGGAGATCTTGGGGCAGGAGCATCCCGTTTCCGCTGAACCGCCCGTTGCGCTGTGCGTCTTCGATCTTAACAATCTGCATATGGTCAATAACAACTTCGGCCATGAGAAGGGCGATGAATACATTCGCTCTTTTGCCCAACAACTGGGAAGTGTGGCGTCGGAGACGTGCTTTGTGGGTCGCGACGGCGGCGATGAGTTTATCGCGGTGCTGTGGGATGCCGACCGAGCCGCTGTGGAATCCTGTCTCGCTCGGGTTCGTGCGAACGTGAACGAGTATTCCGGGGCTCACCCCGACATGCCTATCAGTTATGCGGTGGGCTACGCGCTTTCCAGTGATTTTGATGAACCGCCTATGATGCGTGAGCTCTTTTCTCAGGCCGACAAAAACATGTACATCGACAAGAACCGCGTAAAGACAGCCGAGGCAGCCGGGCCGCAACGCGAGGACCGCTAAACCCGTAGCAAAGGGTAGCTAATTTGGGACGGGACTCTTTTGGCTATTTGAGAAGTTGTGCCATGGCGTTGACGAATTTTTGGACTTGGAGGGTGGGCTCGAGCGGGTAGTGCAGAAAGACTGGCACCTCGCGGCCGCACAGGAACGGCACGCCCACAAAGGCAGGGTGCACGCCCGACCATGCGCCGCAGGTGAGCACCGCGTCGCCCTTTTGCTCTGCCTCGTTAAAGAGCGCAAAGTCGAAGCTGTCCACGTCGATCACGTCAACGCCGCCGTCGGCCAGAAGGTCGATGCGCAGGCTGTCCATTGCGTCGTTGCCGTGGCGCAGTATGCGCAGGCGCATGCCCTCCAAGTCAGCAACCGTGATACGCGTCTTGCGCGCAAGCGGGCTCGTGCGCGGCACGTCGATATAAAACGGCACGTTGACGATGCGGAGCCTTTGGCATGCGTCGCCCCAGCGTGGGGTCGAAAAGCTCGACTGCACCACATCGACCTCGCGGCCCAAGCTGCGCATGACGGTCTCGCGCTCGTCATAGAGGTCGCTTACCGGCACGATCTCAAATCGCAGCGACGGTTCCAGATCGTGGATGCCCGACCACATCGACAGCGTTTGGCGCCCCGGGCACATCATCGACACGCCCAGACGCACGGCCCCGCCATCGGCCGCCGCGCGTCGGGCACGGCGTAGCGCGTCCTCGGACTGCCGCATGATCGAGCGCGCGTCGTCCACCAGCAGAGCGCCCGCCGGCGTCACCTTGACGCCCGAGTGCGAACGTTCGAACAGCGTGATGCCGAACTCGGCCTCGAAGCCCGACACCTGCTTGACGAGTGCTGGGGTCGACACGCGCAATTTTGCCGCCGCACGCGAGAAGCTTCCCAGCTCCGCGGCGGCCGATATGGCCTCAAGTCTTCGATCGTACACGTCAATCTCCCGTTTTCGCGCCCGTGGCCACATGGTGCCACAGGGGGTTGTTTTCGCAGGTCACACGTTCAATTGAGAATAAACTGCATCGAACAGTGTAAACCTGCGGTTAACGCCATTCTAACAAATATGCAATTCACCTGCGCAAACGCAAAGCATACGATAACCAGCGAAAACCCCGTGGGTCGGTTAATGGGAGCGACCCACGGGGAGGCACAAGAAGGGAAGTTCCTATGAGCAATTGGCTTAAGCTCGAGGGCGATGTCTGCGCCGTGACCGGCGCGCTCGGCGGTATGGGCGCCGAGATCTGTCGCGAGTTCGCCCGCAATGGCGCCAACGTCGTCATGCTCGATCTGGACGAGGAGAAGGTCAAGGCCGCTGCCGCCGACCTCGCTGCCGAGTTTGGCATCCACGCCGAGGGCTACAAGATGAACGCCACCGACGAGGCCGAGGTTCAGGCCGCCGTCGATGCCACCATCGCCGACTTCGGCCACGTCGACGTCCTCGTCAACACCGCCGGCATCCTGCGCTTCGCAGCCATGGAAGACCTGCCGCTGAGCGACTGGGAGCAGGTACTCAACGTCAACCTCACCGGCTACTTCATCACCTCGCAGCGCTTTGGTCGCGAGATGATCAAGGCCGGCCAGGGTCGCCTGGTGCACATCTCGACCGTTGCCAGCCACTCCCCCGAGACGTTCTCGGGCGTGTACAGCTCCACCAAAGCCGGCGTCAACATGATGTCCAAGATGCTTGCCGCTGAGTGGGGCCCGTACGGCGTGCGCTCCAACTGCGTCGAGCCCTGCTTCGTCAAGACCCCCATGTCGGCCAACTTCTACGCCGACCCCGAGGTCGAGAAGAGCCGCAGCCGCCTGATCGCCACGCGCCGCATCGGCGAGGTCGGCGATATCGCCAACGCCGTCATGTTCCTGGCGTCCACGCGCTCGGACTTTACCACCGGCGACGCCATCAAGGTCGACGGCGGCTTCTCCAACATGATGGGCGACCTCACCGCCAAGCCCGGCGGCCGTCGCGCGTATGCCGACAACTACCTTAAGAACAAGGGCGTCGAGCTCTGGTCCGATGAGTCCGGCGTCGCCAAGCCGACCGACCAGTAAACCAACCCGACAGGGAGGACCCGCGGAAACGCCTGTTCCTCCCCCGTATCGATTAGAAAGAGTCCAATGGCTTCCACCAACTCCAACAAGGGTCGCGCTGTCGTGCTTTCCGCCGCGTGCGTCACCATGTTCTTCATCAGCTCCATCGCGCTGTATTCCGTCGTAAGCAAGAACCTGCTCGCCGTCTACCCCGAGTGGTCCAGCGCCCTTACCTGGGCTTTCCCGGTCTTTCAGACCATCATGGCCGTGACGGGCATCTTCGCCGGCCGCATCTCCGATAAGATCGGCCCGCGCAACGTCGTGATCGCCGCCGCCGTGTGCTACGGCCTGGGCTGGTTCATGTCCGGCACCGTCACCGAGCCGTGGCAGTTCTACCTGTGGTTCTCGCTCGTCGCCGCCATCGGCAACGGCCTGGGCTACAACCCGGCGCTCACCACCGGCCAAAAGTGGTTCATCGACAAGAAGGGTCTCGCCTCCGGCATCACCCTGGCCGCTTCGACCGCCGGCCCCGCCGTGCTGTCCCCGGTGCTCGCCTCGCTGCTCATCCCGAGCCTGGGCATCTTTGGCGCCCTCAAGGCACTCGGCGTCATCTTCTTTGTGACGATCGCCGCCTCCGCCCTATTCCTGAAGGCCCCCGAGGCCGGCTGGCTGCCCGAGGGCTTCGAGGCCCCCAAGGGTGGCGCACATGCCGGCACCTTCGGCGACCTCACCCCGGGCGAGATGGTCAAGACCCCGCGTTTCTGGGTCCTCATCATCACCTTCGCCTTCGCCGCCACCGCGGGCACCCTGCTCGTGGGCAAGGTTGCCTCCATCGCCGCCGTCCAGCTCTTCGCCGACCCCACGAGCGCCGCGGCCGTCGCCCTCGGCGGCGTGGTCGTCTCCGTCAACACCTGCGCCAACCTGGTCGGCCGTCTGTCCTTTGGTCAGATCATCGACAAGCTCGGCGCCTATAAGTCGCTGCTCATCAGCCTTGTCGTCACCATCGTCGCGCTCGTCATCATGTCGATGAGCTTTACGCAGGCCATGTTCTTTGTGGCGCTCGCCCTGCTCGGCTTTAGCTTTGGCGCCCTGCTCGTCATCTACCCGCCGCTCACCGGTGGCGCCTTTGGCACCAGCAACATCGGCGTCAACTACGGCATCATGTTTTTGGGCTATGCCGCTTCCACCTGGATCAGCCAGCCCATCACCGCCGTGCTGTATCACGCCGAGGCTGGCAGCGCCGCCTACCAGCAGTCCTTCTACGGCGCCATCGTGATCGCCGCCATCGCCGTCGTGCTCACCGTCTACATGATGGTCTCCGACAGCAAGAAGAAGTCCGCTTAGTAATTGCCAATGTGACAAAGGGACTGTCCCTTTGTCGCATTCCATCGCCAACAGTATTAAGGAGTCGAAATGTCTGAGCTCAACCCCGTCCGCATTGCCGTTATCGGCGCCGGCGCCATGGGTCGCAACCACATCCGCTTCGTCACCGAGGAGCCCGAGGCCGAGCTCGTCGCCATCGCCGACGCCTTTGAGGGCGCCCGCGCCACGGCCGAGGCCGCCGGCGTGCCGTTCTTCACCGATCCCGCCCAGATGATGGACGAGGTCAAGCCCGAGGCCGTCATCATCGCCACCCCCAACGACCTGCACCTGGGCGTTGCCCGCGAGGCCGTGAAGCGCAATATTGTGCCGCTGGTCGAGAAGCCGATCTCCAACGACCTCGAGGATGCCCAGGCCTTTGCCGCCGAGGCCGAGACCGCCGGCGTGCCCGTGCTCGTGGGTCAGCACCGTCGCCACAACCCCTTCGTCAACAAGGCCAAGGAGATCATCGAGTCCGGCGAGCTGGGCAAGCTCACCGTGTCGAGCTTCCACTACATGATCTATAAGAACGACGAGTACTTCGACGTCGAGTGGCGCCGCAAGAAGGGTGCCGGCCCGATCCTGGTCAACCTGGTGCACGACGTCGACCTGCTCCGTTACCTGCTGGGCGAGCCCGTTGCCGTCCAGGGCATGCAGTCCAGCGCCGCCCGCGGTTTTGAGACCGAGGACTCCGCCGTGGTCAACGTCCGTTTTGCCGATGGCGCGCTTGCGAGCATGACCATCTCCGACGCCACCGCCAGCCCCTGGAACTGGGAGGCCACCGCTCGCGAGGACCCGCAGTACCGTCCCTTCGACGCCGACGCCTACTTTATCGGCGGAACTAAGGGCGCCCTTTCGCTGCCCCGCCTGCACCAGTTCTCCTACGACGGCGCCTCCAACTGGCACAAGCCGCTGCAGATGGAGATTCCGGCAGTCGACCCCGCGCTGCCGCACAAGATGCAGCTCAAGCACTTTGTGAAGGTTGTCCGCCGCGAGGTCGAGCCCGTCGTGACGCCCGCCGATAACGTCAAGACGCTCACGCTTCTCAACGCCATCAAGGAGGCCGCCGAGACCGGCCAGCTCGTCGAGCTGTAACGCCTTAGGGCAGACCGCGGCAGAAGCCCCATGCCGAACCCTTCGGTCCGCCACCAACAAGCCCCTCTTCTTTGCCCCGCGAGCAGCCTCCTGCCCGCGGGGCATTTTGCTACCTTTCCGACGATTTTTCTGGGGCGAGGGGCCATTTTGCACCTCGGCCTGATTCGTTCGCCACGAAATGCGCCTATCTACTACGTTTAACCGATCGCCCTCAACCGTGCCAAATTTCGCGAAGTAAAAACCGCAGGTAGACGGCTTGCGTATTTTCGGAAAACCGGGGGATGGTCGACCCATACGGGTTAAACGTAGTAGATAGGTCATTTTCGTGGCACGGCCCAAAACAGTCTTTTGGGACGGGTGGTATCCTTGGTAGCTCTGTGCTGCAAACGCACCTTTACCGCAAGGAGTTTCATGGATCTTATCGCCCAGCTCGCCCGCGAGCTCAACCTTAAGGCCGCCAACGTCGAGGCGGCCGTCAAGCTCATCGACGAGGGCAACACCATCCCCTTTATCTCGCGCTACCGCAAGGAAGCCACGGGCGGCATGGACGACGTCGCCCTGCGCGCACTCGACGAGCGCCTGTCCTACCTGCGCAATCTTGAGCAGCGTAAAGAGGACGTCGTTCTGCTCATCGACGCCCAGGGCAAACTCACGCCCGAACTCGAGCAGCAGATTCGAGAGGCCACGCAGCTCCAGCGTGTCGAGGACCTCTACAAGCCCTACCGCAAAAAGCGCATGACCCGCGCACAGAAGGCCCGCGAGGCAGGCCTGGAGCCGCTTGCCAACATGATCATCATGCAGGCCTCGGCCAAGGGCAGCGCGCTCGACACCGCCGCGGCCTACGTCAACGAGGAAGCCGGCTTCGACACGCCCGAGAAGGCGCTCGCCGGCGCGGCGGACATCGTGGCTGAGACGGTGGCCGAAGACCCCGAGAACGTCGCCGACCTGCGCGCCTTTACGCAAAACACCGCCGACATCGTCGTCGAGGCCACCGACCCCGCCGAAAAGACTCCCTACGAGCCCTACTACAACTATGATGAGCCGCTGCGCCGTATACCCAACCACCGCGTGCTGGCTATCGACCGCGGCGAGCGCGAGGGCAAGCTCCGCGTGCGCGTGAACGTCGACGGCGCTGCCGCCACAGCGCGCCTCAGCAGCCGTTGGCCCCGACGCCAGGGCGTCTTCGCGCCCATCTTCGATGCCGCCATCGCTGACGGTTACAAGCGCCTCATGGCCCCCTCGCTGGAGCGCGAGGCCCGCGCCAAACTCACCGTTCGCGCTCAGACCGAGGCCATCAACGTCTTTGCCAAGAATCTCGAGGGCCTGCTCTCGGCGCGCCCTGTGCGCGGCGCCCGCGTGCTCGCGCTCGATCCGGGCTACCGCACCGGCTGCAAGGTCGCCGTCATGGACGAGACCGGCAAGCTACTCGACCACGGCGTGGTCTACCCCACCAAGCCGCGCCACGACGTCGCCGGCACCAAGCGCGAGCTCGCCCGCCTCGTCAAAAAGGACGGCGTCAACACCATCGTCATCGGCAACGGCACCGCCAGCCGCGAGACCGAGGAAGTCGTCTCGGAGTTCATTGCCGAGCAGGCGCCTGGGCTGCGATACACCATTGTTAACGAGGCCGGCGCGTCGGTGTACTCCGCCTCCGAGCTCGCGAGCCAGGAGTATCCCGACCTGGACGTCACCGTGCGCGGCGCCATGAGCCTGGGCCGCCGCCTGCAGGACCCACTGGCAGAGCTCGTCAAGATTCCGCCCCAGTCCATCGGCGTGGGCCAGTACCAGCACGACCTTGACCGGGCCGAGCTCTCGCGCACCCTGGGCCACGTGGTGGAGGACGTCGTCAACCGCGTGGGCGTCGACGTCAACACCGCGAGCGCGAGCCTGCTGGGATACGTTTCGGGCATCACGCCGAGCGTGGCCAAGAACATCGTGGCTTTCCGCGAGGAAAACGGCGCCTTCACCGATCGCCGCCAGCTCAAGAAGGTCCCCAAGCTGGGACCCAAGGCATATCTCAACGCTGCAGGCTTTTTGCGAATTAGCGGCGGTAAGAACCCGCTCGACGCAACGAGCGTCCACCCCGAAAGCTACGAGGTGGCCACGTCCGTCTTGGAACGCGCCGGCGTTAAAGCAAGCGAGCTCAGCCGCGGCGGCGTGCCCGACATCGAGCGCCGCCTGGGCAGCATCTCGGCGCTGGCAAGCGACCTGGACTGCGGCACCCTGACGCTCATCGACATTGTCAACGAGCTCAAGAAGCCCGGCCGCGACCCGCGCGACGACGCGCCCGAGGTGGCCTTTAGCCGCTCGGCACTTTCCATCGACGACCTGGAGCCCGGCATGGAACTCAAGGGCACGGTGCGCAACGTCGTCGACTTTGGCGCCTTCGTCGACGTGGGTGTGCACCAGGACGGCCTCGTGCACATCTCCAAGCTGGCCAACCGCTTCGTCAAGCACCCGAGCGACGTGGTGCGCGTCGGCGACACGGTAAAGGTGTGGGTGGAAAAGGTCGATCGCGACCGCAAGAAGATCTCGCTCACCATGGTGCAGGGGAAGTAAACCACCTAAAGCAAGGGTCCCCCCTCTCGCGACGTGCAAAATCGCGAGTATTCTGCAATTTCCGCCGCCCCGAACGCCCCTCAGAGGCAATAAAGTCAAAAACGGCCCCCGTTTTAGCATCATCAGAGCCAAAACGGAGGCTGTTCCGTGCTTCGGTTAACTGGTAAAAGCCTTTACCTTGCTGAATACTCTCAATTTTGCACGGCGCAGGCGGGGGTACCTTTGCCCACGGCAGGATATGGAAGCCAAGCGCCAACTTGCTGGCAAGCTCGTGCCGGCAGCCCCGGCCTTTCCTTTGCCTAGCGCGACCCCCGCGAAGCGCGTGAGCGGTAGGGAAAGGAAAAGCCGGGGCGAACAACCCGCGGCGTAGCCAGTGTTCGCGTTACGGCAGGATATGGAAACCGAGCGCCGCGATATCCTTGGCAAAGCCGCGGACGGTGTCGAGCGAGACCTCGTACGGGTCACGGCCGATGTTCTTGCGCTTGGCCAGGATGCCGTTGGGCACCGTGATGATCTGGCAACCGCAGGCCTCGGCCTGGTAAATGTTGATGAGCTCGCGCGTGGACGCCCACAGGACCTCACAGTTGGGCTTGATGGCGGCCTTCTTGACCGACTCCGTCATAAACGGAATGGGGTCGACGCCGGTGTCGGCGATGCGGCCGGCAAAGAGCGAGATGATGGACGGCGTCTCGGTGTCAACGGCCTCGACCATCTCGTCAACCTGCTTAGGCGTAAAGATGGTGGTGACGTTGACCTTGATGCCGTCGGCCGACAGCTTGCGCACCAGCTCGGCGGTGGACTCGCCCTTGGTGGTCACGCACGGAATCTTGACGTAGACGTTCTCGGCCCAGGTAGCGATCTCGCGCGCCTCGACCTCCATGGTCTCGACGTCATCGGCAAAGACCTCAAACGAGACGGACACATCGGTGATGTGGGTCAGGACCTCCTTGGCAAACGCGCGGTAATCCGTCACGCCGCCCTTCTTCATAAGGGACGGGTTGGTCGTGAAACCCTGAACGTTGCCGTTCTCGTACATGTCGAGCATGCCCTCGAGGTTTGCACCGTCAGCGAACACCTTGATTGCCATCTGCCTGATTCCTTTCGCTTGCACATGGGCGTTAAACTGCTAAACACTTTACCTACGTTTATCAAGGCGTGAGCTGCGGTTTTTTATCTTCTCGGCGAACGGTATAAACACCTCAGTGTTTGGATTGATAAATCGATTGAGCATGCAAAAGCGAAGAGTCGCAGTTTGAGCAAACGTCAGAACGCGGGATTCATTAGATGAGGCCGAAATGCTGCATCGCTGTGACGGTGCCGTCGTGTGCGACATCGTCGGTCACGTAGTCGGCGACCGCCTTGACCTCAGGCATGGCGTTGCCCATGGCGACAGCCGTCTCGACCGCAGCGAGCATGCCCAGGTCGTTGCCGGAATCACCAAAGCCAAAGGTGCGCGCGTTGCCGGTGCGACCCAGGTATTCCAGCGCTCGCGCCACGCCCACGCCCTTGTCGATGCCCTTGGGGCTCAGCTCGCGATTCTGGCCACCGGTGTTGCACAGCTCAAACTCGCGATCGATAAAGCCGTCATCGTTGGCTACGCGAGCCAAACTGGGCACATTGAGGCATACCTTGCCCACGCGCAGACTGCCGTCGACGCGCATTTCCTCGGCGCTGTGCACCACAGAAGTGCCGATCAGAGACGACTGCTCAACGCCCGCGGGTTCCAAGGCAAAAGTAGCCACGTTGGTCTCGAAAAAGGCCTCAATCCCTGCCGCGGCCATACGGCGTGCAAGCTCCTCGACAATGTCCTCGTCAAAGCAGTCCTCGTGTACCACGCGGCCCTCGACCTCGAGTGTCGCTCCCGCCATGGCAACGACACCCGCAGGCTCCAAAGCACGCAGACCATCGGCAATCAGCCACAAGGGACGACCCGTGCAGATAAATGCCTGGTGACCCGCATTGCGCAGGCGATGAAACGCCTCGATCACCGCCTGCGAGGGGCGAACCGCCGAAAAGTCCTTGTCGGTCATGTTGTCGGGATCGAACGACGTCAGCGTGCCGTCCACGTCAAAAAAGAGCACGGCAGAATCGGGGCACGCATCAATCATATGGGTTCCTTTCGGGGGCGAGAGTAAACGAAGCATCCATCATATAATGGAGCGACGCAACCAGAGAGGTCACCCATGGAATTTTACGCAAGCTGCCCCGAGGGCTTTGAGTCCGCACTCGCCGATGAGCTTAAACGCCTCGGGCTTTCGCATGTTCGCCGGCTGAAGGGCCGCGCCACGTTTGAGGGCGAGCTCGAAGAAGGCTACCGCGCCTGTCTGTGGTCGCGTCTGGCGAGCCGCGTGTTTGCGGTGCTCGGGCGCTTTGAGGCGCAGGACGCCGACGAGCTGTACGATAGCGTTTACGACATCGCCTGGGAGAACATCGTCCGCCCCGGCGCCACCATTGCCATCACCGCCCGCGGCGTGACCGAGCAGCTGCGCAACACGCGTTTCTCGGCCCTGCGCGCCAAAGACGCGCTGTGCGACCGCCTGGCCGAGACCACGGGCCGTCGCGCCGATGTCGATGCCGCCGACCCCGATGTTCACCTACTGCTTTCGCTGCGCCAGCGCCGCGCGAGCATAAGCCTAGACCTTTCGGGCGACCCGCTGTTCAAACGCCTGCCGCCCGCAGCGACCCGCGCCGGCGAGGGCGCGCACGTGCTGCGCCCCGACTACGCCGCCCTGGTGCTGGCGCAGGTCGGCTGGACCGCGCTATGCGAGCGCGAGCTGACGGCCGACGATTACGAAAATGAAGCCCTTCCCACGCTGATCGATGCCTCGTGCGCCGGCGGCGGCCTGCTGCTGGAAGCCGTGAACATTCTGACCGACCGCGCCCCGGGCGCCGCACGCGAGCGCTGGGGCTTTGAGGGCTGGCAGCTGCACAACGCCGCTCTGTGGGAGCAGCTGCTTGCCGAGGCGCGCGAGCGCGAGGCGGCAGCGCGCGAACGCCAGGCGCGCATCGTGGCCGCAGACATCGACCCCGCCGCTCGCAAGACCGCCGAGCGCATGGTCAAGAGCGCTGGCTACAAGCGTTTTGTCGACTTTTGCGCCGCCAAGCCCGCCACCGTGCTGGACCATGCGGGCGCCGTCGCCGGTGCCGCCGTGGTCGCAGACACCACCGAGACCCCGCTTTCGCTCATGCACGACGCCATGACGCTGGTCGGCGAGCTGCGCCGCGCGCCCGAGCTTTCCGCGGCGCCGGTCGCTGCGCTCACCCGCGATGGCCTTATGGCCCGCGCGCTCCATGCCGAGCCCGCGCGCTCCATCGCCGTCATGCCCAATAACGAGGAGGCGGCTCTTGAGGTTTGGCACTCGCTCGACCACGCCGCCGCGGCATTCGAGGCTGCGACCAGCATAAACGCCGAGGAACAGTCCACGGACGTCGAAGACGAAGCCGCCGCTTCCTCCATGCCCGAACCTGCCGCCACGCTCGACTTGGGCGACGGCAAGCCGCTGCCCGTGCTCATCCCCGGGTCCGAGCAGTTCGCCAACCGCCTGCGCAAGAACGCGCGCCTGCGCCGCAAGTGGGCCAAGCGCGAGGGCGTAAGCTGCTACCGCGTCTACGATGCCGACCTGCCCGACTACTCCGCCGCCATCGACCTGTACGAGGGTTGCCCGCAGACGCCGGGCCGCTGGCTCGTCATCGCCGAATACGCCGCGCCCAAGACCATCGACCCCGCGCTAGCCCAGGCCCGCATGCTCGACATTCTGGCCATCGCGCCGCGCATCCTTGATGTTCCGGCCGAGCATGTGCACGCCAAGGCCCGCATGCGTTCGCGCGGCGGCTCGCAGTACGGCAAGCAGGGCGCCGGCAAGGGCGGCTCGGGCGAGCGCGCCAATATCGCACGCCGTCGTCTGCCACTCATCGAAGAGGGCGGCCTTACCTTTGCCGTCAACTTTGACGACTATCTGGATGTGGGCATCTTCCTGGATCACCGCGTCACCCGCAACCTAGTGCGCGAGCACGCCAAGCAGGCGCGCCGCTTCCTCAACCTGTTTGCCTACACTGGCACTGCCACCTGCTACGCGGCCGATGGCGGCGTCGAGGAGACCGTGACGGTCGACCTTTCCAACACCTACCTGGACTGGGCCGAGCGCAATATGCGCCAGAACGGCTTTGTTGGTCCGCAGCATCATTTTGTGCGCGACGACGTGCTCGCCTGGATTCGCGACCAGCGCCAGACGCGCAACCGCTGGGACCTGATCTTTGTCGACCCGCCCACGTTTTCGAACTCGTCCAAGATGGGCCGCCGCACCTGGGATGTCCAGCGCGACCATGTTGAGCTTTTGGCCGGCGTATCGCGCCTGCTCGCACAGGGCGGCCACGCCATCTTTAGCTGCAACCTGCGCGGCTTCCGCCCCGAGGCGCGCAAGCTCGCGCGCGCGGGCGTGGTGCTGGAGGACATTACGGCACAGACCATCCCCGAGGACTTCGCGCGCAACCAGAAGGTGCACCACTGCTATATCGTGCGCCGCCTGCCCATCGAGGACGCCATGGCCGAGGTCGGCTTTAGCGCCGAGGAAATTGCCGAGCGCGTCGAGGAGCTGCGTAACCCCGAGGCCCGTAAGCCTCGCGCGGCAGTGCCCGCGCACGTGCAGACCGGCAACGGCAAGTCCAACTTTGCTGGCAAGCCCTCCCCCGCCGGCAAGTCCAAAAAGAAGAAGTTCTACGCCAGCAAGCCCAAGGGCAAATAACAAAGTTGCGGTGGAATACGGACTGTTTTGCCTGGAATTAGGCAAATTTAGACCGTATTTCACCGCAACTCATATTGGGATGGCGGATGCCGACCTATCCCTGGATGACCAATCGGTAACCAATACCCACGTGCGTCTGGATATAGCGCGGATGCGCGGGGTCGGACTCGATCTTCTTGCGCAGCGTGCCCATAAAGACGCGCAGGCTCGCCAGGTCGCTCTTAGTTGCCGTGCCCCAAATCTCGTGCAGGATAAACTGGTGCGTCAGTACCTTGTCGGCGTTATGCGCCAGCAGGCACAGGAGCTTATACTCGATCGGCGTCAGATGCAGTTCCTCGCCATCCATCGTGGCGATGCCGGCATCAAAATCGATATGCAGCTCACCGGTATCGAACGAGCCCTCGGAGACAACGCCGCCCGTCTGCGCATACGAAAGGCGCCTGAGCGTCGTGCGAATGCGCGCGAGCAGTTCCTCGACCGAAAACGGCTTGGTCAGGTAGTCGTCGGCACCGGCATCGAGCGCGCGGATTTTGTCCGCGTCCTCGCTGCGCGCCGAGACCACGATAATCGGCATGCCCGACCATGCGCGCACCGACTCCACCACCTTGACGCCGTCCATATCGGGCAGGCCCAGATCGAGCAGCACAATGCTCGGCGTCTGCGACGAGGCGGCGGCGATAGCGGCATGGGCGGTCTCCACAGCCATATGGCGCAAGCCGTGCGCCTCGAGCGCGGCAACAATAAGATTGCGGACGGCGGGGTCGTCCTCAACGACCAAGATGAGCGGTTTTACGGCAGAGTTCGGCACAGCGCTACTCCTTATCAAACGAAACGTCGGCGGCAGGAAGCTCAATCGTAAAGACCGAGCCGTGCGGGTCCGCCGCGGCAACCTCTATGCTACCGCCATGTGCCAACGCAATGGAACGGCAGAGCGAAAGACCCAGGCCAACGCTGCGGTGGCTGTCGGCCAGACCATGGTTGGCGGTATAGAACGACTCAAAGATCCGCTCGCGATCCTCGGGTGCGATGCCCGGACCATCATCGGCCACCGAGCACGCCACGCGTCCATCGTCGACGCTAATCGAAATCACGATATGCGAACCCGCGGGCGTATAGGTGATGGCGTTGTTCACCAGATTGACCACCAGCTGCACCATCAGGCGCGCATCGACGTTGACGAGCGCCGGCTCATCGCACGCCACCACCTTAAGGTCGTGCTCGCGCACGGCCGGATTTACGTGGCGCAGCGCCTCCTCGACGATATCGTCCATGAGCTCGAGCGTGGTCGACAGGCGCATACCGCCACCCTCGAGCTTGGTGATGGCGAGCAGATTCTCGACGGTGGCGTTGAGCCACAGCGCATCCGAGCGAATGGATAGAAGCAGGCCGCGGCGCGTCTGGGCATCGAGCACCGCGGTGCCGGTCGAGCCCTGGTCGAGCAGCACATCGGCATTACCCGAAATACTGGTGAGCGGCGTGCGCAGGTCGTGCGAGATGGAGCGCAGCAGGTTGGCGCGCAGCTGTTCGTTTTTGGCAAGCACCGCCGCCTCCTCGCGGGCCTCCATGGCGCGGGCGCGATCGAGCGCCAGCTCGCCTTCGCTCACGATGGCATCGGCAAGTGTCCGCTCCTCATGCGTCAGCACGTCGGGCTCGGCAACGATAGCCAGCACGCCCACCACCGAGGCGGGGTCGCCCGAGCGCGCGAAGCCGTCGCCTGTGCGAACCGTCAGGTAGATGCCATAAAACGCCGAGCCGCCATAGGTGGCATCGAGCGGCGTTCCCACATAGGCGGACGCCGAGAGCCGCGGCGGCATCTGCGGCGCCAGTTCGTGCACCGGTGCGGCATCGCCCACGGCCGTGTATGTCGCACGCGGCAGCAGGTCATCGCCCTCGGCGTCGGCGCTGTACCACACGACCGGGCAGCCCGAAAGACGTGCCAGCTGCGTGGCCATGGCGTGAACGATCTGATGCTGATCGGCGCACCGCTGCAGCATGCGGTTGGTCTCGAGCACCATATGCGTGCGGCGGTCGCTGGCGGCAGCCTGTGCCAAGGCGCGGCGCAGGGCCAACGCAATCGAGCTCGACACAAGCGAGACCACGAACATGATGAAGAACATGCCGGGATAGCCGCGGTCGATAAGCGACAGCGAGTAGCGCGGGTCGACAAACAAGAAGTTGTAGAGCGCCACGGCGGCAGCCGAGCTCAGCAAGCAATACAGGCGACTCCAGGTAAAGAATGCGCACAGCTGAACGGCGAACACATAGACGATCATGATGCTCGGCGCGAGACCCGGATGGTCGAGCAGCGCGCCCACAATCGTCGCCGCGACCAGCAGCCCCACCGATACGCAGGCGTCATACAGAGGAGTGCGGCGCGTCAGCGTTGTGCGCCGCCACCAAAAGCTATCGGCAATATCGCCGTCCGTACGGACGTCCATCAGCGTCCCGCCCCTCTCTCAAAACAAAAACCACCACAAAGGGGACAGGCACCTTTGTGGTGGTTTCCCTTGTGGTGGTTCCAAGTGTATAGCCTTTGCAACCGGCGGTCGCTAGACAAACAGCACGTGCGCGAGCAGGGCACACACGCACACCGCTCCAAATACCAGTGCCACGATCGAAATTACGCGATCGGCCATATCCATGTTGGCACGGTTCGTAAGGAACCGATCTTCGGCGGCGTCGGCGCGTGCCTCACGTACCAGCTCGGCAACCACCTCGCGGCCATCAAGCATCTTTGCATCCATGTTTGCCTCCCCGGTCTCAATCTTGTCCATCGAAAACCAACTCCGTGCAACCCGTCGGCGCCTACGGCCGCTCGTTGGGGGCCAGGCGCTGCATCTTGTTCACGGCCTTGAACTTGGTGAACAGCGGCACGTACTCAAAGCTCACGTTGGAGTTCTCCAGGCCGTACCAACGCGCGGGCGTGCCGGCGGCGCGGCGAATGATGTACTTGAGCGTGATGGCCGTACGCTCGCTGGGCTCCACATCGCTTTCGGGCGCCAGAAGCTTACGGATCAGGACGAACTTGAACGTGCCGATGTTACCCGGATCCTTGTAGACCGAGTAGTCATGCGTCTGCGGCGGCAGCTCGCCGGTGGCAGCCAGGTCCTGAACAACCTGACGCAGGTAGGCATTGACGCGCTGGTTGATCTTGTAGCCCAGGTACAGGTGCACGCGGAACACGTAGTCGGTGCCGAACGTCTCGACCGAATAGGCAAAGGTGTGCGGTTCGTCCATGGTCTCGACATTCACGAACCACCAGGCGCGGGCACGCTTGGGATGCTTGTCCAAGATCGAATAGACGATATCGCGGTCGATGTAGTCGGTATGGGTGTCCTTGGTCAGGTACACGACGTTGTCACTCATGCGCTCGTAACGGTCGTCGTCGCGCAGGCGCTTGAGCTGCGGCAGGTAGCTGCGCAGCGGCAGCAGCGTAAACTGGCGCTGCTCGACCGCCGTGCCGTTGTACCAGCACACCATAATGCCCATGATGAGTGCAGCCATGAGGATGGTGAAATAGCCGCCGTGGAAGAACTTGGTGAGCGAGCTCACGAAGAAGAAGCCTTCGAGCAAAAGGAAGAAGGCCGCGAAGATCCACGGAGCAACCTTGAGCTTGCGCTCCTCGTGCAGGTAGAAGAAGAGCAGTAGCGTGGTGCACATCATAGTCAGCGTAATGGCAAGGCCGTAGGCGGCTTCCATATGCGCCGAGTTCTGGAACAGCAGCACCACGATGACGCAGCCCACAAGCATGACGTTGTTGACCATGGGGATGTAGAGCTGGCCTTTGGTCTCGGCAGGGTAGAAGACCTGCATGTGCGGCATGAGGTCCAGACGGCTGGCCTCGGACACCAGCGAAAACGCGCCGGTGATGAGCGCCTGCGAGGCAATGATGGCCGCGACGGTGGAAAGGCCAACGGCAAACGGGCGCAGGCCCGGGGCGAGCATCTGGTAGAACGGGTTGAGGTCGGCAATGCCCATGAGCTCGGGGTTGGCAGCGTTGTTCATAAGCCAAGCGCCCTGGCCCATATAGGAAAGCAGCAGGCAGCACTTAACGAACGGCCAGGTAGCGTAGATATTGCCGCGGCCGACGTGGCCCATGTCGGAGTAGAGCGCCTCGGCACCGGTGGTGGCGAGGAAGCAGCTGCCCAGAATCATGATGCCCGCGTGGTTGTTGGGGCTCAACAAAAAGGCGATGCCGCGGAGCGGGTTGAGGCACAGCAGCACGGCGGGGTGCTGTAAGACAAAGAACAAACCCGTGCCGCCCAGGAATAGGAACCACAGCGTCATGATGGGGCCAAAGGCGTGACCGATCTTGGCCGTACCGATGCGCTGTACCAAGAAGAGCACGATGATGATGGCGAGCGTAATGGCGACGACGCGGCCCTGGTCATCGCCCAGCACGGCATGAACCGCCGGGATAGTGCGCAGGCCCTCGATGGCCGTGGTAACGGTAACGGCCGGCGTCAGGATGCCGTCGGCGAGCAACGCGGCGCCACCCAGCATGGCGGGGATGATAAGCCACTTGCCGCAGCGCCTGACCAGGCTGTACAGGGCAAAGATGCCGCCCTCACCATGGTTATCGGCGCGCAGCGAGATGAGCACATACTTGATGGTGGTCAGCAACGTGACCGTCCACACGACAAGGGAGAGCGCGCCGAGCACGAACTCCTCCGTGACGCTTCCGATGCCGCCGTTGCCGGCAACGAGCGCCTTGGTTACATACATGGGGCTGGTGCCGATATCGCCGTACACCACGCCTAGCGTGACGAGCATCGCCGAGATGCTCACAGGAATCGCAGCGTGCGAGGCTGCCTCCTTGGCCTTTTGTTCCATAAGCCGGTTTCCTCCCAACTTTAATGTTCGAAGGGATTATAGGTAATCGGCCCATGTTTTAATGCACTGTTTTCCCAGCTAGATAAAGATTTATACAGTCTTTAGGCTACCGCGGCGATATGAAGTGTGACAAAGGGACTATCCCCTTGTCACATTCGTCATTTTCCGAGCCAGTTTTTGAACCACCACTCCATGGAGCGGCTCATCTCGGCCATAAAGGGGCTCGTGTGCTTGCGGGTGTAGATATCCACGACGCGCTCCCCCACCTCGCGGGCGTGCGGGCGAAACATCGCATCCATCTCGGCCACCTGCGCATCCATAGTCGCGGCATCCGCACGGCAGTAGCGCTCCTCGTGCACCAGGTTCACCACGGGGTGCGCGATTGCCGGGCGCTCCTTACGGGGCGTGCCGATGATGAGCATCGACAGCGGCATGGTATAGGGCGGCAGATCGAGCAGCGCGGCAACTTCCTCGGCGTTCTCGACGATGTCGCCGATATAGCAGCTCCCCAGCCCCAGGGCCTCGGCGGCAACCACGGCGTTTTGCGCGGCGATCACGGCATCCTGAGCCGCGATGGCAAAGTCGCCCAGACCCGGCGCGCGGCGGGGCGCCTTGCCCGTACGCTCGACAAACTCGGGCTCAAAGCAGCCCACGTGCTCAAACAGATCGATCCACTTGGCATAGTCGACCACAAATATAAGTGCCCAGGGCGCCTTGGCGATCATGGGCTGGTGGTCGCACAGGTCGGCCAGGCGGTCGAGCGTTGCCCGCTCGCGGACGCTCACGATGGAATACATCATCATGGCGCCCGCCGACGGCGCGCGGCTCGCCGCATGCAAGATCGCCGCCCGCTGCTCGTCGGTCACCGCCACGGGACGGTCGTCGTCATCACGCGCGAAGGCACGCGTGGACGAGCGGTGTTCCAAGATGTCCAGCGCCGCGTTGCCCGTAGTCTCGACCGGATAGCCGCCCGCGTCCACGCCCACAGCTCCGCCGCAGTACTCGGTGCCCGTCATACAAACCTGCTCGCCCATAGCTCTATCCTCGCTAATTCTTTAAGAAGCCTTTACGTTTCCGTGTAATTCCCGTCCATTATCGCGCAGGCCGCCACTACATTGCGCCACACCGCCACACGTGCGCGTTAATATGGCTGGTTGTTGTGCGCAGCCACCAATTGCAGCGCATATCTTGGTAACAATCGGGTAAACCTCCGCTTTCGTACGTTTTAGTTTGTGAGGAGTCTCAGCATGTTCGCTGCCGCCATCTCGCTCGTCGGTCTTGCGGCGACCGTCTACCTTGTCTTGCGCGAGGCCAAGGCCATTTGCGCTCAGTCGGGCACCGTTGCCAAAAGCGCTCTTGGGTGGAGCGTCGCCTTCGGCCTGTTCCAGCTCTTTTTGACCATTTGGGGCGCCATTGGCCTCGTCGCCCAAAACGAGCCGCTCGCCTTTGTGATGCTCATCCTGACCAACGCCATCCTCACCGGCTGCGCTTGGGCCAGCATCGCACGCGACCGCATCGCCCCGCGCGTCTTTGCGTTCGCCAAGCCCGACGCCCCCGCCCCCATCGGCAAGCTCGCCCGCCTGCGCGGCGCCTTTGTGGGCAAACCACTCGTCGCCGCCGTCCTGTGCCTGCTGCTCGCCGGCGTCTTTGCGCTGCTGGGCATGGAGGTCTCGTCCAACCACGACTTTACCTGGGTCTACCCCCTGTGCATCCTGCTCGAGTGGGCCATCATCACCGTGCTCATGGTCGGCCTGTTCTTCCTGTTCCAGCGCCACGGCGTAGCTCCCGCGGTCCTGGCCTTTGCCCTCTTTGTCCTGGGCATTGCCGAGTTCTTCGTCATCACGTTTAAATCCATGCCCATCCAGCCGGGCGACCTTTCGGCCATCTCCACCGCCGCCGCGGTCGCCGGCACCGGCTACACCTTCTCGATCTCACTGTTCTGCGTGCTGTCCATGGGCTTTACCGCCATCGCCATGCTGCTGTGTGAGTACGCCGGCCTGGTGGCACCGCACCGTCAGAAGGGCGCCGCCAACGCCAAGCGCATGCTGCTCACCAACCTGCTCGTCGCCGTACTGTGCCTGGGCGGCGTGACCGCGCATGTCACGCTCATCGACTACTACAACACCCTCGGCATCACCGTCTACACCTGGCGCCCGCTCGAGAGCTACTGGCGCGAGGGCTACCTGCCCGCCTTTATTAGTGCAGCGCAGTCCATCAAGCCGCCCAAACCCGCCGACTACTCCGTCGACGATGCCAAGGCCACGCTCAAAAAGTACGCCAAGGCCTACGACAAGTCCGACGCGGCCAAGAGCGACGAGCGCGCCGCCGCAAAGGAGCAGTTCGATAGCGAGAAGCCCACGGTCATCGCCATCATGAACGAGACGTTCTCCGACCTGTCGATCTACCAGAACATGCGCGCCGGCTACGAGGGCCCGCAGTACTTTAAGAGCCTGTCTAACTGCCTCAGCCGCGGCAAGCTCTACGTGAGCGCCTACGGCGGCGGTACCGCCAATACCGAGTTTGAGTTTATGACCGGCAACTCTATGGCCAACCTGGGCTCGGGCGTGTACCCCTACACCATCTACAACATGGAAACGACCGGTAATCTGGCAGAGCAGTTCAAATCGCTCGGCTATTCCACCACGGCCATGCACCCCAACCACGCGACCAACTGGAACCGCGAGAACGTCTACAAGGACTTTGGCTTTGACCAGTTCCTGTCTATCAACGATTTCCAGGGAGCCGACACCCTGCGCGGCATGGTGACCGACCAGGCTACCTACGACAAGATTCTTGAGCTGCTCGACCAGAACGCCGATCCGCAGTTTATCTTCGACGTGACCATGCAGAACCACTCGGGCTACGATACGGGCCTGCTGCCGGTCGACAAGCAGATGCACCTGAACATCGACACGACCGACCTGGACGCCAAGACCGTCGAGGACGGCACGCTATCCGATGTCGACGAGTATGTCTCGTGCATCGAGCAGTCCGACCAGGCGCTGCGCTACTTCCTCAACGCCTTGAGCAAGCTCGACCGCAAGGTGGTCGTGGTGTTCTGGGGCGACCACCAGCCGTTCTTCCCGTCCAAGTTCAATGACAAGTGGTTTACCGGCGAGGACGACGCTACGCATCAGGAGCGTCTGTGGCAGACCGACTACATCATCTGGGCCAACTACGACGTTGCCGGCTGCGACCAGACGAGCGAGGTCGACGACCTGTCCACCAACTACCTGTCCACGCAGCTTATGCAGCTGATCGGCGCACCGCTGACCGACTACCAGAAAGCGCACATGACGCTGCGCGAGTCGCTGCCCGCCATCAACTCGGTCGGCTACGAGGACGCCAGCCTGCGCTGGGCGCTCTCCTCCAACGTCACCGGTGACGATGCCGCCGCCGCAGCCGCCACCAAGGCGCGCGAAGATTACGCCAAGATGCAGTACTACGAGATGTTCCGCGACGGCAAGAACGTGTACACCGAGCACTTCCAGACCGAGGCTAACGAGACCGACCCCAACCTGGCACCGGGTACGACCAAGATCAAGTAGCGAGCCTGTATCCCGGTTCGTCTGCCCGGACGGCGCGGAACGTAAGGTTCCCTGCTCGGACAGTCCTGCGCAAGACGAAGGCCACATTAAGTGGCCTTCTTTGCGTGCGGAACTCGCGATGAACCTTATATGCCTCCGCCTGGACAGACGCCCTGTTGTTGGAGCGCGGCTTGTCATGGGGGTATCCGCAACATATATAAGTTGAAGGCCACGTCTTGTGGCCTTTTTTGCATCCGGAAACCGTGTCCCAGAATTCACGTCCGGAATGGGATGCAATTTCCGCTTGGGACCCGATTGGGAAAGTGTGTCCCACTATTCAGCTGGATTCCGGGATGTATTTTCCGGTTGAGGCTCGTTGGGAAAGTGCGTCCCACTTTGGGGGCTGATTCTGGGACGTGGTTTCCGGTTGGCTCTCATTGGGAAAGTTCATCCCATTTCTCGGCCTAATTATGGGACGCAGTTTCCCGTTGAGGACCCTTTGGGAAAGTGCGTCCCGGTCTGGGCGCTCAAACTGGGATGGATTTTCCGGATGAGGGCTTGACGGAAAATGTGTCCCGTTCCGGGCGCTAATTGTGGGATGCAGTTTCCGCTTGCGGAGTCTCCACTCAACAGAAAACCCGGGTGGCCTGTTTTTTGGCTACCCGGGTTTTTGAGTTGTCGATATGTTCGACTGGCTACTAGTGGGTCTTGCGGCGCTTGATCAGCATGATGAGGGCTATCACTACGAGCGTTGCTCCCGCTGCTGCTGCGGTGGCGACTAGGGCGAATGTTTGGTCGCCGGTGTTTGCGAGGTTCTTCGCTGTGGTCGTAGTCTTGACCTTGGTGTCGGTCTTAGCTCCGTTGTCGGACTTGGGCTTGTCCGGGTTCGTCGGGGTCTCAGGAGTCTCGGGGTCCTTTGAGCCTTCGGAATCGGTTGGGCTGGCGGTGTTTACCAGCGTATGGTCCAGGAACTTCTTGGCGCCCGCACTTGCCTGTGAGAACAGGCGGCGCGTGCGGATCGGGGTGGCGTTCACCGTTGTGGGCGCCGTCTCCTCGGCCTCGATATTCACGAGCGTCGTGCCGGTGTCGAGGCCCACGTCGTTGTATCCCACGTGGCAGTAATACTGCGCACCGTCATCGTCTGCGGTCAGGTCAATCTCGAGCTTTGAGGCCGTTCCAGCCGCGAGGTTGCCATCGGCACCCACGAGCTTAAACTCTGTCTCGCCGCGGCCCTTGCGGTACCACATATAGGTCGGTGCCAGCCCTGTTTCGCTATCGTCGGCACCGAGTTGCTTCACATGGCCAATCGCCGAGAGCGTCAGGTGACTTCCAGCCGTGCGCTCAACCGAAGAGTCGTATCCAAGATCCGACCCCTCCGCAGCATCCGCCGCAGGTCCGCTCACGGTCATCGTCATGCCATCGGGCATGGTCTTGACCGTGATGATTGCCGAGCGAATACCTGTTTCGGTCGTGGATCCATTCTTAACGGCGGCGATGGCGAATCGATACTCCGTATTGGGCTGCAGCCCATCCCACTTGAGCGAGGTCTGCGTGTTGTCGGCGATCTTCCAGCTGTTGACGATGGCGTCGGCCGCGTTACTCTGCAGCATACCCACGCCGTAGCTAAAGCCACCCCTGTTTGCGAGCACGTCGTCCCAGCTAAACGCGACACTGGTCGAATCAACGGCGTTTGCCGTAAAGCCCGTCACGGCCGGCGCCTCGGGCATCTCGACATCCTTGACGTCATAGCCCACGATCCAAAACTGATCGGTGTCCTTGGTGCCGAGTTTGTCGCCCGAGCCGTCCTCGAACTTGTTGACATCCACCGCGTTGACGCCCAGGCGCCACGCAAAGCCGTACTTATCCTTCGCGGCCTCGGGCAGGTTGTCGACGGTGCCGCCGTATTCGGTCGATTCACTCGAGGAGTTACCCGTAGTAAAGCCGGCGTTGGCACCAAAGCACAGGCCGCCAAACAACTCGTGCTTTGCGAGCTTCGCGCCCATGACAACGCTGCCGTTCAGCGTCAAGCCGAGCTCGAGCTCCTGCTCCTTGCCCTCCTCGACTTCGATGGTCTGCTCAATGCTCGCCCCCGACTGCGCGGCGGCGCCGTTAAACCCATCGTGCGTGTAGGCGCGCGTTACGCCAGGCTTGCCCAGGCCAAAGGAATCCCCAACGGGAGTCTCGCCGTTGAGTGTCGTTTGATAGGTTCCGGGTTCTCCCGACCGGTTGGTCAAAAAGTAGCTGAGCGGCGTCATATTGTGCTGTTTGGCAATGCGGTCATAGGCCTCGACATTAACGACCGAGGTCTGCGCGCCGAGCGACACGGGCGCCGCCATCACGCCCTTGCCACCAGTTTCCTCATTTTCGATCTCATACTCGTAATAGACCATCGGAATCGTGTAGAGCACGGCCTTGTCACCCTCGCCGGCATGCGACTCATAGCTTACGCTTGCGCTGACCGTGCGCTCGCTCCGGTAGTCATAGCATCCCTCGGCGGCAAAATCGACTGAAGCATTCATCGCGACCAGGGGCGGACCGGTCTGCACCTCGACGGCAACGCCCAACTCGGCGCCAATGGTATAGCCCTGGGATGTCCCCGTGCCCTTTTCCTCTCCGTATGACGTGCCGCCCAACACCAGATAGCCGTATGCCTGCTCCAGATCCTCAACATAGGGCGCATCCTGCAGCACGGCAAGCACGCGCGGGTTGGTATAGACCTTGTAGCGGTCCTTGTACGTGATCTTGACGCTGTCGTTGTCGACATCGGGCAGCGCGAGCGAGATAAATGTGCCGTAGGTAGTGCCGCGACGGTTGCTCTCGCTAATCACCTGCTCCTCGCCGCGGCGCACCTTTCCGTTCTCGTCGAGCGAAAAATGCGAGGCGGTCATCCAATAGTAGTCATCGTTCTTGCGCAGGTCCTCGTCGCGGTGCTTGCCCACCACGGCGATAAAGCTCTCGTTATAGCGGTCCGAACCCGAGACGCTGCCCGCCTTGACGTCGCTGATCCACACCTGCTCTATACCCTTGTGGTCATGCTTGTTGCTGCTGTTGTATTGCTGACCGCTCATGCTCATGGTTCCGACCATGGACCCCAAGCCCTGAGCCCCGCTCTGTGCCGTGTTGCAGGCAAAGTCGCGGAACACATCGCCGCCCACGAGCACCTCGTCGACCGCCAGCTGCTCGGACAGGCCGTCAAGGTTGGCAGTGGCAAGGGCAATAGGCGCCAAGGTGCACGGATAGCGCTTATCCTGAGCGCTATCCTTCCATGCGCTGTTGGGCACATGCATCAGCCCATAGGAGGCGAGGAGCCCGTCTCTGTATTCCTTGCAATCGGAAAGCTTGAACTCGCCAGACTCCGAGTCAAAATACGCGTAGCGGTACAGCGCGCCGTACAGCCCCTTGCTGCCGTCAGAAGCGCCGTAATCAAAAGCGCTGCGTTGCCAGTCATAGCCCGCAAGAATAAGGCCCGTGACGGTTTCACCCGTCTTCTTTCCTTCTTCATCGTAGGCGGCAAACGTGCCGAACGTCGCATTCGCAGCGACCATGGTCTTGCCGTTCGCGGAGAGGGAGATTGCGCCCGCGTCGCCCAGAGCATCGACATGGACGAGCGCACCCTTGGATGCATCCCACGAAAACAGCTCGCAATGCGTCGACTTATCAATATTCTTCTTGCCGTAGGGTGCCGAGACCACGATGGCGAGGTCATCGCAAAAATCGCGATCGAGGTCGCCGGCCGCTAGCGAAACGACAGGAGCTGACTGAAGCTGCGTCCAGGAGTCGTTCCCGCCCTTGTTGTGCGTGGTGTAGTCCGCGGCGTTACCGGCATCGATCTTGACGACGCTTTGCTTCCAGTTGCCGCCCTCCAAGTCATACATGTCGACTACAGCCTTGCGCACGCCGTTCTCGTCGACATAGCAGCCCGCGTAGACAAAAAGCTCGTCGACGCCGTCGCCATCGACATCGCCCGCCTCGACATCAAAGACGGCGTCGTGCTCTTGCAGGTAACCGGCATCCAGGTACTTAAAACGGCCTTCGTACATCATATTAGTGTTGACCGTCACCGGCAGGTGTGTGTCGAGCTTGCGCGTACGCCCGTTGCTAAACGAGTAGAGGACCAGCTCAACCTTTCCGGCGTATGACTTGCCGTCAATCGTCGTGGAGGAACTGTCGCCGTAGGCACGGAGCTCGGCAACGCGACTCTTTTTGCCCGTGCTGGCGTCGCTGCAGAACTCAACACTCGTGGCGTGAATGCCCGAGAAACCGTTGTTGTCGTTGGCGAGTACTGTTGAGGACTCATTGTTGCTTAGGTACGACCAGGTGCCGCCACCGTAGTCGCTATGCTTGTAGAGATCGCTGTTCGTATCGAAGTTGTTGACGTTTTGCCAGAACTTTGCGGCGCCCCACACACTTCCATAGCCATCGGTGAGTTTGCTACTGCCGCCAATATCGCCGCGCTCGACGTTCTCGAGCTTGTCGCGCAGAGTGTAGCGATTGCCATGGCTGCCGTTAGCTGCCATATAGACCTCGCTGCGCGTGGCAAACGTCGTGGGGGTATCGGTGGAATAGGGGCCAACGGTATCGGCCGGAATGTCCTCGCTCGTGCCCAGACCCAGGGCTTGATAATCCTGCTCGGTCATATCGGTGATTGCGGGCGCGTCTGCCGCCTTGGCAACCTGGGGCGTGGCCGTGAAGCAGGCGACGCTCGTGGCGATCAACGCAGCAAGCGCCGCCGTCCCAACAAGCGGGATTTTCGACAGCCTACGGATACGGGGGTGTGGAACGTACATGAGGGACCTCGCTTTATTCGAGTGGAGTGGACTCATTTTTGCAAATGATACATCCGATGCCCGATATCACGTGTCTCATTTTCGCCAACGGCGTGTCTCATTTTTGAGAATCCGAGATGCCGCGGAAATCTTATCCCAGCTCAAAGGCCATTTCTGGGATGTATTTTCCGTCGAGTGCCTCATCGGGAAACTGCATCCCATTTCAAGCGTCGATTCTGGGACGCATTTTCCCCTTAGACCCTCAACCGGAAACCGCATCCCACTTTGAGCGCAAATTCCGGGACGCATTTTCCGCTTGAGCCTCATTGGGAAACGGCGTCCCACTTTGAGGGCTGATTGTGGGATGCATTTTCCGGTTTTGCTCTCATTGGGAAAATGCATCCCGTTTCTTGACCGAATAATGGGACGCAATTTCCCGTTGGAGCGCCTTTGGGAAAGTGTGTCCCACTTCGACCGCCCAGAGTGGGATGCACTTTCCGCAAAGCACCTCAACGGGAAACTACGTCCCATTCCAAAGGCAAATTCCGGGACGCATTTTTCGAAAGCCTGCCCATCCGGAAAGCCCGTCCCACTTTGGACGCATCCGGGCACGGAACCATCGACCTATCAGGCCTCCCATCAATAAAGAGGCGTCCTCCCGGACGGCGGGGCACGAAGTTCATCGCGAGTTCCGCACGCAAAGAAGGCCACTTAATGTGGCCTTCGTCTTGCGCAGGACTGTAGAGCAGGGAACTTCGTGCCCCGACGCCCGGGAGGACGTTTCATTTAGAAAGATGGACCGACCGCCGTCAGCGATGGGAGCTACTCCCCCAGCACGGCCTTTTTGGCGGCTGCAGCCATGTTATCCAGATCTTCCTTGGTGGGATGGTCCTTCGCGGCAACCCAGTTGTCGAGCAGCATCTTATAGCGCGCGTTTTCGGGATCTTGCTCGAGCATGGCCTCGTAGCGCTGCTTGACCGCGGGGCCCATCTTGCCCTGGCACATCGCCCAGCCCGCAAGCTCGGCATCCCCAGCCAGATTGGAAGTTACGCGGTCGATAATCTGCTGGTAATAGCTCTGGTCGGCCCCAAAGCCGCAGGTGCCAAACAGGAACACGCGCTTGCCGTGCAAGGCGGAGAGCAACGCCGCGACCGAAGGCGTGCACGCGCCCTTGTCGCACCAAAAACCGACGAGGACCGTGTCGGCCACGCGGGCGCCCTGCGCCTCGAGCGCAACCTGATCTGCATCCGCATCGTCGCTCAACGCCGCGGCATGGACAAACTCGATGCCCGCAGCCTGCAGAGCGCGCTTGATCGCGCCCGAAACCATCCTGGTATTACCGCTCTTGCTGTTAACCACCAAAGAGCACGTCATAGTCACGTTGCCTCGTTTCCCCCAAAACTAAAGCCACTAATGCAATTTATTAGATGAATATCTTAGTACTAACGTGACAGATGTAAACCACCGTCTGTCGATTGATTAATTTGCCCCAAGGGCTTGCTCACTGGGCGAACTGGCTGCGGTAGAGCTCGGCATAAAAGCCGCCTGCCGCTAGCAGCTCGTCGTGCGTGCCGCGCTCGATAATCTGCCCGTCGCGCATTACCAGGATGCAGTCGGCGTTGCGGATGGTGCTCAGGCGGTGCGCCACGACAAAGCTTGTGCGACCGGCCATGAGCTCGTCGAATGCCGCCTGCACCTGCAGCTCGGTGCGGGTATCGATGCTCGAGGTCGCCTCGTCCAGCAGCAAGATAGCCGGGTCGGTGAGCATGACGCGCGCGATGCACAGCAGCTGTTTTTGACCCTGGCTAAACGTGCCGCCGTCCTCGCCGATCACCGTGTCGTAGCCGTTTGGCAGCTGCACGATAAACTTGTGCGCATGCGCGCGCTTGGCAGCTTCGATAACCTGCTCGCGCGTGGCGTCGGGACAGCCGTAGGCGATGTTTTCCGCCACCGTGCCCTCGAACAGCCAAGTGTCCTGCAGCACCATGCCAAAGGCGCGGCGCAGGCTTGCGCGCGTGTAGTCACGCGAAGAACGACCATCGACCGCAATGCGACCGGCATCGATATCGTAAAAACGCAGCAGCAAATTGATAAGCGTCGTCTTGCCGCAGCCCGTGGGGCCGACCAGGGCAAAGCGCATGCCGGGCTTAGCCTCGATGCAGATGTCCTGCAGCAGCTTGCGGTCGGGAACATAGCTAAAGTTCACATGCTCAAAGGCGACCTCACCCTGCGGGGCCGTGAGCTCAACGGCATCCGGCGCATCGGGTTCCTGCTCGCGCGCATCGAGCAACGCGAACATGCGGCGCGCCGAGGCGTACGCTGTCTGGATCTGCGTAATGACGTTCGTGACCTCGTTGAACGGCTTGGTGTACTGGTTGGCATAGGACAGGAAGATCTGCACGCCGCCCACCGTAAGCGCCGCGGGCACGCCCGTGATCACGCCCACGCAGCCGATCACAGCGACCACGGCATAGATGATGTTATTGATAAAGCGCGTGCCGGGGTTGGAGAGCGAACCCATAAACTGCGCGCGCTCGCCCGCGGTGTAGAGCTCGGCATTGAGGGCATCGAAGCGCTGCTGGGCGTTGGGACCATAGGCAAAGGCGTCGACAAGCTTTTGCTCGCCTACGTACTCCTCGATATGACCACCGAGCTGCCCTTGAATACGCTGCTGTGCCGTAAAGCTTTTGTTGGAGAGCTTGGCAATAGCACCGGCTGCAAAAATGGAAAGCGGCGTGACGAGTACCACCACGAGCGTCATGGTCAGGTTAATGGAGAGCATAAACGCGAGCGTGCCCACGATGGTGATAACGCCGGTGAAAAGCTGGGTAAAGCCCTGCAGCAGACCATCGCCCACCTGGTCGACGTCGTTGACCACGCGACTCATAAGGTCGCCATGGGCATGACTGTCGATAAAGCTGAGCGGCATGCGGCTGAGCTTGTCGCTCGCCTCCACGCGCATGTCGCGCACCGTCTCGTAGGACAGGCGGTTGACGCAGTAGCCCTGCAGCCACTGGAAGGCCGCCGCGCCCACCACGACGAGCGCGAGCTTGGTAACGAGCGGCAGCAGCGCGTCAAAGTCCACCTGCCCGGCGGCAACGATCAGGTCGATGCCCTCGCCGATGAGGATGGGCGTATAGAGTTGCAAGATCACCGAGATGGCGGCGCTCACAAACGACGCCGCAAACGAAATGCGGTGTGGACGAACGTAGCCCATCAGACGGTGGGTCACCGCACCCACAGGATAACGCTCGGGGTCGCCAGGCTGGCGCGGACCGTCGCCCAGGTCGTTGAGCTTGTCGTTGCCGGACACGTTGGCCGTCATCGTGGCGACCGAACCGGAAGAAGTATACGGATTCATTTAGCAGCCCTCCTTTGCGCAGGCGGATGCGGGGGCAGTCGGGGCGGACGCGGGCGCCGCACTCCCCTGCTGGCCCTCGAGCTCCTCGCGGCGAAGCTGCGACTGGCAGATCTCGCGGTAGAGCTGGTAGGTCGCGTACAGCTCATCGTGCGTGCCCAGGCCCGCGACCGAGCCGTGATCGAGCACGCAGATTATGTCGGCATCGCGCACGGTTGAAACGCGTTGGCTCACGATCACCGTCGTCAGCGGCAACCCGCCCTCGGCGGCACCGCGCACACTGCGCTCGCGGATGGCACGACGAAGCGCCGCGTCAGTCTTAAAGTCGAGCGCCGATGCGGAATCATCCATGATCAGGATCTGCGGCGAGCCCACCAGAGCACGCGCAATGGTCAGGCGCTGGCGCTGACCGCCGCTGAAGTTCTTGCCGCCCGCCTCGACCGGGTCGTCGAGCCCCTGCGGCTTGTTGCGCACGAACTCGCTTGCCTGCGCCATGTCGAGTGCCGCCCAGAGCTCCTCGTCGGTCGCGGCTTCATCGCGCCAGGTCAGGTTGCTGCGAATGGTGCCGCTCACCAGCGACGCGCGCTGCGGGACGGTCGCGACCACGTGGCGCAGCTGGTCGAGCTGCCAGGCACGCACGTCGGCGCCCATCACGCTCACGCTGCCGGTGCTCGCATCGTACAGGCGCGGGATGAGCGAGACGAGCGTGGACTTACCGCTACCCGTGCCGCCGATAATGCCGAGCGTCTTGCCCAGCGGGAGCTCCAGGGTCACATCGTTGACGGCGTTGGCAGCGCCGGTGCCAAACGAGAAGCTCGCATGGTCAAAGCTCAGCGCGGGGACCGGAACAGCGCCACCCGCCAGTTCGCTCGGCTCGGGCAGCGCGACCGGCTCGTTGTCCTCGTCAGTGATGCTCGGCACGCAATTGAGCACCTCGTTGATACGCGATGCGCTGGCGCTCGCCTTGGTAAAGACCACGACCAGGTTGGCGACATACACGATGGAGGTGAGGGTCTGCGTCATGTAGTTCACAAACGCCATGACCTGGCCCTGCGTGAGCTCGCCCACGCTGACCTGGATGCCGCCCACCCACAGGATGGCGCACACGCCCAGGTTCATCACCAAAAACGTGACGGGGTTGAGAATCGACGAGAGCTTGCCCACCGCGATGGCAGTATTGGCCTGGTCGTCGGCGGCCTGCGCAAAGCGCTCGCGCTCGTGATCTTCGCGCACGAAGGCGCGAACCACGCGGGCGCCCGAAAGGCCCTCGCGGCAGATAAGCGCGATGCGGTCGAGCTTTGCCTGCAGCTGCTTGTAGTACGGAATGCAGCGCGCCATGACAACCCAGAACACCAGGCCAATGGCGGGCGTGCAGATCAAAAAGATGATGCCGAGCTTAAGGTCGATGGCAAGGGCCGCAACCATGGAGCCCACCGCCAGGAAAGGCCAGCGGATAAGCATGCGCACGCCCAGCGCCACGGCGAGCTGCACCTGGTTGACGTCGTTGGTGATGCGTGTGATGAGCGACGGCGTGCCAAAGCGATCGAGCTCGGCATAGCTCAGCTTATTGATGTGCCCGTAGAGCGCGCCGCGAATATCGGTGCCCATGCCCTGTGAGGTGAGCGCCGCCATCTTTTGGCAAACGAGCGTAAACGAGATGCCGATCACGGCCATGGCGCCAAGCAGCATACCGTAGTGGACGACGGCGTTGACATCGTGCGCACCGATGCCCTTGTCGATCATCTGGGCAATCACGAGCGGCGTCAGCAGGTCAAAGATCACTTCGATCAACTTGCACGCAGGGCCGATCACCATATACCGGCGAAACTTACCACCAAAACGCCTGAGCAACTCAATCATAAAAAGGCGCTCCCTATCATCATTCACACTCAATTCGAATCATGATAGTACGGTGAGCCCAAAAGAAGCGTAAACAACTCGTCATTTCTGGCGAGATTCAAGAGCGGGTTAATCGCCTGATATACTTACATTAGTGCTACCAAGTGAGTCGCCAACCCTTGAAATGAGGTGCCGAGATGAACGACATTCTCGCAAGAAGAGCAAGAAGAGCAAGACGAGCAACTATGGGCATCGCCCTTTCCGTGGCACTTGCCGCGGGAATCGCCCCCGTAACGGCGATCGCGGCAGAAACCAGCTCCCCCATCGGTGCAGTTGCCTTGCAGACGGAAGACGCGGCCACCGAAAAAGAAAAAGCGTATGCAGCCATGCAGGAAGCGCTCAAAAACCTCGAAGCCGCAAAAAAGGCCGCGAGTTCCGAGAAAATTGCGCGCTTTAATAATGACATTGCCCGTTTTCAAAAGTACCGCGACGAGATGTTGGCGCAAGCCGCCGAATCGAAAGAATCCCTTCCTGCCATGCAAGCGGACATCGATGCAGCCCAAGCCAAATACGACGAGGCCGGCAACCGGGTAAGCGAGCTCCAGGCAAAATTAGACAACAAACTTGAGGTGCTTAAGGCACTCGAAGCACTCGGCGACGAGGAGCTTGTCAAAACTGTTAAACAGCAAATAAGGCAGTTGCAAAATGAGATCGTAGGGGCAAAAGCGTATGTAGATCATTGTGAAACGGAGCTTGACGAGTTCCAGCGCCGCCTCAAAAGTCAGGAAAGACGAGTTAATGACTGTGAACGTTCTGCAGAGAAATATAAAGCCCATATCGACCAGTTCATAGCCTGGCGAGATGCGCTCCTCGACAATTTGAAAAAAGCGCAAACGGCTTATGACGACGCCTGCAAGGCATACGAAGAGGCAAAAGCCGCGGCAGACAAGGCCACCTCGCCCGAGATAACGCAACCCACCGAGACAACGCCTCCCTCCAACTCGGCGCAACCGGCCGAGACGGCACAGCCCGCCGGCTCGCCCGCGACCGGCAAAGACGCCGCACCGAGCTCCGCCAAGCAAGCGAACACAAGCAACGGCAAGCAAGCGAATGCGACCGCCGGCAAGCTCGCAAACACAGGCGACACAGCGCCAAGCGCAATCGCACTAGCAGGAATCGCCGCCATGGGCCTCGGAATAACCGCCGCAGCCACCCGCCGCATCAAGAACTCAAAATAGCCTCCGACCCTTGAAATGAGGTGCCGAGATGAACGACATTCTCGCAAGAAGAGCAAGACGAGCAACTATGGGCATCGCCCTCTCCGTGGCGCTTGTCGCAGGAATCGCCCCCGCAACGGCGATCGCGGCAGAAACCAGCTCCCCCATCGGTGCAGTTGCCTTGCAGACGGAAGATGCGGCCACCGAAAAAGAAAAAGCGTATGCAGCCATGCAGGAAGCGCTCAAAAACCTCGAAGCCGCAAAAGAGGCCGCAAGTCCCGAGAAAATCGCGGTAATCGATGCTGACATTGCCGCTTCTCAAGAGCTCCACGACATGATGTTGGCAGAAGCCGCCAAACGGAGGGAACCCCTTCCCGCCATGCAAGCGGACGTCGATGCGGCCCAAGCCAAATACGATGAGGCCCACAACCGGGTAATCGAGCTTCAGGCAAAATTAAAAGAGGCATACGACAACGGAGATTACGCAGCTGCTCAACAGTTGCGTTCGGAGATCATGATGGCAGATTCGCGAGAACGTTCTTGCGAATATGAGCTTGCCCACTACCGAAGCCGCCTCGAAAGTCAGAAAGGACACGTTCAGTATTTCGAGAGTGCGGCGGAGGAAGCCAAAGCCAGCGTCGACGAAAGCATAGCCAAGCGAAATGCGCTCACCGACGATTTGGAAAAGGCACAAGCGGCCTATGACGACACCTGCAAGGCATACGAAGAGGCAAAAGCCGCGGCAGACAAGGCCGCCTCGCCCGAGATAACGCAACCGACCGAGACAACGCCTCCCTCCAGCTCGGCACAACCGGCCGAGACGACACAGCCCGCCGGCTCGTCCGCGACCGGCAAGGGCGCTCCATCGAGCTCCACCAAGCAGGCGAACACGAGCAGCGGCAAGCAAGCAACTACGACCGCCGACAAGCTCGTAAACACAGGCGACACAGCGCCAAGCGCAATCGCACTAGCAGGAATCGCCGCCACGGGACTCGGAATAACCGCCACAGCCACACGCCGCCTCAAGAACTCAAAATAGCGGCCAACGGTTATTGTCTCCGCCAATCCACAACCCCAGAAACAAAAGAGGCCCGTTTCCCCAACCCAGGGAAACGGGCCTCTTTAACTGCAAAATCCAAGCAACAGCACCGCCGTCTCTTGAACCACGTAGCCATCAATGCCCAGGCAACGCCAGCAAGCAGCACAAAACACGGGATTCAATTCTGCAGCTTGCGCCGTTGAACTCCACGAGCCTGCCCGTGTAGACGAGCCTGTCCACGACAGCCGCCGCCATCTTGTCGTCGCCGAACACGGTCACCCACTTGCTGAACTCTATGTTGGCCGTGACGATCATGCTCTGCCTGCCCTCCGGCACCGACATCACCTGGAACAGCAGCCTCGCGCCCACGATGTCCAGCGGCACGTAGCCCTGCTCGTCCAGGATGAGGAGTTCGCGGCGGGGGCGACGCTCTCCGGGCTGCTGCCGCGTATCTCGCGGCGTAGAAAGGAGTGAGTACCATGACCAGCGCGAAGAAGATTTACCTCGCCGTGGCGGGCGGGCTTATTGCCGCGGGCATCGTTCTCGCGGGCATCGGCTTTATCGCCTCGGGCCGCGATCAGGCCGTGTTCACGACCCAAATCGACATGCGTGACAACACCATCGTGCTCGGCGGCGTCGAGGTGGACGAACCCGAGGGCATCCCGTTCATCAGCCGGCTCGCCATTCTTGGCGAGATCGACACCTCCGACGTCGCCGACCCCGCCGCGCCCTAGGCGCAACGAGCCCGGGCACTCCGTCCGCTAATTTGATTGAGATGGATCGCTCCTACTACGTGAGCATTGAGGTCGGGCAGCGCAATGTCAGCCTTTCAAATCTCAAGAAGATTACCGACGGCTTTCACATCACCATTTCGGAGCTCATGCGCGGTGTCGAGTAGATGATTCTCATCTGACTTGGCTCGTTCATGTTTAATCTGTCTCGTTAACCGAAATATGCAAATCTGGTTAATCAAATAATTGAAATCTGGTTAAATGAAAACTGTAAATTTGGTTAAACGCGCTGGTAAGCAATGGTGAAAACTATGCCAAAAAAGTACTACGCTAGAATTATCGAAAATGAGCTCGACCAGATGCTTGGGATATTCGGTGCCGTTCTCATCGAAGGACCTAAATGGTGCGGGAAGACAACCACGGCCGGGACCCGTGCGGCGTCCAGGCTCCTCCTCATGGACCCGTCGCGCAACTTCGAGAATCGCTTCCGTGCCGAGACGGACCCGGCGCTTGCCGTTTCTGGCGAGGTGCCGCGGCTGATCGACGAATGGCAGGAGGTTCCGAAACTTTGGGACGCGGCACGGTTTGAGTGCGACAACCGCGGCGGCGAGCCTGGCCAGTTCATATTTACGGGGTCGGCGACACCGCGAGACAATGAGCGGCCGATGCACAGTGGCGCTGGAAGGTTCGCTAAATTGCGCATGGACACCATGACGCTTTTCGAACTTGGGAAATCTAGCGGTGCGGTTAAGCTGTCGGGCATCATTTCTGGCGAAAAGTTCAGGGGCGCCTTCGGATCGATGGGTTCTGCCGAGATCGCCGAGCGCATCGTTTGCGGTGGATGGCCGGCGTCGATTGGGCGTGACGCGCGAATTGCGTCCGCGACGGCAAAACGATATATCGAGATAGTCGCTGAGGAAGACATCCCCCGCGTCGATGGCTCTCGACGAGATCCTGAGAAAGTGAAAGCCGTCATCGCGTCGTTGGCGCGCAACGAATCCACTCTTGCGACGCTCAAGACGCTTGTGGCCGATTTGGGTGGCGACGTATCGAGACAAACAGCGGCATCATACATATCCCTTCTTAGCAGATTGAGTTTCGTCTGCGATATCCCCGCATGGAATCCCGCGATGAGATCTCCGGTGCATCTGAGGGAGGCGCGTAAGCATCATCTTGCCGACCCGTCGCTTGCAGCGGCTGCGCTCGGGGCGACTGTGGAGACGTTGTTGTCAGACTTCAAGACACTTGGGCTGCTTTTCGAATCGTTGGCGCTCCATGATCTATGGGTCTATGCGAGGGCAAACGGAATGGGCCTTTATCACTATCACGATTCCCGCGATCTTGAGGTCGACGCTGTCATAGCGGCTCCAGGTGGGATGTGGATTCCCGTTGAGGTCAAGCTCAGTTCCGCTCAAATCGAAGAGGCATCTGACAATCTTGTTGCCGTCGAAGAGCGGATGGTTGCTGCCGGAAACACCCCGCCGGTTTCTAAAGTAGCGATTATTGGATTTGGTTCACAAGCCTATGTTACCGACCGCGGCGTCCAAGTTGTTCCATTGGACGTTCTCGCACCGTAACGCTGCGGGCGAAGTGAAATCGACGCATCTTTTAGATTTCTTCAATTTGTGCATAAACCAACAATGCCGTAATTACGCTATGTCGTTAGTGCGAACATCGCATCTTCAGTAGTCGAAGCTCGTTCGCAAACGGACCTCTTTACTTGCAAAAAAGGAGACAGCACCGCCGTCTCATGAACCACGTGGCCACCGCGCTCCCGGCAACGCCAACGAGCAGCAAGAAGCACGGGATCAGATTATCAGATAAATGTGACCCTTCAGGTGGTTTTGGTCGGCAACCCGCGAGAGCCGGCAGGGCGTTTGGTAGTCGAGCGATCCCGCAGGCGAAGCCGAGGACCAGCGAGACACCAAACGCCCTGCCGGCTCTCGCGGGTTGCCGCGGCACCAAAAAGCGCCTGCGCACTCGATGGATTCGGATGCCCGACAGAGGCTCCTTATGGCTGCTTCCTTCCGGACCTGACCAGATTCGGAACATGTCGTCATCCGAACCCATCGAACGCGCTAGGCGCTCGGTATATCTTACCTGCTCCCGCCCGCCAGAGCAAGCTAGCTAATTTGGGACGGAGCTTTTTTGACTACTTTTGCAGCCCGATTGCCAGAGCAGCCAATGAGTAGTCAAAATAGTCCCATCCCAAAATGACCGGCTTGGTGCCGCACCACAGAAAGGGCCCATCTACTACGTTTAGGCCACAGGGGTCAACCATAGCCGACTTTTTCGAAAATCGGCAAGCTTTCTACCTGCGGTTTTGTTTTTGCAAATTCCGGAATGGTCGAGGGTGGCCGGTTTAACGTAGTAGATGGTCGCATTTCGTGGCAAACGGTCCGACCCAAGGCACAAGGCGGCCAACCTCGAATGGCCATTCTCGAAGTTGCGGTGGAATACGGACTGAATTGGCCCCTTAAAGGCAAAAACGCTCCGTATTTCACCGCGACTTATCGAGGGGATGGGTTTTAGATACGGCCAAGGTCGTAGGATCGAGCGGCCGCTTCGCCGGCGCAGATGAGGTTGGTTGTGGCTTCTTGCGGATCGAGTGCCTGTTCCAGGCCCATGGGTTTGCGGCAAATCGGCAGTACAAGGTCGATGCCTTGCCCATACACCGCATCCAGGTTATCAGCGCGACCGCCCACGACAGCAATCACCGGCTTGCCATATCGCTTCGCACGACGGGCCACACCCACCGGCGCCTTACCGACGGCGGACTGCTCATCCATATTGCCCTCGCCCGTTATGACCAGGTCGACATCGCGCACGCGCTCGTCAAACCCCACGAGATCGAGCACCGTCTCCACGCCCGAACGCAGCTCCGCCCCGAGCGCCAGCAACGCCGCGCCCAAGCCACCGGCAGCGCCCGCGCCGGGTACACCGAGCACCGAGCCAAATGTCCGCGCGCCCTCGGGTGTGCGCAACAACCCCTGGGCTCGAGCTCCGGCAATCGCGGCGTCGAGCAAGCGACCGTAGCCGACCATCCAGCTGTCGCACCTGCGCAGGACCTCGGCATCCCCCGTCGGCAGGCCCTTCTGCCCACCGAACACTGCTAGGGCGCCTCGACGCCCCACGAGCGGATTCTCGACATCGGAAAGCACCACGACACGTGCGCCGTTCAGCGTCCGAAGCGCTGGCGCCACATCGATACTCGCCACGTGTTCAAGGCCTGCAAGACCGGGAACGATATCGCAGCCGTGTTCATTGACAAGGTGGGCGCCCAGCGCCTGCAGCATACCGGCGCCGCCATCGTTGGTGGCGCTGCCGCCCAAACCAATATAGATAGTCTTTGCGCCCATGCGAACCGCGCGAAGCATGAGCTCGCCCACGCCATAGGTTGTAGTAGCCAGCGCCGACGACTCCGTGCAAGGTGAATACCCGATGCCTGCGGCTTCGGCCATCTCAATAACAGCCGACTCGTGCTCGATATCAACCAGCATCCGGGCAGACGTGCGCTTGCCCAAGGGACCTGCCACCTCGCAGGTCACAATCTCACCGCCGCACGCGGCGATAGCATCGAGCGTTCCCTCGCCGCCATCTGCCAGCGGCAATACGCACACCTCGGCATCGGACCACACACGGCGCATGCCCTCGGCAACCGCCGCCTCCGCCTGCGCGCTCGAAACGCTACCCTTAAAGGAGTCGATCGCCAACAGCACACGGCGGGGCCGGCGCTGCACGGGGCCAAAATCAACCGCCGCGCCAGCATCCTCTTCGGCACCCGCGAGCGCTGCGGCGTGAGCGGCGTGTGCTTCAAGATCGGCCCCACAACCGCAATCAGCGCCGCCCGCTCCGCGCAGACCGCCAAAATAGCTACTCAGCAGCTCGCGGCATTCATCCGCCAGGACCCCAGCCGTCACGTTAAACCGATGATTCAGGCGCGAATCGGCATTGAGGTCGTATAGCGACCCCAGAGCGCCCGCTTTAGCATCAGCCGCGCCGTACACGCAGCGCCCCACGCGCGCGTTAACCATAAGCCCCGCGCACATGCAGCAGGGCTCGAGCGTCACGTAGACCGTACAATCGGAAAGACGCCAGCGTCCAAGCGACTGAGCGGCGGCGCACAGGGCCGAAAACTCGGCATGCGCCGAAGGATCCTGGTCGAGCTCGCGGCGATTATGCGCCCGCGCGACAATCTCGCCGTCGCGCACCACTACGGCTCCGATGGGCACCTCGCCCACCGCAGCGGCGGCGCGCGCCTCGGCCAGCGCCTCACGCATGAACTTCTCATCGATTTCGGTGATCGTCATCGTTCGCCTTCCCTGTTGCAAATCCAAAACGATGCTATCATTACGACTCACGGAGAGATGGCAGAGCGGTTGAATGCGGCGGTCTTGAAAACCGTTGAGCGCGAGAGCGTTCCGGGGGTTCGAATCCCCCTCTCTCCGCCACTCCTAGTGATGCACCGGTGTCATGGTCCGCTCAAACAGTGCATCGACCACATCGGCTATCTCAGGTCGACGCTCAAGATCGTGGCCCGATTCCCACCATATCGTGAAAAGTCGAATAATACCGCCGGCGACAAACTCAGACGTCGTCTCGAGTGACACGGGGGCCAGGGCATCCTCGGCAAGCACGTTCATCACACGCTCGCGGATGGAGCGGGCAATGCGGTCGCAAATAACGTTGGTCAACATGCCCGACATGCTGCTTGCCAAAATGTTATCCATGAGCCGCTCGTGCGCCAGAATCAAATCCATGGCATCGTCCAAAATCGCGTGCCGAAGCGCGCGCACGTCCTCGGCAGATACCGCGCCGGCCTCATCGGGCTGTTTTTGCGGCAAGCCCGACATGAGCTCATCGATATAAAAGGCAAAGTAATCGTTCTTGTCGCGAAAGTGCTTGTAGAACGTCGTGCGGCGAATCATGGCGCGGTCGCACAGCATGGCAACCGTCAGGTCCTCAAAACGATGCTCCTCGAGAAGCTCGGTAAAGGCATCGAACAGGGCGCGGTAGGTTTTCTTGATGCGAAGGTCCACTGGTATCGCCATCCTCAGGGCAAAGACAACACTCGTCAATCTGTCGCATATCTTACACCTGTACCTCGCGCGCTTTGCCCCGGTGCCAACCCCGCCGAAAACACAACGCTTACCGGAAAGTTCGGCACGACAAAACGTTGCGGGTATACTAGTAGCGTTATACCAACGGCAGCTGGCGCATGCCGCCGCGGCCATTCGAAACGGAGACATCATGCTTCCCGTCATCATCGGCATCGTTGTTGTCATTGTGATTGCCTGCGCCATCGCCGGCATCTACAACAACATGGTCACCAAGCGTAACCGCATCGATAACGCCTGGCAGAACATCGATACGCAGCTGCAGCGTCGCAACGACCTGATCCCCAACCTGGTCGAGACCGTCAAGGGCTACGCCAAGCACGAGCAGGAGACGCTCTCCGCCGTGATCAGCGCGCGTAACACCGCCGTCAAGGCCACCACGCCCGAAGCCAAGATGGAAGCCGACAACGTGCTGACCGGTGCGCTGCGTCAGCTCTTCGCCGTAGCCGAGGCCTATCCCGATCTTAAGGCAAACACCAACTTTACGCAGCTGCAGGCATCGCTCGAGGATACCGAGAACAAGATTAGCTATGCACGCCAGAGCTACAACGATTGCGTGCTCAGCTACAACAACGCCATTCAGACGTTCCCGGCTGTCATCTTTGCCGGCATCTTCCAGTTTAAGGAGCGCCAGGGCTTCGAGGCCGCCGAAGCAGCCCGCCAGGCCCCGACCGTCAAGTTCTAGTAGTTTGACAGCGCATCCTTAATCGGCCAAATGCATAAACCGCCCCGTCGAATGCATACTTCGACGGGGCGGTTTCCTTTTTCGCGAAGGTCCCCCTCTAAGCGTCGTGCATTTTTAGGAGTATTCAACATAACCAAGAGCTTCGGGCGCCACGATAAATGCCAAAGACCGCGAATATCCCTGCAAATCAAACGCTGCCAGCCCATAACCCCGCCCATCATTCGTAGAAAACATCGAGAACTCCCGATTTTTTGCCCGAGATCGGTATGCAGGGACCTTCGACTGCAGAATACTCGCAAAAATGCACGTCGCCACCGCCCCCACATGGCGCGAAGCAAAGCAAAAGCGCAGCCTAAAAGGCCGCGCACCATCTTTATTCAGATTAATCATTGCCCGTTGTGACATCGCCGAACCCGCAGGGCAGAGAACAAGTTCCCTCCCGGCGCACTCCGCAGGACGCAAGAAGCCCTCGCCGCACGAAGTGCGCAGCGAGGGCTTCTTGCATGTCCGAGGACGCGCCGGGAGGGAACTTGTTCTCTGCCCGGATAGGTAAGACAAATTACGCGACGGTGTAAACCCAGTTGTGCTTGTCCTCGACAGCACCGGACTGGATACCAGTCAGGGTCTCGCGAAGCTTCTTCATCACGGGGCCGATCTCGGTGTAGCCAGCCGGGAAGGTCACGGTCTCATCGGCACCATAGACCTTGTTGTCGATCTCGCCCACCGGGGAGATGACGGCAGCGGTGCCGCACAGGCCGCACTCCACAAAGGTACCGGCCTTGACCTCGGCCCACTCGACGGGACGCTGATCGACGGTCATACCCAGATCCTCGGCAACCTGAACGAGCGAACGACGGGTGATGGAGGGCAGGATGGAGTCGGTGTGCGACTGAGGAACGACGAGGGTGCCGTCCTCCTTCACGAACAGGACGTTGGCGCCACCGGTCTCCTCGACATAGGTGCGGGACTCGGAGTCGAGATACAGGTTCTCGGCATAGCCCTCGCGGTGTGCTTCCATCGTGGGCTTGAGGGACATGGCGTAGTTCAGGCCGGCCTTGATGTTGCCGGTGCCATGCGGGGCCGCGCGGTCATACTCGGAAACGCGCAGCTTAACGGGCTTAAGGCCGCCCTTAAAGTACGGACCGACCGGAGTCACGAGAATGCGGAACGTGTACTCAGGAGCGGGAGCCACGCCAATCACGTCACCGGAGCCGATCATAAACGGGCGCACGTACAGTGTCGCGCCGGAGCCAAAGGGCGGAACCCAGGCGGCGTTGGCAGAAACGACCTGCTTGACGGCCTCAACAAACTTGTCCTTGGGGAACGGGGGCATCTCGAGGCGCTGGGCAGAGTTGTACATACGCTCGGCGTTCATATCGGGACGGAAGCAGACGATGCTGCCGTCCTCGGCGGTGTAGGCTTTCAGGCCCTCAAAGACCTCCTGGCAGTAATGGAAGATGCCGCCGCACTCGGAGACATGCAGGGTGTGGTCGGTGGTCAGGCCGCCCTCGTCCCACTCGCCATCCTTCCAATGGGCCTCGTAGCTGTAATCGGTCTTCATGTAGCCAAAGCCGAGGCTACCCCAATCGATATCCTTCTTCTCGACAGTCATGTGTCGCTCCTTACATACACAGTTGCATACTCGCGAACTCGCACGCAAGGACCGAGGCCGACCGCGTCGCAATGTCGCACGCCCGGAGCGTAGAGCCGGACGGGACACGCGGACAACACCAAAGCCCATGGCACGTCGATTCGCATGCACGAGATTGTACTCCCCGCACACGCCTGATAAAACGCTTTTCTTTAACTAAGTAAAGTATTTTCATTCAACCGAAGCTAAAGAGGCCCGCCACCGTAAGCAGTGGCGGGCCTCAACGACACAGTTTGTGCGCTGCCTCGAGCTATGCGTTCTTTTTGCCCAGCTTAGCCTTAACCAAGCCGACCACGGTCGGAATGATCGACACGGCGACGATGCCGATAATCAGCAGCTCAAAGTGCTCCTGCACAAAGGGAATGCCGCCAAAGAAGTAGCCCAGCAGCGTAAAGACCGTCGACCAGGTAATGCCGCCCAGCACGTTAAAGATAACGAAGTTGCGCCAGTGCATGCCGCCCATGCCGGCGATAAAGGGCACAAAGGTGCGGATAAACGGGAAGAAGCGACCCAGGAAGATGGCCAGGTGACCCCACTTGCCCAAGAAGTCCTCGGACTTTTTGATGCGCTCGGGCGTCATGGCCTTCACCTTGCCCGAAGCGATAATCTTTTTGCCAAAGAAATGGCCAATCATAAAGTTGCACTGATCGCCCAAGATGGCAGCAGACCATGCGACGGCCAACAGAGCCACGATGTTAAAGCCGCCGTTATGGGCAAAGAAACCCGAGGCGAACAGCAGCGAATCGCCGGGAAGGAACGGGAAGAATACCACGCCCGTCTCGATGAAGATGATCAGGAACACGCAGCCGTAGGCCATAAGCGGGCCGGCGGCAATCCAACTGGCGATCGCGGTGCGCGGATCCTTAAGCAGCTCGGCAATGAAATTGATGAAACCCATGAAGTAAAACCTCTCAGTTGTGGGCGCGGACACGTCCAAGTTGACCAGTATACGGTTGCGGCACGAGCACGGGTCAAACCCCTCAAAAGTCTTACTTCATTACCAGCAAGTTTGCATAACTGACACCTGTCGCGCAATGCCGCCAAGATTGTCCTTCCTAATCCCTAGCGAATCGCTATACTTTATTGAATCGCATTGCCATGGCGCTAAGGGAGGGCGGCCGGTGAGCTTTATCAATACCATTCGCGAGGACATCAAAACCGTCCAGGCGCAAGACCCCGCTGCGCAAAACGGTCTGGTCATCTTCCTGTCCTACCCCGGCCTGCATGCCAAGTGGAACCATGTGCCCGAGCACTGGCTGTGGGAGCATGGACATCGCTCGCTCGCCCGTGTGCTCTCGCAAATCACCCGCCACATCACCGGCGTCGAGATTCATCCCGCTGCACAGATCGGCAAGCATTTCTTTATCGACCACGCCATGGGCGTCGTCATCGGCGAAACCACCATCGTGGGCGACAACTGCGTGCTCTACCAGGGCGTTACGCTCGGCGGCACCGGCAACGAAACCGGCAAGCGCCACCCCACCCTGGGCAACAACGTCACCGTGGGCACGGGCGCCAAGGTGCTCGGCAACATTCGCATCGGCAACAACGTCAAGATCGGCGGCAATTCGGTTGTCGTTAAGGACGTGCCCGACAACTGCACCGTCGTGGGCGTGCCAGGCCGCATCATCAAGCGCAACGGCTGCCGCGTGTTCGAGGAGAGCTTCGATGCCAAGCAGCATCGCGAGTACATGCCCGATGACGCCGCCGAGCAGTCCGCGCTCAACCGCCAAGGCATCACCGAGAATGCCCGCCGCGTCAAGGAACTCGAGCGAGAGGTGGCCGAGCTCAAGGCCCTCGTCGCCAAGCTCGTGGACGAACGCTAGGAACGCAAGCGGCACAAAACGACATCGGCATCAACGCAAAGGCGCGCCAGGGAATTCATCCCCGGCGCGCCTTATTTGTGATGTGGCAAAGAGACTGTCCCTTTGTCACATTATGCGAACTGGCTCAGATAGAGGTCGGCGTAGGCACCCTCGGCAGCCAGCAGCTCCTTATGCGTGCCCTGCTCGATAATGTTGCCGTGATCCATGACCAAGATCAGGTCGGCGTCCACGATCGTCGACAGGCGGTGCGCGATCACAAAGCTCGTGCGCCCGCGCATGAGCGCGTCCATGGCACGACCGATGGCAAGCTCGGTACGCGTATCCACGCTTGAGGTCGCCTCGTCCAGGATGAGAATCGCCGGGTTATTGAGCAGCACGCGTGCGATGGTCAGCAGCTGACGCTGGCCCTGGCTGATGCTTTCGGCATCGTTGGCCACGCGCGTGTCATAGCCCTGCGGCATGGTGCGCACAAAGAAGTCGACCTGCGCGGCGCGCGCAGCCGCCACGATCTCCTCACGCGTCGCCTCGGGACAGCCGTAGGCGATGTTTTCGGCAATCGTGCCATCGAACAGCCAGGCGTCCTGCAGCACCATGCCAAACTGCTGCCGTAGCTCGCCGCGGTCCATGCGGCTCGTATCCACGCCGTCGAGCGTAATACGCCCGCCGTCAATCTCGTAGAAGCGCATGAGCAGGTTGATGAGCGTCGTCTTGCCCGCGCCCGTGGTTCCCACCACGGCAATCTTCTGGCCCGGCTCGGCGGTAAACGACACGTCGTGCATAAGCGGCTTGTCGGGCGAATAACCAAAGCGCACGTGCTCAAAGGAGACGCGACCCTCAACGCGACCCGGCAGCTTGGCGGCCTCGTCCGGCAGCGGATCGGCCTCCATCTCGGGCTCATCGAGCAGGTCGAACACGCGCTCCGCACTCGCCAACGCGCTCTGCAGCGAGTTGAAGGTAAACGACAGCTGCGTCATGGGTTCGGACGCCTCGTAGATAAACTGGAAGAACGCCTGGAACACGCCGACGGTCATGTGACCGGCAACCAGCATGCTGCAGCCCACCAGCGCGATCACGATCTGCGCCAAACGGCCGATAAAGCGCACCGCAGGGCCGACGGCATTGATCATAAAGTCGGCCTTGGCACTCACGCGTGCCAGCTCGCCCGAGGCCTGGTGCACCTCGGCAGAACTTTGGCGTTCGCGGTTAAACGCGCGGATCACCAGACGGCCCGAATAGCCTTCCTCGACCGCACTCGTAATCTTGGACACCCACTCCTGGCGCTCGCCCGTCACATCGTGTGTGCGGCGCGAGACGACCTTCGTCACCAGCAGCGACAGTGCCGTAAAGAACAGAAAGACGAGCGTAAGCTGCACGCTGAACACGAACATCACGCTCACAGCACCAACAACCGTGCCGATCGACACGAGCAGCTGCAGCAATCCGCGCTGCATGCTCTCGGACATCTTGTCCAGGTCGTTGGTCGCGCGGCTGACGACCTCGCCGGGACGATGCGCGTCAAAATAGGCGAGCGGCAGACGGTTGAGCTTTTGCGCGATGCGGTTGCGCAGGCGCAGATTGAGACGCTCAGCGACGCTCGACATCAAAAAGCTCTGGAGCGCATAGAACGAGGCAGCGGCAGTCCAGATCATAAAGTAGACGAAAATGGTCTTGCCGCAGTTCTCCCAGGTGATGCTGAAAGTGGTGTCGTTGGCAAACGCCACCTGAATGTGGCCCCACAGCTCATCGATCACGCGGGCGCTATATGCCGGCGCGGCGGTGTTAAAGATGACATAGAACACAATGCTCGCGAACACGATATAGAAGCGCCAATGGTCGCCGGCAGCCTCACTCCACAGGCGGCGCACCGTCGCCCAGGTATCCCGAGGCGTCTCGTCCTCGTCTTCGTCGTCCACGTCGCGCATACGCTCTGCCTCGGCGCGGGCGCGCTCGTCCTCGGCACGTTCGTTTTCCTCGTAGAGCGCTTGGCGGCGAGCCTCGCGCTCCGCCGCCTTGGCGGCTTCGTCCAGGTCGGGCGCGACGCCCGTCTCCTCGACTGTCTCTACAACCGCAGCGCCATCGACGATGCCCTGCTTCTTGAGCTCCTCGGTCATGCTACTCACCTCCCTTCATCTGCGATTCCGCGATTGCGCGGTACACCTCGCAGGTTTCCATGAGCTCGTCGTGCGTGCCTAGGCCCACGATCTCGCCGTCTTTGAGCACCACGATCTGATCGGCATGCAAAATAGTCGAGATGCGCTGGGCGATGATGAGCACCGCGGCATCGCACGTCTCGTCCTGCAGCGCATGGCGCAGTGCCGCATCGGTCTTAAAGTCCAGGGCCGAAAAACTGTCGTCGAAGATATATAGATCGGCATGCTTCATGAGTGCGCGGGCAATCGCCAGGCGCTGGCGCTGACCACCCGAGAAGTTCGTGCCGCCCTGGGCCACCGGCGTATCGAGCCCCTGGGGCTGGTCGAGCACAAAGGTGCTCTGGGCAACCTCCAGCGCATGGAGCATGTCAGCCTCAGTCGCGTCTTCGTTGCCAAAGCGCAGGTTGCTCGCCACCGTACCCGAGAACAGCCATGCCTTCTGCGGCACATAGGCGATACGCCCGCGGATGTCGTCTTGCGAAAGGTCGCGCAGATCGATGCCATTCAGGCGAATGGCGCCCTTCGTGGCATCGTGGAAGCGAAGCAAGAGCTTGGCCACCGTCGACTTGCCCGAACCCGTCGAGCCTACAATCGCCGTGGTCTGGCTACGGCGACAGGCAAAGCTCAGGTCGCACAGGGTATCCTCGTCGGCATCGTCAAAACGGAACGACATGTGGTCGAACACGGCCACCGCGTCGGCACCGTCAACAGACTCCGCCGCGCACGTGTCCAGCGTGCGCTTGCCGTCCACGATGCTCGGCTCAATCTCCAACACCTGCTGCGCACGGTTCAGGCATGCGGCGGCGCGTGGGAGCGTCAGAATCACCATCTGCGCCGTCATCACAAAGAACAGGATCAGGATCGCGTACTCCAGCACGGCCGAGATGCTACCGATTTGCATGGCGTGGACGCCCACGCGGTTGCCGCCCACCCACAGCACCGCCACCTCGGCGATATTCATCAAAAAGAAGCTGGAGCTGTCGAGACCCACAAACAGGTGGTTGACCTTGATGGCATTGGCCGCGTAATCGCTAAACACCTCGTCCAGGCGCTGCTCCTCGTGGCGCTCCTTGTTAAATGCGCGGATGACGCGCACGCCCACGATGTTCTCGCGCAGCACCACGTTCATGCGGTCGATAAAGCTCTGCAGGCGCATAAAGATCGGCGCGGCGTTGGCAACGGTAAAGACCGCCGCCACCAGCACGATCGCAACCACCACGCCCAGCAGCGTACCCATGGCGGGATCGATGAACCAAGCAAAAATGATGCCTGCCACGGCCAAGAACGGCACCGGCAGCACCAGCTGAATCGTCTGAAGGACAGCTTGCTGAATCACGTTGATGTCGTTGAGCGAGCGCGTGATCATCGAACCCGTGCCAAAGCGCTCAAAGTCGCTGGCGGACAGCTCGAGCGACTTGTCGTACACGGCATTGCGGATATCGCAGGCCACGTTGGCGGCCAGGCGCGCCGAAAGATAGCAGCCCAGCACCGTGCCGCCGCTGGCCATGCCGGTCGCGATAAGCATGTACAGGCCGTTGCGTAATATATAGTCGACATCACCCGTGGTAATACCGGTGTTGACCATGTTCGCCAGCATCGTGGGAACCAACAGCGTACCGACGTTATCTATCAGCACCGCAAACAGCGTCACCGCAATCAGACCGCGGTACGGCCTCATAAACCTCATTAAGAGTCGCATGCGTCCCCCTCGCCCTTATCGTCAGTCTCGTTCTCGGCGGCCACTTGCCGTTTAAATGCCTCGCACTCTTCGTTAAGAACATGGGAGAACTTACCGACCAAGCGCATGATCTCGCACTGTTCCCACGGCTCGAGCGCCTCGAATGCCTGTTGCTCGGCTTTTTGCGCCGGCAACGCGTAGCGCTTGGCAAACCGCACGCCTTCTTCGGTCAGTCGTACAACCTTGTTTTTACGACTGCCCTCGGCAAACTCCAACGTCGCAAGCCCTCGCGCCCTAAGCGTTTTAATCGCCGAATTGATGGTCTGTTTGCTGTAGAACCATTCACTCGTCAGCCGACTCACGGCAACGCTTCCGCCCGCTGCACTCGTGTCGACGAGCATCCAGTAGGCGCAGTCCGAAAGGCCGCAGGCGCGCGAGAACTCCGAATAGATATGGTCGAGTCCATTGAGCAACCGATCGAAGTCGACCAGCGTAACCGCACTATTCATCTATCCCACCATTCAATTGTCCGATTTTTGACCAATTATGTGTCTCTAGATTAGTCCGAGTTTTGACTATCGTCAACAGGCTCTCCGCAAATGCGTGCATTTTTATGGCCTATCGGCAGAAAAAGACCGCCGGCGCGGGGGCGGCGCCAGCGGTCACGTGAAAATCGGGTTTTATTGCCTGTTAAGCGGCGACGGCCTCATAGACCGTAGCGCCCGAGAAGCTGTCATGCAGGCTCTTGCCGGCAATCCACGGCAGCTCGACGACCTCGCAGACCGTGTTGACCAACTCAGAACAGTCAGTAAAGTGGCCCTTGTCGTTGAGGGCCTCGCAATCCTGAACACGCCAATAGCCATCGGTGTGCGTGATGTAGTACTCGTGATCGTTGATCGACACGAAAGCGCGCGTCTTGGAACGCAGCAGCTTCAGAAATCCTTCGAAATCGGTCTCGACGACATCTCCAGCCTGGAACATGATGTTACCTCCTGGCCCGGCGCCACCACGGCGCATTGATAAACGTTGGTACTCCTTTAGTAAAACCCTTATCAGAGGTTATGCGTTCGTCATTTAGGCAAGTGGTAAAAAACCGCAGGGTAGACGGGATAAAACGTTTAACCATCCCATTTGTTTGTCACATTCTGAAGGTACTTTTATGCAAACCTACTTTCCCAATTGGAATCTATCCTTTTGGCCGGGCAATTGACCGTCTATCGTTTGAGCCCGACGGGTATGAACGGGGCATCTGCAACGCCACCGCAAGGAGACACCATGGAGACTATCGAAGCACTCATTCACCGCCGCAGCTGCCGCAACTACAGCGATCGTCCCGTCGAGGCCGAAAAGCTTGCACGTATTATCGAAGCCGGCCAATATGCACCGAGCGGCATGGGCCGCCAGCCGGTGACGTTTGTCGCCGTCACCGACCCCGCGACCGTCGAGCGTCTCTCGCAGCTCAACGCGCAAGTCATGGGCAGCAACAGCGACCCCTTCTATGGCGCCAAGACCGTTGTGGTGGTGCTGGTTGACCGCAGCGTGCCCACACATCTGGAAGACGGCTCGCTCGCCATGGGCAACCTGCTCAACGCTGCCTATGCGCTGGGCGTTGATTCGTGCTGGATTCATCGCGCCCACGAGGTTTTCGATTCGCCCGAGGGCCTGGAGCTACTGGCCAGTTGGGGTCTACCCGCCGACGGCAGCCTGCGCGGTGTCGGTCACTGCATTCTGGGCTATGCCGAGGACACGCTGCCCGAGCCCAAACCCCGCCGCGACAACGTGGTCTACGTAAGGTAATTAGTTCCGCCATTCTACCGAACGGCGGGCTCGTTGACGCTGCGCGGGCCGCATTCACGCCAATCTGACGTTCAATTTCGAGGGCGCGACCAGAAGGTCAGCGCCCTCTCATTTCACGTCACCTTGGCGCAAATGCGGCTCGCTCGCTTTTGGCGACTGACATCGAATGAGCCACTGTCTTGGGCAGCTAAAAAAGCCCCGTCCCAAATTAGCTGCCCCACTCGCAACTTATCCCGCCGATGGAGTTATTGCCGTTTCGCTCGTCTGATTCGCATCGACGTCGTCGCCTTGCTTGTCTTCGTCCTTTTGCACATCGGCGATGGTGGAGGCCGCCGCAACGATACCGCGCTGGGGCGCGACGCTCGTCTGGGCCTGAGCGCCCTCGACAACTTCTGTACCTACATGCGCGAGCTCGGGCGATTTAAACATTGCGTCCAAGTTGGCGCCACCGCCGGCATATCCGAGCGCAGCGAGCGCGATGACGATCACTGCAACGGCGGCCACGATCGGCACGTAACGATGCCAGCCTGCAGGATTGAGCCCACTGCGGCGAGCCGCACCGCGGCTAATGTAGCCAAGCGTGCCGTCGTGCTTGAGCTTTGAGCCCACCACGCGCCTTCGTCCCCACAACGAGGACTCGGCCTGCATGGCCAAGCGGGCGCTTGCCGAAGGATAGCCATATTTTGTGCGCTTGAACGAGCCGTCGAACCCCGAGGCGCTTTTGCCCCACGTCCGCGAAGTCGTACGCCGGCTGACCGGCGCCGCACTTCGCTTTGTTCGGTTCGTTTTTGAAGTCTCCGCCATACGCCCCCGCACGCCGTAACGCAATCGAAACATTACTGCTTTGGACTGTATCACACGCGCTGCACGCGGTCACGGGCGCCTCGCTCAGCGGTCGTCGTCCTTCAGCAAGCGCCACAGGGTCGTGCGGCTTATACCGAGCACCTCTGCCGCACGAGTCCTGTTGCCGTGAAGGTGCTGCAGGACCAACCGCGCGATATCGCGCTCGATATCGGCCAGAGGACGCAAGATATATAAATCGCTTTCGAGTGTCGGGGCGCCAAAAGTCGCGGTCTTGATAACGTCCTCCTGGGCAAGCACCTCTTCTGCCACGGCACGCTCCACCGTACCCGCTCCCACTAATATATAGAGTCGTTCCGATACTTCGCGCAGCTGCAGGTAATTGCGGGGCCAGCGGTACGCATCGAGCGTCTCCGCCGCGGCGGCGGACAGCCATGGGGCATCCGTTTCAAACATATCTGCCAGATACTTCAAATAGCCCGTAATTTTATGCGACGCGCCGCCCTGCTCGGCAATCGCCGGCGCCACACTCACGGCACAGGCCAGACGCTCGGTCACAAAGGCGGCCTGATCGCTTTCGCCGCCGCCCGGCATATCGTTTGCCGTCAACACCACATGGCAACGCGTTGCGAACGCCGTATCAATCATTGCGGACACGAGCTCGCGCAGGCGTTGGGGACCAACAGCATGCCAGCCACCCATGCAAAGTGTCAGCCCCGTTTGGAATAGCGGCGATTCGGAACTTTTGAGCAGATGGCGCCAGCCGCGATCCGTAAGCTCATCGAGCGCAACGGACACAAAGGGCTGATCGGCATAGGGTCCATCCAGGTACAAACGTTTTGCAATCTGGTCCTGCCCCGCGCCCAGTTCACCCTCGAGCATAAGGGGCACCCCGCGTGCGTAACTCTCCCGTACGGGGGCAGCGACCGCCGCCGCGTCTTCGACGATGCCGTACGTGCTCGACTCGTAGCGAGCCTCGACTTCGTCGGCATTGAGCCACTCGATGCCCGCATGCGCCGCGGCGGCGCGCACTTCGTGCGCCACGACTACCCAAAGCGCCCCGTGCTCCTTGGCCGTCGGTCGCACCGTCAAGCTCAACCGCATGCCCTCGCGTCCCATCACCAGGCGCGATCCATCGCCCACGCGAGCGAGACGCTCGGAAACAAAAGCAGCGATATCCTGCTCGAGCGCACCGTCACTCATAGTCGAGATCACAACGTCACCGCGCTCGTCGATTGCCAGCGCCGATGCTCCGGCTGCGGACAATGCCTCAATCAGAATCTGCAGCTTGGCATCGCTGTCCATGGTTCGCCCCGTCTCTAGCCACAGCCCCTATCTGCGACCTGGCATCTCAAGTGTTTCAAAATTGAACGATAATGTTCACCAAACACTATAGGGCCTGCGGCGCCTTCTTGCGAATATATGAATTGCCCCGCATCGCCATCCTGGCGGGGCGATAAGAGCTCTTCGGGACCTATCAACCTGCGGACAAGCCATACCCGCAAGAGCTCCTATCGCTCCACCGCGAGGATGCGCTCGCCAGCACGCAGCACGCAGCACGCAGCACGCAGCACGCAGCACGCAGCACGCAGATAAGCTACTTCTCTACCAGATTCCCAGCACGTGCTGCATTCCCAAACTCATGCACGCAATGCCAATCCAGCAGCAAAAGCCCAATGCAATGGGCTTGCCGCCCTTTTTGACCAGCTCGACGATATCGGTATTAAAGCCAATAGCCGCCATGGCCATCACGATAAAGAATTTCGACAGCTCCTTGATGGGCGCCGTAATGGACGCGGGAAGCTGAAACACCGTGGTGATTACGCTCGCCAGCACAAAGAACAGCACGAACATGGGAAACGCGCGTTTAAGCGAGAACGTGCTTTTGGCGTCGCCGCCGGCCTTGCGCGCCAGATGCATCTGCCAGCATGCGAGGACCAGCGTGATGGGAATGATGGCCAGTGTCCTGGTGAGCTTGACCACCGTGGCGCTCTCGAGCACATTGGCGCCGGGATGCATGCTGTCCCAGGCGCTCGCCGCAGCCGTTACCGACGATGTGTCGTTGATGGCGGTGCCGGCAAACAGGCCAAAGCCCTCGTTGGTCAGCCCGAGCATGCCGCCGAGCGTCGGAAACACGAGCGCCGCGATAACGTTAAACAGGAAGATGACCGAAATAGCCTGGGCAATTTCGCGATCGTCGGCATCGATGACGGGCGCGGTCGCGGCAATGGCAGAACCGCCGCAAATCGACGAACCCACACCCACAAGCGTCGCGATCTTGCCTGGCACGTTCATAACGCGGCAGAGCACAAAGGCAATGACAAGCGAGGTCGAGATCGTCGCCACGATAATCGGCAGCGACTGGGCGCCTTTGGACAGAATCTGCGAGAGGTTCATGCCAAAGCCAAGCAGGATAACCGCGTACTGCAAGACTTTTTTGGACGTATAGGTAACACCGGCGGCGAGCTGTCCGCGGCAATTCTTGGGAAAGACGAGCGCCAGGACCATGCCAAAGAGGATGGCAAATACCGGCCCGCCGACCACCTCAATCTGTTTGCCGAGCAACGTCGCGGGGATGGCGATGATCAGGCAGAACAAGACGCCCTTCCAGCGCTCGCGTACGATATTCGCCAGTTGCATATGGGATTCCTTCTTTCTATTTCACGTTTGCGACGGCTTATGATACGGCAACATTGAGCGCAGCCCTGTGCAAATACAGACCAAGATGCCGCAATAGTTCTCGGTCGACAGCCGAATTACCCACCGCGCAAGGCTGATTCGCGGCATAATAAACAACTGACATATGAGTTTGATAGAACAGTTGCGAGGCGCTATGGAAGAATCGATGCACGTCGGCGAGCAGGAAGCGAGTCTACAGGACCAGTCCTACCACACCATTCGACGCAAAATCGTCTACCTGGACTACAAGCCGGGCGAAAAGCTGGGCGTCAAGCAGCTTTGCGACGACCTGGATATGGGGCGCACCCCTGTGCGCGAGGCACTGGTGCGTCTGGCGCAAGAGGGTCTGGTGCGCACCGTGCCCCAAAGCGGCACCTATGTCTCGCCTATCAACCTCACCCTCGCCGAGAGTGCCTGCTACATACGCGAGCACCTGGAAAAGCAGGTGATTGTGGAGTGCTGCGCCCGTGCCACCTCGGCAGGCATCGAGCAGCTTGACCGGGCCATCGCGCTGCAGGAAAAGGCCATGGCCGAAGAGGATCGCATCGGATTCTTTTTAAGCGACAACCTCATGCACCGCATGATCTTTAGCATCGCGTGCCGCAGCACCGTGTGGTCATGGCTCGAAGAGACCAATGCCGACCTGGAGCGCTTCCGCTGGCTGCGCGCCGCCACGCAGACGCTCGACAATCAGGAGATAGTTAACGAGCACAAGCAAATCCGCCGCGCCATCGCCGGTCGCGATCCTATCGAGGCAAGCTTTTTGGTCAGCAAGCACCTGCATATGATGTTCCGCAACCAGACCGAGGTCCTGGACCAATATCCCAAGTACTTCGAGACCAGCAAGCTCCGCTAACCTGCCAAAAAGGGACAGGTTTATTTTGACAGGCTTTATCTGGGCAAATGCAACAAGGCCCGGCTCCGCCTGATGACGCGGAGCCGGGCCTTAATCGTAAGGATGACGGAACTCGATTATTCCACGGTAACGCTTTTCGCGAGGTTACGAGGCTGGTCGACGTCGCAACCGCGCAGGATGGCAACCTCGCGGGCAAGCAACTGCAGCGGGACGCTCGCCGTGATGGGGCTGAACACGTCGCGGACGGCCGGCACGCGAATGATGCAGTCGGCGATCTTGTTGATTTCCTCATCGCCCTCGGTAGCAACGACGATGACCTTTGCGCCACGCGCCTTGCACTCCATGAGGTTCGACACCGTCTTATCGTACGTTGCGCTCTTGGTTGCCACCGCGATGACAGGGAAGCCCGGGTCGATCAGCGCGATGGGGCCATGCTTCATCTCGCCGGCAGCATATGCCTCGGCGTGCAGGTAACTGACCTCCTTGAGCTTGAGCGCGCCCTCGTAGGAAATGGCGGCGCCCATGCCGCGACCCACGAACAGTGCAGACTGCGCGTCCTTGCACACAAGCGCGGCCTCGTGCACGGCCTCGGTCTGTGTATCCAGGATCCACTGGATCTGCTCGGCCGTATCGGAAAGCTCGCGGAACAGCATGCGCGTCTGTTTGGTGGTCAAGCGGTACTTGACCTGCGCCAGCAGCAGGGCCAAAAGCGTGAGGCTCACGACCTGACCGATGAAGCTCTTGGTCGAAGCGACTGCGATCTCCTTGTTGGCCTTGGTGTAGATAACGCCGTCGCTCTCGCGCGCCACCGGGCTGCCCACCACGTTGGTGATGCCAAAGACCTTGGCACCCTTGATGCGCGCATCGCGAATGGCGGCAAGGGTGTCGGCCGTCTCGCCCGACTGGGACACGGCAACGACAAGCGTCGTCGGCGTAATGATGGGGTTGCGGTAGCGGAACTCGCTAGCCGCCTCGACCTCGGTAGGAATGCGAGCCCAGCCCTCAATAAGGTTCTTGGCGATGAGACCGGCATGGTAGCTGGTGCCGCAGGCAATCACATACACGCGGTCGATATCGTTGAGCTCCTCGAGCGAAAGGCCCAGCTCATCGATATCGAGCTCGCCAGCGGGGGTCATGCGGCCCACCAGGGTATCGCGTACGACGCGAGGCTGCTCGTGGATCTCCTTGAGCATAAAGTCGGGATAACCGCCCTTTTCGGCCATGTCCAGGTCCCAGTCGATATGGGTGATCTTGGGCTCAATCACGTTGCCGGCCTCGTCGGTATACTCGACGCCTGCGGGCGTGAGCTTGGCAAACTGGCCGTCTTCGAGCACCACGACATCGCGGGTGGCATCGATAAGCGCAATCACGTCGGAGGCAACGTAGGAACCGGTCTCGCCCACACCGACCACAATCGGGGAGTCCTTGCGGGCAACGGCAATCACGCCAGGCTCGTCGGCACACACGGCGGCCAAGCCATAGGCGCCCACCACGTGGGTGCAGGCCTCGCGCACGGAAGCCATCAAGTCGTGCGTCTCGGCATAGGCCTCTTCGATCAAATGCGCGAAGACTTCGGTATCGGTCTCGCTCTTAAAGTGATGTCCGCGGCCCTCCAGCTCCTCGCGCAGCTCGGCGAAGTTCTCGATGATGCCGTTGTGGACGATGGCGATACGACCGTCGCAACTGGTGTGGGGATGGGCGTTGGCAACAGAAGGCTTTCCGTGGGTAGCCCAACGGGTGTGGCCAATGCCGCAGGTAGCATCGCTGTCGATGTTGGAGAGCTCGCTCTCAAGGCCCGCGACCTTGCCCACACGGCGGATGACATCGAGATGTGCCGCGGCACCCTCGCCCACCTCGAGCGCGACACCCGAGGAGTCATAGCCGCGATATTCCATGCGCTTAAGGCCCGTGACCAGGATGTTCTTTGCAATATCAGAGCCGGTGTAGCCGACAATTCCGCACATAGGATAAATCCCTTCGTCCGCGTGACTGCAAAACGTCCACGCACATGGGCGCTGAGACGTATAACGTTCGAGTATTGTACTCACGCAAGCCAAGCTGATATACCAGAATTGGTATCTCAACTTAGATACCACCCGATGCACACACGTCCAGCCGGTCCAAACCACCACAAAAGCACCTGTCCCCTTCGTGGTGGTTTGAGCTGGCAACAGCGTTTCCCCAGATAAAACCTGCCAAAATAAACCTATCCCTCTTTGGTAGGTTTGGGATGCTACAATCTGGCTTGTACTTGAAACGCATCAAAGGGGCCGCTATGGCAAAGGTAAAAATCAGCGACGTCGCGCGCGAGGCCGGGGTTTCGCTGGGCACGGTTTCCAACGCGCTCAACCATCCCGAAAAGTTGCGCCCCGAGACCCTCAAGCTCATCAACGAGACCATCAGTCGCCTTGGCTACCTGCCCAACCAAAGCGCCCGTCAGCTCGCGGGCGGCGCCACCAAGTCCTTTGGCCTGGTGCTCCCCCGTCTCGATCACGGCTTTTCGCTCCAAATCGCCAGCGGCGCCCACAACGAGGCCCGCAAGCACGGCTACGACTTGCTCATCGCCAACGCCGATAACGACGATATTCTCGAGGACCATTACCTGCGCTACTTTATGGGCACCCAGATGTCCGGCGTCATGGTTCAGCCCATGGCATCCCCCGACTGGCACCCCGCCATGACCAAGATGCCCGTGCCGATCGTCCATCTGGACATCCATTGCTCCGAGCCCGGCTACTACGTAGCGGCCGACAATGAGGCCCAGGGTCGCATCATTGCCGAACTTGCCATCGCCCGCGGCGCGCACCATATTGTCGTCGTCGGCCGAGCAGCATTTATGCAACTCACCCTGCGCGTCCTTGGCATTCATAAGGCGCTCGCCCTGCACCCCGATATCAAGATCGAAGTCATCGACGCCGGCGAATGGAATACCGCTGCCGACGGCTACGGCATCGGTGCCCAAATCGCCGAGCGCCCCGCGGACGAACGTCCCGATTTTGTCGTCGGCCTGACCGATGTGTTGGCCTCGGGTGTCGTTTCGGCACTGGTCGACAAGGGCATCTCTGTCCCCGGGCAAGTACGCGTGGCCGGATGCGACGGCAACCCGCTCGCTTGGAGCGGATCGGTCCCGCTCACTACGGTAGCGCCCCCGGGCTACGAGATTGGCCGCAAGGGTGTCCAACTGCTGATGGAGCAAATCGAGAACAAGGCCCCGGCAAAGATCAAGCATATCCGTGTCGGCTCCGCAGTGCGTACCGTCACCGCAGTCGCCGCCGAGGATATCAACCGCCAAGAACTGGTACGTCCGTTCCTACTGGAACGCGCCAGCACCCAGGCAAGCAGCCAGACCGACGCCACGGCCATCAACCTCGGTGCGTATCTATAGCACGCCCGCAAGTATGCTAAGTCGCCGCTCAAGCAAAAGGGGCCCGACCATTGCCGGACCCCTTTTGCTTGAGCGCAAACGTGGGCAATTGCTCGTTTCAACGCCGCAATTGTCTAGCGCACGGCCTTGACCGCCGCCGCCAGGTCGAACAACGTATCGAGCACGGCCTCGCAGCCATCCACCACGTCCTGCGGCAGCGGCACAATATCGGGGACGGCAAAGACGTGGCAGCCGGCCGTGATGCCCGAGACGCAACCATTGCGCGAATCCTCGACCACGGCGCACTCCTCGGGGGCAAAGCCCGCACGCTCGCAGGCGAGCAGATACATCTCGGGGTCGGGCTTGCCGTGCACGACGTCCTCGCCACACGTTACCGTTTCAAACTTGTCAAAAAGACCGACCATCTTAAGGTTGCGCTCGGCCGTAACGAGGCGCGACGACGTCGCTAGGCCCACATGATAGCCCGCAGCTAGCAACTCGTCTAGGCACTCGGCGGCGCCGGCCTTAAGTTCCAGTTCGGTCTTGACCATCTCGTCGCGAATCTCCTTGTGGCGACGATAGATCGCCTCGGTGGTTTCGTGGCTGCCATAATGCTTATCGAGGATGTCCATAACATCGGGCAGCGTGCGGCCGATAAACTGATGGATCAGCGCTTCATCAATCGCGAGCCCCAGCTCAGCGGCGCCTGCCTTCCAGGCCTTAATCCCCAAACGCTCGGTATCGACCAGCGTTCCATCCATGTCAAAAATAACAGCCTTGATCATATCGGTCCCCCATCGACTCTCGCTGTCGCGTTGCTGCAACTCTACCGCATTTGGCAACTTGTATATAACGTATATACCATATTGCACTTTCGTTACACAGATAGAAGTCTTATGGCAAGTAACGCATTAGGATTATAGTTTTCGATCGAGTACTCAACGATAAGGAACGTTTCATGATTTTAGACACCACGGCACCCGCAGAGGAGCTTCAAGACAAGCTATCGGCGCTCGAGCAGCTGCTTTTGGCATACGGGCGCGTGGCTATCGGGTTTTCCGGCGGCGTTGACAGCAGCTTTTTGGCCGCCGTATGCGCCCGCGTCATGCCTACCAATACTCTTCTCGTCCATCTCACCACGCCGCTCATCGGCACGCCCGAGCAGGCTTCGTTTGAGCAGTCCGTTGATGGGCAGGCCAATGAGGGGCCGCATTTTAAGCTCCCCGTGCTCAATCTTTCGGTGGATCAGCTGCAGCTCCCCCAAGTGGCCTGCAACGATGCTAATCGCTGCTACCACTGCAAGCACGCCGGCTTTACCGCCATCGTCAACCACGCCAAGTCGCTCGGCTTTCCCACCGTCATCGATGGCAGCAATGCAAGCGATCGCGGTGACTACCGCCCCGGCATGCGTGCGGCAGAAGAGCTCGGCGTACGCTCACCCCTTATGGAGGTCGGCTTTACCAAGGACGAAGAGCGCGAGCTGCTGCGCGCATGGGGCTATCCCGTTTGGAACCTGCCGGCGGGAGCATGTCTTGCCACCCGCGTCCCCACGGGCGAGGAGCTTACGCGCGAGAAGGTCGATTTAATCCGCGCCTGCGAGGATTACCTGCACGATCTTGATCTGGCACAGGTACGCGCGCGCTTGATCGGCGGCTGCATGCATATCGAGGCCGCACCCGCAGATGTCGCCAAGATTGCTGCCCTCGGTGGCAACGCCGTCGATGCCGAGGGCAAAACCCCGCTGCCCGCCGTTATCGAGTCCGCGCTGCGCGAGCTGGGCTGCGACCATATCTCCCCCGAGGTCACCCCCTACATTCACGGCAACATGAACCTTTAGATTACGCCGTTTTACAAACGGCGTAACTGCTCGGCGCTGCGCGGGCTCCGGGCACGGCAATCTGACGTTCAACTTCACGGGCGCGACCAAAAGGTCAGCGCCCGCTTGTTTCACGTCACCTTACCGCACCCGGAGCCCGCTCGCTCACATATGCTCAACCTGGACTGCGTTAACTGACCTGTCAATAAGGGACAGGTTTGTTTTGGCAGGTTTTATCTTGGGAAAATATCGCGAGGCAGTCGCCCCTCTAGCACCCATCAAACTTCGAGAGACGATAGAGGGGCAATTCGGCTGCATCTACTTCTTCCGATAGCGGCGGTTGCGGCTCGTCGATGAACCCATTACTTCGATGAGCCCTTTATCCGTCATTTTTGGCAGATGGTAGCTGACGGACGAATTTTGGCATTCCGTCTCTCTAAAACAAGGCGCTTATCTCTCTAACTTTAGAGAGATAAGCGCCTTGTTTTAGAGAGGCATTAAGAGAGATGTATCGAATTCGCTGCTAGATTGCCTAATGCTATCTCTCTAACCAACCTTCTCTTTAGAGAGACATTTAGAGAGATGAGCGCGACCTCTCTAATCAAGGGCTCCACTCTTTAAGGTGCACACTTCCTAACCGTGCCCTAAGTTGCGGTGAAATAACTCACGATTAGCCTGCCAAAAAGGGATAGGTTTATTTTGGCAGGTTTTATCTGGGGAAACGCAAACAGGGCCGCGACACCTATATGGCGTCGCGGCCCTTTTCCTTGGAGAAGGATCGATTGATTGAACGGGATGACCGTCCTAGTCTTCGAGTCCGCTATTGATGAGCTCCGCAATCTCAACGGGATCGGTGCTCGCGCGCACCTTGTCGCGGAAGCCGGCGTCCATCAGCATTACGGCAGCCTTGGAGAGCAGGCGCAGATGCGTGGTTCCAGCCTCGCCGGCAGGCACGTACAGCGCGAGCGCAACATCGACGGGCACCCCATCGAAGCTCGGCCATTCAACGGGCTCGGTCAGTTTAAGCACGGCTACGCCCGGCGTGTGGATCGCGTCGCTTTTGGCATGCGGAACGGCAAAACCGGCGACAAGGCCGGTCTCGGCCTCGTTCTCGCGAGCAATGAAGGCGGCCTCTACGGCAGATGCGTCATCGGCAAAGCCGAGCTCGATGGCCTGCTCGGACAAATAATGTAGGGCGTCCTCGCGCGAGGCGGCGGTATACCCGATTGTCACTTGGTTGGCAGATACAAATCCCATGGAAACCTTCCTTACAACACGGACCTGACCGCAGCTTCGATGCCGTCGGCGTCCAAACCGTACTTGTGCAGCAAATCGACCGCAGGGCCGGACTCGCCATACACATCGCGCACGCCGACGCGACGCATCGGCGCCGGATGCTGCTCCGCGAGCACCGAGGCCACGGCCTCGCCAAGACCACCGATAATCGAATGCTCCTCGGCAGTGACCACACGACCGGTCTTCTTGGCGCTGGCAACCACCAGGCGCTCATCAAGCGGCTTGATCGTGTGCATATTGATGACCTCGGCATCGATACCATCGGCAGCGAGCGCCTCGGCAGCCTCAAGCGCCTCGGCGACCATAAGGCCACAAGCGATGATGGTCACATCGGACCCCTCGCGCACGACCACGCCGCGACCAATCTTGAACTCATAGTCCTCGTGATCGTTAATGACCGGCGTTGCCAGGCGTCCGAAGCGCATGTAGACCGGTCCCTCAAACTCATAGGCGGCGCGCACGCAAGCGCGAGCCTCGATGTCATCGGCGGGAACGATTACCGTCATACCCGGGATCGTGCGCATGAGCGCGATGTCCTCGCAGCACTGATGCGTGGCGCCGTCTTCACCGACCGAGATACCCGCATGCGTGGCACCGATTTTGACGTTGAGGTGCGGATAGCCAATGGAATTACGCACTTGTTCGTACGCGCGGCCGGCGGCGAACATGGCAAAGGTGCTCGCAAAGGCGACGTGGCCCGTGGTCGCAATGCCGGCGGCGAGCCCCATCAAGTTGCTCTCGGCAATGCCGGCATCGTAGAAGCGCTCAGGGTGCGCAGCCTTAAACTTACCCGTCTGCGTAGCGGCAGCCAGGTCGGCATCGAGCACTACAAAGTCATCGTGCTCATTGCCCAGCTCGACGAGCGCCTCGCCGTAGCTTACGCGCGTGGCGACTTTTTTGACCTCTGCCATTAGAGCTCCTCTCCTGCTGCCGCAAGCTCGGCCATGGCCTGCTCAAACTGTTCATCGTTGGGCGCCTTGCCATGCCAGCCAACCTGGTTCTCCATAAAGGAGACGCCTTTGCCCTTCACCGTCTCGGCGATGATAGCGACGGGCACGCCGGTCACCTCACGAGCCTCGGCGAAAGCCGCCTCAATCTGTGTCATGTCGTTGCCATCGGCTAGCTCGATCACATGCCACTTAAAGGCGCGGAACTTGTCAGCGAGCGGCATGGCCGAGTTGACCTCATCGATCGTGCCGTCAATCTGCAAGCCGTTGTGGTCGACGACGGCAACAAGATTGTCGAGCGCATGGTTGCCGGCAAACATGGCCGCCTCCCACACCTGGCCCTCCTCGCACTCGCCGTCGCCCAGCAACGTGTAGACGCGGTAGCTGTCACCCCAGTGCTTTGCGGCGAGTGCCATTCCAACCGCGGCGGAGATACCCTGACCGAGCGATCCGGTGGACATATCGATGCCCGGGGTGTCGTTCATGTTGGGATGGCCCTGCAGTCGGCTGCCAATATGGCGGAGCGTCTCGAGCTCTTCGACGGGAAAATAGCCGCGATTTGCCAACACCGAATACAGGCCCGGCGCCGCGTGACCCTTGGAGAGCACAAAGCGATCGCGATCGGCCTTGTGAGGGTCAGCAGGATCGATATTCATTTCCTCAAAGTACAGATACGTCATGATGTCGGCAGCACCGAGCGATCCACCCGGATGTCCCGACTTGGCCGCGTGAACCGCAGTCACGACACCCTTCCTGACCTCATTGGCGACCTTCGCCAGCTCCTGGTTGGTCATACGAATTCCTCTCTTGAGAACAACCCCGGCACCGGATGACGCGATGCCGGGGCAATCCACTCGTTAAGCCTGAGCGACGACCTTCTGCCAATCAGCCTCAAAAGAGGCAAGGCCCTGGTCGGTCAGCGGGTGATGCAAGCATTTCTTAAGAGCGGCCATGGGGACGGTCGCAATGTCGGCACCAAGCAGCGCCGCCTGGGTCACATGGTTGGGCGTGCGGACCGAAGCGGTGATGATCTCAACGGTGTCGTCGACGTTCTTGCCGGTCCAGTCATAGTTCTTGATGCAAGTCACAACATTGTCGAGCTGCGAGATACCGTCCTCGGCGATGTCATCGAAGCGCCCCACAAACGGGCTGATGTAGCGAGCGCCGGCGTTGGCGGCCATCAAGGCCTGGGTCGGCGAGAAAACAAGCGTCATGTTGACGCGCACACCTGCGTCGGCCAGGGCGCGGCAGGCGGCAAGGCCGGCCTCGCACACGGGAAGCTTAACCACGATGTTGGGAGCGAGGGCGGCAAGACGCTTGCCCTCCTCGATCATGCCCTCGGCAGTAGTCGCGGTAGACTCGGCGGACACGGGCAGACCCTCGCAGAGCTCGGCAATCTTGAGCATATGGGGCTCAAAGTCGGCAAGCTTGCCGCCGGTCTTGGCGTACAGGGACGGGTTGGTGGTAACACCGGCCAGGCAGCCCCAGCTCTTGGCCTCGGCAATCTCGTCCAGATTGGCGGTATCGATAAAGAACTTCATGGTGAACCCCTTCAAAGGAAGCTAAAACTCAAAAGAATGGGACAAAGGGACCGCCCCTTTGTCCCATGTGCCGGGCCTGCAGCTGGGACATGCCCCAGGCCCGGCGTCGCGTAGGAAAAGCTACTTACTCGGCAAGAGCGGCCTCGATGCGGGTCGTGACGCCCTTGAGGTTAAGACCGACGACGTACTGCTTGATCGGGCGCTTGATGTGCTCGATCACAAAGCGCTTGCCGTCGATGTCCTGGGCAGCGAGGTTGCGATAGAGCTTCTCGACCTGCTCCTTGACCTCGGGATCGTTGAACACATAGTGGCCGGAGACATCCAGGATCTTCAGGCTGAGCTCATCGTCGGCAAGGATGTCATCGACCTGCAGGTTGACGTCGTCGCCAGTCATCCACTTGCGCCAGCGCTCGGTCTTGATAGCCTTGACCAGCAGCGTGTGATACAGGTCGGAGGGGTCATCGCACAGACCGTTGTCGACCAGGATCTGCTCGGTGGCGCAGAGCTTGAGGTAGGCGCGGGTCTCCTCGGTGCCATACTGCGGAGCGACGTTGGAGGCGGTCACGTGTGCCGGGATGTGCTCGAGCAGCGTCGCGTCGTCCAGATAGTCGGCGTTGTGCTCCTTCAGGCCCACGCCATAGCGCTTGGCCATATCGGCAAGCTCGCGGGCGTTCTTGAAGTTGTAGTGACCGACCTGCTCCGTCCAGCGGGTAAGGGTGCCGGTCTGGCCGACGATAAAGGTGGGCATGGGGCAGCCGCGCTTCTCGAGCTCGGGCTGCAGCTGAGAAATGAACTCCTCGTACTTATCGGTAGAGGTCAAGCCGCCATTGGTCTCCTCGGTACCGACCTCATAGGCGACCTCGGGCAGGTTATGCTCGCGACGGTACTGCTCAAGGTAGTCGATAAGATCGATCGTGCGGCGAAGCACCACGTCGAGCGGAATAACCTTGCCGATCTGATAGGGATCCTTGGTGGGGTCGACCATCAGCAGGTCAAAGCCTGCCTCCATGTCGGCGACGAAGGACTTGCGGGCGAGCTCCATGGCCTCGTCCTCGGGCAGGTGGGCGTTACGCTCCTCGTCGCGCTGCCACGGACCGCCGTGATCTCGGCACAGGTAGTACGGACCGGTGTAACCCACCTCGTCGGCGACCTTCTTGATGTCGGCGGCAAAGCGCGTCTGGTCCCAACCGTTGACGTAGCCGGCGCCCATCTCGTCCATATCGACCTGGTTGCGGCTGGCGATAAACATGGGCGGGAAATCCTCGTCCTTGGCAAGCTCGAACACGGCCTGAATCAGGTTGGGGCTCATGGGGCCAATGCCGACCATGGTTGCGTGATCGCCGCTATCCTGCAGTTTGAGCATGCCCTGAACGGCCTGGCGGATGGTGAGGTTGGACATTTTGTTCTCCTTCTCCAGAGGATTTTTGACAAAAGTTCCCTGGGACCCAGATGTGGGCCCTATCAGTACGGATGGATTTTGTTGTGTAGGGGCGGTTGTGCGGAGTCAAATCCATCCCTCCGCACAACCGGAGTCCTTAAAGGTTTACTTGGCCTGCTTGTCGAGCGTGGGCTTCATGGCAATCAGGATTGCAGCGGCGACCACGGCGCCAATCACGATGTCCAGGCAGAACAGCGCGACGTTGTTGGTGGCAAGGGCGACGATAAAGCCACCGTGCGGGACGTAGCAGTCGATACCCTGGAAGGCGGCGAGCGCCGCGCCCACGGCAGAGCCGATGCAGATGCCGGGCAGGGTGTGGCCAAGGTCCTTGACCGCGAAGGGGATAGCGCCCTCGGTAATGCCGATGCAGCCCATGAACAGTGCGGAGATACCCATCTGGCGATCGGCGTCATCGAACTTGTTCTTGGCGATGAGCGCAGCAAGGCCGCAGGCAATCGGGGGAATGGCGACGGCGACGCGGAACATGCCGTTGGGGCCATAGATGCCGGAGGCCATGATGGCCATGGTGAAGGTCGAGGCGGTCTTGTTGATGGGGCCACCCATATCGAAGGCGGTCATAACGCCAATGACCAGACCCAGGACAACTGCGGAACCGCCCTGCAGGCTGCCGAGCACGCCGGTGAGCCAGTCCATCACAAAGCCAAGCGGCGTGGCCAGGATGTAGATATAGGCCATGCCCAGGACAAGCGAGGTCAGAATCGGGATGATCAGGATGGGCATGATGGTCTGGATGGTGTTGTTGACCTTCCAGGTCTTCATCCAGCGGACAAAGTAGCCGCAGATGACCGCCATGATCATGGCGCCCAAGAAGCCGGTCGAAACGCTGTTGCCGTTAGGGGTAACGACTGCGTTGTTGACCAGGTAGCCCAGGACAAAACCGGGGGCGAGCGCGGGCTTGCCGGCCATCGAGTAGGAGATGTATGCCGCAAGCACCGGGATCATCATGGAGATGCCGGCCATGCCGATGGTGTTAAGGCTCACCATCAGCGGGTTCGTAACCTCCATGCCGTTGGCGCCGGCGGTACCGGATGCCAGCGAGAAGGCAAGAAACACGCCGCCGATAACGACGATGGGGATAAAATAGGAAACGCCGGTATTGAATGCATTGAGCAGCGTCTTGCCAGGATCGGCAAAGATAGACTGCTTGGACGCCGGTGTCGGGGCCTGCGGGGCAGCGGAGACGGCCTTCTTCTCTGCCTTGGCCTCGGCCTTGGGCGCGTCAACGGCGCCACCCGTCGCCTTGATGATCTCAATGGCCTGGTCGATGATCTTTACCGGATCGGCGATTACATCCGAGGTGCCGACCTTCAGGAACTTGCCCTCGGCCATCTTCTGCTCAAAACGGTCCTCGTTCTCGACACCCACGTCGACGGACTCCAGGACCAGGTCGGCGGAGTCCACGTCTTCCTGCGTGAGCTCATTCTCGATACCCAGGCCACCCTGAGCCTCGACCTTGCACTCGATGCCACGGGCGGCGCATTCATCCTGAATCGCCTTCTGGGCCATATACGTGTGGGCGATACCCACAGTACAGGCGGCAACGCCTACGATCTTCATTGCTTCCCTCTTTTCATAGAGTTGCGTGCGCAAGACACCGTTTGCGGAGGCCTCCGGAGCATCCCCTGCCGTTTGGACTTGCTGTCTTTTCGACAAGAACAATATAGGTGCTCGTTTTTCTTAATGCCAGCTTATTTCGGTAAACGCGCAGGTCAGAGCGTTGGTTATGCGATTTAGTTATGCGTTTAACCAAAAATGAATCCTGCGATTTTGCCCTCGATTTCAAAAGTCAAGAAGTATTTGATTTTCTCGGTAGACGGCAGATGCGCATGCCGGTCACAAATTTCGACCCCACCCGTATGCCGCATTTGTTGCATACTCATATGAAAGGAAAAAGCCGCTCACCGAAGCGTATCCTTCACCAAGACTCAAAGTCATCATGTTGGAAAATGCTCATCTGTCGGAAGGAGTCGCTGTGGCAAAACAGCGCGTTACGATCGCAGACGTCGCTCGAGAGGCGGGAACCTCGACGGCAAGCGTCTCGTATTACCTCAACGACAAACGAGAAAAGCTTAGCGAGAAGACGCAGAACAAAATCGCGCGCGTCATTAAGGAACTCGGATACGTTCCCAACGCCCAAGCGCAGACGCTCACCGGCAAGCAAACCCACGTCATTGCCATCATCATTTTGGATAACACCAACAAATGGGCGGGGCTCGTTCTCAATGGCATGGAGCAGGTCATGCTCCCCGCGGGCTACCAGACGGTCGTTTGCACGAGCAACTTTAACCCCGAGACCGAGCTCATGTACGTCGACAAGATGCTCTCGCTGGGCGTCGATGGCTTTATCATCCAGCCCACGGCAAACTTCAAAGCCGTGCATGACCGCATTAGACGCGCCGGCAAGCCGGTCGTCTTTTTCGATGCGGCCATCTATAGCCCAGGTACCAGCTGGATCAAAACCAACCTTTACGACGGCGTGTACAACGCCACACAGGCACTCCTCGACGCCGGCTACGAAGATTTCTTTTCCATTGCCGCCAACATGACCGAAATGCGCACCCGCATGGAGCGTTTTCAGGGGTATGCCGAGGCGCTGGCAGCGAACGGGCAGCTCTACAAAGCGATTCCCATCGATCACAACAAGCCGTCAATCAACGAGCTCACCGAATACTTTAAATTCAAGTTCAATCCCGCCAAGCGAACCCTTATCTTCGTGCAAAATCAGTGGGCACTTCCCCGTGTCTACAAGGCCCTCCAGCCAATGGCCCATCTGCTTCCGCAGCAAATCGGCCTTTTGGGACTCAACTGCGAAGACTGGACTAATCTCACCACACCGACCGTCTCCACCATCATCGAGCCCGTCGACCAAGAAGGTCGCGAAGCAGCCGAGATGCTGCTCGCCCTACTTGACGGAAGCAGCGAACCCGGCGAGCAGCGCATTCTCGAGTGCAAGCTCAACTGGCTCGACTCCACCTCGATCTAGACCGCGGGACAAATGAATCAGTAGCGTCTATCCCAAATCTTGAGTATTTGTTCGACAGAACGGCCCCTGCCGGCTCCTGCTAGACTGGTAGATTCCCAACCGTCCATCCAGGAGCCTCAATGTCGCGCAAGTCCGCCTACAAGCAAGTACTTTCCATCGGCACCGCCGTGGTGCTGGGATTTGCGTTGTTCACAGGGTCACTGGACGGGGCGCCCAGACTGCTCTCGCCGCAAAGTGATGAGCAGGCAGCAGCTCTGGCCGAAAAGCAAAACGAAAGCCCCAGCCGCACCGACGACGAGGCAGACCTGGTTGCCCGGCTCGAATCGGGAACAGCGAGCTCCTCGGACTCTCAAAATAGCCAAGACTCTGGCGTCGTCACCGATTCCGCCGCGACCGACACCGGCGACGGCGCTTCCGCAGACAGCGCCGCCACCCCCATCGACGAGGTCGAAAACCCCGACCTCAACCGCGCCCGCGGTGTTTATCTCAGCAGCATTCCCGACTACGCCGGCAACCCCTACGTTGCCCTTCGTGCCGACAGCACGCACCCGCTGGGCACGCCGTCATTCACGCTCGATGAATACGAGCGCGCCACAGAAGAGGGCTGCTTTAAGAAGTTCTCCAAGCTCGACAGCCTGGGCCGCACTCGCAAAGCACTCGCCTGCGTGGGCCCCGAATCACTCGGTCAAGGCGAGCGCGGCGATATCTCGCGTATCCATCCTGCCGGTTGGCATCAGCAGCGCTACGACTTTATTCCGGGCCAGAGCCTCTACAACCGCTGCCACCTTATCGCCTGGTCGCTCTGCGGCGAAAACGCCAACCGCAAAAATCTCCTCACCGGCACGCGCTATCTCAACGAAACGGGCATGCTGCCGTTTGAGGAGCAGATTCTCGGCTACATCCGCGACACGGGCAACCATGTGCTCTACCGCGTCACGCCCATGTATAACGAAGAGGAACTTGTCTGCCGTGGCGTGCGCCTTGAGGCGCAATCGGTCGAGGACCACGGCAAGACCCTCTGCTTCCACGTATATTGCTACAACCTGCAGCCGCACGTGCAGATCGACTACGTCACCGGCCGCAACCAGGCCTCGGGGAACTAGCCCCAAGCCACGACAAGAACCGATTTGCAACCCACCGGGGACCAAAAAGGGCCGCCCCGGTTACCCAAGGCGGCTCTTTCGTCAGCACCTACATTGCAGGCAAAATCACACGCTACTTGGCGCGACCCTCCTCATAGCGCTCGACCAGCTTGGCCTGAACGTCGTAGGGCACCTGCTCATAGCCAGCCGGCTTCATGGTAAAGTCGCCCGTGCCGCGCGTGATGGAACGCAGGCGTGTCGAGTAATCCGTCAGCTCGGCAAGAGGCGCCTGGGCAATGACCACGGTATCGCCGCGCTCGTCGGTCTCCATGCCGGTCACGCGGCCGCGCGAGGCGGAGATGTCGCCCATCACGGCGCCGGCATAGCTCTCGGGGATGGTCACCGTGACCTCCTCGATGGGCTCCAGCACCACCGGATCGGCGTCGGCGCACGCCTTGCGCAGGCCGATGCGGGCCGCCGCGCGGAAGGCCATTTCGTTGGAGTCGACGCTGTGATACGAGCCGTCGTACACAGCCACGCGAATGCCCGTGAGCGGGTAGCCGGCAATGATGCCGTCCTTCATGGTCTCCTGGACGCCCTTGTCCACGGCGGGAATCAGCGAGCGCGGAATGCGGCCGCCTACGACCTCATCCACAAACTCGTAGCCGTCGCTCGTGCCGTCGGGCCCAATAAGCGGCTCCACGCGCAGCCAGCAGTCGCCGTACTGACCGGCACCACCGGTCTGCTTCTTGTGGCGGCCCTGGGCGCTCGCCGTGCGGCGGATGGTCTCGCGATACGGAATGCGGATCGGCACGCTCTTGGCCACGACCTTGGTACGGTCCTCCAAACGGTTGAGCAGCACCGAAACCTGCGCCTCACCCACGGCGGAGATAATGGTCTGGCCGGTCTCCTCGTCACGATCGATGCTCATGGTCGGATCGGCCTTGCAGGCCTTCTCGATAAACGTGTAGAGCTTCTCTTCGTCCCCGCGATTCTCGGCCTCGATGGCAATGCGGTACTGCGAGTTGGGGAACTTAAACGCCGCAGCCTCGACCTTGCCGGTAATCGAGAGCGTATCGCCCGTCTCGGCCGCCAGCTTGGGTGCCACGATAATGTCGCCGGCATAGGCGTGACCGACCTCGGTCATGTCGCGGCCGCACATCACATACAGGTGAGCCAGACGGTCGCCCTTGCGCGTGCGCGCGTTGACCAGCTCAAGGCCCGGCTCAAGCGTACCCGTCAGCACCTTAATAAAGCTGATGCGACCCTGCTGCGGATCGGCCAGGGTCTTAAACACAAACGCCACCGGACGATCATCGTCGCTTGAAATCTTGAGCGAATCGCCGTCGATAAGCGGCATCTCGCCGTAGTCGGTCGGCGCCGGGAAGTATGTGGCGATGTCGTCCATCAGCGAGTTGACGCCCTGCTCCTTAATGCAATCGCCCGCAAAGACCGGCACAAAGATGCGCTCGGCGATCGCCTTCGACAGCAGGCCTTCAAGCTCCTCCTGCGTCAGCGTCTCCTCGCCTTCCAAGTACTTCATCATCAGTTCGTCGTCAGCCTCGGCCACCAGCTCGCACAGATGGTCATGGGCTTCCTCGGCCTGGGCACGATACTCCTCGGGAATCTCCGACTCAACGGCTTCGGTGCCGTTGCAATGGCGCGCCTTCATGCGCACCAGGTCGATGATGCCGTCAAAGTCCTCGCCCTCGCCCCAGGGAAGGGTCACGGCGCCCAGGCGCGTGCCAAAGCGCTCTTGCAGCAGGTCCATCGTGGTCGCAAAGCTGGCCTCGGAGCGCGACAGGCGGTTTACGAACACCGCACGCGCCAGGCGCAGGTCCTCGGCGGCATACCAGAGCTTAACCGTCGTAGGCTGCGGGCCGGCCTCGGCGTCGACCACAAACAGAGCCGTCTCGCAGACGCTCATCGCGGCAAAGGCATCGCCGATAAAATCGGGGTAGCACGGGGCATCGAGCACATTGATGCGCGCGCCCTTCCAGTCGATCGGCGCGATGGTCGTCGAGATGGAGAATGAACGCTTGACCTCTTCGGGGTCATAGTCGAGCGTGGGCTTGGTGCCGTCGTGGCCGCCCAGGCGGGCGGTCTTGCCGGAAAGGTGGAGCATGGCCTCGGCGAGCGAAGTCTTGCCCACCCCGCCTTGGCCTACGAGCACCACGTTCCTTACGTTGCCGGTCTTGGGAGCACCCATGATGACCTCCTTGCAGGGTCGCGCGCGATGCGCGACGCCAACGGGGAGAGTTCGCGGTCGGTGCCATCCCGGGAGCAGCATGGTCGGCAGCCGAGCCGACTCACCCTCCAAATGTCCTATGCCACCACCCTACCCTCACGGGCGACCGTCCATGCATACCTTTCGGCGCACGTATGAATACAGGCGGCGAGAGGAAGAGACAAGCTTGTGAGGCGATTATTGAACCCCGTCGATGCAAACAAAAAGCCGCCACAGACCGTAAGACCTGCGGCGGCTTCGCCTTAATTAATAGTTGAGTAAATACCTGAGCCTATCCCTCGATACGGCTCAAGAACTCACGGGTGCGCTGCTCACGCGGATGGTCGATGACCTGCTCGGCAGGACCCTCCTCGACAATGCGGCCGCCATCCATAAAGACCACGCGGTCGGCAACATCGCGCGCAAACTGCATTGCGTGGGTCACAATCACCATCGTCATATTCTGCGCGGCAAGGTCTTTAATGACACGCAGCACCTCGGCCGTCAGCTCGGGATCGAGCGCCGAGGTCGGCTCGTCAAAGAACAGGATCTCCGGGTCGAGCGCCAAGGCGCGGGCGATACTCACACGCTGTTGCTGACCGCCCGAAAGCTCACACGGAACCTTGTTCTCGTTGCCCACAAGCCCCATCTGAGCAATCAATTCATGCGCACGAGCTTCCGCCTGCTCGCGCGGGCGCTTAAGCACGCGGATCGGCGCGTCGATGATGTTTTTCATCACGGTATAGTGCGGGAACAGGTTGTAATTTTGGAACACCAGGCCGAATCGCGAGCGCGCCTGCTTGGGCACATCGCCCTTCGCATAGACCGCGCCCGAACCCGCATCCGTCGCAACGGCAAGGTCACCAAACGAGAGCGAGCCTCCGTCGAGTGTCTCGAGCAGCGTGGCACACCGCAGCAGCGTGGACTTGCCGCCACCCGAAGGCCCGATAATCGCCACGACCTCGCCACGCTTTACCTCGAGCGAGATATCCTTGAGCACCTCATTGCCGCCAAACGCCTTACGCGCGTTCGATATATTCATTACCGAGTTAGTCATGATAATAGTCCAGCTTCTTTTCGGCGGCGCCCAACAGCATCTCGACCACGAAGTTGAAAACCCAGTAGATCAGCGCCGCAATCGCAAACGGTACCATGCTCACCTGCGAGGCAACCAGGGCCTTGGCGGTCGAGAACATCTCGCCCACGCCAATGGCAAACGCCAGCGACGTGTCCTTGACCAGCGTGATGATCTCGTTGCCCATCGCCGGCAGAATACGCTTGGCAACCTGCGGCATCACAATGTACAAAAACGTCTGCAGGCGCGAGTAGCCCAGCACCTCGGCGGCCTCGTATTGACCGCGCGGAATGGACTGCAGGCCCGAGCGATAGATCTCGGCAAAGTAACCGGCGTAGTTGATGATGAACGCTACGACGCACGCCGTCCACTTGGAATCGGGCGTGAGCGAAATGCCGAACACGTAGTACGGGGCAAAGTAGATGGCAAACATCTGCAGCATGAGCGGCGTGCCGCGCATAACCGAGATATAGATGCGCGCAATCCAGCGGAGCGGCGCAATTTTGCTCATGCGCATAAACGCCACGGGAATTCCCAGCGGAATCGACCCGAGCAGCGTCAGTACAAACAGCTGCAAACTGACCAAGAATCCCTGGCCGAGCATCTGCATCATGACCTGAATAGACATTACTTGAGCACCCAATTATCGAAAGACAAACCATAGCTTGAATATTTATCGCAGAGGTCCTTGACCGTGCCGTCCTCGTAGAGCGCCTTGAGCGACTCGGCTACAGCATCGGCCGACTTGGTGTCGCCCTTCTTAAAGCCAACGGCGTAGTGCTCGCTGGACAGCGGCTCATCAAGCTGCGTATAGGCATCGGGCTTGGCGGCAAGCTGATACTGGGCAATCGAAAGGTCGCACGCCACGGCATCGACCGCGCCGCTCTCGAGCTGCATAAAGGCCGTGTTGTACTCGCCGATCGTGTCGAGCGTGGCAAACGTCGCCGCCAGATCCTTCTGGTCACCCTCGAGCACATCCTGCGCAGCGGAATCGGTCTGGGTAATCACGGTCTTGCCGGCAAGATCGTCCCAGCTCTTGATGCCCGCGTCCTTCTTGACCACGAGCACTTGCTCGTTGAGCATGTACGGCTCAGAGAACGTGTAGTCATCCTCGCGCCCCTCCATGGTAAAGCCGTTCCAGATGCAGTTGATGGCGCCCGAGTTAAGCAGCGTATCCTTGGCGTCCCAGTCGATGGCCTCGTATTTGACCTCCCAGTCCTGCTTATCGGCAACAGCCTTGGCCAGATCGAGATCAAAGCCGGTGTACTCGCCATCGTCGCCCACAAAGCCGTACGGAGGATAGGACTTATCGAAGCCCACCACGAGCTTCTTGGACTCCGCAGCACCCTTCACATCCTTGGCCGCGGCAGAGCCAGCAGCGGAGCCCTTGCCGGCACCACCGCCGCAACCGACAAGACCAAGGCCAAGCACCGTGGCGAGCGAGCCGGCTAGACCAACAAACTGACGACGAGACATATCGGTGTTCATGGTATCCCCCCTTGATGGCACTTTAGTTAAGTAAAGTGATTCGTGTAACGTCCAGAATCATACACTTTAGTGAGATGGAGTACAAGGGAGGGTTTGCCCAGCGTGGGCGGGGAGCGGCGCGTAATTAAGTTTCCTGCTCTACAGTCCTGCGCAAGACGGAAAGCACATTAAGTGCTTTCCTTTGCGTGCGGAACTCGCGATAAACTTAATTACGCGC
>JAXJNG010000012.1:0-5750 GCA_036312785.1 Collinsella sp.
CTCGTTCCTGGCTTTGATTTCCTCATTGAGTTTGACCTTGTCGGCATGGCCGATCAGGCCAACCCCGCCCTCGTGGACGGTCGGCTGTTCCTCAAGTCCCCTATCTTTATTGGAGCGGTGGTCGATTGACTGCGCCGCGGCGCCCGTGGCCGCGGCGTGCTCCGCAAGGTGTCTGTTGGCGATATTCGCCCAGGCGGCGCGGACCTCGACGAGCTGTTCCTTCTCGACCTCGCGGGCGCTCTGACCGTCGCGGCGATGCATCTTGACGGGACTCTTGCTGACCCTGTCTTTTGTCCCAAGCCCCTCGGCCTTGGCCTTCCTCATGGTGCGGCGCTTGCCGTCCTTGAAGTTGTAGAGCTTCTGCCACCCAGCGGCCTTGGCCGCGGCCCAGTCGGTAGCGGGAACGACGATGCGCTCGCCGCCGTCGTTCTCGCAGAGGTACCAGCTCTGCCCCTTGTCTGATCTGGTGCGCGGGATGAAGCCCTCCGCGCCGAGGTCGAGTGCCGACACCAAGACGTGCGCATGGGGGTTGCCGCCGCGCCCGTCGTCATGGATCGCCCAGTCGCAGGCCCTCGTTGGAAAGAGGGCGCAGAAATCGCGTACGCACTCGCGCCGCCCGCGCTCGTCGAGCTCTATGGGCAACGCGAACTCGTACCGCTTGGCCACGAGCTCCTTGCCGCCGCCCGCGTTCGCCCAGACGCGCTCGGCCTCGTTCCACAGGGCCCCGCGGTCCACGGCGGGCACGGCGGCGGGCAGGGCCAGCCCCTCGGCGGTGACGCGCTCCTTGCGGGCGTAGTCGCACAGCTCGCCCGACCGTTCCTCGACGAGCGCCTGCCCCGACTGGTACGCGGCCTTCCTGACCGCGCCCGCTCCGGTCGAGGGCGAGCAGCCGCGGGCGTTGAGATGGTAGATGGCCATGCGAGTTCCTTTCAGGCAAGGGGCGCGGACGCGCCCCGCGCAGCGGTGCGGCGCACCGTGAGCCGCGGTCGGCGAACGGTGCCCGCGACGCGGAGCCGCAAGGAAGGGCACCTACCGCGCAGCCCCTCCACCGTGGACGTGAGCCGCCTCAGGCGAACGGGCGCGGCGGTGTGGGCGTAGGGCCGTCCGCAGGACCGCACGCAACGCACCGCTTTACCGCAGGGAAAGTGGTGCTAAGTGCGCACTACTGAAGTAGTGATATACCCCGCCCGCGTAATTTTACCGCGCGGATTGGTATATTTTCTTGCAATGACAAACCGCAACGAGCAGGAAGGGCGGTCGATATGACGGCTTCGATTGACGAGCAGATCGCACGGAAGAGGGCTGCGGCCGACAAGCAGGCCGCGAGGGCGGCGGCGCTGAAGAAGGAGCTGCGGGACCTAGAGAAGAAGAAGGCCGCGGCGGAGCGGAAGGCGCGAACCCACCGACTCATCGAGGTCGGCGCGATCCTCGAGCAGACCTCTGGCATGACCTTCGATACCGAGGACAGCCGCCGCGCCCTGTCCGTCGCGCTGACCGAGCAGCTGCGGTACACGAACGGCCAGCCGTTCACCCGCGGCGGCCAGATCGCCGAGGCCGTCGGCATGCTGCTGGGGGATCAGAAATGAACGTCACCATCACTTTTGCAAACAAGGTCGAGAGCTACTACACCCGCGCCGACGGGTCGGCGGCGTTGAGCAAGGACGTGCTAGAGCTCACCGCCGACGGGTCGGCGACAGTGCTCTGGAGCCGCCTCGAGTTCGACAGGGGCGGCGGCGATGACGGGACCAAACCCCGCGTCGAAAAAGGCTTCAGCCGCGAGGTGCTGCGCCTGCCGCCCGCGGCGGCACTCGGCCCCGGCGGCAGCCTGGACGAGTTCTGGACCCGCGCCGCCCAGCACTGCGGCGTTGTCGAGGTCGAGATCGACGGCAAGCTCGTGTACCCGTTCTGATCCCGGCGGCACAGCAAAACCGAAGAACCCCGCGGGGCCTTTGAGGGTCCGCGGGGTTCTCGTCATTCTCCCCCTGGGCCGAGCAGCTTCATGGCCATGCGGCCGCGGCGCCACCACGGCGTGGCCGCGATCGCCTGCTGGCGCTCGGCGAGCGATGCGAGCTTTCCGGCGAGCTCCGCGACCCTGGCGTTCGCCTCTGCGAGCTGCGCCTTGGCCTCGGCCTCGGCGCGGGCGGCGCGGTCGCGCTCGGCCGCAAGCGCCTCCATCAGCTCGGCGTTACGGGACCGTTCGATTTCCAGTTGGGCGGCCAGGGAGTCAACCAGGGAGTCCGGGGCGGGCGCAGCGGGTGCATCGGCTGGCTGGCGGGACGGTTTGCCGGGGTTCTTCAGGGCGTCGGCGATGGCCGCGGCGGCGAAGTCATCGAGAAAATCGGTGTTCCCGTTTCGTGAAACATGGTTTCCCAGTCCCAGTTTCTCGATGTAGTTCGCGACTGTACGCTTTGAAACACCCAGTTCAGACGCTATTTCACGCTTCGTTATGCCCATTGGTCAACCTATCGTCAATCGGGAATGTTTCCCGGGAAACATCGGGAAGTTTCACGGTAGTTCCCGATGATTTTACCGTTTCTCGTTCCCGTTTTTCCCGTTTCTCGTTCTCCGCGTCGGCGCGTTTCCAGTACTCCTCGACCCCGGTATCCAAACCGATGGCCTTCTGCGCGGCCTCCAGCCTGGTCATGGCGGACTGCGGCGGGGTCAGGTACCCGCGGTCGTTGGCCGTCGACCAGTACTCGTCGAGAGCGGCCCCGAGCTCGACCATCGCGGGGTTGTACAGCTCGTACATGTCGTACGGGTTCGGTTTTTCCAGCTCGGCAACGTCCTCCGACTCCTCCGGAACATCGCGCAGCCATTTAATGACAGTCGTGCGCGAGATTCCCAGTTCGCGGGCGATTGCGCTGTGGCTGGCGTCGGGGTGCGCCGCGGCGTATTCGCGGACGAGGTCGGCCTTCGGCTTTCGTCCGTTGCCCTCGCGCCAGTTGTCGTTGTTAATATCGCGAATAGCCCGTGCACCCTCAAGGTGCTTCGCCTGAGATCGCCCGTTTCTCTTGTTTTTCGGCAACTCGATGGCCGTGCGGCGCTCAATTCGGTCGCGGGTGAGCTTGTGGATGATGGGGTCGTAGTACGCCCCAATCGCGGAGAGTGCGTCATCCTCGGTGAAGTGGTTGTCCTCGCGTTCGGTCAGGTCCTCGAGCATCGGCACGAGCGCGAGCGCGTCGGCCTCGAGCTCCTCGTACGGGATGCCGCACTTCTTTGCGTACGCCGCGAGCGCGTTCAGGCACCAGTAGCGGTGATGGTCGGTGGCCTTCGTCTCGACCTCGCCGAGCCACCAGTCGTACAGGTCGCGCTTGCAGGTCCAGCGGCCGGGGGCCTTGCCCTCGACGATACGCGCCTGGTACCACTCCGGCCAGAGCTTCTTGGCGCGCTCGATGGGGGTCCGCCCGGCGGTGCGCATGAGCTCGATGAGCTCGGCGCGGTCCTTGCCGCCGCGGACCCCGGCATATCCCAGTAGGTAGTCGAGGCTGCATCGCCAGGGTTTCCCGTCCTCCCCGTTGTGGACGAACGCCACGGCCTCGTACTTGTCCTTGATTTTCGACCCGGCGGCCTTGCCGTTGAGCTTAGTCGGCGTGCCGGGCATCCTGAAGGGCTGGTAGATGCCCTGATGCTGGACGTCCTCGAGCGTCGAGACGGTATCGCGCCAGATGTAGTCCGTGAGCATCGCCTTGATCTCCTGCACGAACGGCACGATGCGCGGGATCAGCGGGATCGGCTGGTCGAGAACGTAGTAGAGGTGAAAGCCCGTACCCGAGTTCACGAGGAAGGTCGGTTGGGGGAGGGACACCCATTTGTCCGCGGCGAACTTCGGGTCACGGCCGTTGCGGAACTGCTTGAGCATGTTCTTCAGTTCCTGCACGCCGACGCCGTCGAGGTCGATCGCAAAGGCGTGCAGGAACCGGGCGTTCTCCGCAACGCGACTCTTACCGAAAAATGAAACGGGCGCGCAAAAGACGGACTCGTTCTTCCTGTTCGAGTCGATGACGCGCTCCATGACGCCATCGAGGTCATCGGTCAGCGTAAACCGCTCGACCACGGGGACGTCGCGCCTGCGCCCCGTCTTGGTCTTGACCGTCTTAGTCCTGTTGGTGATCTGGATGGCGATGCCGTTGGGGTGGCCGCCGCCCCTCTCGTGCCACGGGACCTCCTCGCCGCGGGGCTGCAGAAAGCCCTCGGGGAAGATAGTCCGCCAAAAGTCGTACGGGCTGACCCATTCCCAGGACGGATGGTCGGATAGAAGGATGTCGTTCTTCTCGATGTAGGCATGGCGCTGGGCTGCCCACCAAGCATCGTCGTGCTCCGGTTTCTTACTGCGATCGGCCACCGAACACCACCCCACATACCAGCCGCCCCCGAGGGCTAAGGCTATGCCTTTACAGGACGTATATTATCAATACATTTATTGTACACCACTCCGGCCATCTGTATAACGTGTTTTACACCTATACGGCGAATGGTGTGCTAGAATGTATAACGTGTTATACAGATGATTGGGAGGTGCACCATGGCAACTGCTACCGCGGCATTGAGGATGCCCGAGGACTTGGCAATCAGGTACGACCGTTTGGCGAAATCAACAGGACGCACGAAGACTTTCTACATGACAGAAGCGCTCGCTGCCGAGATTGACAGGCTTGAATACGAGTACGGCTTAATGAAGAAGGTCGAGGATTATAGAGCCGGCAGGCTTGAGACCGTGACGCTCGACGAGCTGGAGGAAAGCCTTGGCTTGGCGGATTGAGATCGACAAGGACGTCCAGCGTTCGATGAAGAAGCTGGATAAGCAGATCGCCAAGAGGATCGTGGCGAAACTTCATGAGATTTCACAGCTCGAAGACCCGAGGAGCATGGGAAAGGGATTGACCGAGAACAAATCAGGTCTCTGGCGCTATCGGGTCGGCGACTATCGGATAGTTGTCGATATCGAGGACGATGTTCTCGTCATCCTTGTTGTCGATGTTGACCACCGAAGCAGGGTCTACAGGACTCGCAGGTAGGCCGGTCGACACTGCTGACGCAACGGGGAGGGTTTTGACCCTCCCCGTTTTTTACGCTTGCCGCCGCGGGCGGCATGGCCATAGGACCGGCGCCGATGTAGCTGAAGCTACCGCGGCGGCTAGTGCCTGGGCCCGCGTGGGCGGTTCTGCTCGGGGCGCGGCGGCTCCGGCCTGCGCGGCGCGGGACCGCCGCCCGCGAGGCGGTTGCGCTCGTCGGCGAGCTTTTTGCGCTCGGCGCCCAACTCGGCTGCCTTAAGCAGGGGGCCCGACAGCATCTTCGCCGTGCCGCCGCTCTGCAGCTGTCTGATTTTGAGGTCGAGCGCGGCGATCTGCTCATCGAGCTGGACCAGTAGCTCGGCACGGGTGTCGGTCTGGTCAACGGCCGCCGCGGCCACACGCTGCTGCGCCGCCGCCGCCGCGGCGGCTGTGGCCATGGCCGTGCGGCGGCGCTTGGCGAGGGCGCCGCGGTGCCTGCCCTGGGCGCGGGCGCGTTTCGCGCTCTCGATGCGCCCGCGCTTGCGCTCGAGTTCTGCGAGCTCCCGTTTCAGCTGCTCGAGGGTATCGCCCTCGTTCTTCAGCTCAGAGCGCAGGACGCGCAGGCGCTCGTTCCTGGCTTTGATTTCCTCATTGAGTTTGACCTTGTCGGCATGGCCGATCAGGCCAACCCCGCCCTCGTGGACGGTCGGCTGTTCCTCAAGTCCCCTATCTTTATTGGAGCGGTGGTCGATTGACTGC
>JAXJNG010000013.1:0-175139 GCA_036312785.1 Collinsella sp.
CGCGGATAGACCGGTAGCAATAAAAAAGCACCGGGGCCAGTGTCGGCCCCGGTGCCCAAGCGCGATATCGGCGGTGCTGTTTCGCGATATTCAACAGTGCTCAAGCGAGCAAATACTCAGTTGGTTTCCAGCTCGAACTCGCGTTCATGGGGGTCTGGCAGGTTGGTGCTGCCGTGCCGCCCAACGTAATTGTTGGTTCAGTTTTGGGAACAGCCTTTGCGATTACTATGGGTGCGGGTCCCGAGACCGCTCTGACTATTGCTATGCCCACTGCGGTGCTTGCCGGCATGTTTGACAGCCTTATGTATAGCGTTGTTACGCCTCCTATGGCTGTCTGGGCTGATCGTGGCGCCGAAAAAGACGACCCCAAAACGATTGCAGCCGCTATGTGGACCAATGGAATTCTCTACATCATTGCGCTTGGCTTGATTTGCGGCGTGGCTTTTTACGTTGGAAATGATGCTGTTCAGGCACTGATTGACGCCATTCCTGATTGGCTTACGAATGGGCTTACGATCGCAACGGGTATTCTGCCCGCGCTTGGATTTGCGCAGCTTATGTCAATCCTGTCCACCAAGGAGCTGAGCTTCCTATTCTTTGGAGGCTTCTTGCTGAGTGCCTATCTAAACATTCCGACGATCGGTATCGTGGCGTTTTCGCTGATCCTGATTGGGATTCTCAATATGGCTCACATTTTTATGCCTGCCAGTGCGGCGGTCGCTAAGGAGGTTGACGATGACAACGAATTCTAATGATGTTCTTGAGCTCTCGCCGGAGTCAAATAAATCGACCGATAAGAGAATAACCAAGAAAGACTTAAAGGCGTTATTTTGGCGTAGCTTTCCACTCAACATCATGTGGAGCTTTGACCGACAAATGAACGTTGGTTTCTGCTACGACATGATTCCGGTAATCAAGCGGTTATACGATAAGCCTGAAGACCGGATCGAGGCATATAAGCGTCATCTTGAGTTCTACAATATTCAAGTTACGTTTAATCCTCTGGTCGCCGGCATTGTGGCCTCCATGGAGGAGGAGAACGCCAACAATCAGGACTTTGACACCGCCTCAATTAACGCCATGAAAGCATCGCTTATGGCTCCGCTTTCCGGTATTGGAGATTCACTGATTGCCAGTACGCTTCGCATGATTGCGACGGGCGTTGTGACAGGACTTTGCCTTTCGGGCAGTCTGCTCGGCCCAATCCTGTTCCTGCTTCTTTATAATGTCCCAACGATCCTGATCCGCTGGTTTGGGCTTCAGTATGGTTATTCGCTTGGCAGTGGCATGATTTCGAAGCTGAACGATTCTGATGTAATGCACAAAGTTACGTCCGGCCTGGCGATTGTGGGACTAATGGTAGTTGGTGGAATGGTGGCGACCACCGTTGCAGTTACCACTCCGCTCGCTCTTAACTTCGGCGACACCGCGTTTAAGTTGCAGGAAACGCTCGATGGGATATTCCCGGCTCTTTTGCCGCTCTGCGCGTTCGGGATCATGTGTCTTTGCAATAAGAAACAGGTCAAAATTATTTGGCAGATTGTGGGCATTCTCGCTGCGGGTATTGTGCTCGGCGTCCTGGGGATTTTGGGCTAGAGAAGGCGTCCATCTTTTGAGATGCTGAACTCGAAGGACGATGCGTCTGCTCGCCAAACGGTTTTTGAATAGTGGAGCGGCATTTCATCGCAGGCATATGTGACGTGCTCGACAACGCTCACGGGGGCTCCAACGATATAACCGAGAAGGTTTGCTTCTTGGAGCCCCGCTATTCCTGCGGTGATTTTGAGCTTCTCAATACCGGTTGCGATGCTGTAATGGTTGGCGATCAGGTCGAAAAGACTGGCATTGTCTGTGAGAAGCTCCAGTAGTCCGGGCAGAGTGCCCTGCGTTGCATAAACGGTGTCGATGGCGCAGGGGGCATTTTCGATATAAACCAAGCGCGCAACTCGTTGCACTACGGTTCCGTTGTCAATTTTGAGCTCCCGTGCAATGTGGGCATCAGCCTTGATCAAGCCTGTTTCCAGGATGGACTTGGTTGTTTTATCGCCGTATTGGGGGTCGGAGCTCAAATTGAAAATGGTGCTTGTTCCTCGTTTCAGGGTGAGCTTCGATGGGTTTACGAATGTTCCCTTGCCTCGCAGGCGGTAGAGCAAGTTTTGGTCAATGAGATTCTGTACGGCGCGTCTTACGGTGATCCTGCTTACTTTGTATTGCTTGCAAAGCTCGGTTTCGGTGGGAATCTGACTGCCGCCGGGGAGTTCGCCAGAAACTATTTTCTTGAGGATATCGTTTTCAACGGTCTGATAGAGAAGCTCTGGCTGAGTGAGCTCGTCTTTTGCTGCAGGCATGGTGGACCCCTTGGTCTTCAGTTTCTTTAGTACATAGCTATACGACAACTGAGGACATCATAAGCCGTTATCTCAAAAGTTATGGAAATATCGATTTGGCGTTATCGCCGAGAGGGGATTTAAGATGGGCAGACAATACGACGAGGCGTTGATTGGCGCCATCTCCGGTCGCTCGTTTATAACCGAGAAGAGGGGGCTCGAGGTTCAAATTCGTCCGGTTCCTGATGATGAAAGAGAGCATGTGCTTGACCCACGAATTCTCGAGGTATCTCGCAAGAAGATGCGGAATGTTAGCATGTCTCCGAGCTGGACGAGCCTTATTGGAATGCGCCATCGCCCGGATAAGCCGACATACCGCCTACTCGATGGTGAGGTTCAGCGCGATGAGATCCTCATGGAGGCGGCCGATCGCTATATAGATTTATTCGTCTGGACGCCACCAAATCATAAGAAGGCAAGTCCAGCGCTTGTTTACCTGCATGGCGGCGCGTTTATGGCGGGGAATGTTCTGCAATTTGAACATCAGCTCGAGTTCATCGCCGAAAAGTCTGGTGCAGTGGTGGTTTATCCAGAATACCGCTTGGCGCCGGAGACGGCATTTCCCGGGCAGATCGAGGATTGCGTTCTTGCTCTTGATTATGTGTGCGAGCATGCCGGGGATCTCGGAATCAATCCTCATAAAATAATGGTCGCCGGCGACTCCGCAGGAGGAAGCCTTACTAATGCGTGTGTTCAGCTCAGGGGTGCTGGAGCTGTAGCCCATGCCTTCGAAATCTATCCTGAAGTCGACCTTGCGGGCGAACAGGGCGAGGGATATGAGGATTTTCCTGCGATAGCCGATCAAGAGGACGTTGCGCGTTTTCGCATCGACCATCTTCGCGATTCGGACGGCCCGATGGTCGAACTTTGTGCACACGGAAAAATGTCTCCTCATGACCCGTTGATTTCTGCGCTAATGCTTGAGGACTGCACTGATTTCCCCCCGGTGACTATCGTGACATCCGAATACGATCCGCTTCGTATCCCCGATGAAAAATGGGCTACAAAATTACGGTCTTCAGGAATCGATGTCGAGGTCATCGAATATGCCGGATGTGACCATGGTTTCTTCGATCATTTTGGCGTGTACCCGCAATCGGAAGACGTGTGTTTGTTGATGGCTGAGAAGCTTAAAGAAATGGCTGCACAATAACGTCTCTCGGCGATAAGGGACTGAAGTCGCCTGTGTTTCTGCATTCGTGGTTCTCAGTCTGATTAAAAATGAGGCTTGCTCCTTGCCCGAGTGGGTGGGGAGCAGTTTGTTTTTTGTAGCGATGCGAGGCGAGTGCCGCGCACTTTAGATCGCCATTTTGCTTCGCTGTATACCACTTGACGTAATAAAAGAGGCAAGGGCGGTGCGAGGGCCAACAGTCATTCTAAGCTCGGATTCGTATTCTAAAAAGGTTGTTTCGGTTGCGCGGTACAATATAGCAAAAAAGAATGATAAAATGAATTCGAAAAAGAATTCATTTTTAGGAGGTATGTATGCCTGCTTTGCAGATGCTCGACAACCTTGTTCCAATTAGCGATTTCAGCCACGGTAAGGGCTCGGCTGCATTTTCGAAGGTTGGGGACGACAATCCTGTTGTGGTTCTCAAACACAACAAGCCAGCGTTTGTGATTGTTACACCCGATGAATATAGGGAAGCGAAGCAAGCGGAGGAGGACCTCACCTTGTTAACGTTGGCGCTTAAGAGAATGGCTGTGGCAAGTGACGATGCGCTTGTTTCCCTGTCTGATGTTATGGAAGAGCTGGGTGTGAGCCAGGACGAACTCGATCAGATGGATGAGGTCGAGTTTGAATGAGTGGGTACGAAGTCGCTTTCTACCCGGATGCTCTCAAGGATATTAAGCGTCTGGACGGCTCCCAACGAAAGATCGTCCTTAAGGCTATAGAAAAAATCAGAACGAACCCATTGCCGCAGAACGAAGGTGGATTCGGCAAGCCTCTTGGAAACAAGGCAGGTACGGATTTGACTGGCTTTATGAAGATCAAGCTCAGGGGAAGTGGCATTCGAATCGTGTACCGCCTCATCAGAATTAAAGAAAAGATGGCCATCGTAGTGGTAGGCGCTCGCGAAGACATGGAAGTCTACCGAACTGCTCAGAGACGAGAACTCGATTTCGAGAAATGGGCGGAAGAGAATATCTAGCTTTAACGATGAACGACGAGTGAGCGTTGGTGGGGCCCTGACGAATTAGATTCGTCAGGGTTTTTCGCTGAACCAATTGCCTTCAGCCTCCGTTGACCTTTCCTTCCAATTCATCAGCCAACGTACGTCATAGCAATCCCCGGTAGGTCGCAGGGCGCTTCGCGGGCGGGCCAGGCTTTATCTTCACTCCGGTTGCTTCGCAAAGTCGTTCAGATAAAGCCTGGCCCGCCCGCGAAGCGCCACAAAGACCGCAGGGACGGGAGCAGCTATACTACTCTCAGTAGTTAAGGGTCGCGGATCCGCCGCGTCACCGCTCTCAACAGGAGGTCTTTGTTTATGGCAGATCAAAAGCCGGTTGTCGGGATCATCATGGGCTCCAAGTCCGATCTGGGCGTTATGGAAGGCTGCACCGCCGAGCTCGAGGCACTCGGTGTGCCCTATGAGCTCGTCATTGCGAGCGCACACCGCACGCCGGCGAAGGTCCACGAGTGGGCCTCGACTGCCGCCGATCGCGGTATCAAAGTGATTATCGCCGCCGCCGGCAAGGCTGCTCACCTGGGCGGTGTCGTGGCTGCCTTTACGCCGCTGCCGGTTATCGGTGTGCCTATGAAGACGAGTGACTTGGGCGGTATGGATTCACTGCTGTCGATGGTGCAGATGCCTTCGGGCGTGCCCGTGGCCTGCGTTGCCATCAACGGCGCCAAGAACGCCGCCATCTATGCCACGCAGATTCTGGGCGCTTGCGACCCCGAATACCGTAAGGTTATCGAGAAGATGAAGCAGGAGATGGCCGACGCCTAGGCGTTCTGCCGTTTCGCCGCAGTATAAGGAGAGCCATGTCCGACTATCAGGGAAAACGATTCAAGGCTTCTCAGATCCCCGATCCGTCGAAGCCGGGTGCCGCCCATGCGGCGCAGCAGGGTCGGACATCCTCTCCTCAGCAGCCGCGAGCGGCGCGTCCTGTGACGCCGGCGACGCACCGCCGCCAGGACACGCCGGCGGCGTATCGTCCCTCGTCTTATAGCGCAGCTAAGAAGCCGTCCCGGTCTTCATCGCATGCCGCGCCGTCCAGCTACACCGAGCCGCCGCGTAAGAAGCGCCGCTCCATCATTCCCATCTTGCTCATCATCGTGGGCATCGGTCTGATTGTCGCCGCTGCCGCCATCTTTATCAACGCCCAGATTGGCTACAAGCAGGCGAGCGAGTCGTATCAAAAGATCGAAAAACAATATGTGAGCGACAAGGACGCCAGCGGCGTGCCGATTATCGACTTTGATGCACTTGCCCAGACGAATCCCGAGGTTGTGGGTTGGATTTACGCGCCCGGCACCAACATCAACTATCCCGTCGTGCAGACCAACAACAACTCCAAATACCTCAACACGCTGTTTGACGGTACGGCCAACGCGTCCGGTGCCATCTTTTTGGATAGCGACGACACCGCGCCGGGAATGGTTGACCAGCAGACCACGATCTACGGCCACCACATGAATGACGGGTCGATGTTCAACGTGATTTCGGACACCACTGATCAGGCAACGTTCGATAGCATCGAGTACGTGTATTACATCACGCGCGATGCAACGTATAAGCTGCGTCCGCTGGCGACCAAGGTCGTTGAGGATACGTACTCCAAGGCGCGCACGCCCAATTTTGAGGGTGACGACGGGCTCAAGAACTACCTGTCCGAGATGCTCGACGGGGCTTCTGCCGTGACGAGTGATGCGGGCGATCGCGCCGCCTCGGCAACCAAGGTCGTAACGCTTGTGACCTGTCGTTCGTTATCGCTGAGCAACACACGTGCCGTCATGGTGCTCACGCCGGTCGAGGAATAGATAATGGGCTACTCAATGACGGTGAAAGGGGAAATGATGCTCGAGAATGGCAAAACGATGCCTTCGGTTGATGCTTGGCTGCGCGAGGCCAAGGCCGATTCGTCGGCACCTGCGTGCGGTATGTATCTGACACATAACGGTGTGGTGCGCGCGACGCCCAAGGCCGAGGCGCGCGGTGTCGAGACCGATGGCGTGGCGCCGGGCCACAAGGTGGGCGGCATGGTGTTCGGCTTCGATGCTCAGAAGGTGCAGGCTGCTATCGAGGCCACGAGCGCGATGCCGGGTATCGGCTATGTGCGCGTGTGGCTGGCAAGCGGCGAGCTTGCCGTAGGTGACGACATCATGCTCGTGCTCATCGGCGGGGACATTCGCCCGCACGTGGTCGATGCGCTGCAGGCGCTCGTTGGCACCATCAAGAACGAATGCGTAAGTGAGGTCGAGCGCGAGGCGTAGAGGCTTGCGTCGATAGAAGACTCGTTTATAAAAATGCCCGCCGGTACGTGTGATACCGGCGGGCATTTTGCGTTTTGGACGCGGTTGGCGCTACACGCGCGTCGCATCCTTGGGGCTCATGGTCATGCTCTGGAAGCGATTCTCCATAAAGTCATTATCGAAGTACTTGCCGTAGAACTGCGCAACGGGAATATCCGGTTCCGTGCCGTTGACGCGCTGATACCAATAATCGAGCGACTGCAGCGTCATAACGCCATCGACCAGCATAATGATGGTGAAGATGACAGTAGCCGAGTAGCGACTCTTCCACGGAATCATGTTGATGAGCTTGAGCAGCCTCGGCAGCAGCAGCTTGATCCAGATGAGTCCGCCCAGGCCCCACAGGCAGGCAAAGCCCGTGCAGGTGCGTCCGCCCGTAAGGACGGCGAGCGGGTCGGGCATGCCGAACAGCTTCATGTGCGAGTAGCTCCACGAGACCACTCCAAACGAGGTCTGCATAAACCAGCCCACGAACACTTCAAAGCTCGCGCCGAGCAGTGCGCTCACCAAAAAGATAATGATGGGGTTCTTTTTGTAGAAGCGGTTGAGCACCATGGTCATGAGTACGGCGCCAAATCCATAGATGGGGCTGAAGGGGCCAAACAGCATGCCGGCGCGGTTCTGGTAGACGCCGGGGTCGTCGACCGTCATGTGCCAGATGCCCTCGGCGATCAGGCCGAGTATGCAGCAGACAAAGAATACCCAGAACAGGTTGAAGTAGTTGAGCTTGATGTAGCCTTCGCCGGTTTCATCGCGCCCGAGCATGCCCTCGGCGGCGGCGTCGCGATCGAGCATTTCCTGCAGGCGGCGTTGCAGCTCGCGCTCCTGGCGCAGCGTGGGGTCGACGGTGGTCGAAAGTGCGACGAGGATGCCGAGCTGGATGGCGGGGCGCAGCAAGAAAGGCCCGATGCCCTGGAGCATCACGTCAACCAAAAGCTCGACGACGGTCAATGCGATAAGGATATAGGACAGACGGGCGGCATTGCGGCGCTGGTTCTTGATGAGGTCAAGGCCAAAGATGATCAAGATGACGGCACTGGCAGCCGAGAGCATGATGCCGGCGACAATCAGTCCGACCGCGACGAGCGTGTTGTCGCCGAGCTTGGCGGCGGCGTTGCCGTTGATGAGCGCGGTGATGACCTGCCACATAAAGGCGCCGACCGACGGGAGCGTGCCCACGCCGGACAGGATGCACAGGACGGCGTACACCTTAATGATGAGGGGGATCTTCTTGACCTCCGTGGCGCTGGGGACGCTGGGGTCGAGTTCGTTTCGATCCATACATAACCTTTCTCGTTTTGCTGTAGGTACAAGGATACGCCGCCGACCTGCCAAAAGACAGGACGAACGTCCCAATTGCAGCAATGCAAGCCCCAACGGCGGGCGAGACGCGTCGCAACGGAAGTATGCGGGGTCGTCAGCCCCGAGGCGGTTGCCCAATAAAATGTTTGGCTGCAAAACGGATTATAAGCTCGGTGGGCTTTTAAAAAGCGCTGCTCATGCGCGGGAGTGCTTGTCTTGCCGTGCGTATAATAGGGCAGGTAACGCCAAATAACGAGGCTCTGAGGGGATGCCATGTCTCAAGAAACCATCCGCGCGGCCGAGCGTGCCGCGGGACAGGTGAACGCCATGTCGACGTATGATCCGGACTCCGACCAGCTGCATGAGGAATGCGGCGTTTTTGGTGTCTGGGCGCCCGATCGCGACGTGGCTCGACTGACGTACTTTGGCCTGCGTGCACTGCAGCACCGCGGCCAAGAATCGGCGGGAATCGCCGTTGGTGACGGCGGTACGGTTATGGTCCGCAAGGATCTGGGCCTGCTCGACCGTGTGTTCTCCAATGCCGACTTGTCGACGCTCTCCGGTCAGCTGGCCGTGGGTCACGTGCGCTACGGCACCGCCGGCGCCAAGAGCTGGGAAGCCTCTCAGCCGCACCTCTCTACCATCAATAGCGTCATTATCGCGCTCGCGCACAACGGCACCCTCGTCAACACCGACGAGCTGCGCCGCCAGCTGATCGAGCTGGGCGTGCCGTTCCTCTCCAACTCGGATTCCGAGGTCGCGACCAAACTCATCGGCTACTTTACTCAGCGTACAGGCCATCTGCGCGAGGGCATTCGCAAGACCATGGAGCTCGTGCGCGGCGGCTACGCCATGACGCTCATCAACGAGCAGGCGCTCTACGCATTCCGCGATCCGCACGGCATTCGCCCACTCGTGCTGGGCAAGCTCGTGGACGAGGGCCTGGACCAGGCCGATGCCGCATCCGTTTCGCAGCTGCCGTCGCAGGACGGCGCCGCGACGGTCGACGCCACCACCCATGTCACGCGTGCCGGCGGCTGGGTCGTTGCCTCCGAGACTTGTGCGCTCGACATTGTGGGCGCCGAGTACGTCCGCGACGTCCGTCCCGGTGAGATTTTGCGCATCAGCGCCGAGGGCCTTGTGTCCGAGCAGGGCGTGCCTGCCGCCGAAGAGCCTGCTAACTGCATCTTTGAGCAGGTCTACTTCGCTCGCCCCGACTCCATCATGAACGGCAAGAGCGTCTATGCCTGCCGTTATGACATGGGTCGTCAGCTGGCACATGAGGAGCCCGTCGAGGCCGACCTGGTCATCGGCGTGCCCGACTCCGGCCTGCCGCCCGCGGAGGGGTATTCGCACGAGAGCGGTATTCCCTTTGGCGAGGGCCTTATCAAGAACCGCTATGTGGGCCGTACGTTTATCGAGCCTACGCAGGAGCTGCGTGCCATGGGCGTGCGTATGAAGCTCAACCCGCTGCGCGACAACATCGAGGGCAAGCGCCTGGTCGTCATCGACGACTCCATCGTGCGCGGCACCACCATGGTGCAGCTCGTCAAGATGCTGCGCAACGCCGGTGCCAAGGAGATTCATATCCGTATCAACTCGCCCGAGGTCATCTGGCCGTGCTTCTACGGTATCGATACCGACGTGCAGTCGCAGCTTATCAGCGCCAACAAGACGGTCGACGAGATTTGCGAGTACATTGGCGCCGATTCGCTGGCCTTCCTTTCGGTCGAGGGCCTGCTGAAGGTCATGCCCAAGGGCGGTTACTGCGATGCGTGCTTTACCGGACGCTACCCCGTGGCGATTCCCGAGAGCTTTGGCCGCGACAAGTTTATGGAGGGCTTTAAGCCCCGCAACCTGGACAAGCCGCTGCACTTTGACGATGACGCCGTGGTCGAGAAATACGACGACCGCAGCTGGGAAGAGGAGCACGGCGAGGCCTAAAGCCTGCCATGTAGGGACAGGTTTATTTTGGTAGGTTTTACCTGCTGTTTTGTTGATATGACGGCGTGTGCTGTTATGGCGCGCGCCGAAATGAACGCAACTATGAGCACCGTTTGGCGCCCGCGCGGCGCCACGGTAGTGGGAGAGGAAGGCTCAGATGAGCGACAGCAAGCATGTGACGTATGAGGACGCCGGCGTCGATACCGCCGAGGGCGGCCGCGCCGTCGACGCTATTAAGCAGATGGTCAAGGACACCAACCGCCCCGAGGTCATCGGCGGCATCGGTGGCTTTGGTGGCCTGTTCTCGGCCGCCGCGCTTAAGGATATGGAAGACCCGATCCTGATCAGCGGCACCGACGGCGTGGGCACCAAGCTCGTGCTCGCCCAGATTATGGACCGTCACGAGACGGTGGGCCAGGACCTGGTCGCCATGTGCGTCAATGACATTTTGGCTTCGGGCGCCGAGCCGCTGTTCTTCCTGGATTACGTTGCCATCGGTCACATTGAGGCCGAGCACATGGCAAAGATCATCAAGGGCGTGGCCGACGGCTGCAAGCTCGCGGGCTGCGCGCTCGTGGGCGGCGAGATGGCCGAGCACCCGGGCGTCATGGCCCCCGCCGATTACGACCTCGCCGGCTTTACCGTGGGTGTTGTCGATCGTCCCAAGATGCTCGACCCCGCGAACGTTCGTCCCGGCGATGTGATCCTGGGCCTGCCCTCCACCGGTGTGCACTCCAACGGATACTCACTCGTGCGCAAGGTTATCGGTGTTGACGGCATCAAGCCGGGTACGCCCGAGGCTGCCGCTAGGGCCGAGGAGCTGAGCCGTCCGCTCGAGGAGCTCGGTGGCGCTTCGCTGGCCGACGCCCTGCTGGCCCCCACGCGCATCTACGTCAAGCCGATTCTGGAGCTGCTCCGCGGTGGCGCTCCAGTGCACGCGATTGCCCACATCACCGGCGGCGGTATTACCGAGAACCTTAACCGCGCGCTTGCCGACGATGTCGACGCCGTGGTCACCCGCAACGGTGCCGAGATGGGTTGGGACGTTCCGCCCGTCATCACCTACGTGTCGCACCAGGCCGAGCTCGCGCCCAACGAGGCATGCAAGACCTTCAACATGGGCGTTGGCCTGTGCCTGATCGTCGCCCCCGAGGACGAGGCTGCCGTGACCGAGGCTCTGGTCGCGCTGGGCGAGAAGCCGTTCCGCGTGGGCGAGTGCGTCGAGGGTTCCGGTAAGGTCGTGTACTCCGATGAGCGCTAACGAGCAGATGGCTGCTGCCGAGGGCCTGGGCTTTGTGCCCTACACCCGTCCGACCGGCACCGATACGGCCGAGCCGCTTAAGATCGGCGTGCTTATCAGCGGTTCGGGTACCAACCTGCAGGCGCTGATCGACCTGATCGCCGCCGGCAAGCTCAACGCCTCGATTGAGCTTGTGGTGTCGAGCCGTCCTTCGGCCAAGGGCTTGCAGCGCGCCGAGCGTGCGGGCATCCAGACACTCACGCTGTCCAAGGATGTCTATGCCGACCCCATTGCGGCTGACGAGATTATCGCGCACGAGCTGCTCGAGCGCGGCTGCGAGTACGTGGTGATGGCCGGTTACATGCGCATGGTGCACACGCCGCTGCTGGCGGCGTTCCCCAATCGCGTGGTCAACCTGCATCCGGCACTGCTGCCGAGCTTTACCGGTGCGCATGCGATTGACGACGCCTTTGCGCGCGGCGTCAAGGTGACCGGCGTGACCGTGCATTTTGCCAACGAGATTTACGACAACGGTCCCATCATCGCCCAGCGTACGCTGGCTGTTGAGGAGGGCTGGGATGTCGACACGCTCGAGGAGCACATCCACGCGATTGAGCACGTGCTGTATCCCGAGGTCGTGCAAATGCTCGCCGACGGCCGCGTCCACGTGCTGGAGAGCGGCAAGGTCGCAATTGATGCGGCGCGCTAGCGCGTGTAAATGGGTCGCCTAGGTTTCGTTGAGGTGTAAACAATCAGAATAGCCGATTGGGGCATATGGAATCACGTGTGACCCAATCGGCTTTTACTATCTCTTTGATTTCGGGCTCCTGATAACGTGACGGGTGGTCTCGAAAAATGAGGGCGGTTGGCTGCGCGCATGATATGGATATCAGCGGCGATATCTCCATCTCGATAAATAAAGATGGCTTCAAGTTGAGCATCGGTTCGGACTTCGAGATGCGGCTCTGTTCAGCGAAAATTCTTGCACTAACACTCATGCCATGAGCTAGGATAACTAGCCGGTATAGGGTCACTTGAGCGGGTATGCGTCTGTTCAAGCGGCCTATTGGCTTGCTTAAGAAATAGTTAAACTACGTAGCGTACAGCGCGTGAGTGACTTACGACTCAGCGAAACTAAAGGGAATCGGAGAAGAAGGCCCATGTTTTGCCCCAAATGCGGTAGCAAAATAAGCGACGATGCGCGATTCTGTACCGAATGCGGCCTGCCCTTGGGCGGGCTCTCGGGCAAGACTGCGGCCGAGGAGGGGCCCAAGGGCAGGCCGCCGGAGCGAGAATCATCGTCCGCTGAAGTCATATTGGAACCCACAGATACCGAAACGGACTCTGCGATAGGATCCGCGAATGCCGAGTCCACAGCAGAACCGAGCCCCGAACCGGTCTCGAAGACTGCGAGTAGCGGTCACTCCCAGATGTACAACTTCTTTATGCAACGCTGTCAGGTCGGTAACCGCCTAGTGCCGCAGTTCGCTATCATGATCGCCGCATTTATCGCCGCGGCAGGCATCGCTTACGCTGCTTTCATGCTCTACAAGAACGTCATCGAGCCCAATCTCCAGCAGCAATCCGTGCAGCAGGAGCAAACGACCGAAAGGCCCAAGAAGGACGAGAGAGCGGCCGAAGAAGTTGTCTATACGTTGGAGGCAAAATCATTGACGGTGTCTGCTCCGGTCGACCCTATGTTAAATCGGGGCGAGCGGACTGACATGGAATGGTCCTATCCGCAACTTAAGAGCTCCGCCAAAGACGACATCAAAGACAAAATTAACAAGGCGATTCTCGAGCCACTTCAAATTGATGCGGAGCGAACGAATCGAGCATCAGATAATGAGCAATCAAATGCTGAGCTGTACCCCGACGGCGAATTTCCCTGCATATCGAGAAACGTGACGGTTACGTACATGGATGAGAACTATTTTTGTATCCGTGACGAGCGCTATTCGACGGGATGGGGTCCGCATGGCGACACGGTTGTGACTGGTGTTATTTTTGATTTGCATACGGGTGATACTGTTAGTCCTCAGGAAATGTTTGGCATTGATACCGAGGATCTTGCCAGTTCTATGAGTTCGGCAGTTTGGCCGTATCTTACGGAAATGCGCAGAGAGCATCCGTCTGATTACAATTCTATGCTCATGCGGAGCGATTCTTCAGACTATTCAATCAAGGGCTCAACATGCTTGTATGTGACATCCAAGGGACTGGTGTATCGCACCGAAGACTATGAGCTCGGTTCTTTTGCGGACGGCAATTGCGAGATTTTGGTTGCGTCCTGGGATGATGAGTCTCAAGTGGGGTCCGAAGTAACCCCTGATGAGGTCAAGGACGGTACAACGGTGAAAGTCGATAAGGAGGACTAACATGTTCTGTCCCAACTGTGGGTTTGAGCTTGATGACGATTTGCGCTACTGCACTGAGTGCGGCTACGCGCTCGAGGATGCAAAGGCGGTACTGAGCTCTGCCAGCGACGAAGTGGCAGAAGAACCTTCCGTTATCAATGAAGCTGCGGAAGAGATTTTCGCTAGTGGCGAAACGGAGAAGGAGTCTTCCGCCGGTGCCGAGGCGGGGGAGGAAAAGTCGCCCGTGGAGAGCGAACCCGTAGCGGACGAAGAAGACGACCAGCCCAAAGACGACGTGTCGTCCGGTGCAACGCCTTCGATTCCTGCCGTGCGCGCCGACCGGCCAAAACCGAGCAATCCGGTCGTCAAGCCCGTCGCGGCGCCAGCCCCTGTTTCTGCGGTGAATGCATCCGCACGGAAAAAGGAGCCCAAGGCGCTCTATATCGTTGGTATCGTCGTTGGTGTGGCAGTCATTGCCATCTTTAGCTATCTGCTGTTCTTTAGCAAGTCCGGCGACGTTGCCCATTACGGCCAGGACAAAGCCATCGTGGTGGTCCAAGAATCCAAGATCACCCCGACCGACGCAAAGGGCGAGAAGCTCAAGAAGTACTCGGTGACCCTGAACGGCGACAACGGCTACAGCACCAACGCTGAGGTTAAGGGTGACGAGGGCTTCACGGTAAGCCAGTTTCCCGATGTTAAACCGGGAAAATATACTCTTACCGTTAAGGACTCTAATTCCAAAGTCGAGTGGGCTATCCCCGTCGAAGTCGTTGATAACTCTAAATCCGCTGATGCCGTAAAAGAGGTTTCCCTCGAGGTGCCTAAGGTCAACGAGGCCGATACAAAGACAGACAAAGGCGACAAGAAGGATGGAGGCACCGCGGCGGACAATACCGCTGCGTATGCCGCTTACAAGCAAAAGTGCCAGGAATACCTAGCGTGTTATGGAGAGCCACAAATTGTTGAGGTGACTGATTCTGTCTATGCGATGCGAGGGCTTTGCCTTGTCGACCTCGTTGATTTTGATCAGGATGGCCAGCCTGAGTTCTTGACCGTTGTGAACGGTATGAGCGATGACGAATTAAAGAGTGCTTGGAATGGAGATATAGAGGGACTTCAGAAGTCCTACACCGTAGAGGTTTGGTCGGCAGCTGATGGTGGTGTCAAGAGACTTTACAGTCAAAATTGGCTTGATAACAGCAATGGAGGAACGATGTTTCTTCCGCTGGTTAAAGCGGATGGCGGCAGCATCCTCGTAAGCCAAAGAACATATGAGATGAGCAATGCGATTACGGCATTGCTCGCTGGCAGGCAGGCTTTGGCCGGGGACAATACTTCGGTATATGGCAAGAAAGGCGATGTTTTTTCGCTTGTAAGCAACTACGAGTCCTGGGGAGTTGAGCCGAGCGAGGGCAATGGCTACGTAGAATATTATGCGTCGGAGGGCAAGGAAATTTCCGAGACGGACTATAATGCTCTATATCAGCAATTTGGCTATGGGCACAATTACCGGACATACTACTTCCTTGATTTCTCAACCTCAGGTTACGGTTCTATTTCAGGGGAATCCCATGTCGATCCCAATCAAGTTGCGGAAGTCACCAAAGATACGCTCAAAAAGGTGGGAATCGAATAAAAACTGAAAGGGGCTTGGAAAACTGTTTCCAAGCCCCTTTCTTATAGTAGTTGCTCGAGCCCAACAAGCCTCGCGTTGCTTGTTTGAGCCGCTCTATTTTGACACGCTTTGGTAAATCCACTCTTGCTAAACAAGTAGTACTGTTTGATCGGCCGGCCCAGCAGCGCGCTGCGCCGCTCGAGTGTTTCAAGAACGTCGGTATCTACGGGCTCGTTTCTCCATTTGCACTCGCCAACGATGAGCTCCCCATCGGCGTCCTCAAGCACAACGTCAATCTCTTCTTGCCGGCGCGTGTTCGGGTTCGTGCCCCACCAAGAGCCGATTGCCTTGGGCAGCACATCCAGCTCGCTCTCAACAACCTGCCGCATCAACCACTGGCGGCACACTTCTTCAAATGCAGGGCCCACAAAGGTAGGCAGGTCACGTTTGACGATACGTGCAGCAACGGCGGCCCCGAGTCCCTCTTCGATCGTTCCTGCGTACTGTGGAACAAACCGATACCAAAACCTAAACAGGTTATCGCAGATCCGATAGACTACCCTGCGTTTTGTTGCCTTTACAACAGGCGTGACGCGCTCAACGATTCGCAGCTCGATCAATGCGTCGAGCAGTCGCGCGACCTGTGGAGTTGCGAGGTGGGTAACATCGGCAATTTCTTTGGAGCGTACACAGCCGTTGGCAATGGCGGTTATGACGGCATTGTAGATAGCTGGGCTGCGGACCTCTTGCAGCAGATAGTTCTGGGGTTCGGCATACAAAAACGCATCTTGACGCAACAGCGCATGCTCAAGGTTCCATTGAGTGGAACGCGTGCCATCGAGCTGCGATAGATAGAGCGGCATCCCGCCAACAACGGAATACAGCTCGATGACCCTTTCGATGGGTGCATCGGGAAGCATGAGAGCCACGTCAAAGATGGTGAAGGGGTCAATGCGCAGCTGCATGGTGCGGCGTCCATAAAGAGGGCTTTGGTGTCCTAGTACCTGGTGTTCCATAAAGCTCATGGACGATCCGCAGAGCACGAGGAACAGCTTGCTCGTGTCTTTATGTCGATCGATAAGCGTTTGCAGACACGACGAGACGCCCGGATCGCTCTCGGCGAGGTAGGGATACTCGTCAATAATCAGAACGATTCGCTCTGTTTTGGCGTGTTCGAAGACGGATTCGAGTGCAACCTGGATAGAGGGGAACGCTGCTCCTGCGGCGCTATCGCCAAGTATCTCGCGGCTGAGCAGCGCGAGGTTTTCGCTTGCAACGGTTTGCTGTCCGGTAAAGAAGATCACATGGGGTTTGCCCTGTGTAAAGACGCGAAGCAGGCTGGTTTTACCCACGCGACGCCTTCCATAGACTACGGCAAACTGAAAGGAACCTTTTTGATAGGCGGTTTCCAGGGATTCAAGCTCTTCCCGACGTCCAACAAACATGATGCGCCTCGTTCATATATGTATTACTAACATATATATTACTAACACGTATATGAGTAACTTTCCACCCGTCAATCGGATGGCAAAGAAATGACAGCGTTTCTACTTAACGAGGCGCTTGAGTTTGGCATAGTCCTGAATCTGCTTTTTGCGCTTGGCGTTGAGGAGGTTGTTGAGGTCGAGCTTCTCAATGGTGCAGCGTTTGAGTAGCTCGGAGCTGTCAAAGCCGTTTAACTCAATGTCTACATCCAGATCGTGCTTGAGCTTGGTCCATTTATTGAGTTGCGAGCGCACGTAGGCCGCGGGACGTTCTATCTCGTTGGCGATGTCGCGTACGCTGGCGCCCGTTCCAAACAACTCGCGTATCTTTGCCGTCTCCTTGCGCGTGCGCTCGTTTTTGGCATCGGTCTTGCATCGATCGCTGCAGTAGTGCCGTTTGACGCCACGATGCCCGGCAAGTGAGTAGGCGCGTCCGCACTGCTCACAATAGCCGATCTTGACGGTGCTCAGCTTGCGCGAAAAATCAAACCAGAGCCACGAGAGATAGCTGTCAAACGAGAGGAACCCTGTGGATTCGTTGCCCTGGAACACATCCACGTGCGCGCCCGAGAGATGCGAGATCACGAGCGCCTGCACCAAAGCGGTGAGTGCATCGCGGTCATCGTTGTCGAGTTCTTCGCGGCGCTCCTGGATATCTGCTTGAGGGTCGATTACATAGAAGCTCTCCTCGCTATTGCTGACCTTGAGTCGCGCTGAAATCTCCGAGCTGGAGTCTTCGTCCATGTAGAACATCGCCTGCAAAACACTGAAGTCATTGGCGGTGAGCTCGTGTTCAAAAGAGAGCACGTTGAGTGCAACGAGGGATTCTTCCTCGTCGATCATAAACATAAAGGCGTAGAAATATCCCGCATCGGATTCGATTTTGCGCACGATGGGCAGGTTTTTGAATGAGTCGGTATAATCTCCGCCCGCCCTCAGGATAGTGGTGTAGATCTTGAAGGATGACCCGTTTGCCGCGCAGGTTACCACTGATTTCTCGATTCTTTCCAATGCGGAGACCTTTGCGATGGTGCAGCTCCCGTTGAGGTATTCCTGGATGCGCATGGCAATAAGTGTTGCCATCGCGGCATTGGCCCAATCGCGTACGGATTCTATTGCGTGCTTGCCAAAAAGCGGCCCGGTCTGTTCGGCGTAATCAAGTACGTTAAAGAGGCTTGCGCGGAAGGGCCGCTCTTTAACGGCGGTGGGTTCGATGCATGATGCCAGCCTGATCAGATCGGCATGGCGCTCGCTGTGTGCGGGCCCTTCGTTGCTTTTGCTGCCGGCCAGCTCGGTGGGCATGTAGAGTTCAAAGACAAGCTGGGCCTCGCCAACGGGCCTATTGGGTTCGTTCTCTATGAGGTTGACTTTCTTAAACGGAATCGAACCTTCAACGGTGCGTGTTTGGGAGAACTCAAACATTGTTACCCCTGTCTCTAGCTGCAGGTTTAATAGCGTAGCACGTTTAGGAAAATTACCCGGTCAAAATCTCTATATCGGATAAACGACAAATCGTATCTTGTGATCGTCAAGAAAAGGGGTAACGAGAAAGGACCCGATCATGCATTGCAAACAGTGTGGAGCAGAGATTAACGACGGCGCCAAGTTCTGCGGCGTGTGCGGAACGCCTACGGTCGCGGCTGCGGCCAGCACGGCGGGAGATGCGATTTACGTTGAGGCCCGGCCGATTGAGAGCCAGTCTGTCGAGGCTCAGTTTCAAGCGGCGGAGGATGCAGAGGCCGCTGCTTGCCTGCGAGATTCACTTCGCGAGTCCATCGGGTCCCTTACGCGAGCGTCGGTGATTTCGTTGCTCTATGTGCTCTTTTTCAATTACGTGCTGGGAGGGGGCTCGCTGGGGCTCGACTATATGATTCTGCTGGCGCTGCTTCTGATTGGTCCCTGGAAGGTGATTATCTCGCTGTACCGCAGCGGTGTAAGGCTTCCCTTTGTCTATGGTGGCGGCATTATCGGTATCACGATTATGCTAATCGAACTTGTGGTTCTCGTGGGCCTTCCTGTCGTTGTTCTGATGCTTTTTTACTGGTTGGGCAGCGTGATTCACGGAGCGGTTCCGGTTGTTCCCGAATTAGCCCCGATGACGATGGTGGCACTTTGGCCTATCGTCTCGGTTGCCAACATCATCTTCAAGGCAATCAAGCTGCACATGGCTCGCGCCTAGCAAGTAGCCCGTCGCATGCCTTCCGCGTGGGGTCAGGCGAATTTGAAAGGTGAAAGAAAAGGTTTACAGTCGAGCAAATTGTCCTGGGCCTTTTCTGTTTGCAGGCTGTGGGCTATCGTTTCGATATGCTGAAGTTCTAGGGGGGATATATGTACTGCGCAAGCTGCGGGGCAAAGATCAAAGACGGGGCGCGATACTGTTCCGCATGCGGAAAACCGTTGGATGTGGATGATGCGCCGGCGAATGCTCAGCAGCCGCTTCCTTCAGGTACAGCAAAGGCGCCTGCTGATAGAAAAGCGACGAGCGATCCTGCTGCATCTTGCGCAGAGAGCGCTTTTCCGGCGCACTCTGATCATATGTCCTTTGCGGCCTTTATGATGCAGCGTCGGCAGATCGGCCGTTTTGCCGTGCCTACGTTTGTCACCATTCTTGCAGCAATCATCTTTACCGCTGGTGTCGCCTACGCACTGGTCAAAGCTTACGAGGCCTTTGTGCTGCCTCAGCTGCAGCAGCAGGAACAGCCGGCTGCAGTCGAGAACAAGTCGTCTAAAAAGAAGGTCGCGGCAGCTAACAAGAAAGCGCACGAGGCCTACGAGGGCGTGGTTGCGCGTTACGAGGACTTTGTGAGCTATTGCGAACAGAAGGGAGCTGGTACTGCCAACTACGACGACTGGGCTCTGGGGCGCGGCGATGATTCTGGGCTGGGGCAGATATTCGTTTATGACAGCCAGAATGCTCCCGGCTTTTTAAACTACTACTATGCTTTCGATGATTTGAACGGTGACGGAATTGACGAGCTGCTTATTGGGTCTGTCGATGCGCAGAACGATATTTCGGCGATTGTAGGTGCCTACTGCTTTGTTGATGGAAAGGCCGTTTCGGTTATGCCTTCGTCAGAGATGGTAGAAGGCTCCAACAATATGACGAATCGGTATGACGGTTTTATTGCTCAGGGTGAGAGCCAAGTCATTACTGTCTGCAAGGACGGCATCGTTAAATTTACTTGTAGTCAGGATTGTAACCAGGCAGATTTCTATATTTCGCTTACTGCAAAGGGTCCTGAGGTCGTAGACGCGGTGCAAATTCAAAATAAGGAATTCGATAGACAGAATGGCACCTACTTGGTGAGGACTGTCGAGGATGGTGGCAAACCACAGGAGACGATGGTCCAGGGGCGTGAAGAAGCGTGCAAAATTCTTGACGAGATTGCCGGGGAGCATCCGGAGGCCGACATTGAAAAGCCGTCTGCAAGCAGCGATATGTGGAAGGCATTCAAAGGGGCGGAGCCTTCGGAGAACTCTTTGAAGGACGGCTCTGGCACCGCAGACGATCGAACTGGCGCATCTCAAGCACCATCTGAAGCGGCATTCGATAGCGGCGACGATGGGGAGGCCGCTGCGGGCGACGATGGGGAGGCCGCTGCGGGCGACGATGGCGTGATCGCCGACATGGATGCGTTCATTGCAAACGCCAAGCGCGAGTTGATTGTGCCAGATGACGCCTCTATTACGTACAAGGTCGCTGATAGGCCAAGCTATTGGGAGGGGGCGGCAACGTACGTTTGGTACGTCGAGTTTTATAAAGACGGAAAGGTCGTAGCGTCCGCGGAATGCGGCTCTGAAGGGTATCCGTGCCGGTCGATTATGGCCTATCACGAGAGCTAGTAACTTTAGCCGAGGCATTTTGGCATTACGGCGTGCGCGGCTCCTATACCTTTCCCCTTGTTCCATCCGACGAGTTTAGTTACAGCTAAAACGGCCGTTACGAAGAGCTGACCGAGAGTCCGAAGACGCTCGCCCGCTAAGCGGGTATGCCCCAAAAGGGTATCTGGGGTTCGAACCCTCCCGGTTCTTCGTCAGTTGACCAAAGGTGCGACATTATTGCCGCTCGCCGGCGGGTGACTAAATGCGATGACTTGAGGGCTATAATTAACCGAGCTAAGTTGGGGGATAGATTGAGACGCACGGGCTTTCGATGCGCCTGTCGGCTCGGCATTTCGCAATTCATTAGACACGCGGAGCGCGTGGTTTGGGATTAACGAAAGGAATCAGCATGTCTCTGTTCCATAGCGATAACGAAAAGGAAGAAAAGCACAGCGGAATACTCGGTGCCTTTTCTGTCGACAATATCAAATGGGAGCCTGGCAACAACGAAGATGCCTCGCTTGTCTCATTCCGCTATCCCTACGAGGATTTCCCCAACGGGTCCTATCTTCAGGTTGCGCAATCGCAGATTGCCGTTTTTACCAACAATATGGGGGCGGGCAGTTCTACTGACGCTACGGGTGCCGGCGATTCTCAGGTAAGCGTGTTTGTCGGTCCGTGCAAGATCAAGCTCGACACGGGAGACAGCCGATTCGCCCCGTTCCGCAATGCCGCTCATTCGCTTACCGGCGGTAGCTCGGCGTTTCATTCCGTTGTGTACTTTATCAATACCAACTACATGAACGAGCTACGCTGGGGCACGACCGAGCCCATCATCGTTCAAGACCCTGAGGAAGACGTCAACGTTCACGTTCGCGCCTTCGGTTTGTTTGGCGCGCATATCGAGCAGAACGACTCGAGTCTGGTTCCCATTCAGGTGAGGAAGTTCCTTGTTAAGGTCGTGGGCACGCGAGATCGCTATACGCGAGAAGAACTTACCTCCTTTATGCGGGCAAAAATCCTTGAGTATGTTCCCGACTTGCTTGCTAAGGCGATTGTTGACCAAGGGGTTTCCGTTCTAAAAATCGCGACACATCTGAGCGACTTCTCGTCTCAGATGCAGGGCAGGCTCGTTAACTATTTCGATGAGTTTGGCCTCACGCTCGATAACTTCTCGTTCAATAGCATCAAACCCTTCGAAGATGATCTTGCCGCCATCAACGAGATGAAGATCCAACGTAAGCGGAGCATTCTCGAGGCGCAGGGTAACGCCGCCCAGATGGACATCGAGTCCGAGGCGCTTGCCAGGAAACGTGCGCGCGAAGGCTACGACTATCAGCAGGAGCGCGGTATGGACGTAATGCAGAGCGCTGCGGACAATGAGGGAAGTGCCGCATCGGGCCTCATGGGAGCCGGCATGGGACTCGGCATGGGCGTTGGCATGGGCGGTGCATTTGGAGCTGGCTTTTCCAACTTGGCCAACCAGACCCTGGGCACTGTTACCCCCATGGTCGGAACGACTCCCGCGTCCGCAAGTATGCAAAACGGTCCCGTGTGCCCCAGTTGCGGAAACGTTAATCCGATGGGTGCTAAGTTCTGCCCGGAATGCGGACAGAAGCTCGAGCAGGGCGTTGCGTGTTTGGCGTGCGGGCATCTTAACCCGGCCGGTGCCAAGTTCTGTCTTGAGTGCGGGAACCGGTTGGCCTCGCCAAAGTGTCCGAGCTGCGGAGCTGAGTTGCCCGAGGGGACCAAATTTTGCCCCGATTGCGGAACTAAGATCCAATAAGGAGAAACAAAGATGAACGGTTCTGTTAAACGTGTCATTTTGGGCGAGGCAATCGTCCTGGTGGCGTGGCTTGTAATCATGTTTGTCTGCAAAAACGCGCTGATGAATCCTATCGTCTTTGCTATGTCGCTTGGCTTTGGGGTTTTGGCTTTTGCGGTGGCTTCGATTTCGGCTACCATGTCCGATAGGCAGTCCACGGTCAAAAGCACGACCGAAATCCATTATTTGCCGGTCGCATCCAGCTGTGCCTACTTTGTCGTTGCCCTTCTGGCCAACACGTACTTTGTGTTTGCGGCATATGGGTGGGGCGGCAGCACGATTCCAGTTGTCGTAAACGTTGTCCTTCTTGCTGTGCTTGTCCTTGTGCAGATGGGTCTAGCCTTCAATGCCCGCCAGGTGGACCAAAAGGTTGCCGCCGTGGCGGCAAAGACGGTTCAAACGGCGCAATTTGCATCGTATGTGGGACAGCTCCTTGCCGTAGCGCAAGACGCTCAGGTCAAAGCCGAACTCAAAGTGCTCAAAGACGACATCTCCTTTAGTTCCAACATGTCGCAGCCCCATGCTCAAGAGATTGAGCGACAGTTCTCCGCTGCGCTCGAGGCCGTCTCGAATTCCATGAGTGCCGATGAGCCAGCAGATGTTACGGTTGGCCTTGTCCATGATGCGCGCCGTATCTGGAAAAAGCGCAATGCGGCGCTGACCGCTGTCAAATAAGAACTCGTGTTGCTTTTTGCCAGGGCACTTTGATGGTTGAAGTGGGGGAAGCTATTGGAAATCAACGGAATAACTTGCGAGGGCTGCGGCAGCACCGATGTCGAGTTTGACCCCGCAACGCGAAAGGTTCATTGCAACCAGTGCGGCCGCGAGATGTATTATTCGCGGGCGCGTCTGGGGGCCACGGGCAAAGTCGCGTTTGCCAAGGACAATGCCATCAAGTTTTTTAAGGGTGGTAACTTTCCGGAGGCCCGCAAATTTGCCGCGGACGTGCTCAATATGATGCAAGACAACGCGGCGGCACAGTTTATGGTTGCTTACTGCGATGAGTTTTGTGAAGGTCTTTCGGGTTCGATGGTGGTTTTCTTTAAAAGGGCCGAAGATATCCCTCTCGAATATGACGAAGTGCGTGACTTGATCGACTTGTTTGAGTCGACGCTCTACAACATGCGTGACTTTGAGGTTCAGATGGTATCGCTCGTGGTCGCCAATATGCAGAGCATGGAGGATCGGCCTCGGCTTGAGAGCTTTATCGATGCTGTGTGCCCGTTCTGCATAGCGCGGTATGCTTCGGAAGACTTTATGACTGCAGAGCGGGAGAGTTTCTATCAAGATATCGCCACCAACTGCAACATACCCAAAACGTGTCTCGCACTACTCAAGGGCATTAGAGAGAACCCCGGGTCTCCCTATAAAACTGGTTCGTTTGCGCTACGAAGAAGGACCTCGTACTTTCTCGAACACTATGTGGAGCCCGTCGGGCGCATCGTCAATTCGATGAAGGCAAGCCAATACAAACAGAAGTTTCTTGTGGCCTATCAGCAGGTGTCCGAGCAATACCGAAGCATGGCCTCTCAATAAAGCAGATGGCGGGCGCTTACTCGCTTAAAGCTATTGGATGATCTAAACAGTGCAAACTGAAAGGTGGTACAGATGAGTGATTCGGGAGTAGATACTGTCCTTATCGAGCGCAGGATCGCCGCTATTGGAACAAAAGTTGACCAGATGACCACGAAGGTCGATAAGGTCGAATCGCAAATGGAGGAAGTGCGGAAGGACCTTAAAAAGCTCCGAAAGGACTTTCTCGAGATGATGCTCGAGCAGCGTCGTACCGCCGCACTTGAGCAGGCGACTACGGAGCTCGTGAGCGTCCGGCAGGAGATGGACAAAAAGTTCGGCAACTACTCAGTGGTTCGAAACACCATGGTCGGTATTCTCCAGGCAACCGATGCGGCGCTCGTGCGCAAGGCGACGATTTCGACGGTCTCCGAGGAGTTAATGATCTCTACCCCGGACTACTGGCTGGCACCTGTCCTGGTTGCCCTTGCGGCATGGATCAACAACAACCGAGATCTTGCAGAGCGCGCAATACGCGAGGCTGTCAAACGTGACAACGAGCACACGTCGCTTGCGATGGCTCTGATCTGCAGACGTAATAACCGCACGGCTACGTGCTACGAATGGCTAGCGCGCTACTTCTCGACGCAAAACGCCACCCGCATCGATGCCGATGCGATGGTCTACATCGATGCCTATATCAACGGCATCTTCGGAACCGACGAAAAGCACCTGTGCGACGACTATATGGCGGGCTGGATCGAGCAGATCAGAAATCAGAGCCCTGAGTTCGAGAATGAGCAGTCAGAGTCATGGGCGGAGTACTTTACCGGCTACGAGGAGGATATGAGCTCGAGATATCCGGCGCTCAAGGTGGTGGTCAAGGAGTTTGACTACATCAATAAGTATCTCGGAAAAGTCGAGGCAATCGAGAGCATATCCAATGACTTCGCCGACCTCAAGGCTTCTGATGTTGACGAGAGGACGCTTGCCGAGCAGGTTGACAGGCATTTGATGGAGCTCGTTAACTCCGATGACTCCAAGGAGCGAAATTTGCGCCGCCAGGAGGAGTATCTTCTTGCGGTCAAGGCATTTGGCGGAGACGTGGAGCGCGCCCGAGAGCTCGTCAATCGTCGCCGCGATGAGAAGCGTCAGCAGACGATGAACATCATCGACCAGATGACACGCTCGATGCGCGACCAGAGTGCGTCTGTGGATGTGCATAAGAAGAAGACCGCGATTCAGTTTTTGGGTTCCTACATCAACGGTGGTTTCAACCGGTATCGCAAGAGCGACATCCCCGAATTTCCGCAGGCGATCACCCTTGACTTCGACGGATGGACAAGCAGGGCGGTTACCGGCGATGAGGGTAATGTGCTGCGCGGCGATTATGTTCGCTATGTCGGTGAAGAGAAGAAAAAGGAGCTCGCTGAGCTTGATGTCAAGGTTGCGAAGGGCAACAAGAGCCACAAGATAGCGGCCGTTGTCCTCGCTGTTTTGGGAGTAGCTTTCTTTGCATTTGTAAACCAGGTTATTGGCATTTTGCTTCTTGCGGGGGCTGGCTATTGTCTAGTGAAGACGAGCCTCTCGGGCAAGCAGCGCGCTGCGGAGGCAGAAGAGATTGAGGCCAAATACTCCAAACGCATCCAGGAAGGCTGTTCCGAGATCGATCTGGCGCTTAATCAGTGGAAGAGCGCGAAGGAAACTGCGGCCGAGCGCAGCGACCTGCTTAAGCTTGAGAAGGTTGCCTAGCCGGTAGGATTTGTCTCGATAATCCATGAATGGAGTGAAAAAGATGGCTGATGAAGTGACTGATTTCGACCATAACGATGCTGCAATGCAGGACCTCGATGCATTGAGCGAGCTCGATAGTCTGTTTGAAGAGGACGAGCGACTGAAGCAAGCTGAGAACAATGTTTTGACCCAAAATCTCACGGGCTTTGCAAACTGCTTTCCCGATTGGGATTTGCATCCGCCGGTAGCGTAGAAAAGCGCTTGAAGCACAAGCTGCGATCATTTGGAAACATCGATGTTTCTGCGGGCTAGAAGCCATGGGGCTTTTGGCCCGCTGGCTTTCATATGCCGGTCGGCGGCATAGGGCATCAACCGTATTCTAGGTTCTTGGACGCCAGGCCGACTCGCTTCGGATCGGGCGCTACACCACCTTTCTCGACACTACCAATCTGACAGGGCCTCGTCCGTTCTCGGGCGGGGCCCTTTTGCGCGGCCTTTCATGTTTGCTATACTGCTAGCAAGTAGAGAGGAGCCGCTATGGGTGCAGCAACGGTGCAGCTCAACACACGAATCGATCCTATGCTCAAAGCTGGTGGCGATGCGGTGCTAACTCGCAATGGGTTGGGACCGAGCGATGCCATTCGTGCACTTTGGGTCTATCTCGTCGAGCATCAAACGTTGCCGGGATTTATGGTGGCGGATAAGCGGGAGGCGCCCCGTGTGGAGAGCCTCGCCGAACAGGGGTGTGGCCTGGCTTTTTCCTCGTTGGGGATGAGTGCGTCGGATTTCGCATCGGCCGAATCTTCGGCGGACGACTGGGATGCCGTACGAGATGATATGTATGATGCGATGATTGCCGACATTGAGGCGAATTGTCGATGATTGAGGCAAAGCATCTCTTGGTGGATACGAACGTTTGGCTCGATTATTACCTGCAAGAAGGGGCGTTCGACGAAGCGAAAAGATTGGTTGAACTGGCCGAGGCGGGAAAGATCGACCTTCTGTATGCGCCAACGACGGCAAAGGATGTGTTCTATATTTTGCCTCGTCGTCTAGCCCGGCGGAATGCGAATGGGATTAACGTATCGTTTGCCTCGGCGTCATGGGCCTGCATCGAGCATATGATGCAGGTGGCGACGGCCTCTCCGCTTTCGTTGGCAGAGTGCGAAATGGCGCGCATGCTTGGCAAGCGCATGCCGGATCTTGAAGACAACCTCATCATCGCTTCGGGCGAGACGGCAGATGTCGACTATGTGGTCACGGGCGACCGGCGCATGCTGGAGGCGATGCCCGAAGTTTGCCTGACGCCTGCCCGCACTCTCGAGATGATTGGAATCCTCGACTAACCTTGCCTGCCTCGTTTCGATATCATATGGGGCATTGTGAACCTCATACAACTTTGGAGGACGGTATGGCAGATAACGCCGAGATGCTATTCTCGCCTGAGCTGGTGTTTTTTGATTGGGAGTGCGCGACGCCGGATGAGGTGTTTGCGCAGCTTGAGGGCGAGCTTGCTCCGCGCGGCTACATTGCCTCCGGTTGGCTCGACGCCGTCCGCACACGCGAGGATGCCTATCCCACGGGCCTTGCCATGCCGGCAGCAAACATCGCCATCCCGCATACCGATCCCGGTTTTGTGTCCAAGCCCTATATCGCGGTGATAAAGCCCGCCGCGCCCGTGACCTTTAACGCGATGGCAGGCATGGGCGCTCCGGTGCCGGCGCAGATCATCATCAATCTGGGCATTGCCGAGCCGGGCGGCCAGGTCGAGGCCCTGCAAGCGCTTATGAATATCTTTATGGATGCCGATGCCGCAGCCGATGTACTCGGCCAAACCACGCCGCAGGGCATGGTCGACGCCATCCGTCGCCACTTTTAAGGCCGGCACCTGGGGACTGTCCCTAACTGCCGGCAGAAAAGGAACGTCCCTAACTGCCAGCTGCCAGACCTGTCCCCTTTGCACCAAAATGGTGCAGATTAACCTGTGTCCCATGCGCCGGGTGTGCCGCGGGGCTGCGTTGTGACACAATGGCGTTTGTTCGATTCGTGATGCGAAAGGCCAAACATGGCAAACAAGAAAAAGAACCCCGAGGTCACGCCGACGTCCGAGCAACGGTCCCGCGCCGCCTCCAGCTCTCGCAAGAGGCAGCGCAAGACCTATGTGTCCAAGACCGTCAAGATTGTCCTGGTGGTCATCGGCGTGCTGGCGATGCTGCTCTCCGTCTCGGCCATGGCGTGCTCCGGCCTGATGTCGCAGACCGAAAGCGCCAGCTCGGGCTATAAGCTCACTGGTGGTGTGGCTGCCACTATCAACGGCACCAACCTCACTGAGGACACCGTGACCAAGCAGATCATGAGCATGCGCACGTCCTACGGCTACACCAAGGACAAGGACTGGGCGCAGTACCTGGTCGACAATGACCTCACGCCCAAGAAGTATCGCAAGCAGCTCATCGACTCCTACACGCAACAGATTCTGCTTCAGCAAGCGCAGAAGGAGAATGGCGTGACGGTGTCGGACGAGGAGGTCGAGAAGGCTTGGAAGGACGCGTGCAAGAGCGCAGGCGGCGCCAAGACTTTTAAGGAGACTCTCAAGACCTACGGCTACACCGAGGACACCTACAAGGATTCGCTCAAGGAGAGCCTGGCGCAGCAGAAGCTCAAGGATGCCGTGGCACCCACCAGCAAGCCCAAGGACAGCGAGATTGTCGATTACATCAATGAGAACCTGTCCAACTACAACGATGCCCGTCGTTCGTCGAATATCCTGATCAAGGTCGATTCTGACGCTTCCGACGAGGACAAGGCTGCCGCCAAGGCCAAGGCGCAGGAGTGCCTGGACAAGATCAACTCCGGTGAGCTGAGCTTTGAGGATGCCGTGGAGCAGTATTCCGACGACACCGGCTCCAAGGAGAAGAAGGGCGATGTGGGCTGGGACAAGCTCACTACCTTCGTCGACAGCTATCAGGCGGCACTCGAGGGACTCAATAAGGGCGATGTGAGCGACGTCGTCGAGTCGACCTATGGTTATCACATCATCAAGTGCACCGACTACTTCCACGTCGATAATCAGGTCGATGACATTAAGCAGGTGCCCAAGGACATCAAGAAGTACGTCTCCAACGTGGTGAAGACGCAGGCGGCAAGCACCGCGTACAGCGAATGGCTGGAGCAGTACAAGAAGGACGCCGACATCACCGTTAACCCCATGCCCAAGGACGTGCCGTACAACGTCAGCCTGAAGGGCGTCACCAAGAGTTCGACCGACGATTCGTCGACGACAGAGTAATCATGGGGCGGCGCTCGTGCGAGTGCCGCCCACGCTATTGAGGAGGATTTGCAGATGACCAACGAAGAGCTGCAGCAGGAAATGATCGCCGCCATGAAGGCCAAGGATAAGGTTCGCCTGTCCATCATTCGCCAGGTCAAGGCCGAGGTGAAGAATATTGAGGTTAACGAGCGCCGCGACGTGACCGAGGAAGACGTCAACAGCATGATCAAGCGTCTGATTAAGCAGACGAGCGAGACGCTGGAGATGTCCATCAAGGCCGGCACCGACCAGGACCGTACCGACAACCTGACCGAGCAGGTCAAGATTCTGGAGAGTCTGCTGCCCGCGCAGGTTTCGGGCGAGGAGCTCGAGGCCCTGATCGAGCAGGTCATCGCCGAGCTGGGCGCCACGTCCAAGAAGCAGATGGGCCAGGTTATGGGTGCACTCGGCAAGGCCACCGGCGGTAACTTCGACAAGCCGGCCGCGGCAAAGATCGTCGGTGCAAAATTGGCGTAAGCGCCGGCCGACACATAGCCGATGCTGAGGGGCGTGACCATTGCGGTCGCGCCCCCTTTTTGGCTGGGTACTCATTGGGGACAGACTTAAATGAGTGCCCAATGAGCAGATACTCATTTAAGTCTGTCCCCAATGAGTGGGCGGAAGGTTGCGGGTTCTTTACGGGAATGTAGTGTGGGCTGCGGAAACGTGGTTCTTTCCGTACAATAGTTCAACTCGTGTAAACGCAGGGAAGGGACATTCATGGCAGACATGATCGAGATCAAGCATCTCAACAAGTACTTTGGCGACCTGCATGTGCTCAAAGATATCAACCTCACCGTCAAGCGCGGCGAGAAGCTCGTAATAATCGGGCCTTCCGGCTCGGGTAAGTCGACGCTCATCCGTTGCGTCGATTATCTGGAGGAGCCCACGTCGGGCGAGGTCGTCATCGACGGTACGCCGCTCACCAAAAAGAATCACCTGGAGATGGCTCGCAAGTACAGCTCCATGGTGTTTCAGCAGTTCAACCTGTATCCCAACATGACGGTGCTGGGTAATCTGACGCTCGCGCCCATCAAGCTGCAAAAGAAGAGCAAGGAGGAGGCGACCGAGATCGCCATCGCCGCGCTCAAGCGCGTCGGCATGGCGCATAAGGCCGGCGAGTATCCGCAGAATCTCTCGGGCGGTCAGCAGCAGCGCATCGCCATCGCCCGTGCCCTGTGCACCAAGCAGCCCATCATCCTGTTTGACGAGCCGACCTCGGCGCTCGACCCCGAGATGGTCCAGGAGGTTCTGGACGTTATGATTGAGCTCGCGCAGGAGGACATCACTATGATCTGCGTGACGCACGAGATGGGCTTTGCGCGCCAGGTGGCCGACCGCGTCATCTTTATGGAGGACGGCCGCATTCTGGAGGAGGGCACGCCCGAGCACTTCTTCGATAACCCCGAGAACCCGCGCTGCCGCGAGTTCCTGTCCAAGATTTTGCACTAGGCGCGGTGATGGACATGACGGATATGACGAGGGCGGCCGTGTCGCGCCGTCGCTTTTTGCAGCTGGCTGGCGCCGGCATGCTTGCGCTGACGGGGACCGCGCTTACCGGTTGCGGCAACTCCACCAGCGGCGAGGGCTCCGACAAGGGGTCCAAGCTTGCGGCCATCAAGTCGCGTGGCCATCTGAATGCCGGCGTTAAGAAGGACGTTCCCGGCTATGGCTATTACGACACCGCCAAGGGCCGCTTTGAGGGCATGGAAGTCGATTTGTGCTACCAGATCGCCGCTGCCGTCTTTGGCGTGAGCTACAAGGAGGCCCGTTCCCAGGAGCTTGTCGAGTTTACCGACGTAACGCCCAAGACGCGCGGCCCGCTGATCGATAACGGCCAGCTCGATGTGGTCGCGGCGACCTACACCATCACCGACGAGCGCAAGAAGAGCTGGGATTTCTCGACGCCGTACCGCACCGACTACGTGGGACTCATGGTCAAGAAGCGTTCGGGCTTTACCTCGATTGAGGACCTGGACGGCAAGGTCATCGGCGTGAGCCAGGGTGCTACCACGCAGAGTCTGATTGAGCAGATGATCAAGGACAACGGCTTTAACTGCAAGCCCGAGTTTAGGGCCTTTAGCGGCTACCCCATCATCAAGAGTTCGCTCGACGCCGGCAATATCGACGTCTTTGCCATGGACCGCTCCACGCTGGCCGGTTACATGAATGAGACCGTTGAGCTGCTGCAGCCCGAGGTCAAGTTTGGCGAGCAGGGCTACGGCGTGGCGACCAAGAAGGGCTGCGACCTTTCGGCCGTGGTCGATCAGGTGATTTGCGATCGCCTGGCCGACGGCTGGCTCGACCAAGAGGTCAAGACCTGGGGTCTTGTATAGGCGCATCGTCCAAGGAAGGAATCAAATGCTCGAAGGATTATTTGACGCCGACCGTTGGTCGACGACATTTCAAAACATGGGGCCCTTTTGGGAGGGCTTTGGCGTGACGCTGCAGGTGGTCGTTGCCGGCCTGCTGCTGTCGCTGGTGCTGGGCACGCTGCTGGGCGTGTTCTCTACCACTCGCTCGCGCGTGCTGCGCGCCATAAGCCGCGTGTACGTGGAGTTTTACCAGAACACCCCGTTGCCCGTGCAGGTGCTCTTTATGTACATGGCCGGTCCGCAGTTTTTGCAGGCCATAACCGGTGCCGACCAGCCGGTGCGCATCGCGCCGTTCGTGCTGGGCTTCTTGGGCGTGGGCCTGTATCACGCGGCCTACATTTCGGAGGTCATCCGCACCGGTATCGAGGCAGTTCCGCGCGGTCAGATGGAGGCGGCCCAGAGCCAGGGCTTCACCCGTGCGCAGGCGTACTGGTACATCGTGCTGCCCCAGACATTCAAGATCATTCTGCCGCCGCTGTGTAACCAGGCACTCAACCTGGTCAAGAACACGTCGGTGCTGGCGCTTGTGGCCGGCGGCGACCTTATGTACCGTTCCGACAACTTTGTGAGTCTGTACGGTTACCTGCAGGGATACATCGTCTGCTGCCTTATGTATTTCATCATCTGCTTTCCGCTCGCCATGCTGGTGCAGTGGCTCGAGCGCCGCTCCAAGGAGCGTCCGCGCGGCGTGAGCCTGGCCGAGCTGGGGCTCGACAACGTAGAGGAGGCCTAGCGCATGGAAATCTTCAACGCGACCAACCTGCTCTACATTTGGGGCGGCTTTGTTAAGACCATCGAGATCTCGGCGCTGTCGATCTTTTTCTCGCTCATCTTTGGCACGGTGCTGGCGCTCGTTAAAAGCTATGCGCCCCGCCCGTTCCGTATTTTGGTGAGCGCCTATATCGAGCTGTTCCGTTGCACGCCAAACTTGCTGTGGATTCTGTTTATCTACTTTACGGTGCAGGGTTTGGACATTGTGATTTCGACCATCGCCTTTACGCTGTTTACTAGCGCTGTTATGGCCGAGATTGTGCGCGGCGGCCTCAACTCGATTCCGCGCGGCCAGTTTGAGGCGGCGCAGAGCCAGGGCTTCGGCTTCTTTGCCACCATGCGCTATATCATTCTGCCGCAGACGTTTAAGACGATCATTCCGGCGCTGTTTAGCCAGTGCACGACCGTCATTAAGGACAGCTCGTATCTTTCGGGCATTAACGTGGCCGAGCTCATGTACACGGCAAACGTCGTGATGGCCCACGCGATCGACCTGTCGCAGGTTCTTATGCTCTACGGCCTGGTGTTTGCGATGTACTTTGTGCTCAACTTTGGTATCTCGCTGCTGGTGAGGGCATATCAGAGACGAATGGTGGCAGCGTAGCCCTGCTTCCCCAAGCACGGCACCTTGCCCCTCAATCGTCGCTTGCGTACATTTAGTACGCGGCGCTCCTCTTTCGGGGCAATCTGCCGCACTTGGGAAACCAGGACGGTCGTAAGTGACAAAATGGGAATCAGGAATCGCCTATTTCTCATTTGCTAGAAAGGAATCGCGATGAGCGATCTGGAGAACAAGAAGAATCCTGTGGTCATTACCATCGCGCGCGACTTTGGCGCCGAGGGCCACGAGATTGGTCGCATGCTTGCCGACGAGTTGGGGATTCCGCTGTACGATAACGAACTGCTGGTGCGTGCGTCGCTGCGCGCGGGCGAGTCGCTCGATAAGATGGCCGCCTACGACGAGCGCCTGGCCGTGGAGAACATGGCGTTTCTGCCCGACCGTTACGATGCACGCTCGTACTCGGACAAGTTGTTCCAAAAGATGAGCCAGGTGATTTTGGATCTGGGTGAGACCGAGAGCTGCATTATCGAAGGTCGCCTGTCCGATTACCTGTTGCGTAACAACCCCAACCACATTGCCGTGTTGGTGACCGCACCCTTTGAGGACCGCGTCGAGATTGTGCGCAAGAAGCGTGGCCTTAACAAAAAGAAGGGCGCCAAGCTGGTCAAGCAGCAGCAGAAGGCGCGCGAGGCGTTCTATAAGCGCTACAGTGCCGGCAAGTGGAAGATGACGAGCGGTAAGGACATCGTCGTCAACCGCGCCAAGCTGGGCCGCGAGGGTTGTAAAGACGTTATCGCCGCTGCCTACCGCTACAAAGTGGCGCAGCTCGAAGGCTAACCGGTCGAAACCACCACAAAGGTGCCTGTCCCCATCGTGGTGGTTGGGTGGTCGGCATAGAAAAAGTCCCCGCCGGGCGTGTGCTCGACGGGGACTTTGCCGTTTGATGGCTAGCGTTGAGGGTGATTACTCGCCCAGCAGGCTCTTGGTGATGGAAGCGGCGGCCTTCTTGCCGGCGCCCATCGCCAGAATGACCGTAGCGGCACCGGTGACGATGTCGCCGCCGGCCCAGATGCGGGGATCGGTGGTCTGGCCGGTCTCCTCGTCGGCGACGATGTAGCCCCACTTGTTGAGCTCCATCTTGCCGCCGATCTTCTTTGCGAAGGGGTTGGCGTTTGTGCCGATAGCCGAGATCGCGACGTCGCAGGGGATCTCCTCGATGGCGCCCTCGATGGGCACCGGGCGACGACGGCCGGACTCGTCGGGCTCGCCGAGCTCCATCTTCTGGACCTTGACGGCGCACACGGAGCCGTCCTCGCCAGCGACAAACTCGAGCGGGGAAACGAGCGGCAGAACCTCGACGCCCTCGGCCTTGGCATGGTGCAGCTCGGCGCGACGGCAGGGCATCTCGTCCTCGGTACGACGATAGGCGATGATGGCGTGCTCGGCGCCCAGGCGCTTGGCGGTACGGACGGCGTCCATAGCCACGTTGCCGCCACCAAAGACGACGACGTTCTTGCCGTGCTTGGTGGGGGTGTCGTACTCGGGGAACTTGTTGGCCTTCATCAGGTTCACGCGGGTGAGGTACTCGTTTGCGAAGAAGACGTTGGGCAGGTTCTCGCCGGGGACGTTGAGGAACTTGGGCAGGCCAGCGCCGGTCGCCACGTAGATGGCGTCGAAGCCCTGCTCGAACAGCTCCTCGGCCGTGGCCATGTTGCCCACGACGGAGTTGTACTCAAACTTGACGCCCATGTCCTCCAAGCCGTCGATCTCGCGCTTGACGACTGCCTTGGGCAGACGGAACTCGGGGATGCCGTAGACCAGCACGCCGCCGCCGGTGAAGAAGGCCTCAAAGACGGTGACGTCAAAGCCGTTGCGGGCGAGCTCGCCGGCGCAGGTGATGCCGGACGGGCCAGAGCCGACGACGGCGACCTTCTTGCCGTTCTTGGGGGCCATCTTGGGCGTGGAGGCGAGCTCGGGGCGGTCACCCAGGAAGCGCTCGAGCTGGCCGATGGCCACGGGCTCGGATTTCTTACCACGGATGCACTTGCCCTCGCACTGGTTCTCCTGCGGGCAGACACGGCCGCAGATGGCGGGAAGCATGGAGTCCTCGCGGATGGTATCGAGAGCGCCGCCGAAGTCCTTCTCGCGGATCTGCTCGATAAAGCGGGGGATGTTGATGTTGACGGGGCAGCCCTCAACACAGAACGGCTTCTTGCAGTTGAGGCAGCGCTCGGCCTCGGCCAGCGCCATCTCCTCGGTGAAGCCCTTGTCGACGGGGCGGAAGTCGCAGGCGCGCTCGGCAGCCGGCTCCTCGTTATCGGGGGTACGGGGCGACTTCATATCGGCAACGAAACGACCGTTAACTAGTGGCATGCGCAGCTCTTTTCCTCATAGGCCTTGAGGGACTCGCCCTCTTCGGAACGGTAAGCGGCCTGGCGGGCACGAAGGTCATCCCAGTCGACCAGGGTGGCATCGAAGTCGGGGCCGTCGACGCAAGCGAACTTGGTCACGCCGCCCACCTCGACGCGGCAGCAGCCGCACATGCCGGTGCCGTCAACCATGATGGGGTTGAGCGACGCGGTGATGGGGGTGTCGTACTTCTGGGCGGTGAGGGTCGAGAACTTCATCATCGGAACGGGGCCGACGCAGAAGACCTGGCTCACGGCCTTGTCCTGCAGCAAACGCTCCAGCGGAGCGGTGACAACGCCCTGCTCGCCGTAGGAGCCGTCGTCGGTGGTGATGTGGATGTGGTCCTCGTCGAGGAGCTCGCGGAACTGGTCCTCCATGAGCAGGAGGTCCTTGGTGCGGGCGCCCATGATGGCGTGCACCTCGTGGCCGGTCTCGACCAGGTGCTTGGCGACCGGGAAGGCAATTGCCAGGCCGACGCCGCCGCCAATGACGGCGCAGGGGCCCTCGGCCATCTCGGTGGGAACGCCCAGCGGGCCCACGACGTCGCGCAGCGACTCGCCGGCCTCGTAGGTGGAAAGCATTTCGGTGGTCTTGCCGATCACCATGAAGATGAACTCGACCCAGCCCTCGTCACCGTTCCAGCCGGCCAGGGTAAACGGGACGCGCTCGCCCGTCTCGTTGGCGCGAACCATGAGGAACTGTCCAGCGTGCGCATGCTTGGCGATTGCAGGCGCCTCGATGCGGAACTTGAACACCTTCTCCGAGAACTGCGTCTTCTCCAGGATCTTATACATAGAACCCCTCTCTTGTTAGGGCCGCCGAACCGTGCCTCCACGGAAATGGACGGTAGCCCGAATAAAACCGTACGCGCACAGGCGTTGTGCAGACATACGGTGCAAATTATACCCTCATGGACATGTCACTTACGTGTGTCTTCGGCGGTTGGGAGCAGGGTTTATCCACTTTGGCCTACCAAAGGGGGAGAGGTTTATTTTGGTCGGTTTTATGAGGTAAAACGGCAAATGGGGCCGGCCTCGGGTTGTGATGAGGCCGGCCCCCTTTGGGGTGCTATGCATGTATGTCGGCGCGCGGTTGATTGCGATGCCGTAACTGGGGCGTTTCTGCAGGTAAAACCTGCCAAAATAAACCTGTCCCTAAATGATAGGTTTTAGTGCTTGCCGTTGGCGGAGGCGGCGCCGTTGACATGGTCGCGGGCATAAACCACGCCGTGCACGATCGCCAGGCCGGCGGCGTCGGCCGCGCGGGCGCAGGTGTCCTGGAAATCCTCGGCCTCGCGGGCGCGCAGCTGCTTAAGAACGTAGTCGGCGACGGCCATCTTGCCGGGAGGGTTGCCGATGCCGGTGCGGATGCGGCTGAAGTCGCGGCTGCCCATCTTGTCGATGATGGAGCGCAGGCCGTTGTGACCGGCGTGGCCGCCGCCCACCTTAACGCGGACGTCGCCGGCGGGAATATCGAGCTCGTCGTGGATTACGAGCAGCTCCTCGGCCTTGATCTTGTACTCGCGGCAGAGCTTGGAGATGGGCCCGCCCGAGGTGTTCATGTACGACTGCGGCTTGACCAGTACAATCTGGCGCTTGCCGTTCTCTTCCTCGGCATCGTTGATGTTGATGAGCGCGACCTCGGCGCCTGCTTGGTTTTTCCAGTACGTGACGCCGGCCTGACGGGCCAGCTCGTCGATCGCCTTAAAACCGGCGTTGTGGCGGGTCTCGGCATACTCATCGCCAGGGTTGCCAAGTCCGGCAACCATGCGAATCTTAAGCGGCTGTGCAGCTGCCATGTTCATCCTTTCGTTGATTTGTCGCCTGCTATGGTGAGCGACCCTGTTGCCGCTGTCAAATGGAGGGCAATTGAGGTTGTTTGGGGGCGTTTGGACGGCCGTCAAAATCCGAGGTGGACAGTTAGTTCAGATACGTATAAGTTCTGAGGACTCGAATTGCTCAATTCAATGCCGATACGTTGTTTTGGAACTTTAGTTAGTCCATATGACGCTGTTTTGAAGTCTACCCCGCTTTCAAATAGGGCGAATGGTATAGAGATAGCTGCAAAACAGCCTAATTCAATGTGTCTATTTATACGTATTTGAACTAACTGTCCAGCCCTGTTCGACGGCGCACGGGTGATTCGCCGTTTAGACCGGCGCAAGGCCGATTCCGGCCCGCAGAGCGTTGAGCCAAGCGGCCTGACGCTTGCGATAGCCCTTGATGCGATATCGGAATCGGACTCCTGCGAGTCGATGCATCGTTTGGGCGAAGGCTTCGAGTGCAACAAGGTCTTTCATTTGGTCGCGATTGATAACCAGGACGTGGATGCCCATTGCCTTGAGGCCATTATTTCGATTGCCATCGTGGATGCGAGCGTTTTGAAGCTCATGCCCAATTCCGTTGTATTCGTTGTCGACTCCGGCGGCCGGGCAATATAGGTCGCAGATGGCGTAAGGGATGCCGGAGGACATGTTAACCGCAAGAGTGTCGAAGTCGATTCGATAGTTGAGTAGCAGGCCTCCCATGGGCAGGCTGCAACATCCGAATCCGCCAAAGCGCATGGGCGCTCCGAGAACGGCTAACATTAGGGATTCGGCTGGGGATGCAGATCCGGGTCGGGCAAGCTTGACTGCCGTGCGAAACGAGGTGTATGAGCTACTTTTGGCGAAGCGCGCGACCGCCTCGAGATCTTCGATGGTCGTGGCGGGCTCGCATTTGTAGTGCGCCTGTTCGTAGCGGGTTTCGTTCTGCTGTTTGGCTGCCGACTGGCCGCCCAGGCAATCAAGATCGCCCGTCGCTGCGCAGCTATCGCCCTTGGGCCAGATGTCGTCATAGGCGATGGGGTAGGTTGCCTCGGGCGGAAGGGAGTAGGTTCCGAGCAGCTCCATAAGGAGCATCAAGGTTTTGGCGACCGATCCATTTTTAGAACAAAGCATGGCTGTCATGGCAGGAGACGTTGCGTAGATGTCGGCCTCGACGTGCATAATTGCACCTTCAGGAAGCGGAGCGGAGAGAATATGCTGAAGAAGTCGCTTGTCGGGGCGTCTGTTGTCTTCGTTTGAAACGAGAAGATCGAGTAGTTCGGAATCATCTTCATTCCAGGCGTCGAGTATCGAAAGTGCGCCAAAGTCTATCGCGTCATTATTGGGAATGCAGCTAGCCAAGGCCTGTGCTTGCTGTTCACTATCAACGGAGTCCCAGGGTAGGGCAGAGTACGCCCGTCGTGCGCGACGAATTGCGCGGAGGGCGGAGAAATGTGAAATCACGGTCGTCATAGCTATAACGTACTAAGTTGGCGGCAGAATGCGACCACCATGCCGTTCTTTTCGCTCAGCGGGGCGCTGCGCGCCACGAACGGCTGGGTGTTATGAAATCGGTGGAATCGGTTGAGGGGATTGCAGGAAATTGAGCTTTGCCGCGAAGGTTGACGATAGCTACTGGACAGTTAGTTCAGATACGTATAAAGCGGCGGGTGTTCGAGACGTTTCTAAGGGCCTTCGAGGGCGATTTGAGGGTAAAGATGCGGCGGTTGTGCTCGAAAAAGATGAGCTTTGGGCGGCATGGCATCCGCCGGGGGAGCTCAGAAGGTTTCGAACGGCCCTTTGGAGCTTTAAAAAATACGTATCTGAGCTAATTGTCCAGGGAAGGTTGGCGAGGGATAGAAAAAGGGTCGGAAGCGAGCTTCCGACCCTTTAAAAGCATCAAAGATGATGCGATGCGCGGCAGGCTACAGCGCGAAGTCGCCGCCGACGAGCGTGGAGACGGGCTCCTCGTGGTAAACGGCGGAGATGGCCTGAGCGAACTCCTCGGCGACCGAGATGGTCTTGATCTTGCCGCCGACCTCGACGGGGATGGCGTCGGTGACGACGCACTCGACGATGGGGGCATCGTTCAGGCGCTCGATGGCCGGACCGGAGAAGATGCCGTGGGTGGCGCAGACGTAGATGTCGCCGGCGCCCATAGCCTTGAGCTCCTTGACGTTGGCGCACAGGGTGCCAGCGGTGTCGATCATGTCGTCGTTGATGATGCAGGTCTTGCCCTTGATGTCACCGATGATGCCCATGACCTCGGCGGCGTTGTGGCGCGGACGGCCCTTGTGGGCGATGGCCAGGTCGCAGCCGAGCATGTCGGACAGCTTCTTGGCGGCCTTGGCGCGACCCACGTCGGGGGAGACGACAACCAGGTTGTCGGTGTCGAAGTGCATGTCGTTGTAGTACTGGCCAAACAGCGGCAGTGCGGACAGGTGGTTAACCGGGATATCGAAGAAGCCCTGGATCTGGCCCTGGTGCAGGTCGAGGGTGATGATGCGGTTGACGCCGGCGCGCTCGAGCAGGTTGGCGACGAGGCGGGCGGTGATGGGCTCGCGCGGGCCGGCCTTGCGGTCCTGGCGGGCATAGCCGTAGTGGGTGATAACGGCGGTGATGGAGCGGGCGGATGCGCGCTTGGCAGCGTCGGTGGCGATGAGCAGCTCCATGAGCATGTCGTTGACGTTGCCGCCGGCCACGGACTGAATCAGGAAGACGTCGGCGCCGCGGACGGTCTCGTCGTAGCGGGCGTAAATCTCACCGTTGGCGAACTGCTTTAGCGTAAGGCCCGAAAGCTCGACCCCAAGGTACTCAGCAATCTTCTGAGCGAGGGGACGGTTGGAGGAACCGGAATACACGCGGATGGACTTGCGCATATTCTCCGACTTCTCGGGATCATTAATCGGCATTACCCTTCTCCTTTATATCGAATGCCATATAGATGCCTTGTTGCATTGTAACCGCGCGGCGGGGTTTATCGAGTCTTGATAACGTCTTTACCGCCAACGGACACGAACCGACCACTCATCCGGCCGCGCAGGTCACGATAGAAAAAGGAGCCGCCCCCCATGGAACAGCTCCTTAGATGCTTGGTAAAACGTTATGCTTCGTCGTCCTCGTGCAGACGGCGGCGGTAATCGGCGGCCCAGCCCTCAATGTTTACCTGGCGGGCACGACCCAGGCCAAGTGCGTCGGCCGGGACCGGCTCGGTGATGACGGAGCCGGCGGCCACGAGCGCGCCGTCGCCGATCTGGGCGGGCGCGACCATCATGGTGTCGGAACCGATGAAGGCGTCCTTGCCGATGACGGTCTTGTGCTTGTGCACGCCGTCGTAGTTGCAGGTGATGGAGCCCGCGCCCACGTTGACGCCGGAGCCCATGGTGGTGTCGCCGATGTAGGACAGGTGCGGCACCTTGGAGCCCTCGCCGATCGTGGACTTCTTGATTTCCACGTGCGTGCCGGCCTTGGAGCCGTCGAGCATGTGGGTGCCCGGGCGCAGGTAGGCGCGCGGGCCGCAGTCGACGCCGTTCTCGATGACGGCCTCGATGGCGATGGTCTCATCGATGGTGCAGCCGCTGCCGACGGTGGTGTCGGTGAGGCGACTGTTGGGGCCGAGCTGGCATTCCTCGCCCACGGTGACGTGGCCGATCAGATGCGTCTGCGGCCACACGACGGTGTCGCGGCCGATAACGGCGTCGGGGCCGATCCAGGCCTGCGTGGGGTCGATGAAAGTAACGCCCTCGGCCATCCAGTGCTCGTTGATGCGGTCGCGCGCGATGGCGGTGAGCTGCGCGAGCTGAATGCGGCTGTTGACGCCCAGGCCGTCGCGGTAGTCATCGCAGTGGAAGATGGAGACCGCCTGGCCGTGACCCTTGAGGATTTCGAGCATGTCGGGCAGGTAGTACTCGGACTGCGCGTTGTCGTTGCCGATCTCGTTAATGTGGGCGGCGAGCTGCGCGCCGTCAAAGGCGTAGCAGCCGGCGTTGCACTCGAGCAGCGTGGCGGCCTGCTCGGGCGTGCAGTCCTTCTGCTCGATGATACGCTCGATCTGACCATCGGCGCCCAGCTTGATGCGGCCGTAGCCGAAGGGGTCGGGCGGGGTCATGGTCATGACGGTGCAGGCGAGCTCGCCGGTGGCGACGGTTTGCGCGAACTTGGCGACGGTGTCGGCGGTGATGAGCGGCAGGTCGCCGTTGAGCACCACGACGGGGCCTTGCGCGATGCCGCAGGCCTCGAGCGCGACCTTCACGGCGTGGCCGGTGCCCAGGCGCTCGGTCTGCTCGACGCACTCGACCTTGGTGGCGCTGCTGGCGTAGGCGCCGTCGATGAGGGCGCGCATCTCGTCGGCGTGGCTGCCGATGACGACCACGACGCGGCTGCAGCCGGCCTTGATGGTAGCGTCGACGATCCACTGGACCATGGGCTTGCCCAGGATCTTGTGCGAAACCTTGCAGTGGTTCGACTTCATGCGGGTGCCCTCGCCGGCAGCGAGGATAATTGCGGTTGCGTCCATGTGATCTCCTGTTACGTTATAGAGACGTGTGTTTGGAAACGATACACGGCGCAATATGATACCGCAGGCATATGTTGAGCGCGTAGCGATTGGTTTGCGGCGGTTGAGGCTTGCGCCGCCGGTGTGGTGTTTGCACTGCTTGCGTGCGGCATTGGCGGTGCTGCGGAGCTGTCGTTTGAGCGAGGGGACGGGGGTGCCCGTGGACAACATACGAGAGGAGTTTGGCGGCGAGCCCGTCGCGGCGTTCTCGATGTCGCATCCGGCTGTGCCGGCCCTCTACATGGTGCTGACGCTGGGGCTCACCATGTTCTCGATGCAACCGGTGCTGATCGCGCTGTCGCTTGCGGGTGGGCTGGCGTACGGGCTTGCGACGCGCGGTGCTGCGCGCACGTTGGGGGCGCTTCGCTGGCAGCTGCCGGTGATTTTGATTATCGCGCTGGTCAATCCGCTGTTTAGCGCCTCGGGCTCGACGGAGCTGTTCCGTATTGGCATGCGCGCGGTGTATCTGGAAAGCATGGTATATGGCCTGTGCATGGGCGGGCTGTTTGTGGCGAGCGTGCTGTGGTTTGAGGCCGCGGCGTCGATGCTCGAATACGACAAGGTGCTCGCGCTGCTGGGCAATGCCGCACCGGTGATTGCGCTCATGATCTCGATGTGCATGAGGCTTATCCCGCAGTTTTTACGCCGCGGTCGTACGGTGCTGGCGGTGCAGGATGCGATTGATGTGCCGGGCCGCGCGCCCACCGATCCCGTGCGATCGCGCCTGCGGGCGTCGAGCGTGTTGATGGGCTGGGGCATGGAAGATTCGCTGGAGCGCGCGGACGCGATGCGCTCGCGCGGGTGGGGTGCCGCGACGCGTCGTACGACGTATGCGCGGTATCGGCTGGGGCGCAGTGACGTTGCCGCGCTGGCCGGGCTCGTACTGTTTGGCGCTGCCGCGGTGGCGGTGGCGTGGACCGCGACGACGCAGTATTCGTTTTATCCGCAGCTCTCGGTGCCGGCGCCGTGGCCAGGCTATGTCGTGTACGCCGCCTGGATGGTGTTGCCTTGCGCGTTGCACGCGATTGATGAGAAGAGGTTTGGCTGATGGCTCGGTTTGATAGGAGCTCGGCGGCGGGTGTGGCATATGGCTCGGCCGCGCCAGCGATTGAGGTGCGAGGCCTTAGTTTTGCCTATCCCGGGGTCAAGGCACCGGTGCTCGAGGGGCTTGATTGGCGTGTTTCCCAAGGTGCGTTTGCACTGCTTGTTGGCGGTACCGGTTCGGGCAAGTCGACGCTGCTGTCGCTGCTCAAGCCCGAGATCGCTCCAGCGGGCGAGCGCACTGGCGATGCGCGCGTGCTGGGCGAGAACGTTGCCGACATGGACGTGCGGGCATCGGCAGAGCGCGTGGGTTATGTGTTTCAGGATCCCGAGAACCAGATCGTGTGCGAAACCGTGTGGCACGAGATGGCGTTTGGCCTGGAAAACTTGGGGCTAGCACGTGATGAGATGCGCCGTCGCGTAGCCGAGACCAGCTATTTCTTTGGGCTGGAAGATTGGCTTCACCGCGATACTGACACGCTTTCGGGTGGTCGCAAACAGTTGCTGTCGTTGGCGGCCGTTCTGGCGCTGCGCCCGCGCGTGCTGCTGCTCGACGAGCCCACGTCTCAGCTCGATCCCGTTGCCGAGAAGAATTTCCTGCACGCGCTGTTTCGTGTGAATCGCGAGCTGGGCTGCACGGTTGTTGTGGCGACGCATCAGCCGCGCCCAATGCTCGAATACGCGACGTGTGCGTACCGGATTGAGGATGGCCGCGTGCACGAGGCGGCGGATATGGCTTCTTTGGTACGCCGAGAATCGCTGTTTTCCGATGACACGTTGGGGTGGGGTGCCATCCGATGTGCAAAAAACGGAGTATTCAGCAGGCGTGAGGACAATTTGGGCTCTCTGGAGCCGCCCGGGGGCGTATCGAGCGCGAAAAAAAGTTTGGAATTGGACAAATCGTCCGAATTTGTGGCGCAAACGTCGCTCGAGAACGGCTTGGAAGCCTTCTCGCGCACGGATGGAAGCAGAATACTCCAAAAAATGCACGCTGGGTCGGCTACCACCCTGTCGGAAGGTTGGTTTCGCTACGATCGAGCGTCCGGCTGGGTGTTGCGTGGGCTCGATGCGTCGTTTTCGGCCGGTGCGGTGCATGCGATCGTGGGCGGCAACGGATGCGGTAAGTCGACGATGCTCTCGGTGCTGGCGAAGACCGCCAAGCTGCAGCGCGGCCGCATGGTGCGCGGAGCGGCCTCGGCGGCGTTGCTGCCTCAGAATCCCAAAGCATTGCTGGTTGCCGAGACGGTGTGCGACGAGCTGATGGAATGGGCTTCAGCCTGCGGATATGACGAGACCGTGGCGCGGGAGCGCGCGGCGAGCTTGGGGCTGGACGGCCTGGAGACGCGCCACCCCTACGACCTCTCGGGCGGACAGCGCCAGCTGCTCGCACTGGCAAAGCTGCTGCTGATCGGCCCCGAGCTGCTGCTGCTTGACGAGCCCACGAAGGGCTTGGACCTGGAGAGTCGCCGCACCATCGCCCGCGCCCTGCGTGACCATGCGAAGGCTGGCGGCACCGTCATCATGGCTACGCACGATTTGGACTTTGCCGAGCAGGTAGCCGACGACGTCGCCATGATGTTTGACGGCGAGATTGCCTGCATGGAGTCCCCGGCCGACTTCTTTGCCGACAACGTGTTCTATAGGGCGTGATGGGATGACGGACTGTCGTTTCTCGCGTTTGCTTGCAAAACTGGAGATCCCGCTGTTGTTGGCGGTGCCGGCGGTGATGGCTGCCGCGTTGCTGGCGGGTGTTGAGCAGGCAGCGTTGGCCATGCTGGTTGTGGTGGCGTTGGTGCTTGCGCTGTTCTTTGCGGGCTATGAGGCATCGCGTCCAGGCCTGCGTCAGATTATGCCCACGCTGGCGCTGGCGGCGCTGGCGGCGGCGGGGCGCATCCTGTTTGGACCCATTCCCGACTTTAAACCCGTGAGTGCCATCGCCATTATCGCCGGGGCGGCACTCGGTCGTCGTAACGGCTTTATGGTCGGTGCGTTGGCGGCGCTGACCAGCAATTTCTTTTTTGGGCAGGGCATGTGGACGCCGTGGCAGATGTATGCCTGGGGGCTCGTGGGATACGTTGGCGGTGCGCTGGCGTATGCGGGTGCGTTCGACCGCGCCGATGGCACCGTGCGTATGCCGGCGCTGCTGACCTACGGCTTTGCGTCGGGCCTGCTCTATGGCGTCGTGATCAACGCGTATGACATCATTGGTTTTGTACAGCCGCTTACTTGGGCGGGTGCCGCGGCGCGTCTTGCCACGGCAGTGCCGTTCGATATTACGCACGGACTCGCGACCTGCGTGTTTTTGGCCGCCTTGTACAAGCCCTGGTGCCGTCGCATTAACCGTGTCGTCGTGAAATACGGGCTGTAAGGCATTTCGCGTTTCCTCACGAACTTGCGGTGGAATAGTTCTCGTTTTTGGCTATTTGCTGCCCAAACAGGAACTATTCCACCGCAACTTATGGGGGGAGAGGGGTCACATGATCTGTTTTCCTCTGTCCCCCCAGGAATTACTTGGGGCTAGAGCTCTAGCGTGAGGGTGACGGGGCAGTGGTCGCTGCCAAAGATGTCGCCGCGGATGCCGGTGTCGCGTACGTTGTCGGCGATTGCGTCGCTTACTAGGAAGTAGTCGATGCGCCAGCCGGCGTTGTTCTTGCGGGCATTAAAGCGATAGCTCCACCAGCTGTAGACGCCCTCGACGTCCGGATTTGCCGCGCGCCAGGTATCGGTAAAGCCGGCGTTGAGCAGCTCGGTAAACTTGCCGCGTTCTTCGTCCGAAAAGCCGGCGTTGCCGCGGTTGGACTTGGGGTTCTTAAGGTCGATCTCCTCGTGCGCCACGTTAAAGTCGCCGCAGGTCACGACGGGTTTGCCACTCTCGCGCTCAAGCGCGCTCAAAAAGCCGCGATAGGCATCATCCCAGGCCATGCGCACGTCGATGCGGGCGAGTTCGTTTTGCGCGTTGGGAGTGTAGACATCCACAAACCAGAACTTGTCGAACTCCAACGCGCAGACGCGGCCCTCGGTTGCGGCTTGGGCGACGAGCTCGGCCGCCTCGCCCTCGCCGGCGTAGGGTAACAGCGCGTCGGCGTGCAGCACGCGCAGCGGTTCCTGGCGGCTAAAGACCGCAGTGCCCGAATAGCCTTTACGCTCGGCGTAGCTCCAGGTTTGGCGATAGCCGGGCAGGTCAATATCAACCTGGCCTTCTTGCAACTTGGTCTCTTGCAACGCCAGGATATCGACGTCGAGTTCTTGCGCGATCTGGATAAAGCTCGGGTCCTTTTTGAGCACGGCGCGCAGGCCGTTGACGTTCCACGAGGCGAAAGTGTAAGTCTGAGGCATGGTGTCCTTTCGACGGGGTTGGCAGGCTTAAGATTAGCGCAACAGGGGCGGTGGTGGGCACCGCGCGTGCTGACCCAAAGGCCGCATGCTGGGACATCGCCCGACGCTGCCCGACCAACAAGGACGGAGGACTCATATGACGCAGGCGATAACGGACTCCAAACAGGCCTCCGCCGCGCTGGCGGAGCTGTTCGGCACCCACAAGCGCGTGGTCTTCTTTGGCGGCGCGGGCGTTTCCACGGCGAGTGGCATCCCCGATTTCCGCAGCGTGGACGGCCTATATCACCAACAGTTTGCCTACCCGCCCGAGACCATGCTCTCGCATAGCTTTTACGAGGTGCACCCGGCCGAGTTCTTCGACTTCTACCGCACCAAGATGATCGCGCTTGGCGCCAAGCCCAACCGCTGCCACACCAAGCTGGCCGAGCTGGAGCGCGCCGGCAAGCTCGACGCCGTGGTGACGCAAAACATCGACGGCCTGCATCAGATGGCCGGCTCACAGCGCGTGTTCGAGCTGCACGGATCGGTCCATCGCAACATTTGCCAGTCGTGCGGCGCGGTCTATAGCGCCGAGTGGATTTGCTCGCGCGAGCACGAGGACGCCGCGGGCGTGCCTGTGTGTCCTGCGTGCGGCGGGCGCATTAAGCCCGATGTGGTGCTCTACGAGGAGCCGCTCGATGAGCATGTGCTGACCGGTGCCGTTGCCGCCATCGCCGCGGCCGATGCCCTCATTGTGGGCGGGACCTCGCTCGTGGTGTATCCGGCGGCGGGCCTTACGCGTTACTTTACCGGCGATACGCTGGCCATATGCAACCTTGCTCCCACCGATCAGGATGCAAATGCCGACCTGCTGATTTCTTGCGACATCGCGGCCGCGTTTGCGTTCTAGCCCGCGCGCGCGGATACAATAGAAAGACTGAGTGCAAAGCGACCCCGCCGCCAGCTCCCCAGGCTCGGCGGCGTGGGCATTTTAGGAGGATGTTCATGGCGAACGACAGCAAGACATGGCGGTGCGGAAAGTACGAGCTCAGCTTTGACCGTCCGCGCATCATGGGCGTCCTCAACGTGACGCCCGATTCGTTTAGCGATGGCGGGGAGCACTTCGACCCCGATGCCGCCATCGAGTACGGCCTGGCGATGCTCGACGCCGGCGCCGACATCATCGACGTGGGCGGCGAGTCCACGCGCCCCGGCTTTACCCCGGTCAACCCCGACGAGGAGGCTCGCCGCGTGCTGCCCGTGGTGCGCGCGCTGGCCAAGGAGGGCGCCATCGTCTCGATCGACACGCGTCATGTGGCGGTTGCCAAGGCGGCCGTGCGCTGCGGCGCCTCGATCGTCAACGACGTGACCGGCTTCACCGATCCCAAGATGGTCGAGTTCGTTAAGACGAGCACTTGCGGCGTCATCGTGATGCATGCCGGCGAGGTCGCCGCGCCCGTCCGCACGCACGCAACGGTGCAGCTCGATACCTCGGCAGCGGCGTTTGTTGCCGAGAAGGCGCGCGAGGCGGCTGCCGAGGCCGCGCGTGAGGCCGAGAAGCCGGCTCGCCGCCGTCGCGGCAAGTTGCTGGGCGAGCCTAAGCCGGAGGCCAAGCTTCCGGGCGGCGTGGTGCAGCCCTCGTTGCCGTTTGGCGAACCGGAGCCCACGTCCGAGCCTGCAAGCGAGCAGGAGACGCCGGCCGCCGAGCAGGCTGCTGCCGCCGAGACCGTCGCGCCCGCGCCCGAGGCCGCGCCCGCAGCCACCGAGGCCGCATCGGAGTCCAATGACCGCCTGGCCGCCATGATGCGCCGCAGTGCCCGCCGTGAGGAGGCCTATGTGCCCACCTCGCAGCTCCGCCGCTTTACCCTGCCCGATTCGGCGCCCATCATGCGCCGCGTCATGGGCTTTCTGTCCGACCAGGCCCGCACGCTCATCCATGCCGGCGTGTCGCGCGACCGCATCTGCATCGATCCTGGCCCGGGCTTTGGTAAGTCGGCTAACGAGGACATCGTCATCCAGCGCGAGACTGCCAAGATGGCGTCGCTGGGCTACCCGCTCATGTGCGCCGTGTCGCGCAAGCGCTTTGTGGGCGCCGTCTCGGGCGTGACCGAGGCCGCCGAGCGCGATGCCGCCACGTTTGGCGTGTGCCTGGGCGCTATCCAGGCCGGTGCCAACATTGTGCGCGTGCACGACGCCGCGGGTTTTGCGCAGTTCCTGAACGGTTACTGGGCGGTTGCCAAGCCGCAGCCGCGCCGCGCGTTTGTGGCCGTGGGCTCCAACCTGGGGCATCGCTGCGACAACATCCGCGCCGCACGCGAGATGATCGCCGAGATTCCACTCACCTGCGTGTCCAACTCCTCCAAGATTTACGAGAGCGAGCCGGCCTACGAGACGCGCCAGGACGCGTTTGCCAACGCCGTCATCGAGATCAAGACCGAGCTGGCGCCGCTGGTGCTGCTCGATGAGCTCATGAAGATCGAGGCCGAGCTTGGGCGCGACCGCTCCAAGAAGGCCAAGGCCAACGGTCCGCGCACCATCGACCTGGACCTGCTGTGGATGGATGGCGAGACCCACGGCGGCAAAAAGCTGCGCCTGCCGCATCCTCTCATTGGCGAGCGCGACTTTGTGCTGGTGCCGCTCGAGGACCTGATGCACGACCCGGCGCGGTTCTTCCGCTACAACGGTGTCGAGGTCAAGGAGCCCGAGGACCGCGTGGGCCATATCGTTGGCGAATTGGGGCGTATGTAGATGATCGAGATGAATGCTGTTGCCGCCGGCACCGAGCTCGACGCGGCGCGTAACGCGGGCCGCGAGGGCGTGTCCGCGGGCTGGTGCGCGTGGAGCGCGGGCGATGCTTCGCTGACGTTTTCGCTGGTCGTGCGTCCGGATGTGAATATGCACGCCTTCCACGGCCTGCCGTTTGTGGCCGCGATGGGCATGATGGATGCGCTTGTGGGCACAGTGTCGACGCCGGGCCTGGGCCTTGCCGGCAAGGTGGGTATCCGGTGGCCGAGCGATATCGTGTGCGGTGCGCCTGCGTTTGAGACGTCGCTCGCGCGTGTTGCCGTGAACGGCGGTGCCGGTGCCGCGGGCATGTTCGGTGCCGTGACGGTGGATATTGAGCGTTCGGCGTTGAGCGAGCTTGGTGTGGACGTGGCTGACGAAGCGCTGGTCGAGGCACTGGCCGCCGCCGTGCTGGCCCGCGTGGACGCCTGGGCGGTTGTTGCCAACACGCCGCAAGGCGCCGCAGGGCCGTTGGCCCCCGTGTTGGGCGAGTACTTCGATATGGTGCCGCTGCTCGGTCGCCAAGTTGCGGCGGTGTCGCCCAACGGCTTGCCGCTTGCGGTCGGTGTGTTTGCGGGCCTGGACATCTGGGGTCGCGCGACCATCAAGACCCATGCCGGCGAGCAGGAGTTTCCGCCTGAGGCCGTACGGATTCGCGGACTGTAACGCGAGGCGCCCGCGCTCAAAGACAACGATGACAACGAAGCCCTCTTCGGCCTGTGCCGGGGAGGGCTTTGCGTGACTGCGGGGCAGCACCTCGGACCTATTCCTCAAAACTGAAAATTTTTCGATTTTGAGGAATAGAATTAAGCCAGCTCGGGCTTTTGCGAGGTATATTCGTTGCAGAGCCTATTCCTCGAAACTGAAAAATTTTCGTTTTTGAGGAATAGCGATAAAAGACCGCAGGGAGGCGCCAATGAAACTCATCAATAGAACGTCATACATGGACATGTTGACGAGCCTTATTGGCGTGCCGGACATCAAGGTCATAACGGGCATTCGCCGTGGCGGTAAGTCAAAATTGCTCGAGTCCCTCCGCGATTACGTGGAGGCAAATCTGTCCAATTCGAATGTCATCCATATCAATTACAACCTCGACGAGTTCGAGGACCTGCTCGAATATCATGCCCTGCTCGCCTATGTAAAAGAGCATCGAGCGTCCGACAAGCAAAACTTCCTGCTTATCGATGAGGTTCAGATGTGCGACGGCTTTGAACGCGCGATCAACAGCCTCCATGCATCCGAGCAGTACGACATTTTCATTACCGGATCGAACGCCTTTTTGCTGTCGAGCGATCTGTCGACGCTCTTTACGGGGCGTACGTTCGAGATCGAGGTTTTCCCATTCTCGTTTGAGGAGTATCGTCTCTATGGCGACGAGGGCGATGTCGACCGCGACTTCGATGAGTACGCGAGAACCGGCGGTATGTCCGGCTCTTACCCTTATCCACTGCAGGAGCAGCGCTATCAATATCTCTCCAATGTCTTTAAAACGCTCATCGTGAGGGATATCGTGCAGCGGCATAACGTGAGAAACGAATCGGCGCTGCTGCGCATTGCCGATTACATGATGGACAACGTTTCCAACATTACGTCGGCACGCAACATTACTGATGCATTAAATGCGGATGGGCTAAAGATTACGAACAAGACGGTCGGCACGTACATGGGGTACCTGTGCGATGCGTTTGCCTTCTATAAAGTTCGTCGGTACGACATTCGCGGCAAAAAATACCTTAAGAGCGGCGAGAAATATTACCTGGCAGACCACGCGTTCAAATACGCACTGCTCGGTACACGTGATATGGATTGGGGACGCGTATACGAGAACATGGTGGCCATCGAGCTGCTGCGCCGCGGATACGAGGTATACGTCGGTGTGCTCTATAAAAAGGAAATTGACTTTATAGCAATCAAGCGAAGCGAGAAGCTCTACATTCAGGTGAGCGACGACATCAGCTCGGATAAGACATTTGAACGCGAGATTTCGCCACTGCTGAGCATTGGCGACGCGTACCCCAAGATGATTCTCGCCCGAACGCATCACGAGGCCACGGACCGCAATGGGGTGCAGATCGTGGACCTGGCGAGGTGGCTGTGCGACGAGGCCTAGCAGAAAGCCCTATTCCTCAAAACTGAAAATCTTTCGATTTTGAGGAATAGGCTTGGCGAGCATTTGCGGGGACTGTGGCATCGGGCGTGCTCGACTTAAGCCCCTGTCCTATCCCAGCTCCTGCATGCGGCGGTAGATTTCGCAGATACCCTTGATGGTGAGCTGTCCGTCGACCACGTCGAAGGCATCGGTCGAATCGGCGACGATGCCGGCGAGACCGCCTGTGGCGATAACGGCGGCATCGTCGCGGCCCAGCTCGCGCTTCATGCGCGCGACCAGGCCTTCGGCCATGGCGGCGGCGCCCATCACGGCGCCGACCTTGATGCATTCCTCGGTGTCACGGCCGATGGCGTGCTCGGGCGCCTCGAGCGGCACGCTGGCGAGCTTGGCGGCACGGGCGGCAAGCGCGTCCATGGAGATGCGAATGCCCGGCGCGATCGCTCCGCCAATGTAATAACCGTCCTCATCGATGACGTCGATATTGGTCGCGGTGCCAAAGTCCACCACGATTGCCGGCGCGCCGTAGAAAGTTTCGGCCGCAACGGCGTTAGCGACGCGATCGGCGCCTACGGCTTGGGGACGCGCCGCGCGCAGCTTGGTCACCGCGGCCGTCTGCGGCCCGATGACGATGGCGTCCGCGGCAATGCGGTCGGCCACGGCGTGCCATTCGCGCGAGAGCTGCGGCACCACGCCGGCAAAGGCGATCGCGTCGACCGCATCGAGCGAAAGGCCGTACATCTTAAAGAAACCCATCAGGCGCACATGGATCTCGTCGGCGGTATAGGAGCGGTCGGTGGGCATGCGCCACGACTGCACCAGCTCGTCTCCGTCAAACAGGCCCATGGCCGTCTGCGTGTTTCCCATATCGATAGCGAGCAGCATGTCTACTCCCGGTGTCGGCATAAAAGGACGCGCACCATTGTATACGTGCCGTCGACGGCGCTCGGCTGCGATTCGTTTACGGTGATAGGGGCTGAGGGGTTTAAATATGAAGGAATTATGCTCTACGAGATTTTCCTTGCCGTTTACCGAACTCCCGCGTAATATTCTTTCTTGGGCACATGAGGCGCCCAGACATTGCGGGGTGGAGCAGTCTGGTAGCTCGCCGGGCTCATAACCCGGAGGTCGTAGGTTCAAATCCTGCCCCCGCGACCAAGAACTTGCAGCTCGTCGGCCTAGCCGGCGAGCTTTTTTGTTATTTCGGGACCGTGTTTTCGATCCAATTCTCGGCCTCTCAAACAAAATCTCGATCTGTAACATCTAGACCCGATTTGGGCGGCTAGGTGTTACAGATCGAGATATACCGGTGGGCTTGGTCGTGTTTGTCTAAATCTGTAACACGAGGGACGGTTTTTGCCGAGTAACCGTTACAGATTGAGATTTTCTAGCAGGCGGGTTTGGTTTGTCTCGATCTGTAACAGGTAGGGGTCAAAAGTGGGCCTAGCTGTTACAGATCTAGATTGTTGAGGATGGGCCGAGAGGAATGTCTCGATCTGTAACAGTAAGACCCGGTTTTGTCGCGTAACTGTTACAGATTGAGATAAACCGACGGGCCGCCCCGCCCATCCCCATCCACCTGCCGCTACCTGCTGTCCGCCGATTTCCGTTGCGCTGCTGTATTCCCATGCCATATCCTCTAGATAACTACGCGGCATCATCGCCGCCGCGCCTACAAGAGAGGAATGTCCATGACCACACCTGCATCCAAGCTGCTCCAGCCCATTACGGTTGGCCCCCTTGAGCTCAAGAACCGCATTATGTTTCCGCCGCTGACCACCGGCTACGAGGAGCGTGACGGTTCCATCGGCGAGCGCAGCCTGGCTTTTTACGAGCGCTTGGCCCGTGGCGGCGTGAGCTACATCGTCATCGGCGACGTCGCTCCCGTCATGACCGCAAGCCCCACGCCCAAGCTGGCAACCGACGCCCAGATCCCCACGTTTAAGGCGCTGGCCGACGCCGTCCACAAGCACGGCGCCAAGGTCGCGCTGCAGCTGTTCCACCCCGAGTACGATGTGCCCGGTGTCGGCCGCATGGTCATGGGATCCATGGCCGCCGCCAAGGCCGCGCAGGAGGCCAAGGCCGCCGGCGACGAGGAGACCTTTGCCGCCAAGATGGCCGAGTCCAACGAGATCCGCAACCAGGCCTACGCCAAGCTGCATCACGACATGCAGCACTTTGTGAACGAGGCGAGCGTAGAGCAGCTCACCCAGATCAAGGAGGCCATCGCTGCCTCGGCCGCTCGCGCACAGCAGGCCGGGATCGACGCTATCGAGGTCCACGGCGACCGCCTGGTGGGTTCGCTGTGCTCGGCCATCCTCAACCAGCGCACCGACGAGTACGGTGGTTCGTTCGAGAACCGCGTTCGCTACGCGCTGGAGATCGTCGCCGCCATTAAGGAGGCCGCGCCGCAGCTGATGGTGGAGTACAAGCTCCCCGTGATCATGGAGAACCCCGACGGCACGCCGCGCGGCAAGGGTGGCCTGCAGCCCGACGAGGCCTGCGAGTTCGCCAAGCTGCTCGAGGGTGCGGGCATCGATATGATTCAGGTCGCACAGGCCAACCACACCGGCAACATGGGCGACACCATTCCGCCCATGGGTGCCATGCCCTACAACTGGACGCTGCCCGTGGCCGAGCGCGTCAAGGCCCTGGTCTCCGTGCCGGTGGCAACCGTGGGCCGCGTGGTTTCGGTCGAGGCCGGCGAGAAGATTCTGGAAGACGGCGCCGCCGACATCATCGCCTATGGCCGCTCGCTCATGTGCGACCCCGACATTGCGCTGAAGGCCGCCACGGGTGAGCCCATCCGCGAGTGCCTCAACTGCAACAAGGGCTGCGTCGATGCGATTCAAAACCGCAAGTACATCTCGTGCGTGCTCAATGCCGAGAACGGCGATGAGGCAACCATCGCCATTAAGCCGGGCGAGGGCGACAAGAAGATCGCCGTGGTGGGCGGCGGCATCGCCGGTCTGGAGGCCGCGCGCGTGGCGGCCAAGCGCGGCTACGATGTGACCGTTTACGAGGCGAGCGATCATCTGGGCGGCCAGATTGTGCTGGCGGCCGCGCCTCCGCGCAAGGACGAGATCATGCGCTCGGTCGAGTACTACGAGAAGATTCTGCCCGGCCTGGGCGTGAAGGTCGAGCTCAACCATGCCGCTACCGCTGAGGACCTCAACACCGCCGACGCCGCGATTGTGGCCGTGGGCGCGCACGACGTGGTCATCCCCGTTCCGGGTGCCGATTCGGAGAAGGTCGTCTCGAGCTGGGACGTGCTGGCCGGCAAGGTGGAGCTCAGCGGGCGCGTCGCCGTCATTGGCGGTGGCCTGGTGGGCACTGAGACTGCCGAGTACCTGCTGCAGCACGGCTGCGAGGTGGCGATCGTCGAGATGCTCGACAAGATTGCCGCGGGCGAGTCCGAGACCATTCTGCCGCTGATTATGAGCGACTTTGCAGAGCACAACGTGGAGCAGCATGTTAAGACCCGCCTGACCGCCATTACCGACGAGGGCGTGGAGGCTGTTCGCACCACCGAGGACGGCGCCGAGGAGCCGGTGAAGATCGCCTGCGATTACGTGGTGATGGCCGTGGGCTCCAAGGCCAACGCGTTTGACCTGGATGGCGTGACGGTGCCCGTGACCTGCGTGGGCGACTGCTCGGGTGAGCGCACCGCCGACATTGCGAGCGCCATTCGCACGGCGTACCACGCGGCCAACGAGCTGTAGTTGAACATCGCGGCCAGGTGGGGCGGTAGCACGGATCCGTCTCGCCCGGCTGTGTCCCGTCGGGTGTCAACCGGTGCGGGGCCTGCAAGCGCAGCAGGTCCCGCCCTTTTTGTTTTGCTCCGGTGGATGGCAATGCGCGGTAATCATGAGGAGTGAGGACGTCTACTGCCTTGCAGATCACTCAAAATAATTGGGGGAGGGGTTAATAACTATATCCTCTATACCAAAGGACATAAAGAGATGCCAATTTTGTTGACAAGCGAATGACGATTAGCTGCGAGTCAGCTACCAGCGTAAATAATCGATAAAGAAATGTCGTAATTTGATGCCAAATGCCCAGATAACGCCGCGTCTATTTTAATTAACTGCTTTGAGCAAACAGTAAAATGCTACTATCTAACTTGCACGTAAGAAAGCAGATTAACGGTTAAGGCTAAGAAGTGGCAGGTATGTCGGAAGCAACTAGGACTCGCACGCATGCGCCCGAGGTTAGGCAGCGCGCCGTCGAGATCCTCCAAGAGGGGGTCGGTCATCGCGCCCTCGCCGCGGAGCTTGGCATTCCCCAGGCCACGGCTCGTCAGTGGGCCCGCGCGTATGCCGTGGGCGGTGCCGACGCCGTTCTCAATGCCGGTTCGCATCATCACACCTATTCGTACGACGTAAAGCTCGCTGTGGTTAAGGACCGTCTGGAAAACGGCTTGACGGTTCGCGAGACCATGATCAAGCACAAGATTCCCAGCGAGTCTTCGGTCAAGGCTTGGTGTCGTCAGTATCGCGAGAGCGGTGAGTCCGCGCTGGTCGATAAGCCGCGCGGTCGCAAGCCGCGCGTTAAAAAGGCGGAATAGCAAACGGGATGGTGCGCCCACAGGGGCGCTTTTTCTTGCTGCGCCTCTGCTCCAATGCGGACGCACCCTTACCCCGTACGCCTAAAACTCCCCAGTTGACCGAAAACCCGCCGCCGCTACTCATCAATTGAGCTATAACGTTAAACAATTGCAGCGTTTTTGCATGGGGGAGTGATGGTATGACGCTACTGTATTTCCTTACCCTGTTTCCGCTGGTACCGGCGCTGGGCATGCTGCTCGCGCGCGGTGACCGCGCCCGCGATGCGGTGGGACTCATAGGCTCCGGCATTATCATGGCGGTGACAGTTGTAGTCGCCGCCATGTTTTTTTGCACGGGTCCGCAGAGCTTTGAGATTGCCCCCGGTACCTCGCATGCGCTCTCGATCATCAGCTCCGTCATCGACGTAATTCTGTGCGCCGTCATCCTGTACAACGCGCACAAATATAAGAGCGTGCTTACCACGGTGCTCGGCATAGTCCAGCTGGTGGGCTCGTTCGTCTTTGCGGCCATGACGCTGCCTGCGGCCGAAGCCGTCACGGCGACGCCGCTCTACCTAGACTACATGAGCGTGATCATGGTCCTCGCCGTCGGCATCGTCGGCAGCCTTATCTGTATCTACGCTTTGGGCTACATGAAGGACTTCCAGGCCCATGATGAGCACGAGGCCGCGCTGCGCGGGCAGACCGCGCCCGACCGTCGTCCGCAGTTCCTGGCGCTTATGTTCCTGTTCCTCTCGGCCATGTTCGTCATCGTGACGAGCGACAACCTTGAGTGGCTGTTCTGCGGCTGGGAAATCACCACCGTGTGCTCGTTCCTTATGATTGGCTATACGCGCACGCCCGAGGCCATCAAGAACGCCTTTAACCAGATCATCCTCAACATGCTGGGCGGCATCGCGTTTTTGGCCGGACTCATGTACCTGCACGTTAACGGCATGCCGCTGACCATCTCGGGCATGATTGAGCTTTCCGGCGCCGGAACCGCGCAGTCCGCGCTGCTGGTGATGCCGGTCATCCTGTTGTCGCTCGCCGCGCTCACCAAGGCCGCACAGATGCCGTTCCACACTTGGCTGTTGGGTGCCATGGTTGCCCCCACGCCCACGAGCGCCCTGCTGCACTCGTCAACCATGGTCAAAGCCGGCGTGTTCCTGATGGTCAAGCTGAGCCCGCTCTATGCCATCTATCCCGTGACCGGCTTTATGGTCACGAGCGTGGGCGCCATCACGTTTTTGCTCGCTGCCCTTATGGCCATCTCGCAGAGCAATGCCAAGCGCGTGCTCGCGTACTCCACCATTTCCAACTTGGGCCTCATCAGTGCTTGCTTGGGTGTCGGCGCGCCCGAGGCCGTATGGGCGGCCATCTTCCTGATCCTGTTCCACACGGTGGCAAAGTCGCTGCTGTTCCTGTGCGTGGGCACGGCCGAGCATCATATCGGCAGCCGCAATATCGAGGACATGGACGGTATGTTCAGCCGCATGCCGCACCTGACGCGCCTGATGATGCTGGGCATCATGGGCATGTTTGTGGCGCCGTTTGGCATGCTCGTGTCCAAGTGGGGCGCTCTGGTGGCGTTCGCGCAGACCGGCAACGTGCTCATGATCATGGTACTTGCCTTTGGCTCGGCCGCGACCTTCTTCTTCTGGGGCAAGTGGCTTGCCAAGCTTTCGGGCGTCGACCCCACGGCTCAAAACGTTGAGGTCAATGTCCATAAGACCGAATGGATGGCCCTCAACACCATCGCCGCGCTGCTGATTCTGTGCTGCGTGGCGTTCCCGGTTATCTCGAGCGGTCTGGTGTCGCCTTACTTGGCCATGGTGTTTGGCCGCGTGCCGTACGTTATTGGCAAGGACGCCATGTACCTGATGGTGGTTATCGTGGCGTTTATCGCCGTGGTGCTGCTGACTTCATTCCGCGTGAGCAACAAACCGCACGTCAACGTGTACCTTTCGGGCGTGGGGACCGACAAATATCGCCATTTCCGCGGCTCGATGGGACACGAGGTGAAGGCCGAAAAGCGCAATTGGTACTCGGAGGACGCCCTTGGCGAGAAGCGTATTGGCCCCGCGGGTAGCGTCGTGTGCTGCAGCATTATCTTGTTTGCGCTGCTGTGTTGCGCGTGGATTGGGCCCGAGCGGCTTGCCATGAGTGCGCCCTCGGTGCTGCGCGGCAAGTATTTTGAAGGTTCGGGCGTCGTGGGCATTTTTATTGGCACCGTGGCATTTGCCTTACTGGCGCCGCTTGTGGGCGGCCTGATCGACGGCGTTGACCGCAAACTTTCGGCCCGCATGCAGGGCCGCGTGGGCCCGCGCCTGCTCCAGCCTTTCTACGATGTGGCCAAGCTGCTGCGCAAGGCCCCCGCCAGCGTAAACACCATGGACGATACCTACATGGCGTGCGCGCTCATCTTTACCGTGGTGGGCGGCGGCATCTTTGTGTCGGGTTCCAACACGCTGTTGTGCGCTTTTATGGTGACCCTCGCTGCGATCTTTGTGGTGTTGGCGTCCGCCTCGACGCAAAGCCCGTTTGCCCAGGTCGGCGCCGACCGTGAGCTGCTGCAGGTCATGAGTTACGAGCCCGCCGTTTTGCTGATGAGCGTGGGCCTGTACCTTGCCACCGACAGCTTCGATTCCATCGCCGTGACGGGGCAGTCGGCCCCCATCATCGTGTACAGCGCGCCCATTTTCCTCGCGCTGCTCGCGGTGCTCACCATCAAGCTGCGCAAGTCGCCGTTTGACCTTTCGTACTCGCATCACGCGCATCAGGAGATCGTCCAGGGCGTCGCCACCGAGATGAGCGGCGGCACGCTGGCCAAGATGACCCTTATGCACTGGTGCGAGACCGTGCTGTTTTTGATGTGGGTGGGCATGTTCTTTGTTTGGGACAACCCGGTGAGCTGGGTCGTAGCCCTGGTCGTGATGGCTGCGACGTATTTTGTCGAGGTGCTGATCGACAACACCTTCGCACGCAGCACCTGGCGCAGCTGCTTTAGGCTCGGATGGGGCGTGGCGCTGGTGTTTGGCCTGCTCAACCTTATGCCCATCCTCGTCGACGTTTTTATTTAGGAGGCGGCATCCATGGATCATAAAATGTCGCGCTCGCCGTGGGTTATTCATTACGACGGTTCGAGCTGCAACGGATGCGATATCGAGGTGCTGGCCTCGCTCACGCCACTGTTCGATGCGGAGCGGTTTGGCGTGGTCAACACCGGCAACCCCAAGCATGCGGATATCTTTTTGGTGACGGGGTCGGTCAATGCCCAGAACCTGCCCGTCGTGCGCCAGATCTACAACCAGATGCTCGAGCCTAAGTGCGTGGTGGCCTGCGGTATCTGCGCGTGTTCGGGCGGCGTATTCCGCGATGCCTATAACGTGATCGGCGGCGTGGACCGCGCGATTCCCGTGGACGTGTACGCGCCCGGGTGCGCCATTCGCCCCGAGACGGTGATCGATGCCATCGTGGAGGCGTGTGGCATCCTGGACCAGAAGGAGGCCGTGATGCGCGCCGGCGGCGACCCGCTTACCGTGGGCGGCGCCGCTACCTGGGATGGTGGCGTTGAGCTGGGCGAGGGCGGGTTTGTGGCTGCGGGGGCCGGGGCTGACGATGCGCCTGCTGGGACGTCCGCGGCCGGCGACGCGCCCGCCGCTGCAAAGGAGGGCGAGTAATGCAAAAGGCTATCTATACTACCGTCGGGATCGATGAGCTCCTGTCACATGTCCAGGCGCTCAAGGGCGTCGGCGCGCGCTTTGTGCAGATGCATGCCGAGCGCTGTGTGGACGACGGATCGTATCGCTTGGTCTATACGTTTATCGACGTTCGTGCTGCTCAGGAGCATATTGCGCAGGACGGCAGCTATGCGATCGAGAACCTGGTGGTTGAGGGCATCGACCAGTACCAGGAGATTCCGTCCATCAGCTCGTACTATCCGGCGGTATTCCCGTTTGAAAACGAAACGCACGACCTGTTTGGTCTTGCCATCACCGATATGCAGATTGACTTTAAGGGCTTTTTCTACCAGGTCTCGACTGCCGAACCCATGAGCGTTATCACGCCCGAGGTGAAGGCCGCGCGCGAGAAAGCCATGAAGGTGCGTGCCGCCGCCGAGGCCAAGGCGCGCAAGGCCGCTGCCGAGAAGGCCGCCGCGGCTGCGGCTGCTGCAGGGGAGAGCGCTGCGAGTGCCGGCGATGCTTCGGCTGCGGCGAGCGCCGGCGACGCCGCGGGCGTCGCTGCTCAGCCCGCTGCGGCTGCCGGCTCCGATGCTCAGCACGATGAGGCTGCTGCGAAGGCCGCGCTCAAGGCCGCCGAGATGGAGGCAAAGCTCGCCGCCATGGATCCCGAGAAAGCGGCCAAGGTCCGCGCGGCGCTTGCCGCCAAGGTCGCCCGTGACAAGCAGAAAAAGGAGGCGTAAGGTCCATGGCACATCGCTCCGTTATTCCGTTTGGCCCGCAGCACCCGGTGCTGCCCGAGCCGCTTCATCTGGACCTGGTGATCGAGGATGACCGCGTCATCGAGGCAATTCCTCAGATCGGCTTTGTGCACCGCGGGCTCGAGAAGCTCACCGAAAAGCGCGACATGCATCAGTTTGGCTACATCGCCGAGCGCATCTGCGGCATCTGCGCCGTGGGCCACAGCTGCGGCTATGCCAGCGCCTGCGAGCGCATGCTCGGCATCGAGGTGCCTGGTCGCGTGCAGTATATCCGCACCATTCTGCACGAGCTTTCGCGCATTCACTCGCATCTGCTGTGGCTGGGCCTGCTCGCCGACGCCTTTGGCTTCGAGGCGCTGTTCTATCGGTCATGGACCCTGCGCGAGCAGATACTCAAGATTTTTGAGAGCACTTGCGGCGGGCGCGTGATTCTGTCGATTAACGAGATCGGCGGCCTTAAGCACGATATCGAGGACTCCGAGCTGGCGGGCATTGTCCAGACGCTCGATGCCATGCGTCCTGACTACGAGGCCCTGGTGCATACGTTTTTGGACGACAACAGCTGCGGCGAGCGCCTGCATGGCGTGGGCGTGATTAGCAAGAAAGACGCGCTGGAGCTTTCGATGGTCGGTCCGTTCGGCCGCGCCTCGGGCGTGGACTACGACGTGCGCATGTTCGGTGACGGCGCCTATGCGGACTTGGCCGCGTTTGAGCCCATCGTTGCTACCGATGGCGATTGCTATGCCCGCTGCCAGGTGCGTTGCGCCGAGGTCACGCAGGCCATGGACATCATTAAGGAGCTTGTGGGCAAGATTCCGCACGACGGGATTGGCGGGCGCACCAAGCTTACGCCGGCCGACGGCGCGCGCGGCGAGGTTGTGATTGAGCAGCCGCGCGGCGAGGCTTATTACTATGTGCGCGGCAACGGCACCAAAAATCTGGACCGTTTCCGCGTGCGCACGCCGACGTCGCAGAACTTGGCGGGTCTGACGCATGCGCTGCAGGGTGTGCTCATTGCCAATGTGCCCATGATTATCCTGACCATCGACCCCTGCATTAGCTGCACGGAAAGGTAGGCGCGGCATGAGTTTGCTGACATTTGCCAAGACGGCCTTGGGTTCTATGGTCAAGCGGCCAGTAACGGTGTGCTATCCGCAGGAGAAGCTCGCGGCGCCTGCGCGCCTGCGCGGACATATCGTCAACGACATGGACGTGTGCATCTGCTGCGGCATGTGCGCGCGCCGTTGCCCGGCGGGCGCGCTTGCGGTCGATCGCAAGGGTGGTACCTGGTCGATCGACCCGTATGCCTGCGTGGTGTGCGGTGAGTGCATCGAGAGCTGCCCCAAGCACTGCCTGACTATGGACACCGCTCGTACTCCAGTTGCGGCGGACAAGACCCCCACGGTAGAAACCAAGCCGGAGTAGCGCCGGAATAGAGCTGGGATAGGGGCCGGTGGGGCAAAAATGCCCCACCGGCCCCGCGCTTAAACGCGCGGTTGTGCCGTCGCGAACAAAACTATGTCGGTTTACGGGGCTGGATAGCGAACCTCCGACCATACCGAAAATCGCAAAAACAAAACCGCAGGTAGATTGCTTGCTGTTTTTCAAAAATAGGGGGTATGGATGAGGACTCCGACTTTAGCCCCGTAATCCGGCATAGTTTTGAAATAGCACCATATCGGTGACAGCCCTTGAGCCCCCGGGGACGGAGGAAAACGGATCATTTTGGCCCGATGGCTCTGAGTCGCACCTATTTTCCTGCGAAAACGCCGTGTCTCAACTTTGGTGAGACATTTGTCTCACGTTCAAAATCGAATCTGGAACATGTGTCACCTGCTCAAATTGTGTCTCATTCCGTAACTTTAGGCTGATGCAAGGTCTGAGACCGCGAGAAGGGAGACGCGATGAGTAAGTACACGAGGGGTCTCTTGGCGGTGATACTGGCCGTAGTGCTGGTGTTGCCAGCCGCAGCATTCGCCATGCTGCCCGAGGCCAACGCCAGGTCCAGCACAGGAATGGACGGACCGACAGTAAACGGGACGGTCGTCGACCCCGATACTAGCGGACGCTGGGAAATCTGGGCAGCCGGCCACGGCGGTAATAAAGTAACAACCCAAAACGTCGGTCGAATCTGGACCGACAAGACGGTCAAGGCAACCGAGGAAAACGAAGAGTCGGACTTTTTGACCACGCTTTCGGCGATGTCCTCGACGTCTAATTCAACCGTGACGGTCACCACGCCGCTTGACATCGTGATGGTGCTGGATGCCTCTGGCTCTATGGATCACGCTATGGGCGATACTGACGACACTAAGCGCATTACAGCTCTGAAGAACGCTGCCTATAGCTTTATTGATACCATCGCCAAGCAAAACGAGGGTATCGAGGGTGTCGATAGGCAGCACAGGGTTGCCATTGTTAAGTTTTCGGGTGATAAGACCGATAAGATCGGCAACGACACGTACGATAAATGGGAATATGGCAGAACTAATACTTACAACTACTCCCAGGTAATGGCGGGCTTGACCAATTGCTCTGGCGCCGGCGTGACTGATCTTGGGGAAACAATTAAGGCAATCAAACCCGCCGGCGCCACGCGCGCCGATAATGGTCTGCAGCTGGCAGAGGGCATCACTTCTGGTCGCGCAGATGCCAAGAAGATCGTTGTGTTCTTTACCGACGGCAAGCCAACGAGCTACGACGAGTTTGATTCTAAGGTCGCTAACGATGCCGTGACGGCTGCCAAGAACATGAAGGACAGCAAGGCCACCGTTTATACTATCGGCATCTTTGATGGCGCGGACCCCAGCGCTGGTATCCAGGATTCGGGAAAAAGCCAAAAAGAGAACAAGTTCATGCAGGCCGTTTCGAGCAACTACCCCAATGCCACGGCATGGGATGCTCATGGTGCACGCGCTGAAAACTCCGACTACTACAAGTCGGCGACCAATGCAGAAGAGCTCAAGAAGGTCTTTGACGACATCTCACAGGCCATCACATCGGAGGCGCCTTATCCGACCGAAATCCATAAGGGCTACGACGAGACCAAGTCCGGCTACATCACGTTTACCGACGAGCTGGGCGACTTTATGCAGGTCGACAGCTTCACCGAGGTCGTCATCAACGGCACGCCGTTTACCAAGACGGACAAAACGGTCAATAAAGAAACCAATACCGACACCTACGAGTTCACCGGCAAGGCAAAAGACCTGCTCATTACCGTGCAGCGTGCTGGTGATGACAATCCCCAGAAGGGCGATGTCGTAACGGTCAGCATTCCTGCGTCGTTGATTCCGCTGAGCCACTTTAAGACCGTAGACGGCAAGCTTTCGGTCGACAGCGCTCAGCCTATCCGCGTGAAGTACACCTCGAGCGTGAAGAGCACTGCGCTCGACAACCTGTTTACGCCCGAGAAGGTAACGGGGCTCAAGGATTACATCGAGAACAATACGACCGTTGCCAACGGCGCCAAGACCGTGAATTTCTACGCGAACAAGTGGGCTGCCGGCGATCTGGGCAATACGGTTGCGACCTTTGAGCCGGCCGACACCAACCGCTACTACTACTTCCAGAAGCAGACGCCCATTTACACGGACAAGGATTGCACGCAGCCTGCAAAGAATTCGCTGGCAGATACCGGCACCTATTACTACAAGGATGAGTTTGAGGAGCAGGGCGAAAACGGCGAGGCCAAGCCCGCCTCTGCCGTCATCGAGTTTATCGGCGGCGACGCTGCGAAGTTTGACGGCGCTATTGTTGCTGACGAGGACGGCAACCTTTCGTTTAGCGTGGGAACCGCGCGCCTAGCCTTTATCGACGAGCTCCACACCACCAAGGAGAGTGTGGGCGGCAACAACACTGGTACCGCGACCGACGTTCTTAATCCCAAGTGGAACAACATATCCGCCAAGGCGACCGCGACGCATGTCAACTCCTACCTGGGCAACAACGGCAAGATCAGCTATAAGTACGACATGACGCCGGTAACGGTGGATACCAAGGATGCCAAGGCCGGCTTTGGCCTGACCAAGGTACTCGAGGGCCGCGACTGGACGAAGGAGGACACGTTTGAGTTTGGGCTGACGTCCGAGAACGGTGCCCCGATACCCGAGTCCGCGACAGCGCCCGTGACCGCGTCTGTGACCAAGGACGATCTGGACGACAAGGGTAAAGCTGTCATCGACTTCGGCACGATCAAATACACCGAGCCCGGCACGTACGTCTACAGGGTCAGCGAAAAGAACGCCGGGACTACGGTTGACGGCATTGCCTACAGCAAGAACGTCGCGGAGGTCACCGTGACGGTAACGCCCAACAAGAGGGGCGAGCTCAGCGCTGCTGTGAAGGTGACATGGAGCGAAGCCGACGAGACCGAGTTCAAGAACGTCTACACTGCGGAGCCTGTTGAGTCCAGCGTTACCGACAAGATTGACGTGACCAAGTCTCTGACCGGGCGCGACCTTACGGTCGGTGAGTTCAGCTTTGAGCTGCGCGAGATTAAGGATGAGGACTCTGAGCTTATCGAGACCGTTAAGAACGCTGCCGACGGCAAGGTGACGTTCAGTGCCATCAAGTACACCGAGATCGGCCAGCACACCTACAAGCTGCATGAGGTTAAGGGCAACGCCGGCGGTATTGACTACGATGACGCGGTCTACACCATCGTGACGACCATCGCCGATAACGGCAAGGGCCAGCTGGTTGCCACACACGAGCTGAAGGACGCCAAGGACGTCAAGAGCATCGAGTTCAAGAACGCCTACACCACGAATGCTACCGAGGCATCGCTTGCGGGTATCAAGAATCTGCAGGTTGACGACGCTCTTACCCCGGCTGATATCACCGGCAAGTTCACCTTTACCGTGACCGGTGAAGAGGGCGCGCCTATGCCTGCGAGCACGAGCGTGCACAACAACGTCGACGGCAAGGTCGACTTTGGCAAGATTACCTTTACGCTCGACGACCTTAACAAGGCTGTGGGCGAGAAGCCCGAGAAGCGCGAGCACACCTTTACCTACACCGTGACCGAGTCCGGTGAGGTCGCTGGCGTGACCAACGACGCTAAGCCGTCGCGCGAGGTTTCCTTCACCGTGACCGATGACGGCAAGGGGAATCTGCGCGTATCCCGCAAGCCGGACGGTGATGCGGCCTTCACGTTCACCAATACCTATAACGTGACGCCTGTCGAGACGAGCGTCACCGAACAGATCACCGCGACCAAGGTCCTGACCGGCCGCGATCTCAAGGACGGCGAGTTCTCCTTTGAGCTGGTCGAGGGCGACAAGGTCGTCGCCAAGGGCACCAACGCCGACGACGGAACGATCGCCATGGACAAGATCACCTACACCAAGCCCGGCAAGTACACCTACACGCTGCGCGAGGTCAACGGCGGAACCACCAGCAAGGGCATCACGTACGGCGACGCCAAGTACACCATCGAGACCACCATTACCGACAAGGGCGATGGCACGCTCAAGGCTGAGCATGTCCTGAAGGACGCCACGGCTGCGACCTTCAAGAACACCTACAGCGTGACCCCGCTCGACGCAGAGCTCGACTTTGATCTGAGTAAGGCTATCGACGGTCGCGACTGGACGGACTCCGACGAGTTCAGCTTTACCATCACCGCCGCCGAGGGCACCCCGCTGCCCGATCCTGCAACCGTGACCGTGAACAAGCACGATGCGAAGGATGGCATCGCTGCCGTCAAGTTCGGCAAGATCCGCTACACGGCTGCCGGAACCTACACGTACGAGATCCGCGAGAACGCGGGTAACGCGGCCGGCATGGCGTATGACGGGCATGTCGCGACCGCCGAAGTGACCGTGACCGAGAACGGCGAGGGCAAGCTGACCGCCAACGTCACCAAGAAGGAAAGCGGCCGCTTCACCAACACGTACCGCACTGAGCTTAACTACACCGCGGCCGGCGGCCTCAAGTTCAGCAAGAGCCTCTCCGGACGTCCTATGACCGAGGGCCAGTTCACGTTTACCGTGACGCCTGCCGACGAGGCCTCGGCCAACGCGCTTGGCCTGCTGCCCGGAGCCAACAACTTCAAGTCCCCTGCGACGGCAGAGGCAACGGTCGGACTGATCGACATTCTGGCTGGTCATGAGGTTAAATTTACGCAGGCTGACGCCGGCAAGACCTTCACGTACACCGTAGCCGAGAAGAATGACGGCAAGCCCGGTTACACCTACGACGACGCCGTGCGTACCGTGACGATCGCCGTCGCCGATGACGGTGCCGGTACGCTTACCGCCACGACGACCGTCTCCGGCGGTCCCGAGGGTACGCATACGACGGTCCACAAGAGCGGTGAGAACAAGGTCGAGAGTGCCCTGGTCCCGTTCCACAACAGTTACAGCGCTACGACCAACACGCCTGGTGGCACCGCTGCTCAGGTCGTTGCCACCAAGACTCTGACCGGTCGCCCGATGGCCGACGGCGAGTTCTGGTTCGGCATCGCCTATCAGGGTGAGCTTGTGGCATACGAAAACCTCAAGCCCAATATCGGCGGGCACGTGAGCTTTGATACGCTGCACTACGACACTAAGATGCTTGCTAATCTTGAGGCTGCTGGGCTTGCTTATCGTACCGATAAGGACGGTAAGCTTGCCTGGACCATTAACTACACGGCCTACGAAGATTTATTCGGGCTGCCGAATGGCGTTTCCGCTACAACGTGGAGCTTTGGCTTTAAGGTTATCGTCGTCGACAACGGTGACGGTACCCTGACGGCAACGGTCGACTACGGCGGCGTCGAGCCCTTGTTCGAAAACGTCTACGGCGCCGAGGCCGTGGATGCCGCACTCATCGGCACCAAGAAGCTCCAGGCAGCCGAGGGCCTGGCCCCGGCCGACATCGCGGGTAAGTTTACCTTTACCGTGACCGCTGACGAGGCGGGTGCCCCGATGCCCGAGCGCACGACCGCAACCAACGACGCGGCCGGCAACGTGGACTTTGGCAAGATCCACTTTACGCTCGAGGACCTCAACCGCGCCCTGGGCGTGACGGACGATGCGACCGATAAAGCCGAGGCAGACGAAGCTGACGACGTCGATGCTGACGAGGCAGAGGCCGACGCCGACGCTGATGCCAACGCCGACGAGCCCAGCGACGAGTCCGAGCCCGCAGATCCCGCTGCCCCGCGCTCGCACACCTTTACCTACACGGTGGCCGAGTCCGGTAGCGCCCCTGGCGTGACCAACGACACCAACGCCACGCGCAAGGTTTCCTACACCGTGACCGATGACGGTGCCGGACATCTGATCGTCAAGCGCGACGGCGGCGACGGTGCGGCCTTTACGTTCACCAACACGTACGGCGTGGCACCTACCGATTCTTCCGTGACCGATCAGGTCAAGACGGTTAAGCGTCTGACCGGCCGCGACCTTGCAGCTGGCGAGTTCACGTTTGAGCTGCTCGAGGACGGCGTGACTGTCGCTAGTGGCACCAACGACGCCAACGGTAACGTTACGCTGAGCCCGATCCGCTACGAGGCGCCCGGTACGCACACGTACACGCTGCGCGAGGCTTGCCCCAACGCGCTCGGCCTGTACAAGGGCGTCACCTATGACGGCACGACCTACACCGTCGTGACCACCGTCTCCGACAACGGCGACGGCACGCTGACCGCGACGCACAAGCTCGAGGGAACCACCGAGTCGGCTGGCTTTACCAACAAGTATCACGCCATGCCTACGCAGGTTTCCATCGGCGCGGTCAAGGTGCTCGAGGGACGCGAGCTCAAGAAGGACGAGTTTAGCTTTAAGCTCGTTGGCGAGGACATCGAGTCCACCGTCACCAACGATGCCGACGGCAAGATCAACTTCGACAAGTTCGAGTACGACGAGCCTGGTACGTACGTCTACACCATCAGCGAGGTCAAGGGCGACGAGGCCGGTATGACCTACGACAAGTCCGTCTTTACCGCGACCGTCAACGTGGCCGATGACGGCGAGGGTAACCTCAAGGCGAATGTCGCCTTTGCCAAGGGCGATAAGAGCGTCGAGGGTATCGTGTTCAACAACACGTACAAGAAGCCCGAGACGCCCGTGCCGACACCCGATCCCGGCACGCCCAAGACCGTGACGAACATCGTCAAGACGGTCAAGGGTTTCCTGCCCACCACAGGCGACCAGCAGGCTGCCGCTCTGCTTATGGCATTTGTCATCGCCGTGGCCGGTGTCGGTGCCCTGGTCTGGGGTATCCGTAAGCGTTAGGCACGCTGGCAGCGCCCGGGGCCAAAAGGCCCCGGGCGGCCGGCAGGGCTAAATTCCGACCTACTCCTACCCCCAGCCGCCACGGAGGCATCTCCCTCCTCCGTGGCGGCGCTTTTATGCGCCGGGGGCGCGCCACGAAACCGGCCCATCTACTACGTTTAGCCCCTTACCCCCAACCATGCCAAAAAACGCGAAAACAAAACCGCAGGTAGAACGCCTGTGGTTTTGTTCAAAACGAAGGTATGGTCATGGGTATCGCGTCAAACGTAGTAGATGGGCCGATTTCGTGGCGAGCGGTTCCGGCTGATCCCTTGGGGACGGAGGAAAACGGATCATTTTGGTCCCGCGAGGCTGGCGGAGGCACTCGTCCAGGGCCGCCCGAACAAAACTATGCCGGTTTACGGGGCTGAGTTACGAGTCTCCAACCATGCCGATATTCGTGAAAATAAAACCGCAGGTAGACGAGCCGTCATTTTGCAGAAAACGCGGGTATGGATGGGGGTCCTGAGTTTGGCCCCGTAAACCGGCATAGTTTTGAAATGGCCTTAAATCGGTAGCAGCCATTTTGCTATGCCGGAACGGTCGGTCTTCGGGCAACTACCCTCGCAGGTAGGCGATAGCGATCTGCGTGCGGTTGCGCAGGCCCATCTTTGCCAGGATTGAGCTGATGTGGTTGCGCACGGTGCCTTCGCCCATGTAGGCGGTGGCGGCGATCTCTTTGTTGTCGAGGCCGCGGGCGATGAGCTCGGCGACTTCGAACTCGCGGTCGGTCAGACCGGCAAAGGCCGCGGGCCGGCGGGTCGCGCCGGCTTCAGCGTCCGCCCCATCAAAGTCGACATCCCCGATCGCCTTGCCCTCGAGCACGCGCTTGCCAGCCATGACCTGCGCCAACGCTGGCGGAATGGCGGCGACATCGGTCTTGATCAGGTAACCGCGGGCGCCCAGCTTGAGCGCCGACACAATGTACTCGTCATCCGAGAACGTCGTCAGAAACACCACGCGCGCCGCAGGGTCGTGCTCAAGGATCTCGCGCGCGGCTGAAAGTCCGTCGCGCCCCGGCATCTGAATGTCGAGCAACGCGATATCGGGTGCGTGTTCGGCATAGAGAGCCACTGCGGCGTCGCCATTGGCGCCGGTGCCCACCACCTCGATCTGCGGCTGGGCGCCCAGGATAATCTTGAGCGAATCGACCACTAGGCGGTCGTCGTCGACAACGATGAGCCTCATCGGTCCTCATCTCCTTGCTGTTTGGGGACGGTGGCAAACACGCGCCAGCCGGGGGCGCCGGCGCGCAGGCCGGCGGTGAAGGTTCCGCCAAGCGCCTCGACGCGCTCGCGCATGGAGGCGAGCCCCATGCCTTCTACGACGTTGCTGCTGCTCGCCGGGGTCGCGTCCGCGCCATCATCGGTAACGATGAGCTGGTAAAACGACGGATGCTCCATGCATCGTACGGTGACGGTCTGGGCGCAAGCGTGGCGCATGGCGTTGGAAAGCGCCTCGCGCAGCACCGCCGCAAAGCAGTTGGCGACGTTGGCGGGTGCATGCTCGGCCAAAACTTCAAGCTCAATCTGCGGGCCGCCGTCCGAGCGCGCGCCTTCAACAATGCGTTCGAGCTGCACGGAAAGGTCGACGGCGTTGTCGTTGAGCGCGTGGACGCTGGTGCGCACAAGCTGGAGCGCCTCGTCAACCGTGCGTTTGACGTCGGCGAAATCGGCGGCGACGCCGGGCTCGTCGGCGTGGACCACGCGTAGGGCTTCGGCCTGCAGCGAGGCGCGCGTGAGCTGGTGCCCGACGTTATCGTGGATCTCGCGCGCGATGCGGGCGCGTTCGGCGAGCGTCGCGAGCTCGACTTCGTAGTCCTGGCGGTCGGCAAGGTCGCGGTTGCGCGCTTCGAGCGCGAGGGCTCGTTCTTGCAGCCCGTCGCGGGTACGGCGCATGCGCTGTTGCTCGCGCTCCAGCTGGGCGGTACGTAGCGATAGCAAGGTGGCGGCAACCGAAAGGATGGCGGTCAGCAGGAGCGTTCGGGTGGTGAGCGCGCCGCCGCGAAGGTCCGCGACAAGCGCGCAGACAAACACGGCGCCAATCGCCAGCGCGGGCCAGATGCGTTCACGGCGCACGCGTCGCACGATGTCATAGAAGGCAAGGGGTGCGAACGGCATAAATGACGGCACGAAGACGGCCGCGATGATGTAAGCGTAGCTCGCGGCCTCGCTCGCGCGATGGGCGCGGTTTCCCTGTGCGACCTCGGCCAGTGAGGTGGCAATAACGCCAAGGCAAAACGCCGCAACCAGACGAGCGTCCACAGCAAGGCCCGTGGCGGCTACGATACAGCACGCCAGCACGATCGATTTGTCGAATAGCCTGTTCATACGGGTATTGTACGCGATGCCGCGCACGGGGGAGGCGCCACCCGGAGCAACCGTGACATTCCTCCCGCGCGGCAAAGCGGGGGCGTCGGCAGGTCGCACGACCAAGCCCCGCACTCGTGACAAAGCTCACTGGTGCGCGCCGGCGGCTCCTGCGATGATGCAATCGTACCGGGCCGCAACCAACAGAAGGGCCGCCTCATGACAGATATCGTCCACGTCGAAAACCTCGTCAAGCGCTACGACGATCTTATCGCGCTCGACCACTTTAACCTGAGCATCGCCCCCGGCGAGATCTTTGGCCTGCTGGGCCCCAACGGCTCGGGTAAGACCACGTCCATCAACTGCATCCTGCAGCTGCTTGCCTACGACAAAGGCACCATCGAGCTGTTCGGCGAGCCCATGACGCCCGCCCGCTACGACCTCAAGCGCCGCATCGGCGTGGTGCCGCAGCAGGTGGCGGTGTTCGACGAGCTCACCGTGCGCGAAAACATCGACTATTTCTGCAGCCTTTACGTTAGCGACCGCAAGCGCCGCCGCGCGCTGGTGGACGAGGCGATCGACTTTGTCGGCCTGGGCGACTTTACCAAGTTCCGCCCCGGCAAGCTCTCGGGCGGCCTGGCGCGTCGCCTCAACATCGCCTGCGGCATCGCGCACAAGCCCGAGCTGATCTTTTTTGACGAGCCCACGGTGGCGGTCGACCCGCAGAGCCGAAACGCCATCCTGGAGGGCATTTGCCGCCTGCGCGACGAAGGTGCCACGGTGGTGTATACCAGCCATTACATGGAGGAAGTCGAGCAAATCTGCAGCCGCATCATGATCATGGACGGCGGGCGCGTGCTGGCGCAGGGCACCAACGACGAGCTCAAGCGCATGATCCAGATGGGCGAGCGCGTGACCGTCGAGGTCGGCGCCGTCGAGACCGCCACGGTCGAGCGCCTGCGCGCCCTCGAGCACGTGCTCAGCGTCGAGCTGTCCGGCGGCGAGCTCGTCTGCACCTGCGAGGCGAGCCCGCACAACCTGGTGGACATCCTCGACACGCTGCGCGCTGCCGACGTGGCACTCGGCCGCGTGTGGAGCGAACCGCCGACCCTCAACGACGTGTTCCTCGAGATCACCGGCCGCGAGCTGCGCGACTAGGGGGCAGTCATGTTCAACACCATCATCACCACGGTCAAGACGCTGCTGCGCCGGCCGAGCACGTGGGCCTGGGGCGCTCTCTTTCCCATCGCACTTTCCACGATGTTCATGTTTATGTTTGCGAACCTCAGCTCCGACGGCAAGATCGACCCGGTGCCGGTTGCCGTCGTGGCGGACGAGGCTTGGGACGCTTCGACCTTTAAGGGCGTGGCGACGTCGCTTGCCAAGGAAGACAACGATCAGCTGCTCGAGATCCACGAGCTCGACGACGCAGCCGATGCGAACCGTGCGCTTAAGGCCGGCGAGGTTGCGGGCATCTATACGGTCGACGACGCAGGCGTACCCAAGCTCACACTGCTATCGAGCTACGACAGCTCGCGCGCATCATCGGTGCTCACCGATCGCAGCATCCTGGAGACGGTGGCAAGCTCGTATACACAAAATGCCGAGCTCATGTCCCAGATTGCCCAGGACAACCCGGCGGCACTTGCCGACCCCGAGGCGGTTGCGCGCGCCCTGTCGCTCGAGGGCGGCACCCGTCGCGTGAGCCTTACGCGCACCACGCCCGACGGCACGGTCATCTACTATTACGCGCTTTTTGGCCTGGTCGCGATGATGTCTGCCGAGTTTGCCGCCTTGAGCGTCGTCGATTTGCAGCCCAATCTGTCGGGCCTTGGCGCGCGTCGCTGCGTGGGCGGTCTTTCCAAGACGGCGTCGCTGGCCGGCATCTTTGTCGGCTCGTGGCTGGTTTCCTTCGCCTCGATGGCGATCGCAATCGGCTACGTGCGCCTGGTCGTGGGCGTCGACTTTGGCGGGCGCGAGGGGCTGTGTCTGGTGGGCGGCGCCGCTTCCGCGCTTGCCGCCACGGGCCTGGGGCTCTTTGTGGGTACGCTTCCCGTTAAGGGCGGCAAGGCGTCCAAGTCCGGCATCCTTACGGGCTTTGCTACCACGTGCGCCCTGTTCGCCGGCCTCTACGGCGAGCCGGCGATGGCGCTTGCCGACGACGTCGCCCGCGCCTGCCCGGCCGAGTGCTGGCTCAACCCCGTCAAGCTTATCTGCGACATGTTCAACCGCCTGTATTTCTTTGAGGACCTGGGCCCCTTTGCCGTTCGCGCCGGCGCACTGGTCCTTATGGCGCTGCTGTTCGTTGCCGCCGCCACGCTGATCTTTGGAAGGAGCCGCTATGAGCACCTTTAAGACCGCGCTTCGCATGGCGCTCGCGCACCCGCTCTATCTGCTCATCTACACGGTGTTCATTTCGCTCATGGGTGTATTCATCGCGGCATCGGTGAGCTGGAACTCGTCGCAGCTCACCGAGTACAAGCCCTACGATGCCAACGTGGTCGTGGTCGACCGCGATGACAGCGACCTTTCGCGTGCGCTTACCAAGCATCTGGGTTCGCGCTTTGAGCTGGTCACGGGCGTCGGCGACGGCACCTACGACCTCGCGGACGCGCTCTCCAAGAGCAACAGCGCCAAGGGTAGCGCCGATTGCGTGTTCTTTATCCCGGAGGGGTTTGAGGGCGACCTTGTTGCAGCCGCCCGCGTGGGGGAGTCCCTGCCCAAGCTCGATGTGACCTACGGTGCCGGCACCATGGCGGCGGCGCTTTCGTCTGCCGAGGCCTCGCGCTGGATCTCGCTCGCGGGCGCTGCGGCCGCACTTGAGCCTGCTGCCTCCAACGGTGACGTCGCCAAGGCTGCCGAACACGCGGCCACCGAGCGCGCGGAGGTCCAGATCGAGCAGGTCAAGGTCGACTCGACTGCCGCCGCCACGCTCGAGTCGTACTTCAACTTTGGCGCGTACGCGATCATCTCGTCGGTCATCGTGTCGGTGGGACTGGTGTTCTCGGGCATGAACGAGCCCGAGCGCGAGCGCCGCATGGAGGCCGGCCCGGTCTCCGAGCGCCAGCGCTCGCTTGCCGTGTTCGCGGCTGCTGCAGTGCTCACCGTCTGCATCTGGTTTGTGTCGAGCATGATGGGCGTCGTGGGCTTTGCCGGCGCGGTTGCCGAGGTCGGCGTGGGTCGTGTGTGCCTGGCGCTGGCGGCGACGTTTGCCCTGGCGTGCACGCCTCTGGCCGTTGGCTTTGCGCTGTCGAGCCTGGGCGCGCGCGAGGAGCTGCTTAACGGTGTGGGCAACCTGCTCGGCATGCTCATGACGTTTTTGGGCGGCGCCTGGATGCCGCTGTCGCTGATGGGCCCAGCCGTGCAGACCGCGGCGCATTTTGTGCCGACGTATTGGGTGAACGACGCGATTGGCAAGGCGCTCGCCGCGGACCTGACGTCCACCGTGCTGGGCGACATCGCTTGCGATCTGGGCGTCACAGTGCTCTTTGCCGCGGCCATCGCCGCCGTAGGCCTAGCCCTCGCCCACAACAAATCCCACGCCTAGACACCTACTCATTGGGGACAGACTTATAGACACCTACTCATTGGGGACAGACTTAAACGACCAAAAGTATTCATTGGGGACAGACTTAAATGACTAGCCATCGGGGGCAGATAAGGAGCGTCCCCAACTGCCGGGTGGCGAAAGAGCGTCCCTTGTGACTGGCCATTTAAGAACGTCCCCAATGACTAGTCTGAAACAAATCCCCACTCTCGCCCCAAAATAGTTCGCCAAGGTTTACTATTACGTTCATAAAGTAGTACTAGGCTAACAATGGGGGATACCATGGCAACGCAGGAAGCCTACGTCCAGGTTAAGGATCTCAAAAAGCACTACGGCGACGGTGATGCGCGCCTGACGGTACTCGATGGCATCGACACGTCCATCAACCGAGGCGAGATCTGCGTCATGCTGGGGCCCTCGGGCTCGGGCAAGTCGACGTTTCTTAACCTGATCGGCGGCCTGGAGGATGCCGACGCTGGCTCTATTTTGGTGGACGGCTGCGACCTCACGGTGCTCAAACCTACCGACCTGGGCGAGTATCGCCGCCGTGAGCTGGGCTTTGTCTTTCAGTTCTACAACCTGGTGCCCGATCTCACCATCAAGGAAAACATCGAGGTCACGGCACACCTGTCCAAAAAGCCGCTCAACATCGATGACCTGCTGCGTTCGCTGGGTCTCTACGAGCACCGCAACAAGTTCCCGCGCCAGGTTTCGGGCGGCCAGCAGCAGCGCTGCGCCATCGGCCGTGCGCTCGTCAAAAACCCGGGCCTGCTGCTGTGCGACGAGCCCACCGGTGCGCTCGACTATAAGACGTCCAAGGAAATCTTGCAGCTCATGGAGGATGTCAACCGCACCTACGGCTGCACCATCATCATCGTCACGCACAACGCCGCCATCGCCCGCATGGCCAACCGCGTGCTGCGCCTGCGCGACGGACGCATCGTCGAGGATGAGCTCAACGAGTCGCCCGTCGCGGCCGCCGAGCTCGATTGGTAGGCGGTGCCATGACGCCTCTCGCAAAACGTCTCCCGCGCGAGCTGCGCCGCAATATCGGCAAGTACCTGGGCATCTTTCTTCTTATGTGCGGAAGCATCGCCCTCACCTCGGGCTTTTTGCTCGCAGCGCATTCCATCGGCTGCCTTATCGACGACATGCGCGATGCGTACACGATTGAGGACGGCCGCGTGACCACCTCCTTCGAGGTTACCGACGATCAACTCAAGGCCGCCGAGGATGCAGCCGGCGACGTCGGCGGCGTCACGCTCTACAAGAATTTCTCCATCGACGCCATCATCAAAAAGACCGCCGGCGACGATGGCACCAAGCGCACGCTGCGCACCTATGCACACCGTGCTAAGGTGGACATTGCGTCCTACTGTGAGGGCAAGGAACCCAAGGCGGACGACGAGGTGGCCATCGACCGTGTCTTTGCCACCAATAACAACCTGTCCGTGGGCGATAAAGTCGAGCTCGAGGGCCGCACCTACATCATCTGCGGCATCATGACTCAGCCCGATAGCCAGGCGCTGTTCCTCAACAATTCGGACTTTACGGTGAACACCATCACGTACGGCGTGGCCGAGGTCGCCGATGGCGGCTTTGCCGCGCTCGAAGATGCCGGCGGCGCACCCGCCTACACCTACACCTACTCCTTCACCTTTACCGATCGCGACCTCCCCACCGCGGACCGCATCGACGCTGAGCAAGATATGGTCGAGGCACTGACCGACGCCGATGCGCGCGTGGACGATCTGATCGACTCCGATTCCAATCAGGGCATTGGCTATGCGCGCGATGACGTGGACGGCGACTCTATGATGTGGATGACGCTGCTCGACATCATCATCGTGATCATGGCGTTCGTCTTTGTGGTCCTTACCGACGCCACCATCGAGGAGGAGAGCGCCATCATCGGCACGCTGCTCGCCAGTGGCTATCGTCGACGCGAGATCGTGCTGCACTACCTTGCGCTTCCCGCTATCGTGGGCGTGGTCGCGGCGCTTTTGGGCACTGCGCTCGGCGTTGCGTTCTTTACCGAGCCCATGCGCAGCCTCTATTACGGTTCGTATAGCCTGCCGCCCTTCCAGGTGTACTGGAGCTGGGAGATCTTTGTGAAGTGCGCCGTGGTTCCCGCCGCCGCGCTCATCCTCATCACGCTGGTGGGCCTGCTTCGCAAGATGGGCAAGACGCCGTTGCAGTTCCTTCGTCACGAGGCGAGCGGCAAATCGGGCACCAAGCGCGGCTTGCAGCTGCCGGAGCGCATGGGTTTTGTTTCCCGCTTCCGCCTGCGTATCTTCCTGCGCAACCTGGGCAACTTCGCCACGCTCTTCGTGGGCATTGCGTTTGCCTCGCTGCTGCTGCTCTTTGGCCTGGCGATTCTGCCCACGATGACGCACTACGCGGACAACCTCGAGACGAGCCTGGTCGCCGAGCACCAGTACACGCTCAAGGCGCCGGTGGAGCTCGAGGGTACCGCCGAGGAGCGCGAGCAGTGGTCGGCAATCGAGCGCTTGCAGTCGGTTGACGGCGCGCTGCTTTCCGCCGCCCAGGATGCCGATGACGAGCTTGACGACGCGGCCGATGCGGCGCAGACGGCAGCTGATGCCGCGACCACATCTCCGTCTGCCGAGAGCCTGGCCGCGGCGCAGGACGCGCTCGCCAAGGTCCAGGACAAGAAGGATGCGCTTTATGCGCGCCTTGACGATCTTGCCGATGCCCTCGGCTGCAACCGCGATGAGGCTATCGACCTGATTGACAAGGCCTCTAAGATCGACGCTGACAACGACGATATCCACCCGGTCAATACGACCGATAACGATGCGGGTGCAATCGCGCAGGCCGAGAAATACGCCGTCTACCAGCTGCAGTACGACCGCGGTGATGGTAATGGGCAGGAGACGATTTCCGTCTACGGCATTTCATCCGATTCGCGCTACTGGAAAGGACTGGACGTCGGCGGCGGCTGTGTCGTCTTTGGCGGCGGCCTGCTCGACAAGTTTGGCTGGAGCGAGGGCCAGAAGGTCACGCTCGACGACAAGTACGAGGGCGAGCATTATTCTCTTGAGTGCGCGGGCAAGGACTGTGCCTGGGGCTCCAAGTCGGACATGAATATCTATATGAGTATCGACGACTTTAACGAGCTGTTCGACAACGACGCCGCCTACTTTAACGGCTATGTGAGCGACGAGAAGCTCGACCTCGACGCGCGCTACTTTGCCGGCGACACCACGCCCGACGACATGCGCGCCGTGGGCGACCAGTTCATCGGCATGATGAGCAAAATGATCGGCATGATGGTTGGCCTCGCGGTGTTTATCTTCCTGCTGTTTATGTATCTACTGACCAAGGCTGTGATCGACCACAGCGCCCGTTCGATTAGCTATATGAAAGTCTTTGGCTATCGCGATAGCGAGATCTCGCATCTGTACATCCGCTCGATCACGCTGTGCGTGGCGGCGTCGCTCGTGCTGAGTCTGCCGGTCATTATTGGCTCGCTCACGGCCATCTTCCGCTCGATGCTGCTCGCCTACAACGGCAATATCGAAATCTATGCGCCCGCTTGGTCCATGGTTGCATGCGTCGGCATTGGCTTTGCGACCTACCTGGTCGTGGCGTTGCTGCACATGCGTTCCATCAAACGTGTGGGCCTGGCCGAAGCTCTCAAGGTGCAGGAGTAGTCATCGGGGACAGTCTTAAACGACTAGTCATCGGGGACAGTCTTTGCTGACTTGCCGGCTCGCCGGCCGGCTGGAAAGGACTGTCCCTAGCTGCCGGCACTTGGGGACTGTCCCCAACTGCCGGGTGGCGAAAGAGTGTCCCTTGCGACTACTCATTTAAGAACATCCCCAATGACTAGGTGCCGTACTTGACTTTAACTCTGCTTTAACTGGTACCATCCTCTATGTCTGTAACGCCATATAGACCGAGGGGATAGATCTATGACCGCAACTGCACCCGCAGCACCCGCTAAGGTGTACTTCACCAACCTGCGCACGCATGCTCGCGAGAGCCAGCTCGACAAGCTCAAGCGCCTCATCCGTCACGCCGGTATCGAGCAGATCGACTTTGAGAACAAGTTCGTCGCCATCAAGATTCACTTTGGCGAGCTGGGCAACCTGAGCTTTTTGCGCCCCAACTACGCCCGTGCCGTCGCGGACGTCGTGAAGGAGCTGGGCGGCAAGCCCTTCCTCACCGACTGCAATACGCTCTATGTCGGTAGCCGCAAAAACGCGCTCGAGCACATTGATACCGCCTACCAGAACGGCTTTACCCCGTATGCTACGGGTTGCCAGATCATCATTGCCGACGGCCTCAAGGGCACCGACGAGGCGCTCGTCCCGGTCGAGGGCGGCGAGTACGTGCACGAGGCCAAGATCGGTCAGGCGCTCATGGATGCCGATATCGTGATCAGCCTCACCCACTTTAAGGGCCATGAGCAGGCTGGTTTTGGCGGCGCCATGAAGAACCTGGGCATGGGAGGCGGCAGCCGTGCCGGCAAGATGGAGCAGCATGCCGCCGGCAAGCCGAACGTCGCGACCGAGCACTGCGTTGGCTGCCATGCCTGCGAAAAGATCTGCGCGCACAACGCTATCTCGTTCGACGGCACCCGCGAGCGCGAGCTTGCCAGCGGCGCTACTCGCACGGTGCACGTGGCTGCCATCGACCACGATCGCTGCGTGGGCTGCGGACGCTGCATTGCGGCATGCAACCAGGACTGCATCAAGCCCGGTTATGAGGCCGCGGCCGACGTGCTCAACTGCAAGATCGCCGAGTATACGAAGGCCGTCGTCGACGGCCGCCCGAGCTTCCACATCTCGCTTGCCATGGACATCAGTCCCAACTGCGACTGCCATCCCGAAAACGATACGCCTATCGTCAACGATATCGGCATGTTCGCGAGCTTCGACCCGGTCGCCATCGACCAGGCCTGCGCCGATGCCGTCATGGCATCCGAGCCGCTGCCCAACACCGAGCTCACCGATAGCGCGGCCAAGATGGAGCATAACCACGAGCATCTGGAGGGCGAGCAGGCCAAGGACCCCTTCTGCATCACGCATCCCGACACCGACTGGCGCACCTGCATTGCGCATGCCGAGAAGATCGGCCTAGGCACGAGCAAGTACGAGCTCATCGAGGTCAAATAGCACCTATCTATTGGACATATCAAGCGCTTTTGTAGCGCAACGTTAGCAAAGGCCGTCCGCGAGCACAGCTCTCGCGGGCGGCTTTCCGGAAGTATGCGGCAAATTTCGAGACCGCCGAGCACACGACGTTTTTTGGCAACAAAACCCCAAACGTTGCTCTTTGCCTAAAAATACTCGTCGAGGAAGTTGTTGACTGTGTTCCAGTAGAGCTCGGGGTCAACTTGCGCACTCTTGGCGTGGGTGGCGCCATGGATGGTGAGCTTTTGCTTGACTTTGCTGGCGCACGCGTCGTAGTTTTGGTCGAGCATGTCGTACGGCACAAAGGTGTCCTGGTCGCCGTGGATAAACAGCATGGGAACCGTCGCGTATTTGAGTTGCTCCACACTGCTCGCCTTATGAAAGTCGTAGCCCGCGCGCACGTTGCACACCAAGTTTGCTACATCGAGCAAGGGAAAGCTGGGCAGGCCGAACACGTCCTTGAGCTGCAGAGAAAACTCGTCCCAAACACTCGTATAACCGCAGTCCTCGATAATGCATTTCACGTTGGACGGCAAAGATTCTCCCGCCACGTTCATGGCGGTTGCCGCACCCATCGACTCGCCAAAGACCAGGATGCGCGCCTCGGGGTCAGCCTGAACAATTCGCCCGATCCATGCGATAACATCGAGTCGCTCGGGCCAGCCCATGCCGATATAGTCGCCGCCGGAGCGCTCGTGGGCGCGGGCGGCAGGCGCGAGCACGTTCATGCCGCGGTCGTGGAAGCGCTTGGCGTATCGGGCCATGCCGATGGGCTCGTTGGTATATCCATGCAGGCAGACGGCGTAATCGTGGGTGTTCTCCGAGGCGGCAAAATACCAAGCGGCGAGCTCGGTTCCGTCATCTGCGGTGAGGCTGCTGCTCTCGCGATTCTCTTTAAACCACGCCCGCGCCTCGGTTTCCTTGGCATCCGGCTGCTCGCCTTCTTTGTCGTTCTTGCTATCCTGCATCATCTTCATGGTGTACGGCGCTTGGGGATTCAGCGCGAAGTCAAACAGAAAGTTGCCGGCAAATCCGAGCAGCGCAACGACAACCACCAGTGCAACGATGCCGGCTATCTTGAGCTTTCGATGGGAACGTGCGTTTTGAGCCATGCGGTATTCTCCTATAAGATGTTAATACATCAACATTTAATGCAAGCGCATTATGGACGTTCGCCGTTGATGCGTCAACAGACAAAGAATGGGTAAACAAAGGGTCACGTATGGTGCAAATATCGCACGTACCTAGACGCTTTGATATAGTGTTGAGAACTCTTTACGTTGGAGGATGTAACCGGCATGTCCGATTCGAGCGACAGTTCTAAGCCGCGACCCAAGACCGCGGCCGTTCCACACTACACGGTGGGCGAGGAGATCATGAACTCCGTCACCCATGGTGTCGGCTGCCTGCTGGGTATCGCGGGCCTGGTGCTCCTGATCGTATTCGCTGCCCTGCGCGGCGGAGGCCCGGCCCACATGGCCGCGGCGATTGTCTATGGCGTCAGCATTATTCTCGAATATCTGGCCTCCACGCTCTACCACGCGATTCAACCCGCGCGCGCCAAGCGCGTGTTTCGCATCATCGACCACAGCTGCATCTACCTGCTCATAGCCGGCAGCTATACGCCGTTTTGCCTCATCACGCTCGCAAACGACGGCGGTCCTGCGCTGTTCTTTGCCGTATGGGCCATCGCCATTATCGGCATCGCCCTCGAGTGCTTTATGCGTGAGCGTCAACCGCACTGGGTAAGCGGCCTGGTCTACCTGCTGATGGGCTGGCTCGTTGTCTTTAAGCTGCCCGAACTTGTGATGCTGCTCAACCCCGTGGCACTTGCCCTGCTCGCCGTCGGCGGCGTGTGCTACACCGCGGGCGTGCCGTTCTATATCGCCAAAAACGTACGTTATCTGCACAGCGTGTTTCACCTGTGGGTGCTCGCCGGCAGCATCTTCCAGTTCATGGTGGTGATCCTCTTCGTAATCTAGCGACCATGCCTGCGCGCCCGCGTCCTCGTTTGGGTGCCGGCGCAATTGCCGTATCCGCCACCAACGTTTTACCCTAACGTCCCGAATCTTGGAGGTTCGAGAAACTCCCGATGGACATAACCATCTCCCTTATCACCACCCTCGTTTTGACCCTCATCAACGGCTACTTCTCTATGTCCGAGATGGCGCTCACCACGGCAAAGCGCGCTGTGCTGGAGCACGAGGCCGAGGAAGGCGACAAACGCGCCGAGCGCGCCATTAAGCTGGCCGCCGATTCCGATCAGCTGCTCGCCACCATCCAGGTCGCCATCACGCTCGTGGGCTTTGCCTCGTCCGCCGTCGCCTCGACGAGCCTGTCCGACCCGCTTGCCACGTGGCTCATGAGCTTTGGCATCGCGCCGCTTTCCGCCATCGCGCGCGGCCTGGCGCCGGTCATCATCACCGTCGCCGTCGCTTTTGTGTCAATCGTGATCGGCGAGCTCGTGCCCAAGCGCATCGGCCTGGCTAATGCCGAAGGCGTATCCAAGCAGGTCGTGGGACCGCTCTCCGTGTTCCAAAAGATCGCCCGCCCGCTCGTGTGGCTGACCGGTGCCTGCTCCGACGGCCTGGCCCGTATCCTGCGCATCAAGAGCGCCGACGACCGCCAAAACGTCTCGGAGGAAGAGATCAAATACATGGTCTCGGAGCAGGACGATCTACTCGACGAGGAAAAGCGCATGATCCACGAGATCTTCGACCTGGGCGACACCGTTGCCCGCGAGGTCATGGTGCCGCGCGTGGACACCACCATGTGCGAGGACGACGAGACGGTCGCCGACGTGCTGTCCGCCATGCGCCAGACCGGCTTTAGCCGCATCCCCGTCTATCGCGAGGATCCCGACAACGTCGTGGGCATCGCGCATATCAAGGACCTGATCCAGCCTTCGCTCGACGGCAAGGGCGACCAGCCCATCGCCGACTTTTTGCGCGACGCCACCTTTGTGCCCGACACCAAGGACATCCTGCCGCTGCTGTCCGAGATGCAGACCTCGCACGACCAGATCGTAGTGGTCGTGGACGAGTACGGTGGCACGGCCGGCATCATCACCATCGAGGACATCGTCGAGGAGATCGTGGGCGAGATCGAGGACGAGTTTGACCCCGACAACAAGTACCTCACGCGCCTTTCGCGCCGCGAGTGGCTTGTCGATGGGCGTTTTTCGTGCGATGACGCGATTGACCTTGGTTGGCCGCTCGAGGAAAGCGATGATTATGAGACCATCGCCGGCTGGATTTTGGAGCTTTGCGACTCGGTGCCCGACATCGGAGAGGTGTTTGAGGTCGCGGGGTACAAGTTCAAGGTACAGTCGATGCGTGGCCAGCGCATCTCGCTCATTCGCGTGATTGCTCCGGCCGAAACCGATAAGAAGGATTCCGAGTCTTCGGCGGATAAGCCGACGGCGCCGGGTACGGGCTCTGCGGACCCGCACGACGGCGACGAGTAGGGCAAGGAAGAGTAGGGGAGAGTTATGGCAGGCCTGTTCAACATCCTTAAGGTCACCGTCAGCGAGGACAAGATCTGCGCGCACGTGCTGGTGAACCCCGGCATGCCGCTTATGACCTCGGAGGACATCGAGGCCACGGCGCGCGTGTACTACCTGGTACCTGCGATTGCCAAGCATCTGTGCCTGGGCGATTCCGGTCGCGAGTTCCAGGACTGCATGGGCCAGACCGAGCTTTGCCATCTGCTGGAGCACGTGACGGTCGAGCTCATGAACGAGACCGGTCTCGCTGGCAGCATTTCGTGCGGCCGCACCCGCGTAAGCGAGCACGATGAGCGTGTCTTTGAGGTCGAGCTTTCGTGTCCCGATGACGCGCTGGCCATCGGCGCGCTGTCTTCGGCGACCTTTATGATGGATTGGGCCTATCTGCATGCCGACCAGCCCGCTCCCGATGTGGACGGTACGGTCACGGGCCTGCGCAACCTGGTGCTGGGCATGCGCGCCGAGGCCGAGGGTAAGGACCCGCACGAGGCCGTAGCCGCCGCGAACGCCGAGGGCGAGGCCGGGGACGCGACCGAGGGCGAGGCGCCTGCCGAGCCTGCCGCCGAGCTTGTCGACGAGGCCCCTGCCGAGGAGACCGTCGAGCCCGAGTCCGCGGAGCCCCAGGGCGTCCCGAGCTTTGACGACGAGCCGCAGGAGGCAATCGATACCGAGGGCGCGACCGCCGAGAGCCATGAGGCCCCCGCTGCCGTCTACGGTGGCGCGGCGACGGCCTCGGTTGCCCCCGCGCACGAGGGAACGTTGCCGCTCGTTGACGGCGCCGGCGAAGACCCGGCCGCTACGGTGGCCATGCCGGCCGTGCCGCAGGAGTAGGCTCACTCGCTTATCACCATCATGTACCTGCGCCTTTACCGTACGCAGATGAGCAAGACGGCAAGCGCTGTGCTGCGGGTATAATGGACAGCATTCAAACGGTGGGCGCCGAGGTGCCCGCAGGAGAGGAATGAACATGGGTAAGACTTTCAACTTTATCTCGGGTGCGCTCTTCGGCGCTGCCGCCGGCGCCATCATCGGCGTCGCCCTGGCTCCGCGCTCCGGCGCCGAGACCCGCGCCATGGCTGCCGATATCGCCAACGACGCCTGGGATAACATGCGCGACACCTACGAGCACGGTGCCGAGGAGGCCCGCGCCGCGGTCAACGATTTTGGCCCGATGGTCGACGCCAAGACCGATGACCTGCGTGCCAAGGTTGACCTTGCCCGCGAGCGCATGGACCAGCTGCGCGAGCAGCTCAACGACGCCATCTCGGGCGGCAACGTGACGCCCGCCGCCGATGTCGTGGTCGAAAACGCCGTCGAGGCCGACGCCGAGGCCGCGGAGCCTTCGACCGAGGCATAATGCGCGCCGGGGATTTTGTCGGCGCCAAGATCTATCGCAAGCCTGCCGAGGATAAGCGCACTAAAAAAGATGGCACGCCGCGCAGCCCTAAAAAGCTCGGCAAGATTCACTTTCCGGTTTTTACCCCGGGCGGCACGCGCGTGGTGGGCTTTATGGTTCGCCAGTCCGATATCGCGGGCATGATCGAGCGCCCCGACCGATTCGTGGCGCTCGATGCCATTGGCGTCTACGAGGGCGCCATCGCGGTTGACGACGTCAAGGGCACCTACGATGCCGCTGCGGCCAAGCGTCTCGACATCAACCTGGATGATTGCATTATCTGGGTTGGCATGGACGTGCGCACGGAGTCGGGCGATGTCGTGGGCTATTGCTCGGATGTGGAGTTCAAGCCGCGTTCGGGCATCGTGCAGACGTTCTACGTGACCGCCGGCACTGCCTCGAGTGTGCTGGTGGGCGACACGCAGATGCCGCCGACGATGCTGCGCGGCTATGAGGACGGCGCGATGATCGTTTCGGACGAGGTCAAGTCGCTCCGGTATTCGGGCGGCGTCGCTGCAAAGGCTGCCGAGGCAAGCGTCGTAGTGGGCGATAAGGTCAAAAAGGGCGCCAAGGTGCTCGATGACAAGGGTTCGGTCGCCGTGGACAAGGGCAGTCGCGCGCTGGGCAAGCAGCTCGGCAAGACGCGCGGTATGTTCAAGGCCTTTAAGGACGAATATCAAAAGGCGAGCGGGGGCTCGTCGAAAGCCAGCAAATAGCGACGTACCAAATGATGGGAGGCAAGCCGGAGACCTGTTGCTCCGGCTTGCTGCGTTTATGGGGGAGGGCACATGCGCCAAAACGGATCATATTCACACGGGCGCTCGGGAGCGCGTCCGACGGCGCGCCGCGATCTGGGGCAGTTGCCCAGCGGTCAGCGCAAGCGTCACCGTAAGCCCGGCGCGATGTATCTCAACCATAGCCGCGGCTTTAGCGACCGCAGCGCTCGCATCGGCAACGGCCGCACGCCCCGTCGTCCGTCTCGCCTGCCCTATGCGCTCATCGCCGTGGGTTGCGCACTCGTGTTGTTTATCGCTGCCGTCGTGGGTTACGTCAACCGCAGCGTGGATGTCGTCCTCAACGGTCAGGAGACTGCGGTGCGCGTCGGCTCTACGCTGCAAAATCTCATCGACGACCAGGAGCTGACCGATACCTACGACGCTGGGGACCTGCTGGCCGTTGACGACAGCGTGCTGACCCGCCATGGCGGCGAAAAGCTGTCGGTAAAGGTGGACGGCAAGCGCATAAAACAGGGCAAGTGGAAAAGCCGCGAGCTTACGGGCGGCGAGAAGGTGACGGTCAAGGACGGCCGCGACACGTACGAGAAGCACGAGGTCCAGGCGACGGTTATCGAGCCCAAGCTCAAGGTCGAGGGCACGGGTGCCATCGAGTACGTTAAGACGTGGGGTATCCAGGGTCGCTCTGAGGTGTGGGTCGGCGAGCAATCGGGTAAGACGCAGGACCGCGGCGAGGTCGTGCCTGCCACCGATTGCGTGGTCGAGTGCGTGAGCGTGGCGCCCAAGGGCAACGAAAAGTACGTGGCGCTGACGTTTGACGAGGGCCCGAGCGGTGCCACCAAACAGATTTTGCAGGTGCTCAAGAAAAAAGGCGTCACCGCGACGTTCTTCCTTTCGGGCGATGCGGCCGAGGCCTCGCCCGCCACGGCCAAGGCGATTGTCGATGCCGGCTGCGAGGTCGGCTCCAACAGTTACAGCGACGAATCGCTCAAGGGCAAGGACCGCGATGCGGTGCGCGAGCAGGTTTCGAAGGGCACCGAGGCGATCAAGTCCGCGACCGGCGTGAAGACGATGCTTTTGCGCGCTCCCTACGCAGCCTTTGACGAGCAAAACTGGATTGATGCGATGGACTTGGTGTCTGCCGTGGTCTCGTGGAATATCGATTCGGGCGACTGGCTGCTCAACGGTGCCGACGAGCAGGTCTCGACGGTGCTCGATTCGGTGACGCCAGGCAACATTGTGCTGCTGACCGATAACGATAAGTGCGCCGAGCAGACGCTCGAGGCGCTGCCGCAGATTATCGACGGGCTTATTGCCGACGGCTACAAAATCGTGACGTTGAGCGATCTGGTCAAGACGGACGCATCGCTGAGCAAAAAGCTTACCTCGCTGACGAAGGTCACCATGCCCAAAAACGCCGTGTTCCCCCAGCTCGCCGAAGATGACGACACCACAGACTAGTCATTTAAGAATGTCCCCAATGACTATGTCACGGATGCGTCAGCGTTTGGTATGCCTGCGATGTTTGGAGCATAAATTTGGCGCCACGGCGCGATGCTGATGCTATAGTTACTGCGGATAACAAGGGTCAAGAGAAAGGTTGCAGGTGAAATCCAAACCTCGACCATACAGTCGATGACCCCATGCAGGTGCTTCTTGCGCATGCACGGGGTGTGAGCGCCGAGCGGCGTGCCGCCCGCGCATGCGTATACATATCTAAAAGCCCACGGATGGCGTGCCGGCATGGCCGCAGTCCGAAGGGATAATGATGGGGAGCACCAGTGAATTATCTGAGTGAGATGCTCAAACTGCCGGTCTTGGACGTCGATGGCGAAAAGCTCGGCGTTGTGAACGATTTTGGCATTGCTACCGGCGAAGTTTTTCCGCACGTGACGTCGCTCGCGTTCCGCGGACCCGGCAAGACGCCGTTTATGATCAGCTGGCGCAAATGGGTCGACCGTATCGACGAGACGGGTGTGCACCTTAAGTCGCCGGCCACCGAAATCCGTTTTTCGTACCTGCAGCCGACCGAACTCTTGCTCGCCCGCGACGTGCTCAACAAGCAGATTGTCGACACGCAGGGCATGAAGGTCGTGCGCGTAAACGACATCAAGTTTTCCATGTCGGGCGAAAATCAGCTGCGTCTGCTGGGTGCCGAAGTCGGCGCCCGCGGCCTGCTGCGCGCGATCAGCCCCGCACTCGAGCATGTCGTCGAGAGCTTTATGAAGCACCTGGGCAAACCGCTCGGCGAGGACATCATCGCCTGGTCCTACATGGACCTGCTCGACCGTTCGACTAAAAACATCCAGCTTTCGGTGTCGCACAAGACGCTCGGCGAGCTGCACCCTGCCGACATTGCTGACATTATCGAGCAACTCGACCCGCGCCTGCGTGCGCAGGTGTTCGCGCAACTCGATACCGCCCAGGCCGCCGAGGCCATCTCGGAGTTCGATGACGACGAGCTTATGACCGAGATGCTCGAGGGCCTGTCCGACACGGACGCATCGTCGATGCTGGCCATGATGGACCCGGACGACGCCGCCGACCTGATCGACGAGCTCGATTACGAGAAGGCCGAGAAGCTTCTGCGCCTGATGGGCGTTCAGGAGGAGAAGGCGATTCGTAACCTGCTGGGCTATGAGGACAACACCGCCGGCCGTATCATGACCTCGGAGTTTGTCTCCCTGCCCGCCACGGCGACGGTCGGTGACGCCATCGAGGCGATCCGCAAGCTCGACGAGGATTTCGAGAGCGTCTACTACGTCTATACCGAGGACCCGAGCGGCATGCTCACCGGCGTGCTTTCGCTGCGTACGCTCATCGTGGCCGACCGCGATGCCACGCTGGGCCAGCTGGCCTATCGCGACCTGGTTTATGTGTCGCCCGACGATGACCAGGAAGACGTAACGGACGAGATGACCAAGTACGACTTGGTCGCCATCCCCGTTTGCGACGAGAACCGTCACATTTTGGGTATCGTGACCTTTGACGACGCCATGGACGTTATCGCCGAGGAGCACCAGGAGGACCTGCAGATCGCAGGCGTCGGCTCGGGCGACAGCGCGTCCGACGACTCGACGAATGTGCTCAGCTGGTTTGTGCATCGCCAGTACTGGGTTGTCGTGTGGGGCATTGCCTCGTGCATCATGGCAACAGTGCTGGGGACGGCGCTGGGCTCCGCGCATCTGGTGGTGTTCCCCATGTGCGCCATGCCGCTCGTGTTGTTGGCTGCCTCGCGCATGGTGTCGTTCGTCAAGAATTACTTCCTGGAGTACGACGGCCATGACGATGAGCCCAAGCCGTATCTGGGATTTTTCTTCCAGAGCACGGGCATGGGCCTGATTCTGTCGCTCGTGACCTACCTGTGCGCCCAACTGGTGCGCACCGCCGCGTTCCTCGACGCGCCTATGTTTGAGGAGCAACTCTTTACCGGCTGCTTTAACATCGCGGCCATCGTTTGTCTGATTGGCAACATGAGCGCCGTGATTTACCTGATGGTGCTGTTCTGGCGTGATGAGCACGACCTCAATACGTCGGGCACCGCCATGAACGTTATTGCCGTCATGATCTCGTGCGTAGCGTACTGCGCCGCTGCGGTGCTGCTCGCCATGTCGGTCATTGGTTAGGTGGTCGCGTGCAAAATACCAAGCAAAAGTCGGGCACCAAGCAAAAGTTGACCATCGCGGCCATCTTTGGCGCTATGGGTCCCGGTCTGCTGGCGGCGCTTTCGGGCAATGACGCCGGCGGCATCGCCACGTATTCCAGCGCGGGCGCCAGCTATGGCTACAAGATGCTCTGGATGCTTCCCGTCATGACTGTGCTGCTCATCGTGACGCAGGAGACCGCGGCGCGCTGCGGCTGCGTCACGGGCAAGGGCCTGGCATCGCTCATTCGCGAGCGCTTTGGCGTGCGCAAGAGTGTGCTTGCTATGGCGGCGCTGTTGATCGCCAACACAGCCGTGACCATTTCGGAGTTTGCGGGCATCGCCAGCGGCCTTGCTCTCTTTGGCGTGCCGGCGAGCATCTCGGTGCCGTTGGTGGCGCTGCTGGTGTGGATGCTTACCATGTCGGGTAGTTTCCAGCGCATCGAGAAGATTCTGCTGCTGGTGAGCTGCGTGTTCGTGACCTATATTGTCGCCGCGTTTATGGCTGGCCCCAACTGGGGTGAGGTCGCGGTCGACCTGGTCGTGCCCAACATTCAAAATGACCCCAGCTACGTGTCGCTCGTGGTTGCAACGATCGGTACCACCATCGCGCCGTGGATGATTTTCTTGGCGCAGAACAACGTGGTCGATAAGAACGCGGGCGAGGACGATATCGTGCTGCAGCGCATCGACACCGTGAGCGGCTCGATCGCCGCCGATGTCATTGCTGGCTTTATTATCATAACGACCGGTACGGTACTGTTCCCCACGGGCATTCAGATTAGCGACGCTGCCGATGCCGCCCGCGCACTGGAGCCTATTGCGGGTCAGTGGTCCACGGTGTTGTTTGCCTCGGGCCTGGTCGCGGCGAGCTTCTTGGCCGCCTGCGTGCTGCCGGGCGTTACGTCGAGCGCTATCTGCGAGGCATTTGGCTGGGAGCGCGGTGCCGACCGCAGCTGGGACGAGGCCCCGGTCTATCGCGGCATCATTACGGCCATCATCGGTATCTCTGCCGTGCTAGTGCTTATGCCCGGCGTCGATCTGTTCCAGATTATGATGACCTCGCAGGTCATCAATGGCGTGCTACTGCCCGTGGTTCTGGTGTTCCAGGTGGTTATCGCCGCCGACCGTCACATTATGGGCGCCAACCGCAACGGCCGCGTATGGAACGTGCTCACTTGGGCGACTATCGGCGTGATTACGGTGCTGACGGTCGTCATGTTTGTGCTGCAGGCGATGGGCTACAGCGCTTAACGCCCACTTTTGCTTCCGAACAGGCCGCAGCGATGGACTGCGGCCTGTTTTTTTGCCCACGACCTCTTGGGGCCGGCTCGAAAAGAGTGATTTTGGGTTGTTTGCTGCAGGTTACTTGTCGGTGCCCAGCTTGTGCGGCTTGAAGGCAAGCGCATTGACGAGCGCGTCGGTGGCAGACTTGACGGCTGCCGGCTGCGGATCGTTGACGTGATCCTCGGGATGCACGGGCAGGTCCTTCTTGACTGCATCGTGGATCAAGTTGAGGTACTCAGTCACGCCAGTGGTCGATAGATGCGTGCCATCGCCATCGAACAGGTCGTTGCGGTTGGCACTGTATCCGTACCAATCGATAACGCGCACGTTCTTGTAGCGCGTAGCGGCGTTGGCGATGGCCTGGTTGGTAGAGCCAACCCACGGCTGCGGGCTGCGCGTGTTCACAAACACCACAATACGCTTATCTCCTGCATCGGCCATGATGGCGTCGATCTGGTCGTCGGTTACCAAGCCGTTGGTGCCCAGAGCAAAGACCACGATCTTGCCGGCAAGGTTCTGCTGGATATAGCCCTCAAATGTCGCGCGGCCCGCATCAAACTGGCGGCCCTTTTCGGCATCGATATGGCTGTGCGGGAACACGCCGTCAAAGGTGTCCACGGCACGCAGCGACACGGAGTCGCCGATCATAAGCAGATCGTAGGAGCCATCGGGGAAGCCGTCGTTGTCCTTGTCGGTGTCGTCGGCCGCCCGCTGGTCGGTGGGCGCGGTGTTCTTGGCTTCCTTGTTCAGAACTTCGGCGCCCTCGCCGCTCAGCGCAGGCGTCTCGGGCACAAAGATCAGTCCGCCCAGTGCAATGACCAACACGACAGCGCAGGCTGCGCAGGCAGGGACGTGCGCGCGCACCCAGTTGGCGGGCGTGGCGGTGCCGTCGCGGAACTCGGATACGGTGCGGCCGAAGGCGCCCTTCCTAAACGGCGTTTCGATAAAGCGATATGAGCATTCGGCCACGGCGACCACCACAAGTACCTGCAAGATGTACTGCCACCAGGGCGTATCGTTGATGTTGGCGACCGGGTTCATAAGCAGAAGCAGCGGATAGTGCCACAGGTAGATGCTGTACGAGCGCTTGCCAACCCACACGAGCGGCTCGGCGGACAGCGCGCGGGCAACCATTCCCTGGGGCTGCACGCAGGCTGCGATGACCATGAGCGTGAGGATCGAGCACAGCAGCGTGCCTCCGCGATACTGGAACGCGGTGTAGCCGTTGGTGAGCGCGACCATGGCGGCAAGGCCAACCAGACCCACGACGCCCAATACATCGATGGATGCGGGCGAGGACCAAAAGCGCACGAGGGCGCTCGGCTGTGCCGGGACGGTCTCGGCTGCGCCGTCGGTCGTAGCGTCATGCTTGCTTTCGGCGTTCTTGCCGTGCTTGGCGGCGCCAGCCAGGCGATTGAGCCCCAAACGACGAGCGAGACGCACCGGCGCCAGGTCGCGATCGGGGATAAAGGCCATCCAGGCACCTAGCAGCAGCGAGAACACACGGGTGTCGGTGCCGTAGTACACGCGGCTGGGGTCGGCGGCGGGGTTATAGAGCACCATCATGGCGATGGCGGAGACAGCAGCCAGGCCCAGAACCACGCGGCGCGTGTTGGGTTTGCTCACATGCATGGATACCATGGCAAACAGCAGTGGCGGCCAAATCAGGTAGAACTGTTCCTCGATGGCAAGCGACCAAAAGTGCGTGAGCGGCGAGGGGTCGCCCAGAGCATTGAAGTACGAGACGTTTTGGGCAATCTGCCACCAGTTGTTGAAGAACAGCAGCGACGGCAGGATGTCGGGGCGCATCTTGGTGAGCATCACGTGGTTGAAGACGGTGCACAGCGCGCAGGTCACCACCACGACGGTCACCACGGCGGGGACCAGGCGACGGATGCGGCGGATCCAGAAGCTCTTGAGGTCGATGCGGCCGGTCTTAGCGACTTCGTTGAGCAGCAGGCGTGTGATCAGATAGCCCGAAAGCACAAAGAAGATCGTGACGCCGAGCAGACCGCCCTGCGCCCATGTGAGGTTGAGGTGATAGAGCACCACCGCGACGACGGCAAGCGTGCGCAGGCCGTCAAGGGCAGGGATGTAGCGGGACTTGGGGCGAGCAGGCGTCTGCTCCGCGGCGGGAGTGTTGGCGCGGCCCGCGTTGTTGGCAGAAGCGCGATGGGGGCTCGCGGTGCGTCGCGGCTCGTTGGCACGGCGTTCGCCCTTCACGCGTTCGTGCGGCGCCGGCTCGTTGCCCGTGTGGCGTCGACCGCGCGAGCCCGATTGCGAGAATTGTTCCATAAAACATCATCCAATGACGAGAATAATCAGCACGTATTCATTGTAGCTGCCTGCTCCTGTGAATGCTTGCTGCTGGCGCAAGCTCAAGCGCGCGTCCACATCAAAGTGGACTAAAGTTATAGGGGGTGCGAGAGTGCACAATCGTTGGTCGACGGTGGGCGCAAAGCCTGAAGACGAGGAGGTTTCCATGGCAGATCGCGGCATCGTTGCGGTGTTCGGCAGCATGAACATGGACCTTTCGGTGGCGTGCGAGTGCATGCCGCGCGCGGGCGAGACAGTCGGTGGTAGCGGTTTTATCACCAACGCCGGCGGTAAGGGCGCCAACCAGGCCGTCGCCGCTGCGCGCATGGGTGCGCGCACGTGCATGATCGGCGCGGTCGGTCGCGACGCGTTCGGCGCGTCGCTCGTGGCGGGGCTCCAAGACGCCGGCGTGGACTGTGACTTTGTAGTGCATCGCGATGACGTGGAGACGGGAACGGCGACCATCATTCGCTGCGAGGGCGACAACCGCATCATACTGTCACCGGGCGCCAACCATGCGCTTGCGGGCGCGGACGTTGCCTGCGCGCTGAGGCGTCTGGTGGCCCATGAGTTCGACGGCGACGCCAGCGAGATTGCCCCGGCTGCCGGAAGCGTCTTTATCGCCCAGGGCGAATGTGACCTTGCGGCGACGGCCGAGGCACTTGTTTGCGCTCACGAGCTGGGGTTCTATACGGTCTTTAATCCAGCGCCTGCCTGCGAGCTGCCTGCGGAGGTCTGGCCTGCGGTCGACCTGGTCTGTCCCAACGAGACCGAGTGCCAGGTGCTGACGGGAATCTTGCCCGCGGACGATGCAAGCTGCGTCGCGGCGCTCAACGTCCTGCTCGCTAGGGGTGCCGGAGCTGCGGTCATCACGTTGGGCGGTGCCGGCTCGGTTACGCTCGGCGATGGCGGTGAGCTGCTGCGCATGCCGGCACTTTCGAGTACGGTAGTCGATACCACGGCCGCCGGCGATACGTTTATCGGCGCGTTGGCGGCGGCTCGCCTAGAGGGCTTGCCGCTCTTTGAGTGCATGACCGCGGGTGCTCGCGCCTCGGCAGTGACGGTGTCGCGCTTGGGCGCTCAGCAATCGATTCCCACGCGCGCCGAAGTTGAACATTGGTTTGGTTAAACGATAAAGACGGAGAAGCGGAGTAGAACAATGGCAATCAAGAAGCTGATCCTTGATCTGGATATGGGTGTGGACGATGCGATGGCGCTGGCCTATGCCATCGCGAGCCCCGAGGTGGAGCTCGTGGGCATCACCACGTGCTTTGGCAACGTGCGCGTCGAGCAATCGGCGCACAACTGCCTGGCGGTGCTCGATCTGCTGGGTCGCCCCGAGGTTCCGGTGTACCTGGGTGCCGACCGTCCTCTGCAGGCGACTGAGCCCTATACGCCGCCGGCGTCCACCGCGCTCATTCACGGCAAGAACGGCATCGGCGGCGCGAGCGTGCCCGCGTCGCCCTACGAGCCGGTGGGAGCGACCTCGGCCGACGGCAACGCGGCGGTCGATTATCTGATCGATGCCGCGCGTACCTATGGTCCCGATCTGGTCTACGTAGCGACTGGCCCGCTCTCCAACCTGGCGCTCGCCCTGGAGCGCGATGCGGCGGCGATGATGTCCATCGGCCGCGTGGTCGTGATGGGCGGCGCCCTTACCGTGCCCGGCAACGTGAGCGCGGGCGCCGAGGCCAACATGGCGAGCGACCCTGAGGCAGCCGACGCGGTGCTGCGCTCGGGCCGTAAGCTCACCATGGTGGGTCTGGACGTGACGCATCGCGTGGTGCTCACACGCCGCGACATTGCCGGCTGGACGGGCTCGGGCACTATGGCTGGCTGCGCATTTGCGAGCATGGTCGAGCACTACATTGGCTCGTACGAGATGAACGCGCCCTACCTGGGCGGCTGCGCGTTGCACGATCCGCTGGCCGTTGCCGTGGCGATCGACCCCACGCTCGTAGGTGCGCTCGGCTGCAACCTGCGTGTTGATCTGCTGGGCGAGTACCGCGGTCGCACCATCTGCGATGAGCGCCGCCTGTCCGATCCGGACAAGAGCGCGCTTGTGGCACTGACCGTGGATGCTCCGCGCTTCCTGTCCGAGTTCAAGACACGTATGGCCCGTGTCCTGGGCTAAGTTGTCTTTTTGGGACGGGGCTTTTTTGACTAGTATGATTAGTGCGACCATTCGAACCAGCTAAAAGAGCCCCGTTCCAATTTGACTATCGAGAGGATCTGCCATGGAGCGCATCGCCAGCTTTTCCGTTGATCATCTGTTGCTTGAGCCCGGCGTGTATGTGAGCCGCATCGACCGCGATCCGACGACCGGTGCCGCCGTCACCACGTTTGACCTGCGCCTGACCACGCCCAACAAGGAGCCGGTCATGAACACGGCCGAGTGCCACACCATCGAGCACCTGGGCGCGACGTTCCTTCGCAATCATGCCGAGTGGTCGAGCCGCATTGTCTACTTTGGCCCCATGGGCTGCCGCACGGGCTTTTACCTCGTCGTTTTTGGTGAGCTGACGAGTGAGGAGATTCTGCCACTCGTGCGTGAGCTGTTCGAGTTTGTCGCCGGCTTTGAGGGCGATGTCCCCGGTGCCGCTCCCGAGGAGTGCGGTAACTACCTGGACCAGAACCTTCCCATGGCGAACTGGCTCGCGCACCGTTACCTCAACCGCGACCTGGCCGATATCGACGAGAAGCACCTGCACTATCAGCAGGCATAAGGGTTTTATCGTCCAAAACGTGCGCATTGGGCGCCTTCGCTTATGCGGGGGCGCCTTTTTGTTGAGTGGTCGGGATGAGCGTTCAAAATCGCTCATGTTTGTTTTAGAATGTTCGTACTGTCACATAAACGAACAGGAGTGAACATGCATATCTACTCTGTCAACAATCCCGAGTTCAAATCCTATGGCAACGTTTGGGATGACGTTCCGTCCGAGCTCACGTTGCCCGTGCTCGAGGCGCTCTCCGCCACGCCCATCCCCGAGGGCAGCAAGTACGTAGCAAGCGCGCCGGAGCTCGAGGGCGTCAAGGATGCCGATAAACTGGGCTTTCTCATGTTTGGCGGTCGTCTCTTCCAGCTCGGCTGGTGCAACGGCCACAACACGAAGCTCAACTGCTTGGAGTATCACCGCGCCAGCGAATTCAACCTGGGCGCCCGCGACTTTATCCTGCTTGTGGCGCATCGCTGGGAGATCGAGGACGGCAAACTCGACACCGCATGCGTCAAGGCGTTCCGCGTGCCGGCGGGCAAGGTTGTCGAGGTTTTCAACACCACGCTCCACTATACGCCCTGCATGGTCGACGACGGCGGCTTCCAGGTGATGGTGGCGCTGCCGGCGGGCACCAACGGCCCGCGCCCCGAGGCTGCAGCCGACATGCCTGCCGCCGGTGACAGCTACTGCTACTGGAAGGCCGACAAGTGGGTTCTCTGCCATGCTGACAGCCCCAAGGCAGCCGAAGGCGGCTACGTAGGCCTCATCGGCAAAAATCTCGACATCACCGTGGACTAGCGCATCGCCCCAAACCACCACAAAGGTGCCTGTCCCCTTTGCGGTGGTTTGGGGCGGGCGGATATCGGGAAGTGCCAGACGGGGGAGGCTGCCGGGCGCCTTGCCGTCTGCGGATTTTGGGACATGCGGCCCGCTTTTTGAGCCTGCCTGTCGGTACACTAAAAGCACTATGGGTACCCGCGAGCGACATATCGGCCACGCGGCCGCCCGGACCGCGCCGGTTGCGGATCCCAGGGGCGGCAGGCTCTTCGCCATGCCGCGATTCCTTGTTGGCATAACACATCAGGTGTACCGCCACCGCGTCTTTGCTATCGCCGGCGCCATCACCGCGCTGTTCCTCATGTTTTTGGCAGTCTTGCCGGCGCTGTTCGCCTTCGACCCCAAACTTTCTAACGCCGTGCCCGCCTATAGCGAGGTGTCCGAAGAGGTCGTGGATGCGCTCGTCCGTTCGAGCTCTCTCCCGTTGCTTGTCGCCGCAATTGTATTTTCGATCTGGGGCGTATCGGTCTATCTGCGCTGTTTGGACTATGTGTTGCGCCGCCGCCTTGTTGCCATCGCCACCATCTGCGCCCTGTGGATGATCGAAGTCATTCTCAAGTACAAGTCGTTCACGCCGTTCTATGCCACCGTGCTGTGGTACCTGTACTACGTGCCCATGACGCTCATTCCGCTGCTCTACCAGTTGTGTGGTTTGCGCCTTGCGGGCTTGGAGCAACACCGCCTGGGTCGCCGCTACTGCGCTGCGCTGTGGATTGTGGCTATCCTGCTTATCGGATTTGTACTCACCAACGATTTTCACCAGCAGGTCTTCCACTTTGACCGTACAAGCGACACCTGGAGCAACGATTACACGTACGGCTGGGGTTATTTCGCCGTCCTCGTGTGGACGGCCTTTAACTTTGTGGCCTTTTTTATCCTGGTGGGCCGGTCCTCGTCCTTTCGCATCCAACGTTTCTCGGGCACGGCGGCGCTCGTGCTCCTGGGCGGCGCGTTCTTTGCCATCTCATATGCGTTGCGCGTGCCCTGGGCATGGAGGCTCAACTTCTCGCTCATCTATTGCGTCTTGTGCGTGGTGGCGATGGAAATCTGTCTCGATTGCGGTGTCGTTCCGTCATATCACGACATCGCCGGCATTTTCGACACCTTGCCGCTTGACCTCAAAGTTCTAACGCGCGACCTGCAGGAAGTCTATGCCACGCCAGTGTCAAAGCCAATGCCGGTAGGCGTGCGCGAGGAGTTGCGGACCCAGGCGCACAGCCGCGCCCATGCCTTTGCCGTGGCGTCCGATCCCGATGTGATGTACCGTGCCTTTCCACTGCTGGGCGGATCGGCCCTGCTTGCCCAAGACGTGTCGGAGCTCAACGAGCTTAACCGTGAACTGGCACACCGTCGCATGGAGCTGCAACGTCAAAACGAGCTGCTCGCTGCCGACTACGACCTTAAGACGCACCTGGCAGATCAAGAGGCCGAGACCTTGCTGGTCCAAGACGTGGACCAGGCGCTTGCTCGCGCGCTCGAAGGGATGTACGACCTGCTGAGCTCGCTGCCGTCGTTGACCGACGAAGCGTCTTCACACGAGCGTTACCGCATGCTGCAGCGCGCCAAGATGCTCGTCGCCTATTGCAAGCGCAAAGGGTCGCTCACGTTGGCACAGCACGGGGAGAGCGGTTTTGATCGCGACCGCATTCAGCTCATTGCCAACGAGCTCGCAAGCGACCTGCGCACCATCGATATCGATTGCGCCTCGATTATCGCCATACGGCGCCCGATGCACGCCAGTACGGTAAGCGCCCTGTACGACTGCGTGTATGACTTTGCGTTTTTTGCCTACACCACCGACCATCCGGCGCTTATGTATCACTTGGGCGATCATGACCGATGCAGTGTCGAGCTGCGTGCCGCGCTTTTTTCCAACGATGATGCAGATCTTTCGCAGACGCCCGCTGCGCAAGAGCTCGAAAGCGCTCTGCAAGGGCGCAACGTGGCATACCGCCTTGAGGGCGAGCCCGGCCAGCTGCGCATGATCGTCTTGATGCCGAGGGCGGGTGAGTGACGATGCAGATTTCGCTCATTCTTCCCCAAATCGTTGCGCTCGATGTTGTCTTTGCCCTGGCTGCGTGTCTGCAGACGATCCACGTCCCGCTCATCGCATCGCGCCGCTCGTCCTATAACCGTAAGGTGATTTGTGCCTACGAGGCGAGCCTTGTGCTTCACCTAATTATTTCGGCGCTCATCTTGTTCGCGTCGTCTGGCTCATATCTGGTGGCGCCGCTTGACGTTTGCGCCAGGGCAATGGGCGGAGCGTTGTGGCTCAATGCCGTGATCTTTGCCTACGGCATGGTGCTTATGGTGCACTATCGTCGCCCCGTCATGCTGGCCGAACTGTTGCTCGTTGCCGCCGTGACACCGCCGGTGGTGCTTGCCATGGGCTCGGCGTGGACCACGGTCCTTATCGCAGAGGGAGCGTTTTTCCTGTTCCGCTCCATTGCGGCGCTCTTGATGGATGTCCGCAACCGCCAGGAGGATATCACCGCGTTCTCGACGATCGAAACCATCAACGTGATTCCCGTGGGCATCCTGTATCTGGACCCGAGGGGCCGCCCGCTGCTCATGAACCGCTGCATGCGAAAAAACCTGGTGGAGCTTCATATGCCCACCGACCTAGGCGATATGAGCGGTACATGGAACGACCTGCGCAAACTCAGCATGCAAATGCCCGAAAGCAGCCAGAACCGCGTGCGGATTAATCTGGACCGCTTTGGTGAGGCGCGGGCGGTGGTCGAGGTTTCTCCCGCCGAGATTCGCTTGTTTGTGCACGATGACGTTATGGTTTCGGGCCGCCTCTTCGAGCGCATTATCGGCCTGGATGTAACAGAGTATGCGCATGCTCATGATCGCCTGGCGCAAGCCAACCACCTGCTTGAGCTTGCGGGCCAAGAGCTCCAAGCCCAGATCGAAGAAGTCAAAAAAGTTGCTGACAATGCGGCCTATCTGCGTATGCGCGCTCGCGTGCACGACGTGATCGGGCAGCGCCTGTCCATCCTCCATCGTTATCTGGAGGAGGGGCGCCTGGATGACGAGTCACTCGAGCAGATCGACCCGCTGCTGCGCTCAATCGCTGCCGATCTGCGCAGCGGGGGCGACACCGAACCGGCAGAGCAACTGGGAGATATCGTCCATGCCTTTGGCCTGGTGAGTGTGCAGATCGATGTGGAGGGCGAGCTGCCAAGCGACGCGCGTGTCGCCGCCGCATTTTTGCAGATTATCCGCGAGGCCTCGACCAATGCCACCAAGCATGCACAGGCGCATCGGGTCCACGTGCGTCTGTGGCAGGAGACGTCGGAAGACGGTGCTGTTGCGCGGATGACCGTTTCTAACGACGGCGCGCCTGCACCCGTATCGTATCGCGAGGGAACGGGTATCCCAGGTATGAGGCATGTCGCACAGAATCTGGGCGGCAGCCTGGAAGTCCACACCGCCCCGCCCTTCACGCTTACGGTGTCCATCCCGCTCGCCTCCAACGCCACGGTCCAAAGGAGAAGCTCATGATTCGCGTCCTTATAGTCGAAGACCAGGCCATTCTGCGCGAGAGCCTGGCGCGCTCCGTTGGCGATCAGCCCGATATGACCGTTGTTTCCGCCATCGCCGATGCCTCCGAGGCCTTGGGTGTCGCGCTCAAGGAGCGTCCGGACATGATACTGATGGACGTATGCACCGAGCATGATTCCAACGGCATCGTGGCGGCGGCGCGCATCAAGGAGCAGCTGCCCGAGTGTCGCATCATTATCATGACCGGCATGCCCGAGATCACCTTTGTCGATCAGGCGCGCGAGGCGGGCGTCGACAGCTTTGTGTACAAGAACGTCGGTATCGACGAGCTTTTCGCCGTGATGCGCTCCACGTTGGCGGGTTACTGCACGTTTCCCAAGCCGCCCGAGAGCATCTTCTCGGGCACGGCGGCCCTCGACGATGTTGAGCTGTCGATCTTGCGCCTTGCCTGCGAGGGTAAAAGCCGCCGCGAGATCGCGGCCGAGCTGTTTATGAGCGAGGGCACCATCAAACGCCGCATCTCGGAGATTCTCAATAAGACCGGCTACGACAACATCATGCGCTTGGCCGTGCGCGCAGTAACGGAGGGCAGCATCGTTCCCAACATGGAGCGCTAGCGCTCGTTACGCATCGGCATAAAGCGACGGGGCCGCAGGATCAACTCCTGCGGCCCCGTCTGGTGTGCGCGGATGTGTCCGCCAATCCGCGGCTATCGGTGTCTGCCGTTACGCGATGGTTGCGCTGTAAGAGGCGACGTCCTCGTAGGAATCGGTCAGGTAGGCGTCGATGCCGATGGTCGTATTGACGAGGTCGTCAAGGCTGTCGAGCGTGCCGTTCGAGAACGTGAATTCCTCGGTGGCGCTGGTGCCGGGCATCAGGTTAGCCGAGAACCAGGGTTCCTTCATAGTGCCGTTGACGTTGGTCTTGCCGGAAGGAGCGTAGAAGGTCAGGTCCTTGTCGCTCTTGTTGGTGATGTTGACGACAAAGCCGATGTCGCCCCAGTCGTCCTTGAATTTCTCGGTGATGGTGATGGTGCACAGATCGTCATCGGCGACGGTGACGGCGGGGGAGATTTCGACACTCTGGACGTCGTCGTCTTCGACGGCCTCATCGACCTCTTCTTCCTTCTCGGCCGCCTCGCGATCCTTCTTCACCGTGCCGGACAGATCCTTGTCGGACTTGGTGAAGATAAGCTTGTCGCCTTCCACCTCAAGGACGAGCTTGTCGTCCTTGAGCTTCAGGTCGTGCGACTCATCTTCGGCGGTGATCGTTACGGTGGTGGCGTCCTTGGCTTCCCATTTCAGGTCGGCGACCTCAAGGAACATATCGAGGACGCCTGTGCCGTCCTCGTCGAGGATCAGGACGCAGTTGAGGCCCCACTCCTTGAGCATATCCATGTACTCATCGGTGAGCTCTTCGCCATCCAAGGTTCCACCCGAGTACTGCCAGCTGCCGACGAAGTTGGCCTTGGGGTCCTTGCCGCCGCCGCTGCAGCCCGTCAGGGCAAAGGCGAGCGCCAGGACGCATGTCAGAAATGCGAGTACGGGCTTTTTGAACGTTGTCTTCATGGTGTCCTCCTTCATCAAACGAAACCCATAGAAGCAAATGCGGGGGTGGCGGATCCCCCGCCAATTACCAGATAGAGGGGCTAGGGCCGGGGCGTTCCGCAGTTGCTGCAGAACTTGCCGCCGTTTTCGCTGCCGCAGTTGGGGCAGAACCACTTTGCCGGTGCCGGGGCGGGTGCGGGACTGCCGCACTCGGAGCAGAACTTGCCGGTGTTGGTGGCGCCGCAGCTGCAAGTCCACGTGCCGGCCGCAGGTGCGGCGGCGGGGGCCGGTGCGGGGGCGGGAGCCGGAGCCGGCTGCGGGGCGGCCTGCTGCTGTGCCTGGCCGGCGGCGAACAGCTGGCTGGCGTTCATGCCGCCCATGCCACCTGCCATGCCCATGCCCATAAAGCCTGCCATCGCGCCGTTGGGGTTGGCGGCTGCCGCGCGCATCGCATCGCTCTGGGCGCTGGCGATGTTGGCTGCCGCCATGGTGGGATCGCGCATGACCGCGGCTTTCTGCAGGTCCTTGATCATCTGCTCGTCTTCTTGCGAGGCGGCGATGGAGTTGACGCCAAAGCTCACAATCTCGACACCGCGCAGGTCGCGCCAGTCGGCGGAGAGGACCTCGTTGAGCGCGCGGGCGAGTTCGGTGGTGTGGCCGGGGATGGCACTGTAGCGGATGCCCATCTCCGAGATCTTGGCAAAGGCGGGCTGCAGGGCGGTGAGCAGCTCGGACTTAAGCTGGCTGTCGATCTTATCGCGCGTGTAGCTATCGGTCACGTTGCCGCACACGTTGGTGTAGAACAGCAGCGGGTTGGTGATACGGTACGAATACTCGCCGTTGCAGCGAACGGAGATGTCGACGTCCAGGCCAATGTTGTTATCGACCACGCGGAAGGGCACGGGCGAGGCGGTGCCGTACTTGTTGCCGATGATCTCCTTGGTGTTGATAAAGTAGACGCGCTGGTCTTTGCCCGCGTCGCCGCCAAAGGTAAAGCGGCTGCCGATATTGGCAAAGGTTTCCTTGATGGAGTCGCCCAGGTTGCCGCTGAAGACGCTCGGCTCGCTGCCGGTGTCAAAGACAAACTCGCCAGGCTCCAGCGCGACCTCGATGATCTTGCCGTTTTGCACCACGAGCATGCCCTGGCCGTCGTTGACGGCGATGACCGAGCCGTTGGAGATAACGTTGTCCTCGCCGCGCGTGTTGGAGCTGCGACCGCCGGTGCGCTTGCTGCCCTTGCAGGCTAAGACGTCAGCGGGCATCGATTCGCAATAGATAAATTCCTTCCACTGGTCGGCCATGACGCCGCCGGCAGCTCCCAATCCAGCTTTTAAGAGTCCCATGGTGATCTTCCTTTCTCGTCAAAGGCCGGGTGGTATTGGTCAGAATGGCTAATCGTCCTTGTTGTCCTTCATGACGACGGTGGTCTCGGTGTGACTGAAGGTGTCGTGTTTCTCGGTCAGGTCGAGCTCGCCACAGTAGTAGTCGGCGTGGGTGGCCTCGTTGGCCGTCTTGAGCTGGCCCACCAGCAGCACATCTGCGATGACCACGATGATCAACGGCGCGACGATGTTGATGAGGATGCCCTCGACATCAAAGGTGAGGTAGTCCGGATCGAAGGCATTCCCACCCATAAAGAGAATCTGGGAGAGGACAAACCCGATCACAAAGAACAGCACCGAGGCGATGGCGAGCTTGGGCTTGGAGCAGGGGAGCTCGCCAACCATGCGACCGGTCTGGCCGTTCATGGCAAACAGATAACTCTTGCCGTTCCACGAAGCGGAAAGCATCCACACGGGGAACAGGGCGTAGTCGCTGTCTTCCCAGGTGTAGTCGAGCTGCTTGCTTTCGACCGTGGCGTCATCATATTCGTCGACGACGGTCTCGCGCAGGGCCGAGATCGTACTTTCTTCCATACGACGCTCGGCGCGCGCCTTGCAGGTTTCGCAATCCTCGTCGTAGCGGTTGGCGATGTAGCCGGGCATATAGGCGACCGAGAACGGGCGCAGCGCGTCGTAGTCAAACGGCTCGATGGCGTCCATGTGGCCGTCGGGCATCTTGGACGATCCGTCGACGGGCACGCGCTTAAACGAGATGTTTCCCTTGCGGTAGGCATCGTAGTGGTCGGTGGTCGTGACGGTGCGGTCGGATTCCTCGGTCACGGTCTCGTTGGTCGCATCGAAGTACACTTCGCCGTCTACGCGGGCGCCGTAAAGCCAAAACGGCACGTAAACGCCTTGGACTTCGTCGATGTGGTTGCCGGTGACAAAGCTCTTGGGCAGCAGGATCTTGCCCTTGTAGTGCTCTTTGAGCGCGGCCATAACGTCGTCGCGCCCGAGCTTAAACGGGATCACCAGGTCTGGTGAGAAGTCGCCCGAGAGCTGACCGGGTGCCACGGCGGGGTTGCCGCAGTACGGGCAGGTGGTAACGGCGACGGTACCGTCCGAGATTAGCTCGGCGCCGCACGACGAGCAGATATAGCCGGCGTTTTGGGCGAGCTCCTGCACCGCAGCGTCGACGGCGGGCTTGGGTGCCGCTGCGGCGTCGGCTTTGGCGTCTGCCTTGTCCTGGCGCTCGCGATAGAGTGCCTCGACTTCTTCGACTTCAAAACGCGAATCGCAGTAGTCGCAGACGAGCTTTTGCTCGGCGCTGGCAAAGTGAAGGGGGCCGCCGCACGCGGGACACTGATAGTTGACGCTCTCGAAGGCCATGATCGGTCCTTTCCGTGCCGGGGGCTATGCGCCGATGGCGCCGCCGCAGTATTCGCAGCGCCCGCTGGCATCGGGAATGGTGGTGGCTCCGCAGAAGGGGCAGGTCACCGCGGTCTTGGGGGCCTTGGCGGCCACGACGCTGTCGCGCGTCTCCTGGCGCAGCTGCACCAGCGCATCGCGGACCTCGGTTGCCTGGCGCTTGGCCTCGCGGTATTCGATGGAGCCGCGCTGATCGATGGTGGAGTCGTTTACGCGCAGGTTGATCTCGGTAAAGTACGGCGTGTTGACGTGGATGGTCAGGTTAAAGTCGTAATCCAGGTCGTAGCGCGGCGGATTGTAGCTCTTGCGCTCGCCGTCCTTGGTCTCGCGATAGATCTCGGTCCGATGCTCGTCGATATCCATGTCACAGCCGAGTACCTGCGAGAACTCGATGATGTCCGGGTTGGCGTCACGCCAGCGCGTCTGCGAGGTAATGATCAGCAGTCCTGCGTCCTCGTCGAGCATGATGTTGGTACGCCCGGCAGAGAGCGTGCGCGTGGGGTTGAAGGACGTCAGGCGCTCGGCGTTGGCCTCGCGGTAGGCGAGTTGCTCGCGGATGTCGTCTGCAGAGCTGGAGCGATAGCCGTGGAAGAAGGGGGAGAGCTTGCCGGCACACTCTTTGCACAGGTAGCCTTCATCGATCTTGGTCTTTCCTAAAAGGCCTAGCTCAGCACCGCAAATCGCGCACTCTTTCTTCTCGAACATCTTGTCAAAGAAGCCCATGGCTGCCTCCCATCAACTGGTAGCGTGTGTCACTTTTGATGATGGGCGAGCGCGCGATCTTTCACGATACCCAGACGGCTCAACGAGTCTCCACAACTGGGACACATGGCTCATTTTTTGATTGGACGCCGGGGACGCTCTTCGGCCACTCAATGGGGACGTACTTAAATGGGTGGTAGTTGGAGACACTCCTGGCCGAGCTAGAGATCGCGCGCGTCCCTTCTGGTCCATGCGGCTCAAAATCGCGGCGTGATGTGGACGGCTGGGGTCGAATTGGCAGCATTTCGAGCCTGGCTTCGATATTGAGACTGGTTCTTTATTAAAATAGATTTCCAGACAATTGAGCAGCTGGGGGTTAACCATGAGGGGCATGGGAGACACAACCGCATATTTGCGTCGGGGCATTCGGGAGATTATATGCCTGGCGCTGTTCTTCTTCACGTTTTTGGCGTGCGAGTATCTTTTTGATGTGCGCATGGCCGAGTTCGTGTCTCCGAACGAGGTCGTTATTTATGAGAGCCTTGTCATCGGCGCGAGCGTGATTGGCTTTTTTGTGCGTCCCATTCTGTACTATCGCCGTCCCCATGCTATCGACGCAACGAGTGACGTCACGGGCGTTTTGCTGGTGGCGGCATTGCTGCTGTTGATTATGGCGGTTCAGGTTGAGGTGGTAATTGCCGGCGGTTTGGTGGCGTGCTGCGCGCTGGGCTACTGCGGATCGACTGCTCATGCAAATTTTGCGAGGCGCTTTGCGCGAACGCCCTGCTTGGCGCGCGCCGCCGCACTTTCTTACGCCATGGGCGTTCTGGTGCAGGTTCTCAACCACATGGTGATGCCTGTCGGCATTCCTCAGCAGGCTGTTCTGGTCGTCTGTGCGATCGCGCAGGTGGCGTTGCTCCACGGTGCCCGACGCGCCAAGCTGCGCGACGAGTCCGATCCCAACTTTGAAGCCAGTGTAGCCGGGCTTTCGGTAGATGCTCTGGAATATGGCGCCAAGTGGCATGACAATCCTAAGGCAAAGGCAGCATTCCGCCGCACTGTTGCTCGCCTGACCGTGGCGACAGCGTATCTTTCCGGCGTATTCGCCGCTCTCAACGCGGGCTTCACGACCCTGCATGCTGTCGGAGCCGTCGATTTGGGCGATTGGCCGCGCCTGCTGCTTGTCGTGAGCTCGTTGGTCGCTGGCGCACTATTTGACCTGCACGGCCGCTCGTATATGAATATCGGCATGACATGTGCCGCCATACTGTCCACGCTTTCGTTCTTTGTGCTCATCGTCGATGGCAATGGCGGCAACGAGCTTGCTGCCACGATCATCTTTTATCTGGGCTCGGGCTTTTTCGTGGTGTTCTTTACCACAAAATATGCCGCCGTCTCGCTCTATGCGCGCTGGTCATATTTTTGGCCGTGCATGGGTCGCGTCGTCAACAACGTGTGCTCGATGTTCGTGACGGCGCCGGCAGTGGCGATTATCTCGAGTCAAAATGTGCTGGCTGCGGTCGGTGCAGCGCTCGTGATGTTTGTGGGCATTGCGATTACGCTGCTGGGGCAGTTGGGGCAACGAGCCGATGATGCCGTGATGCAGGATGGCCTGCCGCTTGCCACCGACGATCTTGGTGGGGATCTTGCGCCCACATGCCCCGACCCCGAGCCCGTGGAGGCGGCGAAGCTCACGTCCGATGAACGCCTCGATGCTTTCGTCGCCACCTTTGGGCTTACAGAGCGCGAGCACGATATTCTTGAGGTCTTGGTCGTTTCGGACCAGAGCGTTCAGGACATCGCCACAACGCTCTTCCTTTCGCGCTCCACGCTCTATCGTCACATTTCCTCGATCAACAAAAAGACCGGCACCGCCTCGCGCGTGGCCCTCATCAACTTCTTCTGGTCCTGGACACCCAAGGACTAGCTAATCTCCCAATAAGTTGCGGTGGAATAGTCCCTAAATTAAAGTCACGGGGCTTTAAACAGGAACTATTTCACCGCAACTGCTGGGGGGATAGACTGCGGCGGCGGCAGAGGCAACGGCAGCGGCGTTGGCAGCTGTGGTAGTGGCAACGGCAGCTGGCAGGGTGTTTTCCGTCTACTTGCTACAGCAGCTCGCCGTGGCGGGCAATGTAGCGGCGCTTTGCCAGCTGGGTGAGCGCGATATAGGCGGTAACGATGCCAATGAGCAGCCCAAAAAAGCTCGTGGACAGCGGCATGAGGCCGAGCGCATCGGCGATGGGGCTTGCCGGCAGCCAGGTGACGAGCGCCAGGCCCAGCACGGTAAGAACGCACAATGCGGGCGCGGCGTGGTCGCGCGGGCTCGGCAGGTGCGGGGAGCGCAGCATGTGGATCACGAGCGTCTGCGACCACATGGACTCGACAAACCAGCCACTCTGGAAGAGCGCCGCAAAGGCTGCCATACCCGTGACGTTGCCCGCGGCGGCAAGCTCGGACCAGCTTGCGCCCACGGCGGCGGGGCACACCACAAAGAAGAGCGCGGCGAAGGTCACGATGTCAAACAGCGAGCTCACGGGGCCCAGCTCGAGCATAAAGCCCTTGATGGATACGGCGTCCCAGGCGCGCGGACGGGCAGTCCAGGCATCGTCGACGGTGTCCCACGGCAGCGCGATGCATACGATCTCGTAGACCAGCGACAGCAGCACCAGCTGCAGGGCGCTCATGGGCAAAAACGGCAAGAACAGGCTCGCGACAGTCACGGACAACACGTTGCCAAAGTTGGAGCTCACCGTGGTCTTAAGGTACTTGAGCAGGTTGCCGTAGGTACGGCGGCCTTCGATGATGCCGCGCTCGAGCACGCCTAGGTCCTTCTGAAGCAAGATGATATCGGCGGATTCCTTGGCAATATCGACGGCCGAATCGACCGAGATGCCGCAATCGCTCGCACGCATGGCGGCGGCGTCGTTGATGCCGTCGCCCATAAAGCCCACGGTGTGGCCGAGCATCTCGCGCATGACACGTACCAGGCGCGCCTTCTGCAGCGGCGAGAGCTTGGCGAAGAGGTGGGTTTTCTCGGCGCGCTCGGCAAGTTCGGCGTCATCGAGCGCATCGATCTCGGAGCCGAGCAAGACGTTGCTCGCATCGATACCAATCTGCTCGCAGACGGTGGCGGCGACGCGGTCGTTGTCGCCGGTTAGGACCTTGACCGCCACGCCCTTGGCCTCGAGGGTGGCGACGGCGCCCGCGGCACTTGCTTTGGGCGGATCGAGGAAGGCCAAAAAGCCCATCAGCACCATGTCGCACTCGTCGGCGATGCCAAACTCGCCCACGCAGCGCGGATTGGTCTTCTGCGCCACGGCAATTACGCGTAGGCCCTCGGCGTTAAGTCCGGCGATCTGCTTGCGAATCTGGGCGAGCTTCTCGTCGGTGAGCGGCTGAGCGATGCCATCGATCTCGACAAAGGAGCAGATCTCGAGCATTTCCTCGGCAGCGCCCTTGGTAACCATCTGGGTTTTGCCTTGGGCGTCGGCGACAACTACGCTCAGGCGACGGCGCGAGAAATCGAAGGGAACCTCGTCGACCTTGGTGTAGCGGTCGCGCAGGCTCTGGCCCAGCATGGAATCGGGTGCGACGGTCGAGGGTGTCACATCGGCACGGTCGATTACGGCCAGGTCGATAAGATTTTTGAGGCCGGTCTGGAAGAAGCTGTTCAAAAACGCATGGCGCAGCACGCGCGCGTCCTCGTTGCCATCGGTGTTGAGGTAGCGCTCGAGCACGATGCGGTCTTCGGTGAGGGTGCCGGTCTTGTCGCAGCACAGGACGTCCATCGCTCCGAGGTTTTGAATCGCCGGCAGCTCCTTGACGATAACCTGGCGACGGGCGAGGTCCTTGGCGCCCTGCGACAGGCTCGTGGTCACGATGACGGGAAGCATTTGCGGCGTGATGCCCACGGCCACGCTCATGGCGAACAGCAGCGCGTCGATGACGTTGCCCTTGGTGGCGGCGTTGATGGCAAAGACGGCCGGCGCCATAACGAGCATGAGGCGTACGAGCAACATGGAGACGCTCGAGACGCCGCGGTCAAACGCGCTCTTTTCGCCGCGCCCGTTGAGCATCTTGGCGATGCCGCCCAGGTAGGTGTCCGAGCCGGTGGCAACGACAAGCGCCATGGCGGCGCCGTTTTGCACGGAGGTGCCGGTAAAGACGATGTTCTTGCAGGCAGAGAGTGGCAGTGCGGAGCCGTCGGCGCCCTCGACGACGGTGACGGCGGTGGTCTTCTCGACGGCCTCGCTCTCGCCGGTGAGTGCGGACTCGATCACAAACAGGTCGCGCGCGGTGATGATGCGGGCATCTGCCGGCACCATATCGCCGGCAGAGAGACGGATTACATCGCCGGGGACGAGCTCGTCGAAGGGGATCTCGATGCGCTCGCCGTCGCGCAGGGCGGTGCAAGTGTTGGAGACCAGGTCCTTGAGGGCCTCGGCCGCATTGCCGCTGCGGGCTTCCTGGATAAACTTCATGCCGCCCGATACCAGCAGCATGATGCCGATGACGATGACCGTGGAGGGGTCGCGCTGCGGTTCGGGCACGGCGAGCACGTCGATGTAGAGCGAGACCAGTGCGAGCGCGGCGAGGATGCCGGCGAAGGGATCGATGAACGCATCGGCGATGCGGCGGGCGAGCGTTTTGGTCGTTGCCTCGATGGTGTTGGGGCCGACGGCGTTCAGGCGCTCAGTTGCCTGCTCGACGGTGAGGCCGTTTGCCGTGGCGTCAAGCAGTACGAGGGCGTCCTCGGCACTATGGGTGGCGGCGAATATGGTGTTCTTGGACAGGCCGGTATGAGCGGCAGGGCGCGCCGTGCGGCGGCGCTTGGAGATGGCTTCGAGTACCGTGACGGTTTTGAGCATCAGCATAGGGTCCTCCTTGTTGAGGGGAGTTAGCGTACGTGTCGTATTTACTTCAAAAAACCTAGATGTCGCTCACGTCAAGCTCTTGAGCCCACAAAGGGTGCAGCGCGCCTTTGCGGTGGTTTTGGCGATCTGCCGGTGGCGTTTATGCGTGTGCGGAGTCCTCGCGGCGTGCCGAGGGCGACATGCAGGTTTTTCGACTAGGACTGCCTTCCATGGCACACCTCCTAAAGGCTGAGCGCAGCGCGCTTTGGGTATCTCGTACCCCTTTTTAATCCGCCCGTATTCTTGATGAGGGGGTTTGACATGTCAACCCCATTGTTCGGAAAACCATTCCCCCTGACAAAGCCTTTACAGAATGCCGTGGCCCCAAAGCACGCCCACATCGACGCCTCGCCTGCGCTAAACTGAAGAGCACGTACGCAATTACGAGAGGAGCCCGCATGGAGGCTTACAAGCAAGAGTTCATCAAGTTCATGGTTGAGTCCGACGTTCTTAAGTTCGGCAGCTTTACGCTCAAGAGCGGCCGTCAGTCCCCGTTTTTTATGAACGCCGGCGCTTACGTGACGGGCTATCAGCTCAAGAAGCTGGGCGAGTATTACGCCCAGGCCATCCACGATAACTTTGGCGACGACTTTGACGTGCTGTTTGGACCGGCCTACAAGGGTATTCCGCTGGCTGTCGTGACCGCGATTGCCTACCACGAGCTGTATGGCAAGGAGGTCAAGTACTGCTGCGACCGCAAGGAGGCCAAGGACCACGGCGCCGACAAGGGCAACCTGCTGGGCTACGAGCCCCAGGACGGCGACCGCGTGGTCATGGTCGAGGACGTCACCACCAGCGGTAAGTCCATCGACGAGACCTATCCCAAGGTCAAGGCTGCTGCCGATGTCGAGATCAAGGGCCTGATCGTGTCCCTCAACCGCATGGAGGTCGGCAAGGGCGGTGTGACCACTGCGCAGAAGGAGATCGAGGCCAAGTACGGTTTCCCCGTCGCGAGCATCGTCTCCATGGCCGAGGTCGTCGAGACCCTCTACAACCACGAGATCGACGGCAAGGTTGTCATCGACGACGAGCTCAAGACCGCCATCGACGCCTACTACGAGCAGTACGGAGCACGTTAGTTACGGCGTTTTACCAAACGCCGTAACTGCTCGACGCTGCGCGGGCCGCATTTGGACAATCTGACGTTCAACTTCAAGGGCGCGACCAGAAGGTCAGCGCCCTTTCGTTTCACGTCACCTTGTCTCAAATGCGACCCGCTCGCTGTCCGTTCTCTACCTGCGGCGTCGTCTTGCTCCGAATGCGGCTCGCTCGCTGTCGTTGCCGAAACATCGGCGTTGCCGGGCTAGTCATTGGGGACGTTCATAAATGACTACTCAGGAATGAGCGTGGATAATCTCCCGTTTTTGGCCTGTGTGCGGGCTCAAAGTGGGAGATTATCCACGCTCGCTTTAATTTGCCTGGGCTGCGATGCCTATCTAATCGGCTCGGCGTCTTCCCTGAGAATCGAAAGATACTCTTCATACCCGTACTGCCGGTATCTCTGTCTTGACTCGTCGAGCGGACGGAGGATACCCAATTCTTCAAATGATTTGACGAGCGAGCTCGCGGTACTCCTGCCGATATCGAGTTGGGCAGCGATGAATGCGGTGTCGACGATGGGGTGCTCTTCAAGAATGCCCAACAGCCTTTGCCCGTTTGCAGCAGTCCTTCCGAGATTTTCGGTAATGGTTGCTGTGGAACGGTTATGGAGGTCAACAAGGTTTTTTAAAGACCCTACCGAGTCCTTCGCACTCTCGAGAAGACTGTTGCAGAAAAACTCTATCCATTCCTCGTAAGTGCCTCTCTCCCTTACGGATGTGAGTTGCCGGTAGTACTCGCTTCGGTTTTTCTTGAACTGGAACGATGGATAGAACAAGCAAGAATGAAGAACGCCATCATTGATGAGCATAAGTGTAATGAGAAGCCTGCCCAGGCGACCGTTTCCGTCTAGGAATGGATGGGCAGTTTCAAATTGGTAATGGACGAGCGCCGCCCGCACAATCGGATCCATTTCGACTTGAGGCTCATTGATAAAGCGTTCGAGGTCCTGGAGCGTGTTACTCAAATCTTCAATGTTTGGAGGGACAAACGATGCGGTTGCAATGGTGCAGCCTGAGGGGCCAATCCAGTTTTGTGAGGAGCGCAGCTCGCCTGGATTCTTCTCCGTTCCGCGCACTCCGTCCAGCAGGACCGCATGAACTTGCCTAAGAAGTCTCGTGCACAAGGGCATCTTTTTGAGCAGTTCTACGCCGCGGTCGACAGCACGGACGTAATTCACGACGTCTGCAACATCTTTATGATGGAGTTGTGTTTGCGATGGACTAAGTAGGTCGTCAAACGTGCACTGGGTTCCCTCAATTTGCGAAGAAAGGAGTGCTTCTTTGCGCACGTACATTGTCAGATACATGTCGGCGTTGGGAACAAAGTAGAGCATGCCTTCAAGCTCTCCAAGCTTTCGTGAGCATGCGGAAAGCGTGCGATAGGTTTCCTCGGTGAGGTTTAGCTGCCTCAATGATTGCAAGGGCGTTGGAAAAAACGAATAGTAAGCCAATTTCCCCGATAGATTATTGCGGAGCGTTCCCTGGCCGTTCTCCTCGATTTGCATCGCGCCCTCCATATCTTTAGTGCCGGAAACTCGTTATTAGGCTAATCATATCAATTCTAATAACGAGTTTAAGGATTAAATAGTTATTAGGATTGATGTAAACAATCTAATGATGAGAAGTCGTTATTACTTGACCATGGAGCTCGGCTTGGTACAAGGGGGTCATCCAAAATGAACGTGGATAATCTCCCGTTTTTGGCTCGGTGACGGCCTCAAAGTCAAAGTGGGAGATTATCCACGCTCGTTAGTTAAGCGTCCGAAAATCCACACTCGCCAAACCTACCAAAAAGGGACAGGTTTATTTTGGCACGTTTCGGCCGGTATCAGGAAGTGTCAGGGACGGGGCGGCGGCAGTCCGTGGGCGCGAAAAGAAGTGTCGGGTTTGGCGCGCCCGCTTCTGCCCGTCCCGCGCGTGGGCGATACTCGGCTTATCGACCCGCGATGCAAAGGAGATGCTCATCCCACGAGCACTACCGAGAAGGGCTCGCGATTCGAGTCCCCACCTTAGCATTTGAACCATTTGGCACTATAATTACCGTAGGCATGCGCACAACGTTGCGCTTAATCAAGAGGAGAAAACGTATGGGTCTGTTTGATATGTTCAAGAAGAAGGCTGAGCCCGCGGCAGCTGCTGCTCCGGCCTCCATCTCTGCTTCTGCCGGCGCCGACGTGCTGTGCTCGCCCGTCAAGGGCAAGGTCATCAAGATGGCCGACGTGCCCGATCCCGTCTTTGGTGGCGAGGTTCTGGGCAAGGGCTGCGCCGTATGGCCCGAGGACGACCTGGTCTACGCTCCCTGCGACGGCAAGGTGACCGTTACCATGGGTCACGCCGTGGGCCTGCAGTCCGATAGCGGCATCGAGGTTCTGGTGCACGTTGGCGTCGATACCGTCAACATGAACGGTGATGGCTTCGAGGGCTTCGTCAAGGCCGACGACGTCGTGAAGGCTGGCCAGCCCATACTCAAGATCGACCGCGCCAAGATCGCTGCTGCCGGTTACAAGGACTGCGTCGTCGTGGCCGTGTCCAACACCGCCGAGTTTGCCGATGTCGAACTCGCCGTCGAGGCCGACTCCGCTGTCGCCGCCGGTGACGCCATCGTTAAGGTCGTCCGCAAGTAAACTGCGGCATCCAAAGGATGTGCAAGGGTGGTCGGGTTTTCCGGCCACCTTTTTTATTGCATAGCGGGGAAGCGTTTTATTGCACATTGGGCGGGCTTGCAAACCGTTCGGACGCTAAAACGAACCGACCGCGCCTTCGCGTTGCCGAGGGTGTTCATAAGTGGATAGTATGGGCTTACTTATTACAACGTGCGCCGCGTTTGGGAAGCGCAGTGCCGCTCATTGGGAGGAACAACATGAAAAAGAAGCTGCTGCTTGTGCCCCTCATGGCCGTCTTGGTTGCATGCGTGGTCGTGCTTTCCGGCTGTGGAGGTCCTTCGGTTGAGGAGCTCATCACCGAGGATCTTACGACGCAGTTTGACGAGGTCAAGAACGGTGGCGACGACTTCCTCTCTGGTCTGGAGGAGGCTTCGGGCGACGAGTTCGAGCAGCTGGGTATCGATCCCAAGGAGTATGCCAAGACCTATCTCGAGGGCTTTGACTACAAGATCGGCGACGTGACGGTCGACGAGGACAAGGGCGTCGCGACCGCCGAGGTCTCTATCACCTGCAAGTCTATGAACAAGATCGTCGAGGACTTCTCTACCCAGTATCAGGAGAAGGTCGCTGCGCTTGACACGGTTCCTTCCGATGACGAGCTGTACAAGATGGCCGGTCAGGTTATGGTCGATGTGACCAAGGCCACCGAGCCCAGGAAGACCACGGTTATCTTCAAGTACACCTGCAACGACGACGGCGAGTGGTCTGCCGACGACTCCGTCAACTCCGAGATGATGGATGCAATGCTGAGCTAGGGGGTTACGCGGTTCTACGAACCGCGTAACCAGTTGACGCTGCGCGCCGCCCAGGACGACAATTTGTCATTCAAAAGGCGAGGCATGACCAGAAGGTCTATGCCTCGCCTTTTTCATGCCAACTTGTTCGTCCTGGACGTCGCTCGCTGTCCATCCTCTACCTGCGTCGTTGCCATGGTGCGGCACTTGTAGTCATTGGGGACGTTCTTAAATGACCAGGCGGCAGTTGGGGACACTCCTTGTGCCAGCGTTGCATCGAGTGTTTGGGAAACCGCGACCCGGTTTTTGGCCGAATAGTGGGTCGCATTTTCCGGATGGGGTGGGTTGCGGAAAGTGCGACCCGGAATATTGCTCTGAAACGGGATGCGGTTTCCCTGATGCGCCTCAAACGGAAAGAGTATCCCATTCCGGAGCTCCAAAACGGGATGCGCTTTCCGCGCGGAAGAATTGTCGCAGCTGCGTTAAGCAGTGTCGCTCGTTACTCGCCCAGGATCAGCGCCGCGAGCTCTGCCTGGGTGTCCACCACGTAGTCGGCGCCGGCGGCCTCCAGCTCTGCACGGCCGCGGAAACCCCAGCTGACGCCCGCGCTCTTAAGGCCGGCGTTGTGACCGGTCAGAACATCGACATTGGAATCGCCCACATAGAGCGTGGTCGCCGGATCGGCGCCTAGCTCTTCCATCACATGCAGCGTAACAGGCGCCTCGGGCTTGGGGGGAAACGCATCGACGCGGCCCTGCACCAGCGCAAAGCGCTCGGAACCAAAATACTTCTCAATAAGCGGAGCCGCCGAGACGTGGTCCTTGTTGGTGAGCACGGCAAGCTGAACACCCGCGGCGCGTAGGCGGTCGAGCATCTCGATCGTGCCGGCATAGGGGGCGGTGTGGTCCTCCTTGTGCTCGCCGTAGTAAGCCCTAAACTCGGCAAGCGTCTGCTCAAACATGCGACCGTCGCCCGCATACTCGGCAGGCATAAAACGCTCAACCAGCTTGAGCATGCCGTTTCCCACCTTGTAGCGGTACTCGTCTACGGCAAACGTGGGCCAGCCGTGCATCTCGCAGGTATGGTTGCCGGCGGCCGCCAGGTCCTCGAGCGTGTTGAGGATGGTGCCGTCCAGATCAAAAATCACATGGGAATAATCCGCTGCCATGGGTGCTCCTGCCGCTTGAGTTGTAAAACGCACCCCATAATACTGGGCATGCGTGCCGGGCATGTTTGGAATCTGAATATCTTTAATAGCCCTGAGTCTTTGTCGTTAGCAAATCCTTGGCAGCTGCTCTCCCACGAGCATGTCGAGGATGCGGGTCGATCCCCAGCCGGTGCGTACGCGCACGGCGGGACGGGCGCCCTCGGCAAGTGGCAGCATGCGACCGATGATGGCGGCGTTCTCGCCGTAGCGGGCGGCGCGCATGGCGGCCAGCGCGGCATCGGCCTGCTCGGCCGGCACCACGGCGACCATCTTGCCCTCGTTTGCCACCTGCAGCACATCGTAGCCGAGCATCTCGCAGGCTGCCTGCACGTCGGGGCGCACGGGCACATCGTCCTCGTCGATTTCCATGGCAACGCCGCTGGCCTGCGCAAACTCGTTGAGCGTCGAGGCCAGGCCACCGCGCGTGGGGTCGCGGAAGCAGCGTGTGTCGGGTGCTGCGGCAAGCACATCGGCAATCAGGTGGTTGAGCGGCGCGGCGTCGCTTTCGATGGTGCTCGAAAACGCCAAGCCCTTGCGTTGGCTCATGATAGCGATGCCGTGGTCGCCCAGTGTACCCGACACCAGGATGACATCGCCAGGCTGGCAGTTGGCGCCGCTGAGCGCCACACCCTCGGGCACCTCGCCCACGCCGGCGGTATTGATGTAGACGCCGTCGGCCCCGCCGCGCTCGACCACCTTGGTGTCGCCCGTGATTATGGACACGCCTGCCTCGCGTGCCGTTTCGGCCATCGTCTGCACAATCTGGTGGAGCTTATCCATGGGATAGCCCTCTTCGAGGATAAAGCCGCACGATAGGTAGCGCACGTTGGCGCCCGAGGTCGCGACGTCGTTGACGGTTCCGCACACGGCGAGGCGGCCGATGTTGCCACCGGGGAAGAACTGCGGCGAGACTACAAAGCTGTCGGTCGACATGGCGATGCGCCCGCTCGCGGGCAGCGCGGCGACGCCGGCATCGTTGCCTTCGAGCAGCTCGGGCGACCCAAAGGCATCCAAAAAGACCTCATCGATGATGCGTTTCATCATCTGGCCGCCGGAGCCGTGGCCCAGCAGGACGGTGCTATCGGTAACGCTATGGGACATATCGAAAACTCCAATCGTGGGTGGTGTCAGCACGCGGGGGCGTTCGGGCTAGACTCGGTAACGGTAGTACGCCGCGCAGCTGCCCTCGGAGCTCACCATGCACGGTCCGACAGGATGCTCGGGCGTGCAGGTGCGGCCAAAGAGCGGGCAGCTGCTCGGCGTAATGGCCCCGCGCAGCACGTCGCCACAGCGGCATCCGCGCGGCTCGACCGTCGCCTCAACGGGCACGTCAAAGCGAACGCGGGCATCAAAGCGCGAGAACTCGGGGCGGATGGCGAGTCCCGAAGCCGCAATCGACCCCAATCCGCGCCATGTGGTATCGCACGGCTCAAATACCTGCTCGACCAGCTGGCGCGCCCCGGGATTGCCGTCGGCATTGACGCCGCGGCGGTAGGCGTTGTCGATCGCGGGCTGCCCCTCAACAACCATCTGGACCAGCATGCAGATACCCTGCAAGATGTCGACCGGCTCAAATCCCGTTACCACGCCTGGAGTCTTAAACTCGTCGACCAAAAAGCCAAAGGGGGCTAAGCCCGTGATGGTGGCGACGTGTCCCGGCAGGATAAAGCCGTCGATGGTGGTCTCGGGATCGTTGGCGATGGCGCGCAACGCCGGCGGTGTGGTCTTGTGGGCGCAATAGACCGAGAAGTTCTGCAGCCTGCGTGCGTCTGCCTCCAAGATGGCGGCGGCGATGGTGGGCGTCGTAGTCTCAAAGCCCACGCCCATAAAAATGACCGGGCGATCGGGGTTTTGCTCGGCAGTGTCGAGCGCGTCGAGCGGGGAATAGACGATGCGGATGTCGCGCCCCGCCGCCTTTTGCGCAGCGAGCGAGGTGGATGATCCGGGCACGCGCATCATGTCGCCAAAGGTGGTGATGATGGTGCCGTCTATGTTGGCGAGCGCGATTGCGTGGTCGATATCGCGGTTGGCGGTAACGCAGACGGGGCAACCCGGACCGCTCAGTAGTTTGAGCCCGGCAGGCATAATGGAGCGAAAGCCATAGCGACCGATGCTCACGGTGTGCGTGCCGCAGACTTCCATAAGGTTGATGGCGCGGTCGCCGACAAGCTCATGAATGCGCTCGATGAGCTCGCGAGCCAGCTTGGGATCGCGGAATGCCGAGAAGTCGATACCGGAGCGAGCCGGCTGCTCGGGCGCCACTAGTAAGCCTCCGCCGGGTTGGTGGTCAGCTGGTCTTCTTCGGCCAGTTCGGTCATGGTGTTGACCAGCTCGAGCGTCTCTTGCGCTTCCTGCTTATCGACAATCTGGATGCCAAAGCCGGCGTGCACGAGAATATAATCGCCTACCTGCGCCGTCGGCACGAGTCTCAGCGAAACAGGGCGCTCGATGCCCATCATGTCGACGGTGGCCTTGAGGTCATCGTCGCGTTTGACTACTTTACCGGGAACGGCAAGGCACATAATGTTCCCCTTTTATACGCTTTGCGCTGGATGGGCGCTTAATAATCCATCAGTTGATGGTAGCGCTCGTGGGGTTCGCGGGCAAACGCGTTACGCCTGTGAGACGGCTGAGCGCGGCGGCGTGCGAGGGCGAGCTACTGTGATGCAATCTGAGCAAGACGAGCGCTTGCGACCGCCGCCTGACCGTAGGCGATGCAGCCGTCGTTGACGGGCACGGTATGGGGGACGAGGACAGTAAGGCCTGCGCTTTTGAGCTCGCTGGTGAGGAGCTGAAGCAAAAGTCGGTTCATGAACACGCCGCCCGAGAGCGCGACGGTATTGATGCCTTCGTGCACACAGATATCGCTGGCGATGCGCGCCGAGGAGCGCGCGACGGCGACATGGAAGTCGAGTGCGAGCCTGTCGGCGGGCGCTCCGGCTTCAATTTCTCCCAAAAGTGCCTCAAAGAGTGCTCTCTGGTCCAGAACATAGGGGCCATCCAGCCACGATGGGCCAGATGCGAAATAGCCGGCGTTGTCGTCGGGAAAATGGGCGATTTCGCCGTCGAGCGCGCGCCAGGCGGCGGCCTCAAGCTCGATGGCGGGTTCGCCCTCGTAGGTTGCCTTGTCGCAGATGCCCAGAATTGCTGCTGCAGCATCAAAGAGACGCCCCATGCTGCTGGTACGCGGGCTGTTGATGTCGCGCTCGATCATGGTGGCTGTCACGCTGCGCGTTTGCTCGTCGAGGCTGTCCAAAAGCCGAGCGGCACCTGGGTGCTCGAGCAGGCCGAGCTCACTGAGCAGGGCAAAGGCGTTGCGGCGGGCGTCGCGCACGGAGGCCGCCCCACCGGGGAGCGCCCAGGTGCGCAAATGTGCGGCGCGCTCAAAGCCGCCAAGGCTGGCAACAAGAAACTCGCCGCCCCAAATGGTCCCATCGGTGCCGGCGCCGGTGCCGTCAAAGGCGATGCCAAGGACGCGCGCGTCGGTTGTAAGCTGGCCCGCGGCGATGGCCTCGGCCATTACGCTCGCGATATGCGCATGATGGTGCTGCACCTCGACGAGCGGCAGATTGCATTTTCGCGCCTGCTCGCGCGCCCACTGGCCCGATAGATAGCTGGGGTGTAAATCGCAGGCCAAGGCGGCGGGCGCCAAGTCAAAGAGGCCTTCCAAGCGCGTGCGCGCGGCGTTCCATGCATCGAAGGTCCCGCCGTTTTCAACATCGCCGATATGCTGCGACACAAAACAGGTTGCCTCGCCGTTCGTCCCTTCACGCGTGAGCGCAATCGTGGCCTTTTGTTGTGGCCCGCAGGCGAGCACGCAGGACGGAACGCCGTCGAGCGCCGGCAACGGCAGCGGCTGGGGTGCATATCCGCGAGCGCGGCGCACGGGCATAGCGGCGCCGTCGACCACGCGCACTACAGAGTCGTCGTAGCGCGAGAGGATTGCGCGGTCGTTACCGAGCAACGCGTCGGCGATGCCGGCGGCAACGAGGTGTTCCCAGGCAAGGTCGTCGTCGGTCTCGATGGGTTCTTCGCTCAGGTTTCCGCTGGTCATGACGAGCGCGTACATACCGCAGGCTTCTGCCGCGGCAAGCAACAGATGCTGAAGCGGGGTATAGGGGAGCATGACGCCGAGCTCGGGCAGGTCGTGCGCGACAGATGGCGCGAGGGCGAGGATGTCGGGGGAACCGCCGTTGTCCTCGCTAACAGTGCGCCGGCGCAGCAGCACGATGGGGCGGATACTGCCGGCGAGCAGATCGCGTTCAGCATCGTCGATATGGCACAGGCGCTCGGTATCAGCAAGACTGCGCACCATGACGGCAAGTGGTTTGTTGCTGCGGCGTTTGCGACGGCGCAACTCGGCCACCGCCTGCTCGTTGGCAGCGTCACAGGCTAGATGGAATCCGCCCAGGCCCTTGATGGCGACGATGCCACCGCTGGCCAGCAGCTCAACGCAGCGCTCGATGATAGCATCGCTGGCCTCGCGTGTGGTGCCGACGGCCGGTGTCGCGGACGAATTCCCGCACGCATTGCCGTTTACAGCCTCGCGCCACGTAATATGCGGCCCGCAATCAAAGCAGGCATCGGGCTGCGCGTGAAAGCGACGGTCGAGCGGATTGGCATACTCTGCGGCACACTCAGGGCACATGGGAAAACGGTCCATCGAGGTAGCCGCTCGGTCATAGGGCAGCGATCGGATGATGGTAAAGCGTGGGCCGCAGTTAGTGCAGTTGATAAAGGGGTAGTGATAGCGTCGGTCGGCGGGATCGAACAGCTCGCGCAGGCAATCGTCACAGGTGGCGATATCGGGCGAGACAAGTGTGGTGTGCGCGGTCTGGTCCTGCGATGCTACGATGCGAAAGCCCTGTTCATTGGCGGCATCCCAACCGTTGGCTGCCAGGTCCACAACCTCGACATACTCTACGCGGGCTGCCGCAGGCGCATGCTCGGAAAGCGCGGCAACAAAAGCATCGAGCGCATCGGCCGGAGCGTGCGCCTCGATATGCACGCCGTCGCCCGCATTGAGTACCCATCCGCAAATGCCATGCGCCATGGCCTCGCGATACACAAACGGTCGCATGCCAACGCCCTGCACAATGCCCGTCACATGAATATGCACATGCCGCATGCGATACCCCTCATCAAAACCGACCAAAAAAGGACAGGTTTGTTTTGGTAGGTAAAACTTCTAAACCTGCCAAAACAAACCTGTCCCTATTTGGCAGGTGCGCTGCGGGAAATCCCGCTACAGCCCCAGGCTCTGCTTGGTGGCGGCGCACGTGAGCTCGCCGTGCTTAACGCCGCGCAGGCCCAGCAGGCGGTCGGCTAGTTCGTAGACGCGCTCGCCGCGACCCTTGAGCGCCAGAATCTCCAAGCAGTTGTGGTGATCTAGATGCACGTGCATGGTCGATACGATCTCGTCGGTGTAGTCGTGCTGCACTTCGTCCAGACGGCGCGTCAGGTCGCCGGTATGGTGGTCGTAAATCATGGTGAGCGACCCGATAACATGCTCATCGGGCGTGCGCATCTGCTCCTTGGCGATCGAGGCACGAATCAGGTCGCGCACGGCCTCGGAGCGGTTGGCCACGTCGCCGCGGCGCGCGATCTGTTCGTCAAAACGGCTCAGCAGGTCGTCCGGTGCGGTAACCGAAAAGCGGACCAGCTCGGAGCCGGAGCCACTACAGTGGCAGCCTGCGTCACCGTCCGCCCCGTGCGGATGCTCGTGCTCGTACCCGCAGCCGTGCTCGTGTTCGGTCACCTTACACCAGCTTCACGGATCCGACGGAGTTGTGGTCGGCCTCGATGGCCTCTTCGTAGCCCTCGAGTGCGTCATGGGCCTCGTGCAGCGCGGCCATGGCTGCCTCGAGCTTGGCGCCGATGCGCTCCATGTCAAAAATCTCGGTCGCATGCAGCAGCTGATGGCTCCACTCATGAGCGAGCTCGATGGTGTCGTCGACCTGTTTGACGCTCATGGCAAGCTGACTCATGTTCATTCCAACATCATGCATGGGAAATCTCCTTGTGTAGGCGGTAATCCAGTGGTTCAGATTTTACTACGCCCGCTCTGCGCGCCGCTGCATAAGAAAACGGGTGCGAGTCTGTGCGACTCGCACCCGTTCACTGGGGGCTGTTTGTAACTACCATACTATCCGTGGTCGCACGCGCCGCATCCGGCAGTCCGGCGAGCGGTGCAAAACCGCTCATGGACGGCGGGTAAGTAACAAGCGTATTACAGATGCTTTTCCAGCAGCGCCTGCAGCCTCGCCTTGGGCAGAGCGCCAACCGAGCGGTCAATCTCCTCGCCGTTCTTAAACACAATCAGCGTGGGGATGCTCATGACGCCATACTTCATGGCCAGGTCCTGGTTGTCGTCGACGTTGCATTTGGCAACGGCAAGCTTGCCCGCCAGCTCATCGGCAATCTCGTCAACGACGGGCGAGAGGGACCGACAGGGCCCGCACCACGGTGCCCAAAAATCGACCAGCACGGGCAGGCTGTCGTTAACGATGGAATCGAAGTTCTCGGGGGTAATCTGCTTAATGTCAGCCATGGTGACCTCCATAATGCGATGCGGCTCGGCCGCGTAAAACTCAGTACGACCGTGCTTATACCCAGCCGCCCGCAAAGCAACCACTCGCGGGCAGCTCTTTTATATAATGGTGGGCACGCAAACGATTGGAGAGCGCATGTCCACGTCACAAAGCCAGAAAAAAGAAGCCATCGCCCAGGCGGCCGAGCAGGAGCTCTCATCGCTTGCGGTCCGTGGCGTGCGCATCGTGGGCAACGCGTGCTCGCCGATCGTACTGGTCAAAGGCGATTTGGACGAGGCCGAGCGTTCGGGTGGCGAGCTTGCCGCCGGCCCGGATGGCGCGGCGTTGCGCAAGGCGCTTGGGGCCATCGGCTACGCGCCCGAGGATTTTTGCGTGCTGGCAAGCGTCGCCGGCGTGGGTGACGGAGCGGTCGCGGTGGGCGAGACTCTGCCGTGCGAGCTGTTCCGCGAGGCGCTTGAGGCCTTGGACCCCGAGGCGGTGCTACTGCTCGACAACAACGCGGCTGACGCCATGCGCGAGACCTACGCCGATATGCTCGTGGCGATCGATGACTTCGACACCGCCATGCTCAAGCCCGGCCTGGTCGCCCATGTGCAGGGCCGCCGCGTGCTCGCGCTCGACGGCTTTGAAGCGGCACTCGCCGACAAGGCCGCTAAGCAGCGTATGTGGGCCTACATCAAGCAGCTGACTCCGGCGGCCGCGCCGCTGTAGCGAGCCCGCGCCGACAAACGACCTCGAGCGGGCGAGCCGCACCCGCGGAACGCAAATCCGTCGTGCCCGCGCCCTTACATCACAGCGCGCAGCTCAAACCGATCGCCGTTAATGCGGAACTGGCAGTTGCCGTTCATGCGTTCGACGGCAAGCTTAATGCTCTTGGTTCCAAAGCCGTGCCCGGTGTGCGCGGCTACGGGCATGCCGTCGACCATGCGCGGCGCGCGGTCAAACGTGTTGGAAACTAACAGCAGCAGCTGACCGTCCTCAAATCGCAGGTCAAAGTCGACGAATCGCTTTCCTTGGGGCGCGGCGCTTGCGGCGGTGATAGCCTTTTCCAAGGCATTTGAGAGCACGCTAAACAGGTCGGCGTCACCTACGTGGACGGTTTCGGGTACGGCGGCGCGCAGGTTGGCGGTAATGCCGTTTCTATTGATATCATCCGAGTTGAATGACGAAAGCGCGATGTTTACGGTTTCGTTGGCGCAGAAGCGGCGTACGGCGGTGCGGTCGCCGGCTTCACAGAGTTCGTCGATGCGTTTGAGCGCCTCGTCGGTGTGGCCCTCCTCAATTAAAGCGGCCAGGCCGCGTAGGAAGTGGCGCATATCGTGGCGAAGAATCGACAGCTCGCGCCCAGATTGACGCCAAGCCTCGAGCTCTTTGATGGCGGCGCTGTCGCGGGTTTCGAGCATCCAACGCTCTCGCTCGGCGGTTTCCTTTTCTTCGTATTCGCGCAGGTAAACGGCAAGAAACATAAGATAGAAGGCACAGAGCGCAAATGCCAAAAACTCAAACGTCACCACCGAGCCCGAGTGGAACAGCGTGGTGTAGACGTTCGTGGCGTAGTCAAAGATGTAATAGATGAGCGGCAGGATTAAAAGGATGCCCAGCTCGGTGGGGCTTTTAATCGCCAGGCGGGGTCCAATGTCGCCGGCCCAATGCAGCAGGACGGCAGAGACGCCGAGCGTGGTAGCGATGCGTGCCAGATAGTACGCGATCTGAGAATCGGTCGCGGCAAAGGCGGCGATGCCCATCCAGTTGCTGAACTGGCAGCTCAGATAGGCGCTGGTGACGCCCAATGCCGCGAGCAGCGGGCTCAGGCGGTAGCGCGCACAGGTAGACGGTAAGCGGCAGGTGCACGACGAGCGGATAGACCTGACGGGCAAAAAGCTCTCCGCCAACGACATTGGCGATTGAGAAGGCGGTGCCGGTCACGACGCCGACTCCCAGCAGCTCAAGCGCGTGGCGTCGGTTGATTTCGACGCCGCACAGCGCCGCCGAGGCAAAGACGCCAAAGAGCAGCGTTGTGGCGTGGTGGATTGCCCAAAGGACCATTTCGACCGAGGAGATCATCAGCGCCTCCCGCCCTCGAAGCGCACCGCAATGTAGGCGTCTTGGAACCCCTGCTTGCTGCTGCGCGACAGCGGAATGCACGCGCCCGAGCGCATGACGATGTCCGTGCGATCGAAGTGGTCGATGTTGCGCAAGTTGACCTGGTAGCTACGGTGGCATTTAAAGAAGGTGGCATTTTGCGCCAAACGGTCCTCGACGCTGCGGAACGACTCAAGTGCCTCGATATCGCGCCCGTCGCGCAGGTGGAATACCACGTGCTTGTTGCGCGCCTCGGCATATTCGATGTCGGACAGGCGCAGGGCGTGGTAGCCAAAGGACGTTTTGATCACGAGCTCGTCGGTTTCCGCCGGGCGCATGCTCGAAAGCTCGTCGAGTAATCGCGCCAGGCGTTCGTAAGTCACGGGCTTGAGCAGATAGTCGAAGGCGCGGACCTCGTAGGATTCCAGCGCGAACTCGGGCGACGAGGTGGGGAACACCAGGCGCACGGCGGTGTCGGCCTGGCGCAGTTCGCGTGCGGTGTCCATGCCGTTGACGAGCGGCATGATCATGTCGAGCAGAATGATGTCGGCGCGCGATGCGGCATGGCGGGCCAGCAGGTCCTCGCCGCGCGTGACGAGCGCAACATCGACCGCCGTGCCCGTCTCGGTCGACCAACGGTCGATCATCCGGTGCAGTCTATCTAGAAAAGCGACATCATCGTCGCAGGCAATAATCCTGAGCATTCGGCCCCCTTAAGTAGTTCGATTTTGCCACATCGGGCACGCGCCGCTTGCGGGGGTGCGCACCGTTTGCGCCCCACGGCGTGCAACTCGCGCCAAGCGGTATTGCGGTGGCGAAAGATGCCTCCTGCGCTATCGAGAGCTCGGCTATCCTCAGCTTGCCAGTTCAAAAATGGACCTGCCACATGATTGAATCTTTATTTCAACTTTACACCTAGGTTTACAGCTGTCTTGTCAGCTGTAAACCTAGGTGTCATACTAAAGCCCCAAGATTTGCCAAAAGAGAGGGGCCTTGATGGCACAGAGCGCGAACATGGATGCATCGGAGCTTGCACGCGACATTGCGGCCGGCCTGGCATCGGCAACGACGGCAACGGAGCGCGCGGCATTGGTGTCCGCAGAACTCGTCGAGGCCATTCAGCAACTAAAAACCCAACGTGACGCGGTGATCCTGGCGCACTATTACGTGGCGCCCGAGGTTCAAGCCGTTGCCGATTACGTCGGCGATAGCTTCTACCTGGCAAAGCTCGCCAAAAGCCTGCCGCAGCAGACCATCGTGTTGTGCGGCGTGGAGTTTATGGGCGAGAGCGCCAAGCTGCTCAACCCCACCAAGACCGTGCTGCTGCCCGAGCCGGGCGCGGATTGTCCCATGGCTCATATGGTCAAGCGCGAGACGGTCGACGCCGCCCGCGCCGAGTACGGCGACGACCTTGCCGTGGTGTGCTACGTTAACTCCACGGTCGAGATCAAGAGCTGGAGCGACGTGTGCGTCACCAGCTCCAACGCCGTCAAGATCGTGTCCGAGCTGCCGCAGCAGCACGTCTTGTTCATTCCCGACCAAAACCTCGGTCGATTCGTAGCCGAGCAGGTGCCGCAAAAGCACGTCATGCTCAACAAAGGCTACTGCCCGCGTCATCACATCATCACCGTCGAGCAGATCGTCGACGCGCAGGAGGCGCACCCCGACGCGCTCGTGCTGGCGCACCCCGAGTGCAAGGCCGACGTCCTGGCCGAGGCCGACTACATCGGCTCCACCGCCGGCATCATCAAGTATGCCGAGGAGTCCGACGCGAGCGAGTTCATTATCGTGACGGTCCGCGGCGTGCTCTACGAGCTCGAGCGCCGCTGCCAGGGCACCGGCAAGAAGTTCTACTTCCCCGCGGTGCAGCCCACCTGCGTCAACATGGACCTCATCACGCTCGAAAAGCTCGTGCGCTGCCTGGAGACGGGCGAGGGCGAGGTGCAGATCGGCGTGTCGGACAAGGCCGCCGACCAGGCAAAACTTACGCTCGACCGCATGCTCGAGTACGCGGCGCGCTAGAACAATGTGGCATGAGGGATGGTCCCTTATGCCACATTCAAGGGAGAGGATTCCTGTGGAAACCAAACAATACCCCGGCATGGAGTGCGACGTCGTCATTGCCGGTTGCGGCGTGGCGGGCCTGTACGCGGCCCTCAATCTGCCGACGAGCACGCGCGTGATCATGCTCTCCAAGGGCGCGGTCGACGAGTGCGATTCAATGCTCGCGCAGGGTGGCATCTGCGTGCTGCCCGAGGGTTCAGACTACGATGCCTTCTTTGAGGACACCATGCACGCCGGCCACTACGAGAACCGCCGCGAGAGCGTAGACATCATGATCCGCTCGAGCCGCTCGGTCATCAACGACCTGCTGGCGATGGGCGTGGACTTTGAGCGCAAGGCCGATGACGGCCTCGACTTTACCCGCGAGGGTGCGCACAGCCGCCCGCGCATCGCCTTCCATGCCGACATTACGGGCAAGGAGATCACGACCAAGCTGCTCCAGGCTGTCCGCAAGCTGGACAACGTGCAGATTCTTGAGCACGTGGCCATGACCGACATCCTGACGGCCGAGCGCGATGGGGCCGCGGTGTGCACTGGTGTCGTCGCTGTTGCCGTGGACGAGGGCGATTCGGTCCGCCCCGCCGACGAGCTCGCAAACGCCGTCGAGGGCGTGCATGCCGGCGAGCCGTTTGAGATTCATGCTCGCCATACGCTGTGGGCGACGGGTGGCATCGGCGGCGTGTACGATCATTCCACCAACTACCCGCAGCTCACCGGTGACGCCTGCTACATCGCGCAGGAGCACGGCATCACGATGGAGCACCTGGACTACGTGCAGATCCACCCTACGGGCCTGTTTTCGCCGCAGCCGGGCCGTACCTTCCTGATCAGCGAGAGTTGCCGCGGCGAGGGCGCGATTCTGCTCAACGCCGCCGGCGAGCGCTTTACCGACGAGCTGCAGCCGCGCGACGTGGTCGCCGCCGCTATCCGCGAGCAGATGAAGCAGGATGGCACCGAGCACGAGTGGCTGAGCTTTGCCCCCGTCGAGCGCGATGTGGTGACTGGGCACTTCGCCAACATCCGCGCGCGCTGCCTTGAGGACGGTCGCGACATCTTGGACGAGCCCATCCCCGTCACGCCCACGCAGCACTACTTTATGGGCGGCGTGTGGGTCGACAAGGACGGCCGCACCTCGATGCCCGGGCTCTACGCCGCGGGCGAGACGGCTTGCAACGGCGTTCACGGCAAGAACCGCCTTGCATCAAACAGCCTGCTCGAGGCGCTGGTCTGGGGTCGTCGCGCCGCGTGGTACATGCGTACCGGCGAGTCGCTGGCCGTGGAGCAGGCGGGCGATCCCGCGCTCGATGGCCGTCATCGCGCCCTGAGCGCCGATACCCTGGCAATCGATGATTTGGCCCGTGCCGCCGGCACGCAGGCCGTGGAGGAGTAGACCATGAATCCCATTACCATGAAGCTCGTCGTCGATGATCTGATTCTGCAGGCTCTGCGCGAGGACATTACGTTTGAGGACGTGAGCACGGCGAGCGTGTGCCCCACGGCGCGTCCCGCCACGGTGGAGCTTATCGCCAAGACCGACGGCATCATCGCTGGCTTGGATGTGTTTGCCCGCACCTTTGAGCTGCTGGATTCGCAGAGCTCGGTGCTGCTCGACGTTGCCGATGGCGACGAGGTGCACGCCGGCGACCATGTGGGTCAGGTGCGCGGCGATGCGCGCGTGCTGCTTTCAGGCGAGCGCGTGGCGCTCAACTATCTGCAGCGCATGAGCGGTATCGCTACCTACACGCATCGGATGGCGGCTGCGCTCGAGGGCACCAAGACCGTGCTTGTCGATACGCGCAAGACCACGCCGGGCATGCGCGTGTTTGAGAAGGCGGCGGTTGAGATCGGCGGCGGCAGCAACCACCGTTACAACCTGTCGACGGCCGTCATGCTCAAGGACAACCACATCGATGCCGCCGGTGGCGTGACGCGCGCGATCGAGATGGCGCGCGCCCATGCATCGTTTACCACGACGGTCGAGATTGAGTGCGAGAACCTGGACATGGTGCGCGAAGCCGCGGAGGCCGGTGCCGACATTATCATGCTCGACAACATGACCCATGACGACATGGCCGCCGCCATCGAGCTTATCGCCGGTCGCGCTAAGACCGAGTGCTCGGGCAACGTGGACGCCAGCAACATTCGTGCCCTGGCCGATCTGGGTGTCGACTATATTAGCTCGGGCGCCCTGACACACTCTGCGCCGATCCTCGACCTCTCGCTTAAGCACCTGCGTCTGCTGGACGGTAAATAATGAACGCCCGCGAGCGTCGCCGTGCCATCATGGCCGTGCTCGAGGGGGCCAAGGGGCCCGTATCGGGCAGCGCGCTTGCCCGCGAGGTGGGTGTGAGCCGCCAGGTCGTGGTGCAGGACATCGCCCTGCTGCGCGCCGATGGGCACGATATCGTGGCGACCAACCGCGGCTACGTGCTGCAGGAAGCCGCGAGTAGCCCCGCCGTGCCCACGCGTCTTGTTAAGGTGCGCCACAGCGTGGAGCAGGCGGGCGACGAGCTTACGAGTATCGTCGACGCGGGTGGCGCCGTGCTCAACGTGATCGTCAACCATCGTGTGTACGGCAAGATCACGGCCGACCTGGACATCCGCAACCGCCGCGATGTCGAGCGCTATCTGCGCGATATCGAGAGCGGCAAGAGCTTTCCGCTGCTAACGGTGACGAGCGGCTATCACTTCCATCGCATTGCGGCGGAGGACGAACAGGCCCTCGACGAGATCGAGGCCATGCTCAAGGAGAAAGGCTACCTAGCCGATTTAATGCCCTACGAGGATGATTTGTCCTAGCCCGACACCGTCCCCAATTAGCTGCCCACGAATGCAAAAGAAGGCCTCCGCGGCGATGCGGAGGCCTTCTTTTTGTGCACGGTGTACTTTTGAATGTGCAAGTGGGGGAGTTGTTACTCCTCGACGATCTCGGTGATCGCGCCAGCGGGGCAAGCGTCCTGGCAAGCGCCACAGGCGACGCAGGAGTCCTCGTCAGCGACGGTAGCGACGTCCTGGAGCTCCAGAACGCCAGCGGGGCAGGAGTCGACGCAAACGCCACAAGCGATGCACTCGTCGGCATCAATTACGGGATGAGCCATGGTAGTTTCCTCTCTGTTGACCGACGCTACAGACGATGCACGCCGGTTTGATTCGGGCAAAAACATACCACGGGAGCGACCGTTTGCAATACCCTCTGGCTGGCATCTTCATACCGTTCGCCGAGTATGCCACGGCTTACTAAAAAACATGCAGGTGAGGCCGATGAGCTGCGAAAATGTTAGCTATAGGTGACTTGAAATATTGAGCTATTGAGCGCGTCTGCGGAAAGCGCATCCCATTATTTGGCCGAAAAACGGGATGCGGTTTCCGGTTGAGCCTTCAGACGGAAACTGGGACCCGGAATCCACGCCCAAACCGGGACGAGCTTTCCGTAAGGCAGCCCTAGGCACCCCCGGACGCAAACCTCAGCCATCTCTACATAGATCTCGATAGATTTGCCGAGAACTCAATCAGCGCATCTACCTGCGCATTTAAGAACCTAAACTCTCAGCAATAAGAAATCTTATATGAATTGACTTAGATTTTGTATATTCCGGCCCATAAGGGGATACACTACATCCTGAAAGACAAGCCGAAGCACCGCTCGGCAGACCGCCGAGCCGGTGCAAACGCACAAGAGAGAGGGAATTTCTAATGGGCAAGATTCTTGGTATCGACCTTGGTACTACTAACTCCGCAATGGCCGTTCTCGAGGGCGGTTCTCCGACCATTATCGTGAACGCCGAGGGCGACCGCACCACCCCGTCTGTCGTGGGCTTCCGTGCCGACGGCGACCGCGTTGTGGGCAAGGCCGCTAAGAACCAGGCGGTCACCAACCCCAAGAACACCGTGTTCTCCATCAAGCGCTTCATGGGCCGCAAGTACTCCGAGTGCACCTCCGAGATCAAGACCGTGCCGTATGAGGTCAAGGAGGGCCAGGGTGGCCGTGCCGTCGTCGACATCGAGGGCAAGGATTACACCGCCGAGCAGGTGAGCGCCATGACGCTCGCAAAGATGAAGGCCGACGCCGAGAAGTATCTGGGCGAGACCGTCACCGACGCCGTCATCACCGTCCCGGCCTACTTCAACGACGCCCAGCGTCAGGCCACCAAGGACGCCGGTAAGATCGCCGGCCTCAACGTCAAGCGTATCGTCAACGAGCCGACCGCTGCTGCTCTTGCCTATGGCTTGGACAAGCAGGGCACCGACCAGCGCATCCTGGTCTTCGACTTGGGCGGTGGTACCTTCGACGTCTCCATCCTCGACCTCGCCGACGGCGTGTTTGAGGTTCTGTCCACCTCGGGCGACAACCACCTGGGTGGCGATGACTGGGATCAGCGCGTCATCGACTGGATGGCCGATAAGTTCCAGCAGGAGAACGGTGTCGACCTGCGTCAGGACCCCATGGCCCTGCAGCGTCTGAAGGAGGCCGCCGAGAACGCCAAGAAGGAGCTCTCCGCCGCCCAGCAGACCACCATCAACCTGCCGTTCATTACCATGAACCAGTCCGGCCCGCTGCACCTCAACTACACGCTGACCCGCGCCGAGTTCGAGAAGATCACCCGCGACCTGCTCGAGCGCTGCAAGCAGCCTGTCACCAACGCCCTGCGCGACGCCAAGCTTAAGCTCTCCGATCTGACCGAGGTCATCCTCGTCGGCGGCTCCACCCGTATGCCCGCCGTCCAGGAGCTCGTCAAGACTATGACCGGCAAGCAGCCCAACATGTCCGTGAACCCCGACGAGGTCGTTGCCGACGGCGCTGCCGTCCAGGGCGGCGTGCTCACCGGCGACGTCGAGGGCATCCTGCTGCTCGACGTTACCCCGCTGTCGCTGGGTGTCGAGACCATGGGCGGCATCATGACCAAGATGATCGACCGCAACACCACGATCCCGACCTCCAAGACCGAGGTCTACTCCACCGCTGCCGACAACCAGACCAGCGTCGAGATCAACGTGCTCCAGGGCGAGCGCGAGCTTGCCCGCGACAACAAGTCGCTCGGTAAGTTCCAGCTGACCGGTATCCCGGCTGCCCGCCGCGGCGTGCCGCAGATCGAGGTCACCTTCGACATCGACGCCAACGGCATCGTCAAGGTCTCCGCTAAGGACAAGGGCACCGGCAAGGAGCAGCAGATCACCATTTCCGGCTCCACCGCTCTGTCCGACGACGAAGTCGATCGTATGGTCAAGGACGCCGAGGCTCATGCCGAGGAGGATAAGAAGCAGAAGGAAGAGGTCGAGGTCCGCAACCAGACCGACAGCCTGTGCTACTCCACCGAGCAGACCCTCAACGAGCTGGGCGACAAGGTTTCCGCCGATGTGAAGTCCAAGGCCGAGGCCGCTATCGCCGACGCCAAGAAGGCGCTCGAGGGCTCTGACGTCGAGGCTATCAAGGCCGCCGGCGAGTCCCTGCAGTCCGTGGCCTACGAGCTGGCCCAGGTTGTCTACGCCGACGCTCAGCAGCAGACCGACGGTGCCGCTGGCGCCCAGCCTGCCGACGATGACGTTGTCGACGCCGACTACGAGGTTGTGGACGACGAGGACAAATAATCATGTCCGCCCGTAAAGCTCGCACGGAGGCGGCCGCCGCTGGCGCCGCCCCCGTTGACTCTGAGGAGAAGGACGTGAAGATTCCCGTAGAGGCCGTTGACGATACCGAGGCCAACGAGGCCCCGGCCGCCGAGGCTGCCGAGAACCAGGTAGAGGATTCCAACAAGGAGGCGACGATGACCGAGGACGAGATGGTGGAAGCTGCTATCCGCGCCGGTGAGGAAGCCGCCGACAACGACTTTAAGCTCAAGTTCGAGCAGGCTCAGAAAGAGCTTGCCGACGTGCGCAACGAGCTCGATGCTGCGGCAGAGGCTCAGAAGGCCGCCGAGGACAAGGCAAAGGACGCCACCGAGCGCACCGCCCGTCTGCAGGCCGACTGGGAGAACTTCCGTCGCCGCACCGCCAACGAGCGTATCGCCGAGCGCGAGCGCGCGACCGAGAAGCTCGTCACTGCGCTGTTGCCGGTGGTCGACGATATCGAGCGTGCGATCGACCATGCCCGCAGCCAGGAGCTTGCCGACGACTTTAAGCAGTTCGTCGATGGCGTTGACGCGGTACATGCCAAGCTGCTCGACGTGTTTGCGCATGAGGGCGTTGAGCCCATCGACCCCAAGGGCGAGGCGTTCGATCCGCTCGAGCACCAGGCCGTGGGCCGCGTCGAGGACGCATCGCAGTACGACGAGACCGTCAACGACGTGTACCAGAAGGGCTATCGCATGGCGGATCGCATTCTGCGGTCCGCGATGGTGACGGTGACCTATGGTGGCGAGAAGCGCCCCGCACCGGAGCCTGAAGCGGCGCCCGAGGATGCTGCGGCCGATACGGCCGAGAGCACCGATGAGTAATTGAGAAGGGCCCCGGGGCAACACCCGGGGCCCTTTCTGGCCTAGTGCCATATGAAAGCATGAGCCGTCGTCCGCAGAGGCGGCGGACGTAACAGGAGAGGAGCTACGATGGCTGCAGGCAAAACCTTCTATGACATCCTGGGCGTATCCAAGAGCGCCTCCGACAAAGAGATCAAGAGCGCGTTTCGTAAACTCGCGCAAAAATATCACCCCGATGCCGGCGGCGACGAGTCCAAGTTCAAGGAGATCAGCGAGGCCTACGAGACACTTTCGGACGAGAAGAAGCGCAAAGAGTACGACCAGATGCTCATGTTTGGCGGCATGCCGGGCGCGGGCGGCGCGTATGGCGGCGGCTACGGTGCCGGCGCGGGCGCCAGCGGCTGGGGCGATATCTTCGACAGCATCTTTAGCGGCAACGGCGCTTGGGGCAGCGATTGGGGCTCGGGCTTTGCCGGGGCTGCGGGCGCTGCCGGTGCCGGCGCTGGCCGCAGCCGTGCTCGCAAGGGCGGCGACCTGTCGCTGACTGTCGACGTGACGGCCGAGGACGCGTTTCGCGGCGTGACGCACAAGGTCACCTACCGCATTCCCTCGACGGGCGAGCAGCAGACCATCACGGTCTCGGTGCCTGCGGGTGCGGTCGACGGCGGCAAGCTGCGCTACAAGCGTCGCGGCGAGTATGGCGTTGCCGGCGGCGAGCGCGGCGACCTGGTCGTGACCACGCACGTAGAGGAGCATCCACTGTTTAAGCGTAAAGGTGCCGACGTGACCATGGAGGTACCGGTCTCGGTCTATGAGGCGGCGCTCGGCTGCACGGTGGACGTACCGACGCCCGGCGGTGCGACGGTTCGTCTGAAGGTGCCCGCGGGTACCCAGACGGGCAAGAAGTTCCGCTTTAAGGAAATGGGGGCGCCCGACGTTAAGCACCGTGGCCGCACAGGCGCGCTGCTCGTCGAGATCAAGGTGCAGGTCCCCACGAACCTATCCGATGACGAGCGCGATGCCATGACCAAGCTGCGCGAGGCCGACACGCGCGATTATCGCGAGAAGGTCAACCGTTACAAGGCAACGTACTAGGGCGGTCGTGGCGCACACCCGCGCCCGCGGGCTTATGATGGACGATAACGAGACGGAAAGGGGTCAGGTAGCATGGCCGAGGACAATAGGAACAAACCGCTGTACATGATCAGCGTGGCGGCCGAGTTGACCGGCATGCACCCGCAGACTCTGCGCGTCTACGAGTCCAAGGGCCTGGTGAACCCCCAGCGCTCGGGCGGCAACACGCGTCTGTATTCGCGTGCCGATATCGAGCGCCTGGAGCTCATCAACCAGCTGACCGACGAGGGCATCAACCTTGCCGGCGTGGTGCGCATCCTCGATATGAAGGAGCGTGCCGAGGAGCGCGAGCGCGAGAACGAAAAGCTCCGCGCCCGCGTGCGCCAGCTCGAGGACGAGCTGCACGAGTACAAGATGCAGAAGAAGATCACTGCCCTGGCCCCGCGCGATGGCTCGGTTAACCCCGAACAGGTCATGCGCAAACTTTTGGGCGCAGGCGGGGATCTGTAGGTTCCGCCGTTCTGCCGAACGGCGTAACGGCTCGACGCTGCAAGCCCGCCAGAGCGGCAATCTGACGTTCAATCGTCGGTCGCGTACCAAAGTACGCTTCCCTCTTCTTTCACGTCACCTTGCTCGCTCTGGCGGGCTTTCGCTGTCTGCGCCAAAACATCGGCGTTGCCATGGCCCGGATGCGGCACTTGGGGACGTTCCTCACTTTGGAAATACGGCCCGCTCGCTGTCCGTCCTCTACCTGCGGCGTTGCCTTGCTCCGTAGTCATTGGGGACGTTCTTAAATGACTAGTCGAAAGGGACACTCTTGCACCAAATCTGCCGGCCCTGCACCGGGCTCGTCCTGTACTTTACCGAGATAAAGTGAACGTGCAGATTCGTAACCCACTCGCAACCGTTCTATGGCACGATATTGAACGAATGTATGCTATGCGCCCAAATCTTTTGGGCAGAGTGGGAGACAGTATGGTCAAGCTGTACGAGGACGGCATCTACCTGCGCGGCGGCAGCGAGGTTGTGCCTGCGGCCGAGGCTGCCGAGCGCGGCATTGCGCAGACGCCCGCGGATGCCAAGCGCGGCACCATCGCGTATTCGATCCTCCAGGCACACAATACGTCCGGAGATCCCGAGGCGCTCAAGATTCGCTTCGATGCCATGGCGAGCCACGACATCACCTTTGTCGGCATCATCCAGACGGCACGCGCCTCGGGCATGGAGCAGTTCCCGCTGCCCTACGTGCTCACCAACTGCCATAACTCGCTGTGCGCCGTGGGCGGCACCATCAACGAGGACGACCACGTCTTTGGCCTTTCCGCGGCCAAGAAATACGGCGGTATCTTCGTCCCGTCGCACATCGCCGTCATCCACTCCTTTATGCGCGAGAACTTCGCCGGCTGCGGCAAGATGATCCTGGGCTCCGACTCGCACACCCGCTACGGCGCCCTGGGCACCATGGCCGTAGGCGAGGGCGGCGGCGAGCTGGCAAAGCAGCTGCTGCGCGATACCTACGATGTCGCCTACCCCGGCGTTGTGGCCGTCTACCTCACGGGTGCCCCGCGCCCCGGCGTCGGCCCGCACGATGTGGCGCTCGCCATCATCCGCGCCGTCTTTGCCAAGGGCTACGTCAAGAACAAGGTCATGGAGTTTGTGGGCCCGGGCATCGCGAGCATGACGACCGATTACCGCAACGGCGTCGATGTCATGACCACCGAGACCACCTGCCTTTCGAGCATCTGGGCCACCGACGAGGACACGCATGCGTTTTTGACCATGCACGGCCGTGGCGACGACTACCGCGAGCTCAAGCCCGCCGATGTTGCCTACTACGACGGCTGCGTCGAGGTCGATCTGTCGAGCATCAAGCCCATGATTGCGCTGCCGTTCCACCCTTCCAACGGCTTTGAGATCGACGAGCTTAACGAGAACCTCGAGGACATCCTTCACGAGGTAGAGCTCGAGGCCGCCAAGATCGGCGAGGGCAAGACGCACTTTAGCCTGCTCGACAAGATTGTCGACGGCAAGCTGCACGTGCAGCAGGGCGTTATCGCCGGCTGCTCGGGCGGCAACTATGACTCCGTGGTCCAGGCCGCCCGCGTGCTCAAGGGCGCCAACACCGGCTGCGGCGAGTTCTCGCTGTCGGTCTACCCCACGAGCCAGCCCGTGGCGCTCGAGCTTACACGCCGCGGCTATATCTACGACCTTATGGAGGCCGGCGCGATCGTGCGCACGGCGTTCTGCGGTCCGTGCTTCGGCGCTGGCGACACGCCCGCCAACAACGGCCTTTCGATCCGCCACACTACGCGCAACTTCCCCAACCGCGAGGGTTCCAAGCCGGGTAATGGCCAGCTGAGCGCCGTAGCCCTGATGGACGCCCGCTCCATTGCGGCGACGGCTGCCAACGGCGGCGTCCTGACGCCGGCGACCGACCTGCCCGAGGAGACTTGGGACGAGGCCTGCGAGTACACCTTTGACGACGCGCCGTACAAAAAGCGTGTGTACTGGGGCTTTGGCAAGGCTGAGCCTGCCGACGAGCTGGTCGAAGGCCCCAACATTAAGCCGTGGCCCGCGATGGAACCGCTCGGCGACGACATCCTGCTCAAGGTGTGCTCCAAGATCATGGACCCGGTCACTACGACCGACGAGCTCATCCCCTCGGGCGAGACGAGCTCCTTCCGCTCCAACCCGCTGGGCCTGGCCGAGTTTACGCTCAGCCGCCGCGACCCGGCCTACGTGGGCCGTTCCAAGGAGGTCGACGCCGTGGAGAAGCGCCGCGTGGCCGGCGAGTTCGCGGGTGACCTGGCAGCACTCGATGGCGAGCTTGCCGGTGTGTTTGAGGCACTGGCCGGCGCCGGTGTCGCGGCCGATGCCAAGGCGACCGAGTACGGCTCTATGCTCTACGCCAAGAAACCCGGTGACGGTTCTGCCCGCGAGCAGGCCGCGAGCTGCCAGCGCGTGATCGGCGGCCTGGCCAACATCGTCCACGAGTACGCCACCAAGCGCTATCGCTCCAACGTGATGAACTGGGGCATGGTGCCCTTCCAGATGGAGGCGGAGCCCAACTTTGAGGTGGGCGACTATGTCTTCGTGCCGGGTATCCGTGCCGCGCTCGACGGCGACCTGAAGGATATCGCCGCCTACGTGGTGCGCGCCGATGGTACGGTCGAGCAGATTGAGCTCTACATTGCCGATATGACGGCAGAGGAGCGCGCCATCATCAAGGCCGGCTGCCTGATCAACTACAACAAGTTCAAGGCCGCTGCCGAGTAACGTTGCTGTGCGCCCCGGACACACCTTTCCCTTGTGCTCACGCGCTTCGCGAGGGTCGCCCGAGGGAAAGGTGTGTCCGGGGCTACCGCGACGCTCTCGTTGGGTCTTGAGGGACGCTAATAAATAGACTTGCTTGATGCCGCCCCTGTTATCGGGGCGGCTTCTTTTTGTCGAAAACCACCATGAAGGGGACAGGCACCTTTGTGGTGGTCCGCGGTTTGTCTCGTTCTGTAACAGGTAGACCCTTATTTGCCGAGTAGTTGTTACAGATTTAGATAAACGGGAACTGCTGAACATTTCGTCTCGATCTGTAACATCTGAGGTCCAAAACGGCAGCTAGATGTTATAGATCGAGATGGTGAAAGCCGGGGCCGAAGATCATCACAAAGGCTCCTGTCCCCTTTGTGGTGGTGGGGGCGAGCTCGATGCTGCCACGCTCGCTGAACGACATTCTAATGAGCGTCTCTACAGGATTTCATCTGGGCTGGCGGGCTTGGTTGTTTTGGGGATGCCGAGTTTGGATGACGCGAAATCGTCAACATTGTCCTTAATTCCGTCTTTGGTGTAGACAGTGACCATATAGGTGCTGTGTCCGAATTCGCCCTTGTCGCGTGTTGCCCAGGCATCCCAGTAGGCGGCCCCGTTTCGCCCTTTGATTTTTCCGACACGGCGGAGTTCTGTTCGCTTTAATTTCCGGTTGCTATAGATGGTTCGACCGGCTTCCGCGGTGAGCCCGCACTGTCCAAGCAGCTTGTCGAGGACTTGGTTCATGTGGCGCTCATCGGTGTTTGGTGCGTAGTCGTAGGCGAGGGTGATGGAGTCGAGTGGCTGGTCGTCGATCAGATAGTTTAGCGCCTGAGGTTCAAGGCAGAAATAGGGGGAGCATCCGTCGACCTTGCCGAGCAACGGTAACTTGGACTGCCAACTTCCGGTGGGAATTGCATATTCGTAGAACACGCCACGGCAGACAAAGGAGAGCGAGGTGGCACGCGAGCCGGCGTCGATCATCCCGCAAAGATCGAAGGGCGAGGCGATACCAAAAGAAAAGGGCGTGATGACGATAAGGAAGAGCATCACGATGGGTATGGCGAGAATGGCGATGACGTTGCGACCGGTGGAATGAGACGGCTTCATATGCGCTCCTCGAGACAAAGATCTGTTGAGGATAGGCAGAAATGGATATGTTCAGAGAACAATTCAAGTTTAATCTCATGGCGCGAGATGGTCGACCGTTAGCGTCGAAAACCACCACAAAGGTGCCTGTCTCCCTTGTGGTGGTGAGGAGCACGCGGCTTCTTTTGGTAATAGTGTTAGCTGGCAGTATCATTAGTGCAGGTGGCGAAGGTTTGCATTGTGGGGTGTTTTGCCGTGAGCCGTTCTGCCCGTATTGGATTGATTGTCTTGGCGTTTGCGATCGCTGTGGTTGGCGCGGGCGCTGTCGGTATGGCATTTCTACCTGCTGCGGTGACGGAGCCGGTGGTCAAGCCTGTGACTCAATCTGTCGAACTTCTGACCGGCGACGACAAGCCCGAGACCATTACCGTTGATTTTGATGAGCAGCCGGCTGTGCTGGGTATTAGTAATTATCCACATATTCAGCTTGGGGCCATGCGCTATACCACGGATACAAGCCTGATCGATAGGACGTCCGAGCTACTCAAGGGCAAAACATTTAAGCGTTGGTACGGATATGCGTCCTATCGGGCAAAAGCGAACGACATGGTTGGCGGATGCCACTCTTCTATCGAGCTGGACACTGCAAACGGCGCAAAGTTATGTGATGTCTCGTACGATCCGGGCTACGAGGGCAATGAGGGTCCGGGCATCTACATCATGGACGGCGATGTCGCCTATGTCATGGAGGGCGACCAGACCGAGCTCAACGATTTTATGGGTCAGTGTATCCAAGATGCCTATAAACAGACCTGCTTGCCTGACCCGCAGACTGCACGCGATAGTGGGTCTGCCCGTACATGGCTGTTCGAGGATGAGATGCCCTGGACCGTCGAATCGGGAAGTACGGGTTCGGCGAAGGAGTAGAGACCGCGACCACCACAAAGGTGCCTGTCCTCTTTGTGGTGGTTTTCGGTCTGTCTCGATCTGTAACATCTTGGCCGCTAAAAGTGGGCTTGGTGTTACAGATTTAGATTTTCGATTCGGGCGTCTTCTGTTCGTCTCGATTTGTAACAGATGGAGCTCTATTTGCCGAGTAGATGTTACAGATTGAGACAAACGGGCGCCGTTGGCCATTTCATCTTGATTTGTAACATCTGGAGCCATAAACAGTCGTTAGATGTTACAGATTGAGATAGTAAGGGGACGAGGCCACAGCGGGCGAGCTTGCCTGCTCCCTATCTCTCAATCACTCAGAAAATCTTATATATAGAGACTTAGATTTGTGTATAAGATCGAGCGAAGCTGGCAACAATACTTCTCGAACAACGTGAAGCCGCCCCGTAGGGCGGCCGCCCCAAGAGAGGTGATTCCATGAGAATCGATAAGCTAGCAATGACGTCGCGCGAGGCGCTGCAGACCGCCATGAGCACGGCCGCCGACGCGCAGGCCGGCGCGGTGGAGCCGATTCACTTACTGTCTGCCCTGCTCGGTGCCGGCGAGCGCAATATCTCCGTGATCATCGAGCGCATCGGTGCCGACCCGGCCCAGCTCTCACGCTCCACGCAAGATACCATCGACCATGCGCCCAAGGTTTCGGGCGAGGGTCAGCAGATGGGCCTGTCCAACGAGCTCGTCCGCGTCATCGAGAAGGCCGAGAAGAAGGCCACCAAGATGGGCGACAGCTTTGTGGTGACCGAGCATCTGCTGATGGCGCTTGCCGAGGACAAGGGCGAGGCCGGCCGCGTTCTGCGCGACGCCGGCGTGACCAAGGAGCGCATCGAGCAAGTCTACGAGGAGCTGCGCGGCGATGACCGCGTGACGTCTGCCGAGGACAAGACCCAGTTTGAGGCGCTGGAGCAGTACGGTCGCAACATCTGCGATCTGGCCCGCGCCGGCAAGCTCGATCCGGTCATCGGCCGTACCGACGAGATCCGTCGTACCATCCAGGTCCTGTCCCGTCGCACCAAGAACAACCCCGTGCTCATCGGCGAGCCGGGCGTCGGCAAGACGGCCATCGTCGAGGGCATCGCCCAGCGTATCGTGGCCGGCGATGTGCCGAGCACCCTGCGCGACCGCGACCTCATCGAGCTCGACATGAGCGCGCTGGTCGCCGGCGCCAAGTACCGCGGCGAGTTCGAGGATCGCTTGAAGGCCGTGCTCAAGGAGGTACAGAAGTCCGAAGGTAAGGTCATCCTGTTCATCGATGAGCTCCACACCATCGTGGGCGCGGGTGCCACCGAGGGCTCCATGGACGCCGGCAACATCCTCAAGCCGGCGCTCGCCCGCGGCGACCTGCATGCGATCGGCGCGACCACGCTCGACGAATACCGCAAGTACATCGAGAAGGATGCGGCGCTCGCCCGTCGTTTCCAGACCGTTATGGTCAGCGAGCCTACCGTCGAGGACACCATCTCGATTCTGCGTGGCCTCAAGGAGAAGTACGAGATCTTCCACGGCGTGCATATCACCGATAGTGCGCTCGTGGCAGCTGCCGACCTCTCCGATCGCTATATCGCCGACCGCTTCCTGCCCGACAAGGCCATCGACCTGGTCGACGAGGCCGCAAGCCGCCTGCGCATGGAGCTCGACAGCATGCCGGTCGAGATCGACGCCACCACGCGTCAGCTTACCCAGCTGCAGATCGAGGAGCAGGCGCTCATGAAGGAGACCGATGACGCCTCCAAGGAGCGTCTGGAGGCCCTGCGCCAAGAGATCGCCGAGGTCCAGGAAAAGCTCAACGTGCAAAAGGCCGGCTGGCTCAACCAGAAGAACGCCATTGACCACGTGCAGGAGCTTAAGAGCCAGCTTGACGAGGCCAAGAGCGAGGAGGAGCGTGCGACGCGCAACGGCGATTTGGGTCGTGCGTCCGAGCTGCGCTACTCCGTGATTCCGGGCCTGCAGCAGCAGATTCAGGATTCCGAGGCCGCGCTCGAGGCGCAAAAGCAGCAGGACGGCGAGGGCCTCAACGAACAGGTGACCTCCGATGAGATCGCCGAGGTCGTGAGCGCCTGGACCGGCGTGCCCGTGTCCAAGATGATGCAGGGCGAGCTCGACAAGTTGAAGGGCCTGGAGGGCGAGCTGCATAAGCGCGTCATCGGCCAGGACGAGGCCGTCTCCGCCGTTGCCGCGGCCGTGCGCCGCAGCCGTGCGGGTCTCTCCGACCCGGACAAGCCCATCGGCAGCTTCTTCTTCCTGGGCCCCACCGGCGTGGGCAAGACCGAGCTCGCCAAGGCGCTTGCCGAGTGCCTGTTCGACGACGAGCGCGCACTCGTGCGTATCGACATGTCCGAGTACATGGAGAAGTTCAGCGTCCAGCGTCTGATCGGTGCGCCCCCGGGATACGTGGGTTACGACGAGGGCGGCCAGCTCACCGAGGCCGTGCGCCGTCGTCCGTACTCCGTGATCTTGCTCGACGAGATGGAGAAGGCTCATCCGGATGTCTTCAACGTGCTGCTGCAGGTGCTCGACGACGGCCGTCTGACCGATGGCCAGGGTCGCCAGGTGTCCTTCAAGAACACGATTATCATCATGACGTCCAACGTGGGCTCCAAAGCCATCGCCGATCTGTCCGGCAAGGACGAAGAGGAGATGCGCCATCAGGTCAACGCCGCCATGGCTCAGACCTTCCGTCCCGAGTTTCTCAACCGTATCGACGATATCGTGGTGTTCCATCCGCTCGGCATGGCGCAGATCGAGAAGATCGTCGACATCCAGCTTGCCGACGTCCGCGCACGCCTGGCCAAGGAGCGCATGACGCTTGCCATCACCCCGGCGGCCAAGCAGATGCTCGCCGTGGGCGGCCTGGACCCGGTCTTTGGCGCCCGTCCGCTCAAGCGTCTGGTCCAGCGCGAGGTCGTGGATGCCATCGCCGCCGCTATCATCGACGGCACGGTGCGCGAGGGCGATCAGGTGACGGTCGATGTCGACAAGGACGGCGGCTTTACCGTCGTGTGCGACAATACGCCGGCGGCCACCTACGAGGTCCCCGACGCCGAGTAGATTTTGGGCCATGCCTTAAAATCTGCCTTTTGAGCCGAACGCCAAGGGCGGCGGATCCAATTGGGTCCGCCGCCCTTTTTCGTGCGACAATAGATGATGTTGAACGGATGCGATGCAAGGAGCTATGCAGATGAAAGACGAGATCAAGACGCACGCACCGGCGGCTGAGGCAGCGCCCGCCGCGCCGGTCGCACCGAAGGCTTCTCCCAAACCGGCGCCCAAGCCGCGCGACCCCTATATCCGTGCCGAGAACGAGGACGATGACGGTTACGACCCCTACAGCGACCGACGCCCCGAGCGCGAGCCGATGTTCGAAGCCGATCCGTGGCGCTAAGTGCCACCAATAAGTTGCGGTGAAATAGGGACTGTTTTGCGGTTTGACCAGCAAAAACAATCCCTATTTCACCGCAACTGCGTTGGGCGGCTGTCTTCGGGCCGGCTAGTCCTGGGCTTTGATGCTCGGCAGCAGGATCTGCGCGAGGTAGTCGGTCTCGAGTTTGGTCGCGGCGTCTGCGTTGCCGTCTTTGCCGACCAGCACGTTCTTGATCTGGCTATAGGTATAGCGGTTGCCGGTCGTGAGCTCGACAAGCTCAATGGCCGTGTCCATGGGGTAGGTCGACACGGGATTCTGCGTCCGTCCGTTGATGGTCTGGGACACCACGTACGGATAGACGGGGCCGCTGGCGTAGACGGTATAACCGTTGCCTAGATTGGCCGCACCCAAAACTGTATCGCCCTCATCGGGCGTAAAGCTCTCGCCCTCGCGCACCGCGACGAGCGTCACAATCGGCGTATCGCTGTCGCCGGCAAGATAGATGCATAGCGTGCTGCCATTTTGCCAAGTCTCGACCTTGCCGTACCACTCGACGGGGATATCGAGCTGGTAGAGGTCGGTTGCCTTGTGACGGGCGTCGGCATCACGGGCCGCCTGTGCCTTTTGCGCGCTCACGGCATTGACGGCGGCGTCGCGCCGCGCGGTTGCCGCCTGCTGGAGCACCTTGGCGGTGGCGGCGGAGCTCGCGCCTCCCTCCTCGGCATATTTGGCGGCGGCATCGATCTGGTCGTCGGTTACCGTGTCGGCCGAAGGCACCTTGAGCTTAAAGGCGGCCTGGCTGCTTAGGTCCTGTCCGTCGCTCTTGATCGTGACCTGCGCCTTGGTGGTCGGCACGGTATAGACGGTGCCGTCGGACGCGATGGGGGAGGCGGCAATGGAGAGCGTGTAGTCACCGGGTAGCAGTTTGATGCCACGGCCGTGCTCGTCAACATAGAGTGTTTCGCTCACGGAGGATCCGTCAGAATCCTGGCCACTCACCTGTACGGGAATCTTGGAGCCGGCGGAACAGTCGAGCCCCGCGGCATGCACGCCAATCTGCACCGACATCATCGTGTGGGCATTGGCGGCGGCGGTGGCAGCCTGCTCTTGTTGATATCCGTTCCAGGCAGCATAGCCTGCACCGCCGGCGACGAGCGCGACGGCCACGACACCGGCGACCAACAGATTGCGGCGCTTGGGCGACATCTTGCGATGGCGAACCTCGGCCTCGCGTGCCGAGGGAACGGACGGCAGGGGAATATCGCCCATGGCGACGGTCTCGTCCACGGCTGGTGCGGAACCCAGGCCAGGAAGCTCGCGGGTCAGCGAATCCTCGGGCGGCAAGCTGTCGAGCAAGATGGTTTCCTCGCCCGTGTCGGATTCGGGCTGGTCGCCGGCCTCACATTCGGATTCCTCGTGCCCCGCCTCGACTTCGGTGGGCACGGCGCCATCGTCTTTTGCATCCTGATCATCGGGCTGCGCCTCGATTTCCGGCTCATCCTGCACCTCAACGCCCGAATCGTCAAACGCAATCTCATCGAGTGAAATCCGGTCTAAGCTCTCCAAGGCCTCGGCGCAAGCTTCTGCATCTTGGGCCGCATCCTCTTGGCCCATCGTCTCATCTTTCATACATCCCCCAAGCTCAATATCGGGACAACAATGTACCCAAAAACAGGGTCATATAGAGCTGTCAGGCAATTGGAAATCTGATTTTATCTGTGCGAGAGGTTTTGAATATGTGCGTGGCTGCGCGCCGCAGCAAAAAGCCCCCGGAAAGCGGACAAATCGCTTTCCGGGGGCATGCAATACGTTGCATTGCGCGGAGTCGGCCAGGCGACTTCACATTCAAGCGGCATGTGCGCCGGGCATGTTACTCGGCGTGTGCGTAATCCACCTTGGCGCGGCGGGCGGTAGCCTTCTCCCAGTCGCTGGTGCCCTCAAAGACATCCTGCTTGTAGGGATTGCGGCCGAGCTTCTTGGCACGGTAGGTGACGTAGATGATCGCGGCGATGTTGGCGACCAGCGCGGCGATGGAGACCGCGGTGGCAGCGGCGGGGTCGAGCGTGGAGTGGGTCACAAAGATAGACTCCTCCTGGAAGTACGGGAACACCTGGGCAAACATGCACCAAATGGCCAGCGTAAAGGCGCGGTTCTGGATCCAGCCGCCCTTGTTCCAGATAAAGGCGGCGACGGTGGGCGCCAGCAGCAGCGCAAATCCGCAGAACCAGGAGTGGGTGGGCAGGCAGTTGTAGGTGTAGCAGAAGTTCCAGATGTCGTAGGCGATGATGTAGACCCAGGTCATGTCGGGCCACAGCATGTCGGTCTTGTCCTCGGAGGCGTAGACGCTCCACCAACCGGTCATGCAGAAGATGTTGATGATTCCGGCGATGCCGTTGAACACGTTGTTCCAGCCGGCCAGCTGCGTAGCACCTTCGGAGGTGACCCAAGTGGACTCGCCCAGGACAAAGAAGTGATATGCGCTCTCGAAGTCGGACACGACGGCGATCATGATGTTGATGGCGACGATCACAAACGGCCACGCGCGGAACCAATGCGCCTTGCCGATCTTGCCCCACTGGTACTTAATGGCAATGAAGCCCCAGCAACCGGCCAGCGCCGCGTATACCTTGGCGTAGTGGAACCAGCTGTTCTGGTACACATGGGTGGGGTTGGTGAGCGCCCACTCGGCACCCTGCGAAACGCCGATGGCGATGGCGACGCAGTAGATGGTCATGGCCAGCGGAGCCACGCCAAAGATGATTGCCGCGCCCAGCTTGGTGCGGCGGCCGACCTCGTTGAGCACGATGAGGCCAATAAAGACCATGGCCCATCCGGCCCAGTGGATAAGGGTATCGCTACCCCAAACATCGAACAGCATGCTGCTCTCCTTTCACACGCCCGCGGCCCCTCTTCTGATCGCGGGCAGTTTGGCCAAATGTCGTCAGTTCTGGGGCTTGCGCTCCGGATACTTGGCGGTATAGCCCTCGATGTGGAGTGTCGAGGCGATGATTTCCTTGACCGTCTCGTCGGGCACATCGGGGTGCGTGCGGATATACATCAACAACCCCATGATGAGGGTGTAGAACGTCTCGTAGACATGGTCGATGCGTAGCTCATGATGGGCGACAAAATCCACCACGGTGGTGTCGCAGATATACTGCGCCACACGCTGGACCACGTTGTGCAAAAAGCCGCCGTAGAGCGCGCCACTGCTTGAGGTGAGCGTGCTCGGCAGTTCGTGGCCGCTGGCGACCAGACGCTTAAAGAGCGGGGCGACGGTGTCGAGCGCGCCCTCGATATCGCCGACGGTGCGGCTGGCGTTCCACTGCTCGAGCTCGGAGATAAAGCCGTCGATCGCCTCGTCCATAACAGCGGCGACGGCGGCGTCCATATCGGCGAAGTAGTGGTAGAACAGTGAGCGCGTGCAGCCGGCTCGCTTGGTCACGGCCGAGACGGATAGATGCGACACGCCCAGCTCGGAGCTTACGGTGCGCACGGCATCGAGGATCTCGCGACGGCGTTCGTCTCCCGTCAGGCGCTTTGCCGCGCTATCGGACGCAAGAGTGGCGTCGGCCACAGGGATATCTGCGTACGTGTCGCCCATGTTTTGCCGCCTTTCATCCTCTTTTGCCTGACCGTTCGCCTAACAGTCTTGAATATTGTTGACGGTTCGTCAATACTATTTTTGACACAATGTCAACAATGGCGGGTGAACGGCATGGGGGCATGCCCGGCCTGCAAAAAAAGAGGGGCGCTGCGGCCTCGTCGGGCTGCGGCAAGAGAAGGGACAACCATGATTCTCAACGGACCGGGGATTAGTTACACCGAGCCCGATACCGGCGCGGAGTTTGTGCCGCCGCTGCCGGAGCATCCGCGCGAGGCAATCGTCAAGCTGTGCGAGCACTGCACCAACCGTCTGCTGCATCGCGACGAGCTGCTGGGCTACGAGTACTGGTCGTTTGCCGAGGCCGCAACCGACGAGCAGGCCGAAGTGCTCTGCAAGATGAAGATGCGCCGTCCCTATACGCTGTCCGAGATGGTCAAGCTCACCGGCATGCCCGAGGCCGATATCGAGAAGATGCTCGACGACATGAGCTACACGGGCCTGCTCGAGTACAACTGGGAAAACCCCGAGCGCGCCAAGCAGTGGGTGCTGCCCATGCTGGTGCCGGGTTCCGCCGAGTTCCTCAACATGCGCGTAAGCCAGCTCGACGAGCACCCGGTCTATGCCAAGTTCTTTGAGCAGGCGTCCAAGGGACCGCTGTCCAAGGCCACGCCGATGGTGCCGCCTGGCGGTGCCGGCATCGGCATGCATGTAATTCCGGTCGAGAAGGCCATCGATGCCGCGAGCACGTCGGTGCCGATCGAGCATATCGAGCATTGGCTCGACAAATACGAGGGTAAATATGCCGCCAGCACCTGCAGCTGCCGCGCGAGCCGTCGCGTGATGGGCGAGGGCTGCGCCGATGACCCGGCCGATTGGTGCATTGCCGTGGGCGATATGGCCGACTATGTGGTCGAGACCGACCGCGGCCATTATGTGACGCGCGAGGAGGTCTACGACATCCTGCGCCAGGCCGAGGACAACGGCTTTGTGCACCAGATCACCAACATCGACGGCGAGAACAAGATCTTCGCCATCTGCAACTGCAACGTCAACGTGTGCTATGCCCTGCGCACCTCGCAGCTGTTCAACACGCCCAACCTGTCGCGCTCGGCCTATGTCGCCAAGGTCGAGAAGGACAAGTGCGTGGCCTGCGGTCGCTGCGTTGAGGTGTGCCCGGCCGGCGCCGCCAAGCTCGGCCAAAAGCTCTGCAGCAAAAAGGCGGGCGGTCGCGTGCCCGAGTATCCGCGCCAGGAGCTGCCCGACGCCACCAAGTGGGACCACACCAAGTGGTCGCCTAACTACCGCAACGACAACCGCATCGAGACGCATGAGTCCGGCACCGCTCCCTGCAAGACGGCCTGCCCCGCGCACGTTGCCGTTCAGGGCTATCTGAAGCTCGCGGCTCAGGGTCGCTATGACGAGGCCCTAGCACTCATTAAGCGCGAGAACCCGCTGCCCGCTATCTGCGGCCGTGTGTGCAACCGTCGCTGTGAGGATGCCTGCACCCGCGGCCGTGTGGACGCCGCCGTGGCTATCGACGAAGTCAAGAAGTTTATCGCCCAGCGTGATCTGGACGCAGCGACCCGCTATGTCCCGCCCGTGGTGACTCCGACGCGTGCCGGCGGCTTCGACCAGAAGATCGCCATCATCGGTGCCGGCCCGGCAGGTCTGTCCTGCGCTTTCTATCTGGCCGAGAAGGGCTACAAGCCCGTCGTGTTCGAGAAGAGCGAACGCCCGGGCGGCATGCTCACCTATGGCATTCCCAGCTTTAAGCTGGAAAAGGACGTTATCGAGGCCGAGGTCGAGATCATTCGCTTGATGGGCGCCGAGTTCCGCTATGGCGTGGAGGTCGGTCGCGATGTGACGCTCGACGAGCTGCGCGCGCAGGGCTTTAAGGCCTTCTACGTTGCCATCGGCTGCCAGGGTGGCCGCCTTGCCGGCATTCCGGGCGAGGATGCCGAGGACGTGACCGTGGCCGTCGACTTCCTTCGCGAGGTTAACAGCGGCAAGATCGATACCCTGTCCGGCCGCACCATTGTGGTGGGCGGCGGCAACGTGGCCATCGACGTTGCCCGCAACGCCTGCCGTCTGGGCTCTGAGCACGTTGAGATGTTCTGCCTGGAGAGCGAGGCCCAGATGCCCGCCAGCGAGGAGGAGTGTCGCGAGGCCATCGAGGACGGTGCGCACATCAGCTGCGGTTGGGGCCCCAAGGAGGTTCACCTGGACGAGGCCGGCCGTGTGTGCGGCATCACCTTTAAGCGCTGCACGCGCGTCTACGATGACGAGGGGCGTTTTGCGCCCGAGTACGATGAGAACGATCTGCGCCGTGTCGATGCCGACCGTGTCGTCATGTCGATTGGCCAGTCCATTGTGTGGGGCGACCTGCTGGCTGGCTCCAAGGTGGAGCTTGGCCGCGGTCAGGGTGCCCTTGCCGATCCTCAGACCTACCAGACCGCCGAGCCAGACATCTTTGTGGGCGGCGACGTCTACACCGGTCCGAGTTTTGCCATCGATGCCATCGCCGCCGGCCACGAGGCCGCCGTGTCCATCCATCGCTTTGTGCAGCCGGGGTCCACGCTCACCATCGGCCGCAACCAGCGCCGCTACACCGCGCTCGACCGCGACGATGTCGTGATCGAGAGCTACGACAACGCGAGCCGTGAGGTTGCCCACGTGGACCGCGAGCGCGAGAAGGCCGCGCCGTTTAGCGAGTACGTCGAGACCTTTACCGAAGAGCAGGTGCGCGCCGAGACCGCCCGCTGCCTGGGCTGCGGCGCCTCGATCGTCGACCCCAACAAGTGTATCGGCTGCGGTCTGTGCACCACCAAGTGCGCGTTCGATGCCATCCACCTGGATCGGGACCGCCCCGAGTGCTCCACGATGGTCAAATACGAGCAAAAGCTCCCAAGCCTCGGCAAGTATGCGCTCAAGCGCGCCATCAAGATTAAGTTCGGTCGCAAGTAAGTAGCCATAACGGGAACGGCGGAAGAAAAAGTGCATGAATTGGGGATCGTTTACCACATCATTCGCGATGTCGAGAACGTGGCGCGCGCCAATGGCGTGCGTCGCGTTTCGAGCGTGACGTTGCTGCTGGGCGAGGTCTCGGGCGTCGTTCCCGACTTGCTGCTCGACGCTTGGCGCTGGGCTGCAGATAAAAAGCCCATCACCGAGGGTGCAGAGCTTATCGTGGAGCCCGTTGAGGCCGTGACACATTGCGAGGCGTGTGGCTGCGACTACGCGACGGTCGAGCACGGCAAGGCCTGTCCCCATTGCGGTAGCGGCGAGACCTATTTGCTGCAGGGCCAAGAGGTAATGATCAAACAGATCGAGACCCCCGAAGAGGATCCGGCAGGCGCTGCCCCCGACGGCCCTTCCGACGCGCCCGATGCCGTCGACGCCGCCAACCCACTCCACATCGCCTAACATCCAATGACTACATGGGCTAGAGTTCTAAACATATTTGCTTCGGTTAGTCAAGTCATGTCTGTTTAAACAAAATGGTGGCACGCAGACGCATTGGGATCCACCTAAAAGCGGTCTTAACGAACAGTGCACCTTTATATGTCTTTGAAAGCAATCAGCAAATCACGTTTTAGCAGGCAATAAGCTGTAAACCGGCAACGTAATCAATTTGTAACAAACTTAGACGTTTAAACAAATAATCCAACCTTTTGCGAATTTAGCTATAATTCCACAATCCAAACAGGTATACTCCTTTCATGTCGTGTAGGAAATAGGTAGACAAAAAGGAGGTTATGTGATGGTAAGTATTGTTCTTGCTAGCCACGGGGACTTGGCAGCTGGAATCAAGCAGACGGGCTCGATGGTCTTTGGCGATCAGCCGTCTGTTGCCGTGGTCTCGCTCGAGCCGAGCATGGGCCCCGACGATTTCCGTGCCAAGGTCGAGGAAGCAGTCGCTTCCTTCGAGGACCAGGAGCAGGTGCTCTTCCTCGTTGATCTGTGGGGCGGCACGCCGTTCAACCAGATCAGCGGGCTCATCGAGGGCCACGATTCCTGGGCTATCGTCACCGGTGTCAACCTGCCTATGCTCATCGAGGCATATTCGCAGCGTTTTGACGCAAAGAACACTGCACATGCGATCGCAAAACATCTCGTGACTGAGGCTAAGGCTGGCGTACGCGTCAAGCCCGAGTCTCTGGAGCCCGAGGAGAAGAAGCCGGCTACGGCCGCCGCTGCTCCTGCAGGCGCCATTCCTCCGGGAACGGTCATCGGCGACGGGCACATCAAGATTGCCCACGTCCGTATCGACACCCGTCTGCTGCATGGTCAGGTGGCCACCACGTGGACCAAGCAGATTAACCCCAACCGCATCATCGTGGTTTCCGACGGCGTTGCTCACGACGAGCTCCGCAAGACCATGATCGAGCAGGCTGCCCCTCCGGGAGTCCATGCCAACGTCGTGCCCATCAAGAAGATGGCCGAGGTCGTCAAGGACACGCGCTTTGGTGACACCAAGGCCATGCTGCTCTTCGAGAACCCGCAGGATCTGCTCAAGGCCATCGAGGCTGGCGTCGACATCAAGGAAGTCAACATCGGTTCCATGGCTCACTCCAAGGGCAAGGTCGTCGTCACCAACGCCGTCGCTATGGGCGATGACGACGTCAAGACTCTCGAGGCCCTCAAGGCCAAGGGCGTCAAGTTCGAGGTCCGCAAGGTTCCTTCGGATTCCTCCGAGGATCTCGACGCCATGTTGAAGAAAGCTAAGGCCGAACTGGCCGCTCAAGCATAGTAAAGGAGGGTCCGATACATGTCTGCAATCACTATTCTGCTTGTTGCGATTGTCGCGTTGCTTGCCGGTATGGAAGGCATTCTGGATGAGTTCCAGTTCCATCAGCCGCTCGTGGCATGCACGCTTATCGGTCTCGTAACCGGTCACCTTCAGGAGGGCATCCTCCTGGGCGGTTCGCTCCAGATGATGGCCCTTGGCTGGGCTAACGTCGGCGCCGCCGTCGCGCCTGACGCCGCTCTGGCCTCGGTCGCCTCTTCGATCATCATGGTGCTCGCCCTCAACGGCGGCGCTACCGATCCGTCGAAGGCCGTTACCGCCGCTATCGCCGTCGCCGTCCCGCTGTCGGTCGCTGGTCTGTTCCTGACCATGATCTGCCGTACCCTGGCTACCGCTATCGCTCACGCCATGGACGGCTGCGCCGAGAAGGGCGACTTCGCCGGCATCGAGCGTTGGCAGTACATTGCCATCCTTATGCAGGGCCTTCGTATCGCCATCCCGGCAGTGCTTCTGTGCATCATCCCGGCCGAGGCAGTTACCAACGCGCTTAACGCTATGCCCGACTGGCTGTCCGGCGGCATGGCTGTCGGCGGCGGCATGGTCGCTTCCGTCGGTTACGCCATGGTCATCAACATGATGGCCACCAAGGAGACCTGGCCGTTCTTCATCCTCGGCTTTGTCCTTGCTGCGATCCCTCAGCTCACGCTGATCGCCCTTGGCCTCATCGGTATCTCCCTTGCCCTCATCTACCTTGGCCTTAAGGATCTGGCCAAGCAGGGTGGCGGCATGGGCGGTGGCTCCGGCGACCCGCTCGGCGATATTCTGAACGATTACGAGTAGGAGGGGAGTGATACATATGGCAGAGAACAAGATTCAGCTCACCAAGGCTGACCGCAAGAAGGTTTGCTTCCGTCATCAGTTCCTTCAGGGCTCGTGGAACTACGAGCGTATGCAGAACGGCGGCTGGTGCTTCGCAATGATCCCTGCGATCAAGAAGCTCTACACCAGCAAGGATGACCAGATTGCCGCTCTTAAGCGCCACCTGGAGTTCTATAACACCCACCCCTATGTTTCCGCCCCCGTCATTGGCGTTACCCTCGCCCTCGAGGAGGAGCGCGCCAACGGTGCTCCGATCGACGACGTCGCCATCCAGGGCGTCAAGGTCGGTATGATGGGCCCGCTCGCCGGCGTCGGCGACCCTGCCTTCTGGTTCACCCTTCGCCCGATTCTGGGCGCTCTGGGCGCTTCCATGGCCCTGTCCGGCAGCATCGCCGGTCCGCTGCTGTTCTTCTTCGCGTGGAACATCATCCGTTACGCCTTCCTGTGGTACACGCAGGAGTTTGGCTACAAGGTCGGCTCCTCCATCGCCAAGGACCTCTCCGGCGGTCTGATGGGCAAGGTCACCGAGGGTGCTTCCATCCTGGGTATGTTCATCATCGGCGCCCTGGTCGAGCGCTGGGTGTCCATCTCCTTCACCCCGGTCGTCTCCAAGGTCACGCAGTCTGCTGGCGCCTTTATCGACTGGGCTAGCCTGCCCTCCGGCTCCGAGGGCGTCAAGGAAGCGCTGACGATGTACAACTCCATCGGTGCTACCGCCCTTGATCAGATGAAGGTCACCACGCTTCAGGCTAACCTCGATCAGCTCATCCCCGGCCTTGCCGCTGTGTGCCTGACCCTGCTGGTCTGCAAGCTCCTCAAGAAGAAGGTCAGCCCGATCGTCATCATCCTGGCTCTCTTCGCCGTCGGCATCATCGGTCGCGTCTGCGGCTTCATGTAAGCACGCTTCGGCTTAAGACCGAGAGTTGCTAGGCAAGGGCTTTTGAGCCATTGAAACGGACCGCATCCGGTGGGTACACTGGATGCGGTCCGATTGTTTTTTATTGGAGGGCGAGGCGCGTATGGCGCAATCTCAGAACAGCACGGTCGATCTGGCAACGCCGGCAACCTGCCTGATGGGGCTTACCAGTCACGGTAACGTAATGGTGGGCAATAAGGCGTTTGAGTACTATAACGAGCGCAATCCCGAGGATTATATTCAAATCCCGTGGGACGAGGTCGACTATATTGCCGCCGAGGTTTTACGCGGCACCAAGAAGATCACGCGTTTTGCCATCTTCACCAAGGACAACGGTCACTTTACGTTTTCGACGCGCGACGACAAAGAGACGCTTCGTGCGGTCCGCAAGTACGTCGACGAGGATAAGCTCGTGCGTTCGCCCGACTTTATCGATGTGACCGCCAAGGGCGCCAAGAGCATCCCCTCCGTTATCAAAAACCTCTTCCACAAAGGTAACTAGTCATTAAAGAGCGCCCCCCCAAAGTGGGACGCAGTTTCCCATGGGGCTCGATCGGGAAAGTGCATCCCAGTTCGAGCGCCGATTCCGGGATGTAGTTTCCGGAACGGGGTCGTTTGGGAAACTGTGTCCCGTTTCGAGCCGAAATTCTGGGACACAGTTTCCAGCGAGGTCCCATTGGGAAAGTTTGACCCAGAATTTGCCTGGATAGTGGGACACACTTTCCGGAGGGCTGTTCCATCGCAACTTCGAAGAGTGGCTATACGCTGTATTACAACGGCGTAAATCTGCTACACTAGTACAACATGCCTCCGTAGCTCAGGGGATAGAGCACCGCTCTCCTAAAGCGGGTGTCGACGGTTCGAATCCGCCCGGGGGCACCAGAAGATTATGACGGCGTCGCGAGAGCGGCGCCGTTTCTGGTTTGTGGGAGCTGCCGGCGGATTCGGACCGTCGGCACCCGCGTCACTCATTTCCCCGCGGGGGGAGTTTTCGAATCCGCCCGGGGGCACCAGAGAAATATCGAGCCTGGTACCGCTACGGTGCCGGGCTCTTCTGGTTTAAGGCATGCCGGAGTATTCGCTGCTTCAGATAAAGAAAGCGCCCGCTTGCTGGGGAAGCAAGCGGGCTCCTGTGAGCGAATATGTTTGCGGCGAGAGCCGTGATGGGCGGTGGGGTGGCGACTAGTTGGTCGTACCGGAATCGTCACCCGTGCCCGAGCCAGAGCCCGAACCAGAGCCAGAACCAGAGCCAGAAAGTGCGACCGTTAGCGTGATCGTGCTGTCGGTGGACTGCTTGCCGGTGGGGGAGACGCCCGTAACGGTGGCATCCTCGTTACCGCTCACGGGATTGCCGTTCTGGTCACAGAAGCCAATGTTATAGAAACCGGCGTTGTTGAGCGCGGTAACAGCGGCGGAAATGCTCTTACCGTACAGATTGCCCGGGACAGCGGCCTTGCCGGACTTCTTGGCAATGACGACGGTAATCGTGGCGCCGGGCTTCTGCTTGCCGCTGGGGTTCCAGCTGATCACGGTGCCCTCGGTAACCGAGTCGTTCTCCTGGTAGCTAACGTCGACGCCAAAGCCTGCCATATCGAGGGCGTTGCGCGCCTGGGCCTCGGTCATGTCGGTCAGATCGGGGACGGACGTGGTATCCGGGCCGCTCGAGACCTTGTACGAGATGGTCGTGCCCTTCGCGACTTCCTTACCGGCTTCGGTGCTCTGCTCAAAGACCTGGCCCTCATCGGCTTCGTTGGCCTCCTCGGAGGCGTTGCCCTTCAGGCCAACGCTTGCCAGCGCGGCTTCTGCCTGGTCCTTGGTCAGGCCGACAAGCTGGGGAACCTCAACCTTCTCGGAGGGCTTGGGGCCCTTGGAGATTACCAGGTTCACCTTGGTGCCCTTGGCCTTCTTGGTGTTGCCGTTGGGCGTCTGCTCGGCGACCTTGCCCTCGTCGACATCGTCGTTGTAGCTTTGGTCGATGGTGCCGACCTCGAGGCCGGCTTCCTTGATCAGCTCGACGGCAGTCTGCTGGTCCATGCCCAGCACATCGGGCACGGTGACCTGCTCGCCGCCAAAGAGTCCTGTGGCAAAGGCCACCACGATGCCGATGACGGCAACCGCTGCCACCACGGCGGCGATGATCTTGTTCTTGTTGGATTTGGGCTCTTCGACCTCGTAGGAGCCGGTGGAGCCCGAAACCGAGCTACGGGCGGTATTCTGGCCGCTCACGCCCGAGACGGGACGCACCATGGCGCGCGTCTGATCGGAAAGCTCGCGAGTCTTGGTGGCGCCCAGTTCACCGGGGGCACCGATGATGCGCGTGGGCTCCGAGACGTTGACGGCACGGCCCGACAGGTAGCTGTTGAGCACCTGACGCAGCTCGTTGGCGGTCTGGAAGCGGTTTGCGGGGTCCTTCTCCATGCACTTGAGGATGATGCGCTCAAGGTCGGCGTCGACACCGGAGTTGATCTGGCTCGGCGGAATAGGCAGCTCGTTGACCTGCTTGAGTGCGACCGAGATAGCGTCGTCACCGTCAAAGGGAACGCGGCCGGTGGCGCATTCATACATCACGACGCCCAGCGAGTAGATATCCGAGGTGGGGCCGAGGTCCTGACCACGGGTCTGCTCGGGGCTGACGTAGTGGGCGGTTCCCAGCACGTTGTTGTCTTGCGTGAGGTGGCTGTTCTTGGCGCGCGCGATGCCAAAGTCCATCACCTTGATGTTGCCGTCGGGCAGCACCATGATGTTCTGCGGCTTAATGTCGCGGTGGATGATCTCGTGCTTGTGGGCGACCGAAAGCGCGGAGCTGATCTGCGAGCCGATCTGGGCGACCTTCTTGGGGTCGAGGGCGCCGTGGCTCTTGATGCCGCTCTTAAGGTCGGTGCCGCGCAGGTACTCCATGACGATGTAGTACGTGTCGCCGTCCTTACCCCAGTCGTACACGCCGACGATATAGGGGCTCTGAAGGCCTGCGGCCGCCTGCGCCTCCTGCTTGAAGCGCGCAGCGAACGTCGCGTCGCCGGCATATTGCGGCAGCATGATCTTGACCGCGACGGTGCGGTCCAGGACCTGGTCCTGGGCGCGGAACACACTCGCCATGCCTCCGTTGCCAACTTTGTCCTTGAGCAGGTACCTGCCTCCAAGTACGCGCTGAGCCTCTGCCATCTCTCTTACTCCTCACCAATCAATCCGCAGGGCGGAATCGTTACCTCTGTTTACCGGTTTACATGCCTTGGGCCGCGAGCGCCGCGCGCAGGACCTGTCCCGCGACTGCCGCCGCCGTGGTCTCGTTCTCGGATGTCTGCTCCAAGACGAGCGAGATCGCGAGCGTGGGCGTGTCGTATGGTGCGAACCCGATGAATGTCGAGTTCGGGGTGGTGCTGTTGGTCTCGGCGGTGCCGGTCTTGCCGGCGACCTTGACGCCGGCGATATTGGCCGCCACGCCGCTGCCGCTCTGGACGACGTCGAGCATGGCCTCCTTGACCTGCGCGGCCGTGCCGCTGCTGACGGCCTGGCCGAGCGAGCGCTCGCGGGTCGTCTTGATGACCGTTCCGTCGGGTGCCAGGATCTGGCCGACCACATGGGGGTTCATGGCGATGCCGTTGTTGGCTATCGTTGCTGCCACCACGGCGTTCTGCATGACGGTGGTCTGGGGGCCGGGGGTGTGTCCCTGGCCGACCGGCTGGCCGGCACCCGCCCATGCGAGCTCCCAGACGGACATGTCCTCTGGGTTGGGCATGATGGAGGCGGCGGTGGTGAAGTCCGTGCCTAGGTCCTGACCGTAACCGAACGCCTGCGCCACGGCGACCATGCGCTCGGCTCCGAGCTGCTCCGCCACTTGGCCGAAGACCGTGTTTGAGGAGACCGCGAAGGCGCGATCGAGGGTGATGGTGCCGTGGGCCTGCTCGTTCACGCTCACCACGTCGGCCCCGCCGATCTCCATGCGCCCGGGGCTGTCGAAGGTGGAGTCGAGCGATGCGGTGCCGTTTTCGAGCGCGGCGGCCAGCGTGACCGTCTTGAACGTGGAGCCGGGGGCGTATAGCGCCTGCGTGGCGCGGTCGAACATGGAGGTGTCCGACCCGCCGCTGGCGTTGGCGGCCTCGATGGTCGCCTGGATGTTCGTGTTGTCATATGTGGGCGAGCTGGCCCAGGCGAGGACCGCGCCGGTGCGCGGGTCCAGCACGACGATGGCGCCGGTGCGCCCGGCGAGCGCCTGCTCGGCCGCGACCTGGATGCGCGAGTCGATGGTGAGCTGGACGGAGTTGCCCGGCTCGGTTATGCCGGCGAGCGAGTTGAGGGCGTTCTGCCAGCTGGAGTAGTCCTTGGAGCCGGTGAGCGTCTTGTCTTGCGAGGCCTCGACGCCCGAGCTGCCGTACTGCTGCGAGTAATAGCCCACGGCGTGCGCCGCCAGATTGCCGTTGGGGTAGGAGCGCACGTACGTGCCGTCCTCCTGCTGGATGGACTCGGCGAGCGTGAGCCCGTCGGCGGTGATGATGGAGCCGCGCTTGATGTAGCGCGCCTTGGTGATGGTGTGGTTGTTGCTGGGCATGTCCTGATAGTCCTTGGCCTTAATGACCTGGACATAGGTGAGGTTGCCGATAAGGATGGCGAACAGTGCCGTAAAGGCGAGCACCGCACGGGTTAGACGGTTGGCGAGCGCCACGCGACCGAGCACACCGGATTCAGGCGTGTCGAGCAGGCGACGGCGCATGCGCGAGCCGACGGAATGGCTGCCGCTGCCGTAGGAAGACGAGGTGGCAAAGCGCGAGCCCGTCGGGGCGGCGGCAGATGCGACCTGATCATCGGTGATGGCGGCCATGGTGCCGGTGCCGGTAAGCTCGGCCTCGCGTCCGGTCGCCTCGTCACCGGCACGTAGCAGGAGTGCGACGATGATAAAGCTTGCCAGCAGCGAGGAGCCGCCCTGGCTCATAAAGGGCAGGGTGACGCCGGTCAGCGGGATCAGGCGGGTTACGCCGCCAACGATCAAGAAGGCCTGGAAGCTGATGGCTGCCGTAAGACCGGTGGCGCTAAAGGCGGCAAGGTCGGACTTTGCGCGGGCAGCTGTGGTGAGGCCACGCACGGCAAAGAGCATAAACAGGATGAGCACGGCGCCGCCGCCCAAAAGGCCCATCTCCTCGCCGATAGCCGAGAAGATAAAGTCGGACTCGACGACAGGGATGTTGTTGGCCATGCCGTTGCCGATGCCAACACCGACCAGACCGCCATCGGCAAGCGAGAAGAGCGACTGGACGATCTGGTAGCCCTGACCCTGGGCGTCCTTAAACGGATCGACCCAAACCTGGAAACGCACCTGAACGTGCGACAGGAACTTGTAGGCGCCCACGGCTCCAACGGCTAAGAGCGCAAGGCCGATAACGACATACGAAAAGCGCCCCGTGGCAACGTAGAGCATCAGCAAGAAGATGGTGTAGAACAGCACGGCCGAACCCAGGTCGCGTTCGAAGACGACGACGAGCAGGCACACACCCCACACGGCAAACAACGGCAGTAGCAGTCGCAGGCGAGGGATCTTAAAGCCCAAGATCTTGCGGTTGGAGATGGAGAGCAGCTCGCGGTTCTCGGCCAGGTACCCGGCCAGGAACAGCACGATAAAGACCTTGGCGAACTCGCCGGGCTGGATGGTAAAGCCCGCGATGCGAATCCACAGCTTGGAGCCCGAGATCGTGGTGCCGATAAAGATAGGCAGCATCAGCAGGATGATGCCGATGATGCCAAAGGTGTACTTGTAGCGCATGACCACGTCGAGGTTTTTGACTAGTGCAAGCGTTCCCACCATGAGCGCCACCGAGACAAACAGGATGATGAGCTGTGAGATGGCGAGAGCGGGGGCGAGACGCGTCACGAACGTGATGCCGATGCCCGAAAGTATAAATACGATGGGCAGGATGGCGGGGTCGGCACCGGGCGCCAAGATGCGCACGGCAATGTGGGCCGCGGCAAAGGCGGCAAAGAGGCCGATCGGTACGGCGAGCGTCTCAAAGGAGATAGCGGCGCCCGCAGTGAGCACGTACATCGCATACAGCAGGATGACGGGGAACGCCGAGGCGATGAGCAAGAGCAGCTCGGTGTTGCGGCGACTCATAAGCGGCACTCCCTTTCTAGTTCTTATCGGAGGCTTCGGCCTCGGCGGACTGTTCGGCGGTTTTCTCGGAATCTGATTCGGAGGTCGATCCCTGATTGGTGTTGTCGCGAATCGTTTGCGCGTCGATCACCTGGCGGGTCTGCTCCTCGTCGATCTGGTGGCGGTACTTGGATATCGTGTCCTGCGCATCGTCGACACTTGTTTGCGGAATGCCCGCCTTGAGGCGGTTTTGCGTGTCTTCGGGCAGGTCGGACAGCTTGATGCTGGTTTCGCTCTCGAGCCAGTGGAGTTCGACCCCGAGCGTCTTGCCTGGCAGACCGCGCCAGACGGCGACATTGCCCTGGTAGGTACCCAGGTAGTATGAGCCGGTGACACCCGTGTAGGCCCAGATGCCAGCTGCCAGCACAAAGACGAGGGCCAGGATGGCGGCGATAGTAATGTTGCGGCGACGCACGCGTTGCGCCTCGCGCATAACGCCATCGTCAACCAGGTCAACGACTACTACGGTCACGTTGTCGTGGCCGCCGGCGGCAAGCGCCGCGTCCACTAGGTTGTCGACGCAGATTTGCGCGGTTGAGGACTGAGTGGCGATGTTCTCGATATCGCTATCGGGAATCATGCTCGAAAGGCCGTCGGAGCACAGGATCAGGCGGTCGCCTTCCTCGATATGCAGAGTGAAGTGGTCGGCATACATGGCGGGGTCCGAGCCCAGCGCGCGGGTGATGACCGAACGGTTGGGGTGGACGCGAGCCTCGTCTGCCGTGATCTCGCCGGCGTCCACGAGCTCCTCCACGTAGGAGTGGTCGCGGGTCACGCGGATGAGCGTGCCCTCGTGGAGCAGATAGGCGCGAGAGTCGCCCACGTGGGCGATGGCGAGCGTGTCGTTTTCGATGTAGGCGCAGGTGGCTGTGCAGCCCATGCCGGGCTTGCCCAGGCCGTTCAGGGCCGCCTCGATTACGGCGGCGTTGGCTGCCTCGACGGCTGCGGCCAGGCGTGCTGCGTCGGCGGACTGTGGGGCCGTCTTGGCAATAGTCTCGACGGCGATAGAAGAGGCCACCTCGCCGGCGGCGTGACCGCCCATGCCGTCGCATACGCAAAAGAGCGGCGACTGCACCAGGTAGGAATCCTCATTGTGCGGGCGCACACAGCCAACGTCGGAGCGGGCGCCCCACATGAGTTGCGTGGTGGTGCCGGCATCATAGGTCGAGTCGGTCTCGATGCGTTCCTCGGTCAGGAGCTCAAAGCTCATGGTCGACCCGGGGTCTTTGAGCTTGGCCTCAACGGCGGCAACGTCGATCTCGGCTGTGTCACCGGGAGAGACGGTGTCGGTCTCGGCGTTTGATTCGGAATCGCCGGTGTCCGGGGAGACGGGCTCCTCGGACACGCGGGCGGTTGACTCGTCGTCTTGCGGGCTGACGTCTATAGGCTCGGGCGTCGCAAAGTGCGACGGCGCGGGCGTGCTTTGCGAATGGGCGGCGGGCTCGGCTACGGCATCGCGCTCGCTTGCGGGCGCAGGCTGCGGGGTCTTGGGTGCAGGTCCGTCCTCGGGGGATGGCCCTGCCTCGGGCGCCGGCGTAGACGCGGGCGCAACCTCGGATGCCGGGGCCATGGGAAACGCCGGCGCGGCGGGCTCGGGTGCAGCAAACACCGCAGCGCTCTCGTTGATTGCCGCGGCGACGGGCTCTGCAAAGTGAGCCGGCGCCGGGGTTGCTTCGGGCGCTGTGGGCTGTTCCGCAGCATGTGCGCCGATGGGTGCCGCTGCGGCATCCTCTTCGTCCTCGTTATCGGCGAGATCCGAAATATCATGCGTTACATGCGAAAGAGGCAGGGAGAACACGGTGTCCTCGGGCTCCACGGGTGCGGAGCCCGCCGGAGCGGCGTGGGCCGGCGCAGCTGTGGCGGCGGCCGGTGCCTCGGTCATAGTTGCGGACTTGTTCTCCTCGTCGATCATCGACGGTTCACCTTCATGACCACGTCGCCAATCTGGACTTCGTCGCCCTCACGCAGCGTCGCGGGCTCCACGAGCTGGCGGCCGTTGACGAGCGTGCCGTTAAGCGAGTTGAGGTCCTCGATGATGAGCGCCGGGCCCTGCAGCGAAAAGCGCGCATGCGAGGCCGAGACGAACGGTTCGTTGATGCAGATGTCCGAAGACGGCGAGCGACCGACGATGACGGGGCCGAGCATGTCTACGTGGATGCCGCGGATACCGCGCGGACCCTTGTCCACATCGATCGTCCAGATAGCCGAGTCGCGGCGCTGCCCGCGCACAAGTCCCACGCCGGTCTTCATGACGGCGAACAGGAAGATATAGAGCAGGGCGACCAGGACGATGCGGCCTGCAAAAAGGACGATATCGATGTTCATAAGCGACTATCCCCTAAATTCAAAGGTGCTCAGGCCAAACGTCAGCAGATCGCCGTTGCGCAGCGGGCAGCGCGTAATGCGGCGGTTGTTGACGAGCGTGCCGTTGGTGGAATTGAGGTCCTCGATCGACCAATCCGAGCCCGTAAAGGTGAGCTGGGCGTGGCGACGCGACACGTTGGGGTCGCGCAGGGCAATGTCGGAAACCGAGCGCTCGCGACCGATGGTCACCTGTGCGGAGGTGATGCTATGGCTCTCGCCGCTTACGACATCGACGAGCTGGGCGAGCGGGCGCTGCGGGGCGCGAGTGCTCGCCATGTTGGAGGCGATGCCGGCTGCGGCACCTAGGCCCACGGCGGCACCGGTCGCGGCGGCTCCGCCCATGCCGGCAAGCGCGTCGCGCGAGACGGTCTGCGGCACCGGGATAGGAGCGGCGGGGTCGGGGACGCTAGGCGCGAAGGGATCTGCCACGGCAAGCGGGTCGGGAGCGGCGGCGCGAGGCGTCGGCTGCTGCTGGGGCATGGCGGCGGGGCGCTGCTGCTGCGGGGCAGCAAACTGCTGCTGGCCGGCGCGCGGGGCGCTGGCGGCACGGCTTGCCGCGGAGTTGTTCTGGCCCAGGCCGTTTTGATAGGCGCGCTCTTCTTCGTACAGGCGACCGAGCGTGGGGGCATCGACGTTCTCGGCAAAGACCGAGAACTTGCCGGCGCGCAGCTGCGGATCGATCATAAAGCGCACGAGGGGCTCGCCGACAAAGACATAGCGGCGCTTTTCGGCCTGCGCCTTCACAAACTCGCGGACCTCGCGCGAAAGCTCGGGGTAGAACGGGGCGAGCATGGGATCGTCGTCGGCGGCGATAAGGATGGTATAGAGTGCCGGCGCCGTGTTGACGCCGTTGATCACCAGAGTCTGATCCTCCATGTCGCGAGCGGCCTGCTTGGCAAGCTTCTTAAAGGAGAACGGGGCACGGGTGGCACCGAAGATGCCGGCCACGTGGTCCTCGAAGATGTTCAGGAAGTTCACGAAAGATCACTCTCCGTATAGGTTCTTTGGTATCCGAGCAAATATAGGCATATCCCAACGATTATAGAGGATAGGATTCCCGCAACCGCCGCCTTGGCGATGACCGCGGCTGCAAGGCTGGCAATTTCCATATGGTGTGCAAGACAGGACGCCGCTGCGCAGCCGATGCCGGTGACAGCGATGGTGGCGATTGCGGCAAGGTTTGAGCCCTGATCGACACGCTTGGCATGGGCATTGAGCAGCGCGGATGATGCTGCGGCAGTTGCCGCGACCAGCACAAAGGCAGCCCAAAGGAGCGGGTCTCCCAGCGCTGCGGCAACGTTACCGAGCCCCAGCACGCCTCCGGCTGAAAGCGCGACCGTGGCCAGACGGGCAAAAAGCGCGCCCATGCCCGTTGCCGCGGCGGCGCTTGCCGGGCCGAGCCAAAATGACGCGACGCCGGCGGCGACCCCAGCTGCCAGGAAGGTATTGCCGGTCAGACAGCCAAGCGCGAGTGCACAGGTGAACGTGGCGCTCGCGGCAGTCTCGGTGCGACCCCAGGCGATCCACCAACCGGACATGGCGGCGGCAAAGATCACCGCGACGGGCAGCATCGACAGGATGCCCTGTGCCTGCATGGTGGCGTTGGCCATGAGCACCAAAAAGCCCACAGCCGAGATGGCCGAGCCAATCTGGGGGGCCAGGCCAGCCGCCGCTCCGATCGCGATGGCCGCAATGACCAGGCCGGGAAGCGCCGCGACCCCGGCCGATTGCATCAGCAAAAAGCTAAAGGTGCCGCACGTTAGCGCCGAGATAGCGCGCATGGTGTAGTCGCGCGCATGGCTCCAGCGCGTGCCCGCCCAGCCGAGTGCGGGGTCGACCTCGATGGCGTCGTCCTCGTAGTGCGACGGCTCGATATCGTCGAGCTCCTGCTCGTCATCCGAAAGCTCGCCAACCATTTGCTCCAGGCTGCGACGGCCCTCGCGTACGCTGCCCAGACCGGCAAGGAGCTGGTCGCAAAATGCCTCGATGCTGTTGGGGCGGTCCTGCGGCATGGGGGAGAGCGCGCTCATGAGCGCGCTCTCGGCTCCCGGGGGAAAGTGTGGTATCAGCTCGCTGGGATAGGTGGCGCCGCCGATGATGCGGTCGAGCGAGTCGGCGGGCGTGGCCGCCATAAAGGGAGCGCTGCCGCACAGGCCCTCGTAGATAACGCAGGCAAGGGCAAAGACATCGGCGCGCTCATCGACCGTGCCGGTCTCGATATCGAGCTGCTCGGGCGGCATGTAGCCGATGGTGCCGCCGCGCGAGCCGCCAAAGCCACCGGCGGATGACAGTCGCGCCATGCCAAAGTCGGTGAGCTTTACATTGCCCGAGTGGTCGATGAGCACATTGGCGGGCTTAATGTCCAGGTGGAGTACGCCATTACTATGGGCGAAGGTGAGCGCCTGGCCCAGGGCATCGGCAATGGCCGCGGCCTCGTCAAAGGTAAGTGAGTGGCCGTCCGCGCGGTGCAAAAACTCGGCCAGCGACATGCCATCGACATATTCCATAACCAGGTAGGCATAGGCTGTGTCGTGCGTAAAGTCGATGACCTGCACGATATTGGGATGTTGAAGCATGGCGGCAGTGTGCGCCTCGCGCAGGACATCCATGATGTCGCTGGCGGGCATACCGGCACCGTTGATAAGGGGGATGCGCTTAATGGCGACGCGGCGGCGCAGGTGCGTGTCGCGGCAGATCTCGATGGAGCCAAAACCGCCGGTCGCAAGTGTCTCGAGCGGCTGGTACCGCTTGAGCAGCTCGCGAGAGCTGGTGCCCTCCAAAGGAACGTCCGGCGAGAACCGGGCGGTATGTTGCGAGAAAAGCGGCATGGCCAACCCTCGTGCGTTTAAAGTTCGTTTGCGAGCGGCGGGCGCGGGGCCGAGCCATTCGCGGTGGCATAGATGCTGCTAGTGTAGCACGCTCGGGTGCATGGGGAGGATAGCGGGATGCGAAGCTGCCTGTCTGACTTGGCCTTAGCGCTTCTTCTTGTTCTTCTTCTGCTTGCGTTGCTTGCCCTTGGTCTCCTGGGGCTGGTCGCCCTGTTTGGCCTCGGCGGCGGCCTTTTCTGCCTTCATCTTCTTGCGTTTGGTCTCGATGCGGAGTTTTTTGTTGATGCGCGCCTTGAGGAAGGGACCGAACTGCTCGGCATCGCCGCGGACAAAGGTGTCCTTAGGGATCGTCACGCCCTGGTCGGCGAACATGGCCACAAAGATGCGCTCGCCGTCGAGCACGTGGTCGAGCTTTTCAAACGGGAAGAACTGCGACTTGCCGCTCTTGCCCCAAACCATCAGGCCGTCCTCGTTGGCGGCGACGCGGCGATAGCGGCCGCCCATGGACTCGTCGGCCTCGACGGCGTCGATAAAGTCGCGGGCGAGGGTGTGGTGCAGGTTCTTGCTCCACCAGGCCAAAAAGGCGCCGAATACGATCAGCACGACGCCAAACTTGATCCAGTTGCCGCCGGCCACCAACATGCCGATGCCGATGAGCGCGGCAATTGCCGCGGCGACATACAGCGAGCCGCGACGCCTGGGCGAGGCGACCAGGCGGGCGAAGTCGGTGACCAGGTCGTTTTCGTACTGGTACTCGTTGAGGTACAGGATACCGTCGTCGGCTGCGGCCTGCTTCTCGAGCGCGACCTCGACCTGGTCGGCTGCTTCGGAGGGAACGAGGTTGCTCTCTGCATCTGCCATGCTCTTTGGACTCCTATCGCGGCGGGCTCGCCGTACGGGTTATTATGAATGCAGTATGCCGTGCGACCGCATGGCCGTCGCGGCAACAAGACTCAGTATACCCGGGGGAGCACCCATGGAATCGTTGTACCGAAAGTATCGCCCGCTCACCTTCGACTCCGTGGTGGGCCAGCATCATATCGTCTCGACGCTCGAGCACGCTATCACCGAGGGACGCCTGTCCCATGCGTACCTGTTCTGCGGACCGCGCGGTACGGGCAAGACCACTATGGCGCGCATTCTGGCCAAGGCACTGCTCTGCCGCAATGCCGAGGCGGCGCGCGCCGATGGTGCAAGCGGCTGCATGCCCGACGGTACTTGTGAGGAGTGCGAGCTCATTGCCGAGGGCAACCACCCGGATGTCTACGAGCTCGATGCCGCAAGCCGCACGGGCGTGGACAATGTGCGCGAGGAAATCATCAACTCCGTCAACTTTGCCCCGGTGCGCGGCAAGTACAAGATCTATATCATCGACGAGGTCCACATGCTCACGACGGCGGCGTTCAACGCGCTGCTCAAGACGCTTGAGGAGCCGCCGGCGCACGTGATCTTTGTGCTGTGCACCACCGACCCGCAAAAGATTCTGGAGACCATCCTCTCGCGCTGCCAGCGTTTCGATTTCCATCGCATCGGCAACGAGGATATTGAGCATCGCCTGGCATACGTGTGCGAGCAGGAGGGCTTCGATTACGACGACGAGGCGCTGGCCATCGTGGCGCGCCATGCCAAGGGTGGCATGCGCGACGCGTTGTCCACGCTGGAGCAGCTGAGCGTTTTTGGCAACGGTTCTGTGCATGCGGACGATGCCCGCTCGCTTTTAGGCGAGGTTTCGGACCAGATTCTGGGCGAGTTTTCCCGCGCCATTGCCGAGCGTGACATTGCTGAACTCTATGGGCTCATTCGCGCACAGGTCGAGGAGGGAAATGACCTGCTTGAGTTGACGCGCGACCTGGTGGCGCATGTGCGTGACGTGTACGTTGCCTGCGTTGCCGGTGCCCGTGCCGAGCTGTTTGAGGGTGGCTCCGAGCAGGCCGAGGCGCTTGCTGCCGAGGCCGCTGCCTTTGGCGAGCATCCTGCCGACGGCCTGGCCCGTGTGCTGACAGTGCTCGATGATGCCGCACTGGAGATGAGGGGCGCGAGCGATGTGCGCCTGGTGCTCGAGATCGCCTGCACGCGCCTGGCACGTCCCGAGGCTGATATAACGATTGAGGCATTGGCCGAGCGCGTGGCACGCCTGGAGGCCATGGTTGCCAATGCCGCGGTGCCGGCGAGCGTGGCTGCTGCTCAGGCCGCCGCGCCTGCAGCATCCGTACCCGCTGCCGCCCAGCAGCCGACGCTTATCTCGGGTGCCCGAGCTGCCGCTCCGGCGGCATCCACTGCCCCCGCTGCTACGTCCGCGCATCAGGGCGGCATGCCTTGGGACCGTGGTGCTGCCGCTCCGGCGGCTCAGCCGGCGTCTCGTGCTGCGTCCGCACCGGCGTCCAAGCCTGCGGCGTCCGCGCCCCAGCCCGCCGCTGCCCCGGCTCCCGCATCTGCCGCCGTGCCGGCACCTAAGCCCCAGCCCAACACTGCCGCTCAGGTTGCTGCCGCCGGTGCTGCCGAGACGCCCGCGGTCGAGGATGCCGGAGAGCTGCAGCGCAAATGGGCCGAGGTTGTCGAGCGTGTCAAGGCTCGTCAGGCCTCCTACGCAGGGCTTTTGCTCAATGCTCGCGCCACGGCCGACGACGGCTCCAAGCTCACGGTCTCGTTCCCCGCGGGCTCGACCTTTGCCATCAAGATGCTTGGTCGCACCGATACGCAGTCGGTGGTCCTGCCGACGGTCTGCGCGGTCTTCGGTCGTCGCACCGTCGACTACGTCCTGGACGGAGGTGGCACGCCGGCTCCTCAACATGAGGAGCATTCTCCATCTGCACGGGCTGCGGCATCTGCGGACCCGCAACCCGTGTCCTCGGCGGCCCCTGTATCCTCGAGCGCCAGCGCGTCGCAGCAGCAAGCGGCACCGGTAGCGGCATCGACCCCGTCGGTGCCTAAGCCAGCCGCGGCCAAATCGGCTGCTTCGGTCCCCGCGCCCAAGTCTGCCGCTGCGCCTGCGCCCAAGTCATCCGACCTGGGCAAGGCCCCCTGGCTGCGCTCGGACAACCCTGCCGGCGCTCCCGCCACGGGCAAGCTCCCGACTGAGCCTGCGCCCCGCGCGCCCGAGCGCGCGTCCGCTCCCAAGGCTCAGCCGTCCGCGCAGTCTGCACCGTGGGAATCCGAGCAGGTGCCCTACGACGATGCCATGGTCGCCGGTTTTGCCGCCGATGCAGGCGGGGACGATCTGCCCCCGTTCGACGTGCCGGCCACGGCGTCCGCGCCCAAACCCGCTGCAACTGCCCCCAAAGAGGAGGACGCTCCCGCAGCTCCCTGGGAGTCCAGCCCCGGCGCGGGCAGTCCCTTCGGCCATCAGGGCGCAGCCCCAAGCATCCCGCAGACCGAGGACGAGGCCAAAGCCCTCATCCGCAGCGTCTTCGGTCAGTCAACCATCTTCAAGCCGGTGGAGTAACCATGCGGAAGGGCATATACGCCGTATTATGCAACCTTGCATAATACGACCTTGCATAATCTTTGCGTGCGGTTTGTATTGGAGAACATGTATATCGACTGAGGTGGCGTGTCCGCCCCGCTCGCTGGCCTCGTGCCGTGGTACGATTCTTGAGTTTGAAAGTCCCGCCGTGCTCCGGCTGCCCTTGCAGCTCGGCGTGCGGCCGCACGTAAAGGAGCCATCATGGCCGGTATGAACATGCAGCAGATGATGAAGCAGGCTCGCAAGATGCAAGAGCAGCTTGCCGCCGCGCAGGAGAACCTCAAGTCCCAGACCGTCGACGCCTCTGCCGGCGGCGGCATGGTCAAGGTGACCGTTAACGGCGAGATGGAGCTCGTCAACCTCACCATCGATCCCGATGCGCTCGATCCCGAGGACGTCGATATGCTGCAGGACATGATCATGGCTGCCGTCAACGAGGCCGTCCGCGGCGTCAACGAGCTCGCCAACAAGCAGATGGGCGCCATCACCGGCGGCCTCAACATCCCGGGCATGCCGTTCTAAGACACACATATAAATGAGTGCGAATCACAGTCTGCAAAAACTGCTCGATGAGCTGGGCCGTCTGCCGGGCATTGGTCCCAAGTCGGCCCAGCGCATCGCCTATTACCTGCTCGAGGCCGATGCCGAGGAGGCCCGCCGCCTGGCCGAGGCCATCCTGGAGGTCAAGCAGGAGGTCCACTTTTGCAGCCGTTGCTTTAACTACGCCACGGCCGACGAGTGCTCCATCTGCCAGGACCCGATGCGCGATACCACTCGTATTTGCGTGGTGGGCGAGCCGCGCGACGTCCAGGCGATCGAGCGCACGGGCAGCTACCACGGCCTGTACCATGTGCTGGGCGGCGTGATCAGCCCCATGGACAAGATTGGCCCTGAGCAGCTGCACATCCGCGAGCTGCTGGCGCGTCTGGGCCACGAGGATATCCATGAGGTCATCATCGCCACCAACCCCAACATCGAGGGCGAGACCACGGCGAGCTATCTGGCCCGTACCATCAAGCCGTTGGGCGTCGAGGTGTCGCGTCTGGCAAGCGGCCTTCCCGTGGGCGGCGACTTGGAGTATGCCGACGAGCTTACGCTTGGCCGCGCCATCGAGGCCCGTCGCGCGATTTAGGTGGCGAGCCTGCTCCTGCCGTATGTTTTCCTCGCGATGCACGGGGTAGTCATAATTTCCCCGTGCGACTGTGAGTTTGTTGTGCAACAAAGATGCTTCGTATCCGCTTATTGCATGGATGCTTCCGCTCGCATCCTTAATTTGTCCATTCGTTGCGCAACCTTTTTGGTTCGCTGATACACTCAATTATGGATTCGAATGAATGCGCCGCTCCTGAGCGGCGTGTTTTTGTTGGAGGAGAACGCATGCGGCCCGGTGGCACTCAGACAAAGCGCGGCGCCGCGGTGCGCATGCGACGCCGACTGGGCTTGGCGCCTCGGGCGTACGCACTGCTATCGTGCTCGTTGGTGCTGGTCATAGCTGGCGTTTCTGCCTATGGCATGACCGTGCCGTCCATGATGCAGGCGCATGCCGCACGCGAACCGCGCGTGGGGCATGAGGTCAAAAGTGATCTGGGTACCACGACTGGATATGCTTGGGCAAGTGTGGTCGCGCATATTGTGTTTGGCACCGACGATGCGGACGGCGCCGAGGCCCCGGACAACGAAGTCACGCTTGCCAATGGCAAAACCATCGTGCTCACCAACACCAAGATCATCGATCGGTTGTCCAACAATAGCGTGGCGGCAACGGTGAATAAGGTCGAGCAGCAGAAGGAGCAGGACGCCCAGCAGTCCGGAAAGCCCGGTAGCTCGGATACTTCTGGCTCCGGCTCGGATTCATCGAGTTCGGGCGGCGGCTCTGGGTCGGGTTCCTCTACCGGAGGGTCTGGAAACGGCGGCTCGACGGGCGGCAACACTGACAACGATACAAACTCCGGTGGCCTTTCCGCTGCTGAAGAAGAGAGCATTCACAGTTGGCTTGTGACCAAGTACAACATGCTCGACGGCTATGTTTCTCGTGCCAATGACGTGGTCTCGACCTATAACTCTACGGGAGATCCCAGACCGTGCGACAGCCTGGTCGGGGAGATGTTTGTCATTCGAGCCGAGTTCGGTCGTCAGACATTCTCGCCCCGGTCAAAGTGGTATCAGCAGTATGCCAATCTGTGGGGCTGTTACACCAACCTATGTCAATGGGTCGGCCATTACGGCGATGATGACGTCGCGCTCGGTAACTTCAACAATAACGTGGCGGCGCTTGCCCTATGATGACCGATCTTGCATCCACCACACCACAATCGCTCGGTCGCGATCCCATGGTCGGCCTGCGCCTGGCGCGTGTCGACGGGTTTGAGCCGGCCATTGCGCTCGGTCAGGACGAACTGCCTGCCTATCTGCGTCGTTTTACGATGCTGTTTGCCGACGATGCCACCATGCGCCGTGGCGGTATCGGCCGCGTGACGCGTGCCGTCAACGCCCAAGGCGAGGCCGTGGCACTCAAGCAGCTCATCTTGCCGGCGCGCGATGAGTTCGACGACGATGCCGCTCACGAGGCGCTGGTCGCCAAGTTCAAGGCAGCGTTTCGCGAGGAATACGAATGCCATCGCGCCCTTTCGGGCCTCAAGGGCTTTCCCCGCCTCTATGGCTGGGGCGAGGTCGACGGTGTGCCTGCAATTGTCATGGAATGGGTCGAGGGCGAGACGCTTGCCCGCTTGCGTTCGCGACTTGCCGTGGACGATGCCGGACGCCTGTCGCCGCTTGTGGCGGCGCGTCTGGGTCGCGACCTGTTCGATCTGCTCTGCCGTATGAGCCTGGTGGGCGAGGGCTTTGTCCATCGCGATATCTCGCCCGCTAATATTATGGTGCGCACGGCGCGTCTACCGCTTGACCGGCAGCTTGCCGAGGGCACCTTTGACCTGTGCCTGATCGACTTTGGCTCATCGCTGGCGCTTGAGCCTGCGTCGGCCGTGGCCGGTACCGGCGGCAAGGGGTCGTTTACGGAGCGCTATGCCACGCTGCGTCGCGCGACGGTTGCCTATGCCCCGCCCGAGATGCTCACCGACGATATTCCCGACCTGCGTGCTTTGCGTATGTCGCCGGCGATTGACGTCTATGCCGCGGCAAGCACGGTTTACGAGCTCATTGCCGGCGTCGCGCCATACGAAGCCGCGCCGAGCACTTCGGGCACCTCGGGTTCGCGCAAAAAGACGCGTGACATCGCCAGCCCCTACCGTCTCAAGATGGACACGCGGCCCGACTATCCCATTGGCGCCCATGCGCCCGGTTGCGATTTGACTCAGCTGCTTCGTCGTGAGCCCGATGTGGCGCTCGCCGCGGCCGAGCAGGCCCAGCAGCTGGGGCTTGAGCCGGATTCCGAGGAGCTACGCGATGCGCTGGCGTTTGTCGATGCCCAGCTGTTCGACGTGGTGATGGCCTGTCTGTCCAGCCATCAAAAAGATCGTCCCGAGCCGGCGGCGGTCGAGGCGGCGCTCTCAGCGTTTTGTGACCACTATGCGCAAAATGTCGGCCGTTCGCTCCGCGGCGAGCCGCTCACGCCGTGCCCCATGGATGCGTCTGGCCGCGCGGTTCGTCGCGCGCTGATGGTCGGCGCGACGGTCGTCTGTGGCGTGGTTTGGGCTGTGATCGTGGTTTCGGCCGCGCTGCTGGCGTCGGGCGCTCGCGTGACGGCGACTTTGGGATCGCTCGTGTGGTCTGGGTCGCTACCGGGTATTATTGCCGCACTGGCGTTGGCGCTGCCAGGCATAGCCGGCGTTGCCGCGGGGGCGCTTGCGCGCGATCGGCGCTCGGGCTTCCTGCAGGGTGTGCTTGCGCTTTCTGCCTGCGAGGTTCCGGTGCTGGTTGTGGCTGCATGTAGCGTATTTTCCCAACGCGCCGTGATGGGCGGCCTTGTTGCCGCTCTGGTTGCAACCTATACGCTTACGTGGTTTTTGCTTGCGATGGGCTTTGCCTTTGAACTTCCCGTTTCGGCACCGCGACGCACAAAAGCCCAGATGGCGACTCCGCTTGCCGGTGGAGCCGCAGCTGCCCGTACTTTTGGCGGACCTGTCGAAGTATCGTCCGATTCTATTTCTACGACTAAGGAGGCCTAGGTCATGGCATCTCAAGTTGAGCTCACCCCATGCGGGGCCATGTTTGACATCTTTAAGCGCGCGGCGCATCTGAGCCATATCGAGCTGTGCGGCTTGGTGCTTTCGTCCCGTCCGCTCGCCGACGGCCGCAGCCCGCAGAGCCGAGCCGCCGATCGCTCTTGGGTTTCCCGCTTTATCGTTCGCGCGCCGGTCGGCACGCTTCAGCAGCGCTACTTTGCCGAATATGGTACCTCGGCTGCGCGCATTATGTCGCAACTGGCCCTGCGCCAGCGAAATCCCATGGACTCCACGGCTGTGATCAATATGGTGTGCGGTCCTGCAGGTGAACCGATGGTACGCGCGCTCGAAGAGTGCCACCAGGACACGAATCTCTATCGCAACGCGCTCGATCGCCTGTCCCAGGCGGCGGAACTCATGCCCGCCGAGCGCGCCGAGGCCGTGCTGGTGCTGTTTGTCGCTGTCGGTTGTTCGGCGGATGTGCGGTCCTCGGTGAACTATGCCATCGACTACGCGCACGCGACCTGTGGCGGAGGCACCTCCACGCCGCGTTCGCTTGGCATGTCGATGACCGCGGGCGAACGCGAACCCGCCCCGGCGCACCCCTTGGGCTTGCTGCGCGTACAAAACAGTTTTGTCGTGAGCGCCCCGCGCTGGATTCAGTCGAGTGAGCAGGGTGTTGAGATTGGCGCGCTGGCCACTGGTGAGGGCGATATTACCGACGTCGGCGACGATGTCTCGGCCCGCCATGCCCATATCTGGTGCGATGCTCAAAATATCTGGCACGTCGAGGACTTGTCGTCCACCAACGGAACCGTGGTGGTAAACGGGGCCACGCGCGTCTGCATTCAGGTCGAGCCCGGCCGTTCCGCCCAACTCAATCCCGGCGATGAGCTCAAGCTCGGCGAATCCACTACCTACGCCATTCTCTTCGGTGCCCTCTAGCCGGCAGTTAGGGACGTTCCTTTTGCCGGCACTTGGGGACACTTCTCGGCGCGCCAGAGCCGGTCGCCTGGGGATGGAGAGGCCATTTTGGCCCTTGGCGGTCAGTCGGGGCGAAACTAGAAGATCTTTCCGATTCGCGGCTGTTCATGCTTGTAGAGCATCTAAAACAATAGGATGTTATTCTGGAATATGCCGGGTGCGTGAACTTGCCTGTCTTAGCCTTAAAAAGGTATAGGGGAGTTTGGCTCAGGGGTTCCGTCTTGTTCTTCAGCGCAGTATTGTGGGACAGATTTGATGAGATTGGCGCCTTACACCGCAGAGCGCACGGAAGGCTCTCGATTTGTGTTCTGGCCCCAGAATACAGGGCCTGATACTTACCAACTGTGGCATGGATGTAACATCTGTAGAAATCAACCCTTTTGTTGTCGACCTTTGTAAGAAGAACACTGCCATCAACTCTTTGGATGACGAAACTAGGGTGCTTGAGGGGAGCCTTTACTCCCCTCTGAGAGATGACTCATGTTTTTCGCTTGTCGTTGTGAATCCTCCGTTACTGCCGATTCCGGATGAGATTCCTTATCCCTTCGTTGGGGATGGGGGACAATCGGGTCTGGATATAACACTTCATATTCTTAAGGGTGGCGATACGCATTTAGAGGAAAACACTAAATACTGCTAATAGGGGTGACGACGATGGCGCAGGGGCGACCCACGATGCTCGCATCAATACGTCGGCTACTTGGGGAATCAGGTCTAGATGCATGTATGATGATACTGTGCAGCTATTCAATTAGTCCGCGTTCCGAATGGGTGCGGGGTATGGCGGCGACGTCGTATGCTTTTGCCCTGGCGCGATACTCAGGTATTTCTGAGGCGGTTGACGAAGTTTATACGCGCTATGCCGCGCAAGGCGTCCGGAAGTTTGCACATCTACATTACGGGCTTAGGTTTCTTCAAGCGAGCAGGCTGGTTGCGTTATTATGAGCGATTTTTCTAGTCTAGGCGACAAAAGGCAAAGGATTTGGTGGGTGTAAAACGAGGTCGTTTGCGGGCGGACGCTCCAATCTATTGTGGCAATCGGGCGGTTGAAAAAGATATTTCAATCGCCCGATTGCCAGATTCGTCGGAGGAGATGTCCGATTCCGACTCTCTTGTAGGAAGAGCTTGAGACCGTATTGGCCCAAGGCAATCTTAAAGCAGTCTCATTGGCAAATCTTCGCTCCTGTTGTGTTGAGGTGTAAGGTATCAGTGATTGATGTTTTGTGGCGGGTAGATTGGGGCCTTCCTTGATTCGATGCGTTCTCTCGAGGTTCATCAGAGCAAAAGGGGCTTTCGTCTTCATTGCTATCACGGTGATTGGAACCGCTCTCTCCTATGCCATGCCATACGTGAACGGAAAATTTTTAGATTTTCTTCTCGGTAACCGCAGCGAAAGAGACGCCGCACTCTTCGCACTCCTGGTTGCGTCAATAGGAGTTTTCTCCACCCTCTTTACTTATTTTGCAGGAACACTTTCCATTCGCATAAGCACGAGACTTTCCTTTGATCTTCTCAGGGAGGCCGTCTTGCGTTTTGAAAGAGACGATTACTTGGTGAGTCGGACCATCGATCCAGCCTATACAACGCAACGGATTATTTCCGACTCCAGCGTGGTCTCATCCTTCGTTTTGGCGAATTTCATCAGTGCGCCGCTGTCCATTGTAGCTATTCCCATCGTATTGCTTATCATATGGTCAATTGATTCAACTCTCGCGGTGTTTTCCATCATTCTCCTCATCGTGTATTTCTGTGTAATTACTGGGTTGAGGAAACTTTTGTATAGGGTCACGTATGAGAAGAAAGAGGCGGACAGCGCCTTTTACGCCGCAATTGCATCGCAGCTTAATCAGATTCTCAACATTCAACTGGCATCTTCGTACGGCAAGAGCGAACAAGCGCTCGACGCTGGGTTTAAGAGCTATTTTCCCAAAGTTTTGCGCTCCGGAAAGCTATCATATTCTCTGACATCGCTCGATGGTCTTTTCGCAGCGTTGTTTCAAGCGGTGATACTTGTTGTTTCCGGAGTACGAATCATTAACGGAACTATGTCAATAGGCGAGTACACTATCATCGGTACATACTTCGCGGTTCTCTTTAAGACTTTGAAAAGTATGATGTCATTGTTCAAATCCTATCAAGATGCCAAAGCATCATGGGATAGGACGGCTATCGCGACGAGAGAAAAGGAGAGATCGGGGTGGAATCGGACCGATTTAGCTAAACTCGATGAAATAAATGACATTTCGGTATCTGATTTGGAATTCTCGGTTGCCCTTCCAGACGGATCTGTCCGAGAGGTCCTCGGCGGGTTTTCTTTCAAGTTTTCCGGTCCTGGTACATATTGCATAGTTGGGGAAAACGGAAGAGGCAAGACGTCACTTCTTTACTTGATGCTCGGGCTATACTCATCGAAAGGCAAAGTAAAATACAACGGCGTGCCAATCGAAGAATGCGACTTGGATTACATACGTGCGAGAGAGATATCGTGCTGCCCACAGTCGTGCTTCGCGCCGGACGAAACGGTGAAAGAGCTGTTAGAGTATTTCGACACGCCCTTTTCTTCCTATCACCGGGGTGTAGATGGCCTACTTTCGCTGGAAAACAGCGTGAAGGAGTTGCTCGGGAAACGTTGCTCCGCGCTTTCGGGCGGTGAGCTGCGCCGAGTGTACTTATGGTCGGCGATTTCACGCAAGTCGTCAGTTTTGGTACTCGACGAGCCCACGACTGGGTTAGACGCTGTAAGCCGCGCCGAGCTTGCGGCCTATGTTAAGCGCAACAAGCAAAGCCAGCTGATCATCGTTGTCTCTCACGATGACGAGATGGTCGGCGCGGTAGAAGGGGTAGTGGATTTAGGCAGCATGTACCAGGGTAAATGATGACAAGTGTAGTGCTACCCAACTGGCAGAGATAACAAAAAGGCGATGCAGATGCACGTAGCATTCAGGCGGTTCGGACTCGGTGCCTTCACGCCATCGCAACGCTTTCAGATATAGTTCTCGTTCTCTTACTAAAGGAAACTTTAGTCTACGTCATCTTGTCGAGACAGAGGTGAAGCGAAGTGTTGTCGCGACGTATCTTATTCCAGGTGGCTCAGTATCAGCGTGAGAATCGCACCAAAGTGTACTTACGATTCTCGTGTCCCACGGACAACATGAGCTGAGCATTGAGGTTCCACCCTTTGCTGCAACTACACGGGGTTGGACGGCAATGAATATGCCGGGCCGCATACCACGCGCAGCGGGGGTCCATGTCCCAGTATGTTGCCTACAGCAGCCTCGATGTCCGCGCACACATCATCTCTGCCTTCGCGTTCAATCCATTTGCCGGAGAGTGCGAGGGTTGCCAGGCCGTAGAATTCGAGCCGAACAAATGAAATGCGGTATCAGCGCATAGGATTAAACTGACGATTGCTTTGCACTGAGAATACGCTTGGAAAGCCGCTATGGGTGGCGGCCCGGGTTAAATAGAGAAGCCCGTCCGATCACTTTTGAACTGCCTCCCATTTCTTGGACATGAGAAATGGGAGGCTTTCTTTATGCGCGTTGATTTGAGGGTGAAGCATGATGTCGAGGCCAGGAAGGCGGCCATAGGGCTCTTCGAGCTCGGGCACGGGTATAAATCTGCCGCGA
>JAXJNG010000014.1:0-32718 GCA_036312785.1 Collinsella sp.
GGGGTTAAGTTTGCTGCTCTACAGTCCTGCGCAAGACGGAAAGCACATTAAGTGCTTTCCTTTGCGTGCGGAACTCGCGACAAACTTAACCCCCGCCCTCAGCCCCGGAGACCCTCCCTGCCGTCACTTTGTCCAAACAGTTCTTGCTCCTCGCCGCTTCCGCGGCTCGAGGTCCCCGTTCTCCGCGGTGGGGTTGGTCTGATTATTCTTGTTGAAACTCCGCCTTTGGCTCATAAAAAACGGGAGATGCGATTTTACATCCCCCGTTTTTGTTGCGGTTAGTCTAGGTCAATAAACTTGGTGCTTATGATCTTGCCGTCTTTGACGAGCATTCTGGCCATGGTGGGGCCTCGGGTGCCTCTGGGGTAGCTGGCGCTGCCCGGGTTGAGGACTAAGCAACGGCCCACTTGGGCTTCTTTGGTTACGTGGGTGTGGCCGTTGATGGCTACGTCTACGGATCCCACCGGAAGGTCTTCGCGGTAGTGGGCTACGGCGAATTTAAGGCCTTCGTAGGTAAAGAGTGCAAGACGGTCTACATCGGGGCCGTAGTCGCGGTAGTAATCGTTGTTACCCAGTACGGCCCGCACGGGGGCGATGGTGCATAGGTGCTCGTAGTCCATCTCTGACGTGAGGTCGCCGGCGTGGATAATCAGGTCTGCGCCCTCAAGCTCATCCAAGAGCGCAGGCGATAAATAGCCGTGGGTGTCCGAGATGATGTCGATGCGCTTGGCGCTTGCACTGTTCATGGGATCCCTTCCGCAAAAAACGATTCGGCAGATACATACAAAAAGGCCCCACGGCTCCGCAGACGATGGGTCTACAGGGCTGCGGGGCCAGTGTGCTAGAGACTCAGGGCCTTCTTAAGCGGCACGACGCGGCGGCGCGAAACCGGCACGCGTTCGTCGACGCCCGTAATGCCCAGCTGGATGGCACCCGAGGGCACCGTCTCGACATCCGTGACGCACGCCAAGTTGATGATATAGCGGCGGTGAACACGGAAGAAGCCAAAATCGCAGAGCTTGGCCTCAAACTGCGCCAGCGAGGTCGTCGACAAAAAGCGATCATCGACGGTATAGATGCAGGAGTAATCGTCCTTGGCCATGATAAAGCGAATGTCGTCCACGGGAATGAGCACCTTGCGGCCGCCCTTTTCCACCGGGATACGCTCGATGGTCACCTTGCTGTCCGTAACCGGCTTGGCGCGTTGCATGACCTTCTCAATCGCGCGATCCAAGCGAGCTTCCTCGACCGGCTTCATCAGATAATCGACGGCATCCACGTCGAATGCCTCGACCGCATGGTCACTATACGCAGTCACAAACACGATCGCCGGCGGATTTTTGAGCTTATGCAGCGCCTCGGCAAGTTGCAGGCCCGAGGCACCGGGCATCGAGATATCGAGAAACACGACATCCACGCGACTTTCCATAAGCATCTCGATGGCGGAGCGGACGCTCGACGCCTCCGTGATCGTGCCGATCTTGCCCGTTTGCTCGAGCAGGAAGCGAAGCTCCGAGCGAGCCGGCGCCTCATCATCCACAATCATCGCACGCAGCATAGGGATAAAACCTTTCGTCAACTAACTACGCCGGGCATCCGTCGCATGACGTTGAGCCCGTAGCCTTTTATTTTACTCTTGAATGTCGAAGATGCTCTCTGACAAATCAAGATGAAGGAGCACTTTGGTGCCTTTGCCCGGCGCCGATTCGACGCGCGTATAGGAGTGCGGCCCATAAAAGCGATGGATGCGCTCCGAAATATTGTGCATGGCCACACCGGCGCCGCCACCCTGGGGAGAGCTGGCGTCGGGACGGGCAGAGCGCTCGTCAAACAGTCTGGCGGCGGTACCCTCATCCATGCCCACGCCATTATCGGCCACGGCAATCAAGATTGCATCCTCGCCGTCTTGGTGAACGGTCACGTCGATCCTCAGGGCATCGTCATCGCCCATACCATGACGTACGGCGTTCTCGACAATCGGCTGGATCACGAACGCCGGCACCAGCGTATCTTCTACGTCCTCGGACACATCGAACGTCGCAAGCACGCGGTCCTCGCCAAAGCGGGCCTTCTCAAAGGTAAGGTAGCGCTTGGTCTGTGCGACCTCGCGCGAGACCGGAATAAGCGATCCCGAGTTGTCGAGCGTGGCACGATAGAACGATGAGAACTCACGAAGCAGTTCGCGGGCCCGCAGCGGGTCGGTGCGCGTAAACGATGCAATGGTGTTCAGCGTGTTGAACAGGAAGTGCGGGTTAATCTGCGCTTGCAGCGCACGCACCTCGGCGCGCGCCGTGAGTTCCTTTTGCACCTCGAGCTCGTGGATGGCGAGCTGCGTGGACAAGATCTCGGCAAAGCCCGAGGCAAGCGCGTACTGGGTACGGTCGACGGCGCGCGGGGTCTTGTAGTAGAACTTGAGCGTGCCGACGGTACGATCGCCTACCTTGATGGGGGCGATAATGCCGGCGGGGACTTGGTTGTGCGAGCCGTCCGAGCCCACGACATCCACCATACGGTTGAACGACTGCACGATGCCATGTTCGATAACGTAGCGTGTGGCAAGCGTGTGGATGGGAGAATCTGGCAGTAGTTTTTCCTCAAACTCTCCCGCGCAGGCAAGCACGTTGCCCTCGTCGGTGATGGCCACCGTCATGGCGCGCGTCTCGGGCAAAATGCGCCGGCACACCAAACGCGCCGACTCCTGCGTCAGACCGCCCTTAATGTCCTCGAGCATGGCCGAGGCCACCGAGAGCGTCTCCTCGGTGTACTGGGAGCGCACCGAATCGGGATTGAGCGTCAAAAAGATAAAGATGCACAGAAAGATGCACAACAGCGCGCAGGCAATCACCGTGGCGATCGGCTCGATACCGGTCACCAAGGCAAAAATAAAGTACACCAGCACGCAGATGGCGCAGGCAACGGCAATGATGCGAAAGATTGATATTGAACTATCGCGCTGGGCGCGGCGGTCGATCATTCGGCCCCCTCCAGGATACTGATCAGTTGTGCGTCACGCCAAAGCCCGTCCATGATCTTGGGCCAAAAGCTCTGGAAACGCAGATAGCTTGCAGCGTTTTGGCGCGCATAGGCCTTTGCCTCGCCGATACCATGGCGCCAAATGCGCAGGTAGCCCTCATGCTCGCGGGTAAACACGCTGCGGACCATAGCGGTCTTGCGCACGCGGTCGTCGAGCTCGCGCGAAATCCAAGGGCCCGGGTAGGGCATGAGCGATGCCGCCGTAACGGGAATGAGCTCCTTTTGATGCGCGGCGAATGTCAACTTGGCACGCTCGTAGTACCAACGGTACACATCCTGCATAAAGCGCGGTGAGCGCTTTTCGGACTCCGGAGGCAGATGGCGCACGGTCCACTCGTTATCGAACCACACGTCGTAGCCAAACATGCGCATGTTAAAGAGGTAATCCAAGTCCTCGCCGCGGGTGATAAACGGGTCAAAGGCCACACGCGTAAAGGCGCGGGCGTGCAGGGCCATCAGGCCGCCGCACACGTAGTTGGAGCGCGAGATGCGGGTGCCCGAGAGCGCCTTTTTCATCCAACGGTTGAACTCGATGCGCTTGGTCCACCAACGATGGCAGATGCCCGCCTTGTCCGTGGGAGCCAGCGGCGAGCCGTCGCGATCGTAGAAATAGCCGCTCTTGACCAAGATCGGCAAGCCCTGACGCGTCTGCTGCCCCAACGCATAGGTCGCGCGCTTCATAAAGTCGGCGTCGATGACAGTCTCATCGTCATCCAAAAAGATAACCGCGTCATGCCCCAGCACAGCGGCACAGGCTAGCCCCATGTTGCGGATGGCACCGTAGCCTCGCAGGCTCACGCACTCGCCCGAACCCTTGGGCGCGATCTGAGCAACCCGGTCTGCAATGCGCGAGGCCTGGGTGTTGGTGACAACGGTGACCTTGAGCGTGGGATGCGCGTCGACAATCTCGTGCACGCGCAGCGACACATCGGCTGTGGCAGAAACGGGACAGACCACCAAAAGGATGATGCGCGGGATGTCACGTACCTGCTCAAGCGAGGCCAGGCAGCGGTCGAGTTCGGGATTGTCGGCGTTGAGTCGCGTCGAATGGTCATAGGTGCCAGGGGCGTTTGCGCAAGCGTCATCGCCCGCCCAATACGTTGGAATCACGACTGTGGCGTTCATGCCTTACCCTCCCTGCAACACAAAAACGGGACGCCGCCAAACACAGGCGACGCCCCGCGACCTAGCTGATTCCATCATACCCACTTGGGCAAATCATTGCTCGCAAGTCGCAATGTTTATTGCGGATAACCCCAAAAGAGTACCGTGGACAGGCACAATAGCCGCTCGCTCCTATGCGGCATGCTCTGCCGCCCGAGTCATGCGGGACAGGCGGACCAGCAGCATAAAGCCAACGACCAGCAGCACACCAATGGAAAGGACGCCCAGCGACGGGTTGCCGGTCAGCGAGGTGACGACCGACACCAGGAAGGTGCCCATAACGCTTGCATAACGACCAAAGATGTCAAAGAAGCCGTAGTACTCGTTGGATTTTTCCTTGGGGATAATGCGGCCAAAGTAGCTACGGCTGAGCGCCTGCACGCCGCCCTGGAACAGGCCGACCATAATGGCAAGCACCCAGAATTCAAAGGCGGTCTTTAGGAAGAACGCGGCGAACAGCACAATGCCCATATAGGCGGCAACTGCCACCAAGATCATGTTGAGCGTGCCCACGCGGCCGGCGAGCTTGCCGTAGATGATGGCGGACGGAAAGGCCACGAACTGCGTGACGAGCAGCGCCAGCACTAGCTGCGTCGAATCGATGCCCAAGGCCGATCCGTAACTGGTGGCCATGGAAATGACCGTGTGCACACCGTCGATATAGAAGAAAAACGCGATCATGTAGACCAGCACGGTCTTGTTATGGGCGATCTCGCGCATGGTGTGTCCGACCTCGGAGAACACACCGCCCACGATGTGGCCGATGGTGTCCTCGGGACCGCGCTCGCGACCGTACTTTTGCTTATAGGTGCGAATGAGCGGCAGGGTAAAGATGAGCCACCAGGCACCAGTGATGATAAACGACAGACGCGTTGCCAGCATGGTAGGGACGCCAAGAGCGGGGCCACCCATGATGAGTGCCAGGCAGATGACGAACGGCACGGTGGAACCGATGTAGCCCCAGGCATAGCCCGAGCTGGACACGGCGTCCATGCGCTCGTCGGTGGTAATGTCGGGCAGCATGGCGTCGTAGAACGTCATAGAAGAGTTAAGGCCGATGGTGCACAGCACGTACACGGTCAAAAATGCCATGGCGGACATTGGGATAGCCTGCGCCAGGCAAAGCACCAGGCCCGTGAGGAAGAAGCCCAAGAAGAACTTGATCTTGTTGCCGGCGTAGTCGGCAAGCGCGCCCAGAATGGGCATGAGCATGGCGATGACCAGCGAGGCGATCGTCTGTGCATTGCCCCAGGCGACCACTAGGTCGGCCGAGGAAGCGCCGGTATTGATGGCGTTAAAGTAAATGGGCACCACCGAGGTATTGAGCAGCACGAGGGCCGAATTGCCCACATCATACATAACCCAGTTACGCTCGAGCTTGGTGTATTTCATGGACAGGGACCCTTCGTATTCGCCCGATATGCAGTTAGTTCATCGTACCCCAATTGTCCAGAACCGCCGGTAAGGATTCGGCAAAGGGGCACGCACGGGCCCTATTCCTCGCGGTCGAACTCCTCATCGGCTTCGAGCACGCGACCGCTGTAGTTGACGTGACTGGTCACGGCATCCATGTCACCGGTCTCGATAAAACGAGCGACCGTGCACTCGTAATCGACCAGCGCGCGATCAAAGACCTCGGGGAAACTCTCGTTCGAGACCTCGTCGGTAAAGGGATTCTTCCATGTCAGATGGCCCAGGTTGCCGGTGCGCTCGGGCAGCTCCGTCGTCACGCGATGGGCAAGGCCATCGAGCAGCGAGTAGTCGTGCACCAAGCCCTCAACCAGCGAGATCGCGCGCGTCTTTGCGGAGCCGGCCGGCTCAATCGCGCGGTAAAGTCGCTGCATATTGGCAACGGCAGCACCGTACTCCCCCGCCGGAATGTCAATGCCGTACACGCGTCCGGCAACATAGCTCATCAGCACGCCGGCCACGCGATTGATGCGATCGGTGGTGACAATCTCGCCCGCCGGCGGGTAATCGTCGACCGTAGCGCCATCGCGTTTAAGCTGCAGCATCAGTACATCCAGGTCGCTCTCGATCACGGCATGAACCTGACTGCTCGAATCCTCAAGCTCTGAATCGGACTCCACGATGCCAAACTGCTGCTCATAGACAAAAGGATGGGCGTTGCGGTCGAGCACGTAATGAGACAGCAGGCCCAGTGCAAAGGCGCGACCCAAGCTGGCGTCGCGCGGCAGCAGATGCGACACGCCGTCGCGCAGGCACGCGAACTGACGAGACATGCGCGACCGATGCATGACCTGCGCCAGCAGCGTGCAGTCGGAAACACGCGGTGTCAGAATGTGAAAGAAGAACGGGTCGGGGCCTTGATTGCCCAAGATAAAGGCAATGCGCTCTTCATCGGACGTGATGACGCCCTGCGGAAGACGGTCGATGCTTTCCTCGCCAAACAGATGATGGGTGATAAGCGCGGGCATAATGATCCTTTCGATTTCATTCGATGCCACCCATTATGCCCACCGCGCGCCCATGCCAAACCTGCGATGGTAAACGACGGCACGCAAGCCTCTTACGCAAGCCCCAGGTGCGACTTGACCTCGGCGGCACGACGACGGGACACCGGCACCGTCGAGCTCACGCGGTCGAGCCTGAGCTCCATCAACCCCGTGGAGCCAATCTCAACATTGTGCACGTCTTCCAAATTGACCAGATAGCTGCGATGAACGCGAATGAAGCCCTCGGAGCCCAAGCGACGCTCGAGCGAAGAGATCGACTCATTGATCAGGTACGTTCCCTCGGCGCAGATGGCGTTGCAAAAATCGGCGCGCGCCTCAAAGTAGCAGACGTCTGCGGCGGGAATGAACACCTTTTTGCCCCCGCGGTCCACCGTCAGACGCAAAGGGTGGCGCGGAGCGTGGATAACACGGCGTACACCCAAGGCTGCCTCGATCTTGTCGAGTGCCTTTGACAGACGTGCGTCCTCGACCGGCTTGACGACATAGTCGACCGCATCGAGGTTATACGCATCGGCGGCAAACTCGGCAAACGCCGTCACAAACACAACAACCGGCGGCGTCTTTAGGTTCTGCAGCGTCTCGGCAAGCTCAATTCCCGAGCGACCGGGCATGGTAATGTCTAAAAACAGCACGTCGGGCTTGTTCGACAGAATCGACTCCACGGCTTCGGTGACATTGCCCGCCTCGGCAATCTGGCCCACACGTGTATCTTTTTCCAACAGATAGCGTAGCTCAGCCCTAATGGGAGGCTCGTCATCAACCACCAAGATGTTCCAGCCTTCGGACATATGTGCTTCCCCTCTTTTTCTCTCAATCCAACCGCGTGCTACGCCGTCAACGGCGCCGGCTCATGCGGCTCGCCGTTCAGCTCGACGATGACCTGCGTTCCCACGCCCTCCTGGGACTTCACGCGCATGCCGGAATCTTCTCCGTAAAAGAAATGGATGCGCTGAAGTACGTTAAAGAGCGCCAGGCCGCAACCTCGCTTGACGGAGCCGTCGGCGGTAATGCTCTCGGGCTCCTCTCGGCGATGTTGCTCAAACAGATGCGCGCAGACCTCTTCGCTCATACCGATGCCATCGTCCTCGACGATGATCTCCAAACCGTCATCGGTCTCGAAAGCCCTAACATGAATAGAAAGCGGCTCGGTCTCGCGCTGCGCGTGCTTGATGCAGTTTTCGAGCAACGGCTGCAAGATAAACGGCGGCACCATGCAATCGCGCACCTCAAAGTCGATATCGACCGAGACGCGCAGACGGCCGTCGCCATAACGAGCCTGCATAAGATTGATATAGCGAGTGCCCTGTTCCACCTCGTGCTCGAGCGTTGTGAGGGTATCGGAATCAGAAAGCGTCTGACGGTAGTAGTTGGAGAAGTCGATCAGCAGCGATCGCGCCTTGTCGGGCTCGGTTCGAACGAGCGACACGATCGTGCTAATGGTATTGAATAGAAAATGCGGGTCGACCTGCGACTGCAGGGCACGAAGCTCAACGCGGGCCGTAAGCTCGTCCTGGCGCTCGAGCTCAAAGCTCGCAAGCTGCGTGGAAATGAGGTCGGCAAAGCCCGAGGCAAGCGCCGTCTGGCGCATATCGATGCTGCTCAGACGGGGATAATACAGCTCGAGCGTGCCCACGCAATGCCCGCGCACGGTAAGCGGTGCGACAATACCGGCGCGCAGGCGCGGAAAGTAGCCATCCGTCTCGGTCGAGGCATCGCGCGAGAACACGCTTTGCTCACCGCTGTTGATCACGTTGAGCGTAGTCCGCAGTACCACCGGGGTGCCCGCGGGGCATTTTGCCGAGTCCTCGCCCCAGCTCGCCAACACCTGCCTGCCGTCGGTAAAGCAGATGGCAGAGGCGATAGTTTCGGACAGGATGATCTTAGAGGCGCCCAGAGCAGCTTCGGGCGTAAGGCCGCGCGACGTGTAGGCGAATATTTTTGATGCGATGGCGAGCGTGCGGTCGGTTGCGCTCGATGTGAGGTCGTCGGGAACGACAAAGACGTACGAGAAGAAGAAGCACAGCATGACCAAGCCGGCAATGACGACAACGGCCGGAACGGGATTGGGATTATCGGTTAGATCCCAGATGAGCAGCAGGATAAGAAGTGGAACGACAATACCGAGCAAGATGGCTTGAACCACATGCTGAGCGGTACGAAAGACCTTGGTAGAGTTGTAGCTCTTGCCCAGAATCAGCCTATTGAGATCCACCGTCATCTCCTTCTTACTGACGCACCCCATAGCAATAAAGAGGGCCGCAAGCGACCCTCTCCATTGCATTATGCAATCAAATACTGTGTTTTACATCAAGCCATCGATGAACGGTAGCTTAGGCGCTGTACTTGTTTGCCTCGCCGAAGGTGCCGCCCTCGACAATCCAGCCGTCCTTCATGATGACGTCCATGTTGTCAGTGTTGAGCACGTGGATGTCGGCGGCGACGTCACCGTTGACGACCAGCAGGTCGGCGCACTTGCCGGCCTCGATGGAACCGGTCTCGTCCTCGATGTGGCACATCTTGGCACCGTTGAGGGTGGCGCAGGTGATGGTCTCGACCGGAGTGAAGCCGATCTTGTCGACGAACTCGTACATCTCCTCGATGGAGCAGGTGCCGTACGGGGTGACGAAGGAGAAGGAGTCGGAGCCGATCGTCATGACGACGCCGCGCTTCTTGGCCTCGCGCAGGCAGTCGTAGTTGCGCTGCAGCTCCTTCTCGACCAGGGTGCCCTCGTACTTGTCGTGCAGCTCGGGGACGTAGACGGGCGGATAGGTGGCGTACCAGGTGGGCAGGAAGGCGATCGTCGGGGTGAAGAAGGTGCCCTGCTCGGCCATGAGGTCCATGGTGCGCTCATCGATATCGAAGCCGTGAATCAGCTGCTCGCAGCCAAAGCGAACGGAATCGTAGGCAGCGGCGTGGTTGTTGTAGCAGTGGCTCCACACGGGGATGCCGACCATCTTGGCCTCTTCGACCACGGCCTGAATCTCCTCGGAGCAGTAGTGCTGGTCGCGGCCGGAGTCCCAGCGCCAGATGCCGCCACCGGTAGCCCAGATCTTGATGGCATCGGGGTTCTCGCGCAGGCGACGACGGACGGCCTTGCGCAGATCCCAAGGACCGTCGACCTGATCGCCCCAGGGGTGCGATTCCTTGTTGAGCTCCTGGCTGCAGTGGTGGGAGTCGCCGTGGCCGGCAACGCGGCAGAAGCCAAGGCCGGTGGCCAGAACGCGCGGGCCCTTGAAGACGCCCTTGTCGATGCAGTCACGGATCTGGATACCAAAGCGGCCGATCTCGCAGACGGTGGTGAGGCCGTGGGTGAGGCAGTCGTAGGCCTGCTTGACGGCGACGGCCTGCTTCTCGAGGAGCGGCTGCATGACCCAATCGGTGTCATCGTCGGTCAGGTTGCCCGAGAAGTGCAGGTGGGTGTCGATCAGGCCGGGAAGGACGGTCTTGCCGGCGGCGTCGATAACCTCAACGCCCTCGGGAAGGTCCTGCATAGCACCGGCGTACTCGATCTTGCCGTTGTCGTCGACGAGAACGAGGGAGTTCTCGACCGGCTCGGCACCGGTACCGTCGATGAGCTTACCGCCAACGATTGCATACTTAGTGGACATGGTTCCTCCTTATGGATCCATATAGTGGGCGAGGCCGTGTTGGGTTAAGGCCTCACAAAGCTACCCAAGTGGTGCCGGGTTCGGTGCGCGGGAGAGAGGGTCCCGCGCACCCGATCCGCCCCGGCCAGGCGTTACTTTTTGCGGGAATTGGTGAAAGCCATGAGGGCCAGGCCAATAGCCAACCAGCCGATCACGATGCTCCACTCCACCATGTTGAGGGAGGCGGGAGAGAACGGAATCACGAGCAGGCCGATGATAATGGCGCAGGCGGCGATAGCGAGGCCGATGCCAAACTTGCCGCCGGGCACCTCGTAGGGACGAGGCAGGTCGGGCTCGGTGAAGCGCATGCGCAGGCAGGCGAGGGCGACCATGCCGCAAGAGAAGATGAAGGCGAGGGCCGACACGTTGGTCAGGGGGATGAGCATGTTCTTGCCCAGGAACGGACCGATGACGGTGATGACGCCCAGAACGACGCAAGCGAGCTTGGGAGCGCCGGACTTGGGGTCGACCTCGGCGAATTTCTCGGGCAGCTGGCCCTTGCGGCCCATGGCGAGCATGATGCGGCTCGTGGCGCCGTAGAAGGAGTTCATCGGGCCCATGGGTCCAAGCGTGGCGATGACGAGCATGGCCAGGTACAGGAGCATGTTGATGCCCTTGAGGCAGGCAAGCGCGGGAACCGGGCTCTTAACAAACTCATGCCAGTCGAGGATGGTGCCGAACGAGTAGATGCAAACCATGTAGAAGCCGCCGGCGGCCAGCAGGGCCAGGGAGATGATCTTGCCGAACTTGTTCCAGTTGAGGCCCTCGGCTGCTTCCTCAGCCTGCTGGGGAATGGTGTCGAAACCGGCGTAGAAGAACGGGGTCAGAACCAGGACCGACACGATGCCGGCGAACAGGCTGGTGCTCTCGGTAGCGGCCTTGCCGCCGCCAGCACCGGCGACCTGGGAGAACACGGGCATGGCGTTGTCCGGCGAGCCGGTGAACAGCGAGACGCCCATGGCGAGCAGCATGCCGCAGAGCAGGGCCTTGGTCAGGAAGGCCTGAAGCTTGGCGGCCGAACTGGCACCGCGGAAGTTGAGGAAGATGACGTAGACTGCAAAGCCGAGCGCGATCAGCGTCGGGAACAGATAAACGTCGGCGCCCAGGATGGTGTAGAGCTTGACGGCGCGCAGCCACTCAAGACCGGGTAGGCTACCGAACATCTCGGAGACGAGGGTCGAAATGGCGATGGCCTCCCACGGGCACAGGATACCGTTGCCCAGGGCCAAAAGCCAACCGGTGATGTAGCTCAGCGTACGGCCAAAGCTACGATCGACATACTCGACGATGCCGCCCGAGATGGGGATAGCAGCCGTGAGCTCACCGAAAACAGCTCCGACGGGCACGAGGAAGATTGCACCCAAGAGGAATGCGATCATAGCGGGAACGGGACCGCCGCCCACGACCATCCAGTCGCCGACCTGCAGAACCCAACCGGTACCGATGATGGCACCAAAGCCGATGGTGAAGAAGTTCCAGAGCGAAAGCGTTTTCTTCATGCCGCCGTTATCCTCGACTGCAACCTCTGCGTTCTTGTCCGCCATTGTTCCCCTCCTTTCCTTTTTGACGCCCCTTGACGTCACCCCTTGCGCGGTCTGTTTTGCCGCGCTCTTTTATTTCGTGGCTTTAAGATACGGCCTTGGCGCAGCAGCTCCGCTTGTAGCTCGACCGAAGGCAGAACTGCAAAACGAGCGGCGCCGTTTTTGGGACGAACGGCACGGTTTGCCGCTCATTGTTGCCGCCCGTCCGACGGGCGTACGCTCATCGGACGCATATAGAGATGTTTTTGAGGCCGTGTGTTTTGCGCCTTTCGTACCGTTTACCGAGCTTTTGACGCGCAGACCCATTTGTTGCACATCTTTTTTGTAGGATGGACAGGTTATACATGAGACAAGGCGGTACGAATGGCATACGGATACAACGGCGGTGATCAACGGCGACAAAGCGTTCGCCTTGCTGGCCGTACCACGCCGACGCCCAGAAGTGCCACGAGCAGCAATCCGCAACGTCCTCAAGAGCAACCCAGGCCTTCGTCTCGGCAGCAGGCAAGCAGAACGCGGCAGAGTGGCCGTCTGAGCACGGGCACAAGCGCGCAGCAAGATAGCCGCTTGGGCGCGCGCACTCGACAGCGTCAGGCCGAGGTTCCGCAACTGCGCCGCAACGGCGCACGTCAGCCCGGCATCCATATCAACCGCTTCTTTTCGCATCCCCAAGGCGGACGCGACGGCAAGCCCTACCGCTCGACATCGCACGCGAATGCCCCCGCCCTGCCGGCTCGTCGACTTCGCCTCGCACTGTGCTCTATCCTTACCTGTCTGGTCTTTGTGCTTATGAGCTCCTGTATGTCCCACGGTTCGGCCGGTCTCGAGCCCACCGCCGAGGACAAGCTGCTCAAGGCCCCCGTCGCACCCGGTTATTCTTTCGCCTTTTCGACCCCACGCTCGCAATGGCAAGCCGGCACGATGCCCCATATCTATCAGATCGACCCTGCGTGGTCGGAGCTGCCTTACGCCGGCGGCACCATCCGCCAAAATGCCTGCGGGCCTACGTGCCTCACCATGGTCTATATCTTTAAGACGGGACGCACCGATATGACCCCCGTCGATATGTGCGCGCTTTCTGAGGCGGGCAATTACGCCCCCACCGGTGCAACCGAATGGTCGTTTATGACGAGCGGCGCATGGCAGTTGGGACTTAACGGAACGGAGCTCCATAACGATCGCGACTCTATGACTCAGGCGCTGCGTTCGGGAGCGCCCGTCATCGCCGCCGTTCGGCCGGGCACCTTTACCAACGTGGGCCACTACATTGTGCTTTACGGTATTGACGACGCCGACCAGATTGGCGTCTACGACCCCAACTCGGCCAGCCGCAGCGCCCACCGTTGGGGCGCCGTAGAGGTCCTCAATGAAGCCGAAGCCATGTGGGCCTACTACTAGTCATTGGGGATAATCATTGGGGACAGACTTAAATGAGTAGCCCCAGGCTGCCAGGAACTGCCGACACGGAAAGCGCATCCCATTTTGGAGCTCAATAGCGGGATGCACTTTCCGTTAGCGGCCCGTTTGGGAAACTACGTTCCACTTTCCGGCAACATTCCGGGATGCATTTTCCGGTTGAGGCCCTCAAGGGAAACTATGTCCCATGTTGGACGCTCATTCTGGGATGCGCTTTCCGCAGTTGATTGATGCGGGCTTTAAGGACTGTTCCAAGCTGCCAGCAGAAAAGGAACGTCCCCAAGTGCCGGGTTTCCGCAGTCATTGGGGACAGACTTAAATGACTAGTCTTTTAAGAACGTCCCCAATGACTACCCACAGAATGAGGGTCTCATCGGGGACTAGGTAAATAGCAAAAGCCCCCGCGGCCGAAACGGGCCGCGGGGGCAGCAGGCTTGCAAGGGTTAACTCAAGTCCTCGCCATTTGATGCAATGACCTTTTGATACCAGCAGAAGCTGTCCTTTCGGTAGCGATCGAACGTGCCTTTGCCCGTATCATCGGCATCGACATAAACAAAGCCATAGCGCTTCTTCATCTGCCCCGTCGAGGCCGATACCAGATCGATACAGCCCCACGGCGTGTATCCCATCAGGTCAACACCGTCCTCGACAATTGCATCGCGTAGCGCAAGAATATGCCTGCGCAGGTAATCAATATGATACGCATCGTGGACTTTGCCGTCTTCCAGCGCATCGAGTCCGCCCACACCGTTCTCAGCGATAAAGAGCGGAAGATGGTAACGATCGTGGTAGCCGGCAAGCGTCACGCGCAAACCCAGCGCATCGATCTGCCATTTCCAGGCAGTCTCTTTATCCTTGAGGTACGGATTGCGCAGCGTCGGGAACACGTTGCCCTCCGCCTTCTCAGCGATCACCTGGTCATCGGCGCACACCAAGCGCGAGCAATAGTACGAGAACGAGATGAAGTCGACGGTATGCTCGGCCAGATACTCCGTATCGCCCGGCTCAAAGGGCACGTGAACACCCTCTTTCTCGAGCGCACGCAGCTTCCAAGTAGGATAGGCGCCCGCAGCCATCACGTCAGTGTAGAAGTAGCGGCCGCGGTCCTCCTCATACGCAAGCCATACGTCCTCGGGCGCACAACGGTACGGATAGGTCGCACCGGCAGCGATCATGCAACCCACCTTGTTTGCGGGATCGATCTTGTGCAGGATCTCGACAGCGCGAGCGCTCGCCATAAACATATGGTGCGAGAACGCCGCGGTCACGGCTGCACGGTCACGCTCATCCTCGAGCGTGACGCCCGCGTTGAGATAGGACAGCGCCACGCTGTTGATCTCGTTGAAGGTGAGCCAATAACGCACGAGGCCCTGGTACGCACGTCCGACGGTCTCGACGTAGTGCGCATACCGCTCGATCATCTCTCGGCTTTGCCATCCACCATAACGCTCGACCAGAGCCAACGGATAGTCGTAGTGCGACAGCGTCACGAGCGGCTCGATTCCGTGCTCGCGCAGCGCCTCGAATACCTGACGGTAAAACTCCAAGCCCTCATCGTTGGGCTCGGCCTCCATCCCTGTGGGAAAAATACGGCTCCAACAAATTGAAAGACGCAGGCACTTAAAGCCCATCTCGGCAAAGAGCTCGACGTCCTCGCGCCAATGATGGAAGAAGTCGTTGCCCCAACGGCATGGATACAGCCTGTCCGGATCATCCACGGGCTTTTGCCTGCCAAACATCACATCCCAGCGGTCGGGACCCTGTGGAATCAGGTCGGAGTGCGACATACCGCGGCCGCCCTCGTTCCAGCCCCCTTCGGCCTGGTTGGCAGCGAGCGCGCCGCCCCACAAAAAGCCCTCGGGCATACCGGCAGCAGACGTTCTGTCAAAGTAACCCATGCTACTCAGTATCCTTGGCAGAAGCTGCCGCGGCGTTCTCCTGCTCCTGTGCCAGGAGCTGGTTGTCGTACACCTTAAAGAACGGGTACCAGACCACAGCCATGACCACGATCAAAACGATCGTAAATACCCAGATGCGCGGGTCGAGGCACTGGATAAAGCCCTGAACGAAGATGGGGAACGTGCCGCTCACCAAGATGTAGAAGTTAGAGACAAGACCCAGTGAGATTGCACCCCAATACAGCAGGGCCGAAATCATACCGCCCAGCACAAACGGAATCATGAGGATCGGGTTGAAGATGATGGGTGCGCCAAAGATCGCGGGCTCGGAGATACGGAAGAAGCTCGGCACGATCGATGCCTTGCCAAATGCCTTGAGCTGCTGCGACTTTGCCCTAAACGCGCAGAGCGCCACAAAAGAGAACGTATTGCCCGTGCCGCCGATGAGGTTGATGACCATCGACATGAGTACCGGGTGGAACTCAAGCGGCTGCCCAGCAGCGTAGAGTGAGGCGTTGGCAGCAAAGGCGGCAAGCGTGACCGGGGCGGTGATGGGCATCACGATCATGTTGCCGTGGACGCCAAAGCACCAAAACAGCAGCGTCATGAAGCAGATAAGCAGTGCGCCAGGCACAGAGTCAACTGCGACGGAAAGCGGGGCAGCGAGCAGCTTCTCGATAACCGAGGGGATGGACAGCGTGGGATCGATCATCTGGATCAGCAGGTTGCCACCAAAGAAGATGAGGATGTTGGCGAGCATAGGCACGATGGCGCCAAAGGTTTCGGACAAAAACGGCGGCACGCCATCGGGCATCTTGATGGTGATGCCCTTGGTCTGGCAGAAGCGCGTGACCTCGACGGAGACCAGGGCAACGATGATGGCAGTAAACAGGCCCTGCGCACCCAGATAGGTGCAGGGGACCGCCTGGAGCACGGACTCATCAGCAAGCTGGTAGTAGGACGACGGCGCCGCGGCGATCAGGAACATCACCAGCGAGGTCATACCGGCGTTAAGCTTGGGCATCTTGTAGGTGCCCGCCAGGTTATAGGCGATTGCGAACGTCACGATCACCGACAGTATGCCCATCGTCATGTTGAACGGGATGAGCAGCGTGAGCTTATTGGCCGTGGCAAAATCGAGCCAAGGGCCAAAGACGGACCAGAACCCGCCCTGCGCCACCAGGTCGGCCGTGACCGGCGGGTTGGCGATGATCATAAAGACGGCAGAGACCAAGATGAAGCTGATCGCGCTCATAAAGCCCTTTTGCATGGAGGCAAAGTGGCGCTCGGTGCCGCAGAAATTGGCAATAGGGGTCAGTTTTTCCTGAAGCAGGGTCATGAACTTTTCCATGGTCGCCTCCTAGCCCAACAGCGACTGGGCGAGTGCCAGCACGTTGGCGGCGTTGCCCATGCCGTAGTCCTGTGCGGGGATGACCGCGGTCGGCTTACCGCTCCCCTGCTTGACGGTGTTGAGCTGGTAGGACACCTGCGGCCCCAAGAGCAGCACGTCATAATCGGCGCAGGTCTCCTGATACTCGCCGATACCCACCGCATCGATATCGAGCTCGATGCCGTTTTGCTCCGCGTATTTCTCGAGTTTCTTCATCAGAATGCTTGTAGACAGGCCAGCTGCGCAAACAAGAAGGATCTTCATAAGGGATTCCCTTCGCATTGATTGGTTGGATAGTCGCCGCACGCCGTTAGGCGTTCTTGGCTGCAGTGCGCTCATACAGGCAGATCAGCTCCTGCACGAGCTCCTGAGCAAGCATGGAGCACATGAGGTGGTCCTGAGCATGGACCAGCAACACATCCACCGACAGATGCTCGCCCGCCGCCTCGGTCGAAAGCAGCTGCGTTTGGATGTGGTGAGCCTTGATTCCCACATCCTTTGACTGCTTCATGAGTTTGGCGGCAGCGTCAAAATCCCCCGCCTTTGCCTTTTCAAGGGCTTCGAAGGCAAGGCTGCGCGCCTCTCCCGCTGCAGCGACCAGCTGAAACGAAACCATCTCGGTTCCCTGATCGTCCATAACGGTCTCCTCTCCCGTGATGTTTGGTTTGTACTTGAATATTCGAAACGCCTATCTCCCACCCGCAATCCTCGAGGTTTATTGCAGGCAGGCAGGGTTTTCGACAAAAGAAGCCTTAAGCCGTATGCGCTTGCACAAGCGCCATCAGCTCATGCCAGGACCGGCGCTCGCGTAAGCGCTCGACCCCCTGGCGGTCCATAAAGATCTCAGCGAGCAGCGAGCTCAAGATCCGCGTCTCATCGCCGCCCGACCGGGCAAACGACACCATAAAGACGATATCGACCTCATGGCCGTATTCGTCCCAAAGAATGGGATGTTCGAGCAGGCCCACGGTAACAAAGGCCTCGGCGCTCAAAGGATGCATCCCATGGGGCATGGCCACCCCATTGCCAAACGAGGTGGCACTCGCGCTCTCGCGCTCGGCAACCTCTTGGGCAAACTGGGCATCGACACGGCCGCTCTCGACGGCGCGCTCGGAGAGATATCGGAGAACGGCCTGCTTCGACGACGCCTCAACGCGGTTGAAGAACAGGGCACGGCTAAAGAAAGCGCTCAGGGAGTCCGATTGCGCAGCGTCATCACTCAGCACCTTGCGGATAGCGTTGACATCGCTCGTCTCCAAGAAGAAATCGGCCTCGCGGACGGGCACAGGCAACTTGACGTTGAGCGGCACCGTTGTGAACACGTAGTCGATGTGCGAAAAGTCGAGCGTTCCCACGCGGGCGACGTCGCATGTCTCAATCGACTCGATATACATACCAAACTGCTTGCGGTACTGGTGCTCGAGCATACGGGCGCTTCCCGCTCCCGAGGCGCACACGATCAGGATGCGTTTGCGACGCGGCTGGTCGGCTTGCTGCTCGAGGGCCAGGGCAAATGCCATGGCGATGTAGCCGAGCTCCTCATCAGAGGGCTGGCTGCCAAAATGACGCTCGAGTACCTGCGAGGTGCCGGCCGCCATCGAATAGGCCAACGGAAACCTCGTCTTGATATCGGGCAGCATGGGGTTATCCATATGCATGTGATATTCAAGGCGATAACCCAGAGGGCCAATATGCCGAGCAAGGTTCATGCGAAGTTCAAGATCGCTGCTAAAGTCAAACCTAAACTCATCGTTGACCGCACATACCATCTCGGAAGCGATCTCCCACATCTCGTCCGAGATAACGGCCGAGCCCTTCTCGGGCACGCCCGTGCCCCTGCCGAGCAAATGGATTGCGATAAAGGCAACCTCTTCTCGGGGCATGCTCACGCCCAGGGCATCCTTGATGTTTGCGGCAATCTGGAAAGCCGCAGCGTATTCGCGCGTTCCCTCCAGCTTTAAAACGTCCGATTCTGCAGCCGGGGCATAGCAGCCCTGCTCGATGCGGCCAAGAGCGATGTAAAGATGCATGATGAGATTGCGGGATGCCAGCGAGCTCACCGTGACGGGCGAGGCAGTCAGGGCATCGTCCACACATGCGGCGATGGCCCGCAGGCGCTCGGCGAGCTCTGCATCGTCGGTGTCGGGCAACACGGGCCTCACCAGTGAGGCCAGACACAGACGCCGTTGCGACTCCCCACCCGCAACGCGGATTCCGTAGCGAGGGCGCTTTTCGAGCATCAAGTCAAATTGGGCGAGTTTCTGCTCTACCAGACGCATGTCATTGGACAGAGTTCGCGCCGAAACGTAGAGTAAATCCGCATACTCCTCAATCGTCACCCACTGGGACCGCATGAGAAGGTCGTTAAGAAGGAAGGACACACGGCCGTCGCGCGTATCAGGAATGCCCGGATGGGCCAGAGCCGCACCGTCTAGCAAGCGAGCAAGCTCATCTGCATGTGCAACATCGATACGATATTGCCCTTTGCTGCCAACGATGCGTGCAACCCCCGCAAGCTTGTCGTTTGCGCGATGGATATAGTTTCTCACGGCGCGCTCGCTTACCTCGAGACGCTTGGCAAGCACCGCGACAGCGACAGGCTGATCGTCCTCGATCATATTTACAAGCTGCTTAACGCGAGCATCCATGTCCTCCTCCTTTCCCTGCGTCTAGTCTAACGCGGTAAAGAATGACACTCCACGTCGCGCTCGTTCCGCCAACGCGGAACAGGTTGCGGGGAGTCCAGCTGAACTTATAGGGAGCACGGAGAGAGGGCCCGAAAGCAATGCGTCGGTGTGAGATGCGCTTTCCGCAGTCATTGGGGACAGATTTAAATTAGTAGTCATTGAGGACGTTCTTGTTTGACTAGTCGTTTAAGAACGTTCCCAATGACTACCCACCCATCGGGGACTAGGTGAATAGCAAAAGCCCCGCAGTCGGAGCGGACTGCGGGGCTCATGAAGAGAGGCTAGTTTGTGGGCGCCTTGCCTGGCGCCCACGAGAGAGGCAATGGAGCAGAGGCTACTCGTGGATGCGGGTACCGGAGAGGCCGGCCATGGTCTCGGCGGCCTTGTCCAGGGCGCCGATGATGCAGGTGCGGCCCTTGCGGGAACGGGCGAACTTGATGGCGGCGCGGACCTTGGGCTCCATGGAACCCTTGCCGAACTGGCCCTCGTCGGCCAGGCGCTCGGCCTCGTCGGCGGTAATGTCCTCGAGCTCCTCCTGGTTGGGCTTGCCAAAGTTGATGGCGACATGCTCAACGGCGGTCAGCAGGAACAGAACGTCGGCGTCGCAGTCCTCGGCCAGCAGCTCGCCGCCCAGGTCCTTGTCGATGACGGCGGGAACGCCCTTGTAGCAGCCCTTGTTCTCGTAGTCGCGGACGACGGGGATGCCGCCGCCACCGCAGGCGATGACGATGAACTCGTTGTCGAGCAGGTTGAGGATGGAGTCAGCCTCGACGATCTTCTTGGGATCGGGGGAAGCGACGACGCGACGCCAGCCGCGGCCGGAATCCTCGACGAAGACCTTGGAAGGATCCTCGGCCATGAACTCCTTGGCCTGCTCCTCGGTGTAGAAGGGGCCGATCGGCTTGGTCGGGTTCTTGAACGCAGGATCATCCGGGTCGCACTCGATCTGGGTGACGACGGTTGCGGCGTGCCAACGCTTATAGCGCTTGTGCATCTCGCGGCCAATGCCCTGCTGCAGGTGATAGCCGATGTAGCCCTGGGACATGGCGCCGCACTCGGGCAGCGGCATCTCGGGGGTGCCGATGGCGTCGTGGGCAGCGGCGAAGGCGTTCTGGATCATGCCAACCTGCGGGCCGTTGCCGTGGGTGATGATGATCTCGTTGCCCTGCTCGATCAGGCCGAGGAGAGCGTGAGCGGTGTTGCTCACGGCCTCGATCTGCTCAACGGGGTTGTTGCCGAGGGCGTTGCCGCCAAGGGCGACGACGATACGATCGGGCTTGCCAAGAGGCTTAGACATTGCTGGAATCCTTTCTGTAAAAGGCCTACAACCCATTAATAACCCGCGCCCGTGCGATACGCGAGTTTATTAAGGTTTATATTCTCTTTATCGCTCATTTTATTCATTTTGAAAATAGTTGAACGGTGAACGGTCGCTTTTACCCGCTCAGCGTAAAGAAACCCAGCTCAAGCATATCTACGTCATTTACGTGCAACTTTATTTTAATAGAGCAGGGATTAGACCAGATTATGCAAACTTTATCTTTGCTAAACATAAAACAGACAGCGCAAAATCTTACTCGCACTATACGAGATTCTATGCACTTATTGGACGAGTATGCAGCCCTGCAATAACATGGCGTTTTTCATCCAACTTAAGGAATAGACGAGCGCCCATACCGCGCGTCGGCCGGCAGCCGGCGAGCCGTCTCGTCGATTGCCGCTTCCAGAAAATCAAAAACTGATATTGCGCGCGCAATTGCTGCATGGTACTTTAGCGAAGAACAGCGCGGGCTGGGGCGACAGAGATCTGTCGTGAAGTTTGGGTTCGGCGACCCCGCTGCTGTCTTCTCCTTATCCGCCAGCGAACCCCTTGAGCGACGGATTGAGGAGGTCCTTACTATGACAAAAATGCTCAAGATCACGCTAAATGGCGAGACGTTTCTCGCCGACATGCTCTGGGACAAGGCTCCCGAGGCATGCAAGCTGTTCGAATCATCCTGTCCAGTCGAGTCACGTATCTTTTCGGCCAAGATCTGCGATGCCGAGGTAACCTATCCTGTCTCGGGCCCCATCGCCAATTACGAGCACATCGAGAACCCCGTCTTTCACGAGCCAGCGGGCGCCGTGAGCTGGTATGGCGGATGGTCGTCAATCTGCATCTTCTTTGACGTGTGCGAGCCCTTTGGCACCTGCAACATGTTCGCCCGCATCTGCGAAGCCGACCGCGAGCGTTTTGCCGCCGCCTGCCGCAATGTCTGGGACAACCAGGGCATGTACATTAAAAACGAAATCGTCGAGATCGAAACGGAGGCCTAAAGATGATGGATATCAACAATCTGCTCACGCTCGACCTTGCCGAGTACACCACTGCACTTGAGGCCCTCGCCGATCAAATGATGCTCGAGGAACCGCGTGACATCGACTACATGCGCCGCCGCAAACTCGACACCGGCCGCGAATTCGCCGTCTGGAACTTCACCGTCGGTTACTGCATGAACGCCGCCGACGCCCTCTCCCTCCTGCGAGCCCAGGCCAACGAAAACGCCAACGACGGCACCGCCGACCTCGCAACGATCAAAAACAGTGCCGCACGCCTGTGCGACTGGTTCTCGGGCGCCTTCGACGTCACCGGCAAAATGGATGACACCACGGCAATCCTCGCCCACAGCCGCGACCTCTACGCCCAGGTAGAGACTCACGAACAGTTTGCAGCCCTCACCCGCGCCACCGAGCGCTATCTGGTCCAGCTCCAATTTTGGGTCGACCGCCAGATTCCCTGGCCGGCCATTAGCGACCTCGTCCACGGCTACCGCCTACGCACAGAGAGCGGCGAGACAAGGTAACCAAGCAAGCAGCACCGACAACACCCCACCATCGGGATCCAAAGTAAGAATCAGAGGGCTGGAGACGCACCCAACAGCGTCCCCAGCCCCTTCGCAAAGTAGAGCACTGTTTCAGTGGCTTTGAGGCCTATTCGAACCTTTGCTATCTCCCAATTTTTGTATATTTACGACATTATTATCTGCCAATTTTTGTATGATTTTAGGCGATTCTATCTGTTAATTTTTGTCATTTGGGGGTTTAATGCTACGCCGTAAGGTCACTGATAGGCTTTTGAGCTGGAAGAATAACTCCAATAAGGCATTACTCGTTACTGGTGCGCGTCAGATTGGCAAGAGCTATGCGATTCGCGCGTTTGGAAAAAGCAACTACGCGTCGTATTTTGAGGTCAATTTACTACTCGATGTCGAAGCAAGGAATGCACTTGTTGGCGCAAAGAACTCCGTTGACTTTATCAACCGCGTAGCCCTTCTTGCGGATGCGCCGCTTGTTGAGGGCGATACGCTTGTCTTTGTCGATGAGATTCAGGAGTATCCGCAGATCGTTACACTCATGAAGGCGTTGGTCGAGGATGGGCGCTTTAGCTATGTCTTCTCGGGGTCTATGCTTGGGACTGAGTTTAAGGGGATCTCTTCTTTTCCGGTGGGGTATGTAGAGCACATTGTTATGCGCCCGATGGATTTTGAAGAGTTTTGTTGGGCAAACAGCGTCAGCGAGAATGTGCTTGCAGGCATTCGCAGCTGCCTTGTCGAGAAACATCCTGTCGAAAACTATATTCATGAGGCGATGCTCAAGAACTATAGAGCTTATATCGTTTGCGGCGGTATGCCGGAGGTCGTTCAGAACTATATTGATTCGGGTTATTCGCTCGTAAGCACACGTGAGCTTCAAACTCAGCTGGTCGATCAGTACAAAAGCGATATCTCAAAATATGCATCGACTCGCGCGTTTAACGTTCGGTCGATTTTTGAGCAAATTCCCGTTCAGCTTGAGGCGGAGTCTCATCGCTTTGTTGTTTCGTCTCTGGGTGAGGGAGCTCGCCTTAAAAAATATGAGCAGGATTTCCTGTGGCTTGTTAACGCAGGTGTTGGATTGATGGTCGCCAGGGTGACGGAGCCACGGAGTCCTCTCAAGAGGACGGAGAAAACGACAGCCTTCAAACTATACGAGTCTGATACAGGCATGCTCGCATCGCGATACCCTGGCAGCACTGCACGCGCTGTCTATCTTGATATGAAAACTCCCAACCTTGGTGGTCTCTATGAGAACGTGGTCGCGCAGGAACTCGTTGCCCTCGGGGCGGATGCATGGTACTACCAAACGCGTGAGGTCGGTGAAGTTGACTTTGTGATCGAAGGCGTCCACGGTCATGTTGTCCCAATCGAGGTCAAATCGGGCAAGAAAGTTCGAGCGCACGCGGCCCTCGATCGTCTGATGAGTGTGGGCGAGTACAAAATTCCCGAGGCCGTTGTACTAAGCCACGAGAATCTCAGCAAAGAGGGCAAGGTTCTGTACGTTCCAATCTACATGACGTTTTGTCTCGATGAGTTTATGGAAAAGGATGACCCCAATAACGATTTCTCGTTCGCGCCCATATCTCTCTAGCCATTTGAATCTGCAATCCAGCCCCGTCCACGCATCAATGCATTTCCCAAGGTGCTGCGCGTTTCGCGGCAAAGCCGCGAAAAAGCAAAGGGATAAGAAGCCGCAACAACCCCGCCCCCCATCCATCCCCAAAGCAACGCGCCTTTCGCGGCAAAGCCGCGAAACAGCGACCGGGACAAAAGGCCCCACCAACCACGTCCTTCATTCAGCCACACAATCCAAGGACGTAGTCGTAGCAGGATCTGAGGGCTAACCTTCGCGGACACTCCGCAGGACGAAAGAACCCCCGCCGCACGTAGTGCACAGCGGGGGTTCTTTCATGTCCGAGGACGTCCGCGAAGGTCAGCCCTCAGATCCTGCGGTGAGAGACCTAGGCCTCGTTGTACACCGTCTTGAGCTTCAGCAGGTGAGCATAGCGGTCCATAGCGGCCTGCTCGTTCTCCTTGAAGAGCTCCTCGGCGCGCTCGGGGAAGGAACGCGTCAGCGAAGCGTAACGGGCCTCGTTCATCAGGAACTCCTGATAACCGCCCGCGGGCTCCTTGGAATCGAGCGAGAACTTCTTGCCGGCAGCAGCCTCGGGGTTGAAGCGGAAGAGGTTCCAGTAACCGCACTCGACAGCCTTCTTCATCTCGGCCTGGCAGTTCTGCATGCCGCCCTTCTTGATGGAGTGCATCTCGCAGGGGCTGTAGCCGATGATGAGGGACGGGCCGTCGTAGGCCTCGGCCTCGTGAATGGCCTTGAGGGTCTGAGCCGGGTTGGCGCCCATGGCGACCTGCGCCACGTAGACGTAGCCGTAGCTCATGGCAATCTCGGCCAGGGACTTCTTCTTGGTCACCTTACCGGCAGCGGCGAACTGAGCGACCTGGCCCAGGTTCGAGGCCTTGGAGGCCTGACCACCGGTGTTGGAGTAAACCTCGGTGTCGAAGACGAAGACGTTGACGTTGTGGCCGGAAGCCAGGACGTGGTCCAGGCCACCGAAGCCGATGTCGTAGGCCCAACCGTCGCCGCCGAAGATCCAGAAGGACTTCTTGGTGAGGTAAGCCTTGTCGGCGAGGATCGCCTTGGAAGCGTCGCAGCCGCACTTCTCGAGCTCGGCAACGTAGGCAGCGGCAGCGGTCTTGGAAGCCTCGGCGTCGTTGACGGAGTCGATCCAAGCCTGGCCGGCAGCCTTGAGCTCATCGGACGGGCCATCGGCAGCGATGATGTCCTGGGTAGCGGCGATCAGCTTCTTCTGGACGGCCTCGTAACCGACGGCCATGCCCAGACCGTGCTCGGCATTGTCCTCGAACAGGGAGTTATTCCACGCCGGGCCGTGACCGTCCTTGTCCTTGCAGTAAGGAGCGGTGGCAGCGGGGTTGCCCCAAATGGAGGAGCAGCCGGTGGCGTTGGAGATGAACATGCGGTCGCCGGCAACCTGGGTCACCAGACGTGCATAGGCGGTCTCGGCGCAGCCGGCGCAGGAGCCGGAGAACTCCAGGTAGGGCTGCTTAAACTGGCTGCCCTTGACGTTGGCCGCGATGAGCTCCTTCTTCTCGGAGACGTTCTCGACCATATAGTCCCAAACGGGCTGCTGATCCATCTCCTGCTCGGTGGGAACCATCTCGAGGGCGCCCTTGGGGCAGACCTTGACGCAGTTGGTGCAGCCCATGCAGTCGAGCGGGGACACGGCCATGGTGAACTTCATGCCCTTGGCCTTGGGGCCCATGGCGTCGAGCGTGCGGGTAGCCTCGGGCGCGGCGGCAGCCTCGTCCTCGGTCATCGCGAACGGACGGATGGTGGCATGCGGGCACACATAGGCGCACTGGTTGCACTGGATGCACTTGGTCTCGTCCCAGTGAGGAACGACCACGGCGACGCCGCGCTTCTCGTATGCGGAGGCGCCCAGCTCAAACTGGCCGTCGGCACAATCGACGAAGGCGGAAACGGGCAGGCTGTCGCCATCCATGCGATCGATGGGCTCGAGCAGGTTCTTGACCTGCTGGGCAATGGCGGACTTGGTCTCCTCGGAGAGCTCGACGGGAGCGGCATCCTCGGCAGTTGCCCAGTCGGCCGGAACCTCGAACTTACGGAAGGCGGTAGCGCCGGCATCGATGGCCTTATGGTTGGCGTCGACGATGGCCTGGCCCTTCTTCATGTAGGACTTGGTAGCCGCGTCCTTCATGTACTGCAGGGCGTCCTCGGCGGGCAGGACCTTGGCCAGCGCGAAGAAGGCGGACTGGAGCACCGTGTTGGTGCGCTTGCCCATGCCGACCTTGGCGGCCAGGTCGATAGCGTCGATCAGGTAGACGTTGACGTTGTTGTTCGCGATGTAGCGCTTGGCCACGGCGGGCATGTGCTCGGCGAACTCCTCGTCGCTCCACTGGCAGTTGACCAGGAAGGTGCCGCCCGGCTTGACGTCGCGGACCATCTTGAAGCCCTTAACGATGTAGCTGGGGTTGTGGCAAGCGACAAAGTCGGCCTTGGTCACGTAGTACGGCGAACGGATCGGGGAATCACCAAAGCGCAGGTGCGAGACGGTGACGCCGCCGGTCTTCTTGGAGTCGTACTGGAAGTAGGCCTGGACGTACTTGTCGGTGTGGTCGCCGATAATCTTGATCGAGTTCTTGTTGGCGCCGACGGTACCGTCGCCACCCAGACCCCAGAACTTGCACTCGATGGTGCCGGGGGCTGCGGTGTTGGGCGCATCCTCGGCCTCGGGCAGGCTCAGGTTGGTCACGTCATCGACGATGCCGATGGTGAACTCGCGCTTGGGCTCGTCCTTCTTGAGCTCCTCGAAGACAGCGAACGCGGACGCGGGAGGCGTGTCCTTGCTGCCCAGGCCGTAACGGCCACCGACGACCTTGATGCCCGTCTTGCCAGCCTCGTAGAGAGCGGAGACGACGTCCTGGTAGAGCGGCTCGCCGATGGAACCCGGCTCCTTGGTGCGGTCCATGACGGCGATCTTTTTGACGGTCTCGGGGAGAACGTCGACAAAGTGCTTGATGGAGAACGGACGGAACAGGCGGACCTTGACCAGGCCGACCTTCTCGCCGTGAGCGTTGAGGTAGTCGATGACTTCCTCGAGCACGTCGCAGAAGGAGCCCATGCACACGACGACACGATCGGCATCGGGAGCGCCGTAGTAGTTGAATAGGCCGTAATCGGTGCCGAGCTTCTCGTTGATCTTCTTCATGTAGCCCTCGACGACGGCGGGAAGCTCGTCGTAGACCTTGTTGCAGGCCTCGCGGTTCTGGAAGAAGATGTCACCGTTCTCGTGGCTGCCGCGGGTGTGCGGGTGCTCAGGGTTGAGCGCGTGGTCGCGGAAAGCCTGGACGGCGTCCATGTCGCACATCTCGGCAAGATCCTTGTAGTCCCACATGGCGACCTTCTGGATCTCGTGGCTAGTGCGGAAGCCGTCGAAGAAGTTAAGGAACGGGGTCTTGCCCTCGATGGCGGCAAGGTGAGCCACCGGCGAGAGATCCATGACCTCCTGGACGTTGCCCTCGGCGAGCATGGCGAAACCGGTCTGGCGACAGGCCATGACGTCGGAGTGATCACCGAAGATGTTCAGGGCGTGCGAAGCGACGCAACGCGCGGAGACGTGGAAAACGCCCGGGAGCTGCTCGCCTGCGATCTTGTACATGTTCGGGATCATCAGGAGCAGACCCTGAGAAGCCGTGTAGGTGGTGGTCAGAGCACCGGCACCCAGCGAACCGTGAACGGTACCGGCTGCACCTGCCTCAGACTCCATCTCGACGACCTTGACCGGGGTGCCGAAGATGTTCTTGCGACCCTGGGCCGCCCACTGGTCGACATGGTCGGCCATCGGGCTGGACGGCGTAATGGGATAAATTCCCGCTACCTCGGTGTACGCATACGAAACATATGCGGCCGCCTCGTTGCCGTCCATAGACTTAAACTTACGCGCCATATACCCCTCTCCTCTCATATAGGTATACAGGCCCCGGCGATCGCCGGGATATTGGCGTGATGGGATTTTCGTTGTTGCTTCCAATCATCTGGCAGGCGGACTCAGCAGCAGGTACATGGCGTGGAGAGAAGGCATGCCGAGGCGAGGAGGGCTGCACGCGCTCCACAGGCCCAGCTACCCGTCTTGCACATGACCGAGCGCCGCAAAGGCCGCATGCCGGATGCTCCCGGGCACGCCCCGGCGATGGGAAGCGCCCGCAACGGAAATCCGCATGCGGGTTTATTGTACCCCGCCGTTAAGTGTAATTTCGACAAATATAGGCGGGCGGTAAAGGTTTACCGCGGGTGACCGCCAAAGGCCAGAATGGTCCCTCCATCCCCGGACGACTGGCTCTGACGCGCCAAGGAGTGTCCCCAAGTACCGGCAGGAAAGGAACGTCCCTAACTGCCGGCTAGAGGGCGCCGAGCAGGATGGCGCAGGTGGTGGATTCGCCGAGTTTGAGCTCGTCGCCGGGGTTGAGCTGGGCGGAGCGGCCGGGCTCTACTTGAATACACACACTCGTGGCCCCGTTTACCACCACGGTGCCGTTAGTGGACGACAGGTCCTCGACAAACCATGCGCCAGACTCGTCGCACCAGATATGGGCATGGCGGGCCGAGACGTCGTCGGTGATGCCGCCCTCCCCCGTTGCCAGCGCGCCGATCTCAACGCCTTCCTCACTCGGCTGAATCCAGCGCGGGACGCTCACCACGTAGCCGTTTTGCACGCACAGCAGTCCCAGCGGATGCGCCGGCGCGACCTCGTGCTCGCCCGCGACCGAAGATGTGCTCAGCGAGCGCGGCGTCGACGTGTCGCCGCCACGGGTCGCATGAGCGCGGCGGCTCGCCCGACTTGGAACTAAGGCGGGCGTGAGAGCAAACGGCATAGGGAACGAATCTTGCGGATGTACTCCTCGACGTCAGGCAGGTAAGCCCCACGAAGTCACCGGGGAGGCCCAAGCGGCCCGGCACCACTTCCAGATTCTGACCAGGGCGAGTCGTTCGCCGGTGGCTGAAGGCTCGCTCCCACCCAAAAGGGGAGATTCGCGTTGTTCCCCAATCGCTCTCGCATCTTTCATTTTGCTCGAGGTGGGCTATAAAAACTTTCCTGGTGAAAGGCGGCGATTGGTTTCCTTTCTTTCTAGAGGAGCGCGCCTGTAATCTGTTTTCATCCTAAATCAAGTTAAGATCGGACCTTCCAGAGGCAAGTCGACTCAAACTGCGAGGCTCCATGTTGGAATAAAGAGCGCTGTCGAAGTGCCAACAACACAAAGCTTGCCAGTCTCAAATAGAACCTTTTGGGAGTCCGATTGGGCCGCACACCGAATCCCCGCTGGTGGTTTTTTATAGCTGCGCAACAATAAACAAGGTTAGTGCCAGTCCAGCATGAAATTGAGGAACGTATGCATTTTTTCTCAGTAAGTGATCGTCGTTACTGCTTCGATGAGGTCACTCGCAATTGCTTTCAGGTTGACCAAGCATCAGAAGATGCGCTTCGCATATTTGAAGCATCGGGAAGAACGGTCAACTCGAAGTTGCTAACAAAGTCACTTGCTGCGAAAGGCTACGACCAAACGACCATAGCAGAACTTGAAGACGACATTGATGAGTATCAACGATTGTCTGAGCGGACTTTCTTAACAAAAGACACGCCTCGAAAACTTAGATCCATCGAACTCCACGTTTCACATGCATGCAACCTTGGTTGTAGTTACTGTTTTGCCGGTAAAGGAGATTATGGAACGTCTCCTCTGCTGATGACAGACGAGATAGCCTTCAAGGCGGTCGACTACCTCGTCGCAAGTTCATCGGAAAACGAAACGCTTGCGATCGTCTTTTTTGGTGGGGAACCCATGATTAACGAGCCGCTGATATGGAAAACGGTCGACTATTCAAAAAGAATATACCCCAATAGAAACTTTACCTATTCTATTACGACCAACGGAACGCTTTTGAATGACACTGCTGTGAATTCTTTCAAGGAGCACGGGTTTTCTGTTCTGATTAGTCTCGATGGTACAGGATGCAAGCACGATGCATCGCGCCCGTACAAGACGGGAGGCGGCTCTTTCTCCGATATCGACAAAAACGTTCGTCGTTTTTCCGAGTCGTTCCCCTTCGGCGCAAGAGCGACCTAAACAAATAATAACTGTAACCTTGTTGAAGACTATCTTCAGTTTAAAGAGATGGGCTTCAGAAGGATTTACTTCTCGCCCGTGAGCTCATTCGATGAGAATATCAAACTCGACGAACACTCATTAAACAAAATCAGGGCGGGCCTAATAGATTTGGCGGATCAATATCTCAAACAGATTGATCAAGGGGAAAAGCCCTTGTTTAGAACATTGAAAACTGCAGTTGATTTGATTATGAGCAACAGGATCGCCTTTGTCGGATGCGGGGCTGGCAGGCGTTTTATTTCCGTGACTCCCGAAGGGGACGTATACCCCTGTCACAGGTTTGTCGGGATGATGCGATTCAAAATGGGCAACATCGTCACCGGAATTGACGAAACTAGGTATATTGAAAACTGGAGTCAGGGTGTCGAAAAAAGAATTGACTGTACGGACTGTTGGGCTCGGTCTTTCTGTGGTGGGGGCTGTAGCTGGGAGGCTGCAGACGAGCACGGCTACTTGCCCAAGAGTCTACACCCTGCATCATGTGAATATAGAAAAATGTGCTACGAGATGGCTTTTGACCTTATTTCCCGCCACTCATCTTCGCAGGAGAAAAATCAACGAGAAGCTACTGTATCGGAATAAGCGGTTCAGCGCATTGCTGTCACCATTGTGGAGGTGTTCGTTCTTCTGATTACCGTCTGCGAAGCTTATTGCTACGTTCGCCGAAACCATTCTAGAAATATGGTGAACTAGACATCTTGGTTTGTTATACACAATATTGAGGTTTTTCTGCACTCAAAGGGAGGTAGTCGTGAAGCATATTCATCCGATTAATCCAGGAAGTGGCGACGAGGCAGGCGTGAAGCCGATGTCTTTTGACTGCCTCTTGGGCATTACTGACATCTGTACTGTTTATGATAAAGCAGATGGCTGTGGTGCATACGATTACTGCGACTATGACATGGATGGCGGCAGCATCTGCGTTGTAGATCACTGTGGCATTGATCAAACGTAGTCTCTAATTGGATTAAGGTGAGGAGCTGTTATGAAGCATATCCATCCTGTTGGTTCAAATGAACATCCTCCCGTTGAGCCTTGTTGTCTTGGAGTTGATATATGCAATTTTTACGACATCGCCGAGTGCCCTGTTGCGGATTGGTGCTATGTCGATAAAGAATCAAGCTGTGTTTTGCCAGCAGATTGGTGCGATCCAGTTGACGAGTAGTTTTGTGGCTAGGAACTATTTGGTCCAATTCAGAATAAGATGGGAACAAATACCAAAATCTCGTGTCTGGGAGGAGTTATGCCATTATTGCAAGGTCTCGTTGGATTAGCCTTTATATTTGCGTTATATCTGGCACCTTTTTTAATTCTATTCTTCATTATCCGACTCTTTCTTCGGAGAAAATAGGAGTGTCACGCAAACATTAGCGTAGCTTTCTTCCAATATGAGCCGAGCATTGGCAAGTGGAATAAGAAGCCCGACCGTTCGCCACATGAAATGAACTGCGCCCCAAATCTTGGACGCCCTAAATAGCGACTAGGCCGCAAGGGCCTGATTCCGGTACTCCTCCGGGGTCAGGCCCTTCAATCTTACCTGCCTCCGGCTCGTGTTCCAGTGGACTATGTATTCCTCCAGGTCGCGTTTGAAATCCTCGAACGTCTTCCACTCGCGGCCCCTGTAGAACTCGTCCTTGACGTGGCCGAAGAGCTGCTCGGTGGCGGCATTGTCGATGCAGTTCGCCTTCCTGGACATGCTCTGGACGATGCCGGCGGCCTCGAGCCTGGATGTGTACGAGGCGTGCTGGTACTGCCAGCCCCGGTCCGAGTGCATGGTCGGGGCGGCGCCCTCGGGGATCTTGGGCAGCAGCTCGTCGAGCATCCTCGCCTGCTGGGACATGTCTGGCGTGGTCGATATGTCGCTCGCCACGATCTCCTTGGTGCAGAAGTCCAGCGTCGGGGCCCAGTAGGCCTTGCCGCCGGCCACCTTGAACTCGGTGACGTCCGTCCCCAGCTTCTGCCACGGGGCCCCGGCGTCGAAATCCCTCGCGATCACGTTCTCGAACGTCCTGCCGACGACGCCCTTGTACGAGTTGTACCTGTGGTAGGCCGTCTCGCGTCTGATGCCGCAGCGGATCCCCATCTCGCGCATCATCTTGAGCACGGTCTTGTCGGCTATCACGACCCCCTCTTCCGCCCTGAGGCACATCGCTATCTGCCGGTGCCCGCAGCCGTTGGCGGTGCGCGAGAAGATCTCGGCGGCCGCCTCCCGGAGCTCGGCGCGCGTGGGCCTCGGCGGGTGCGCGAGGGCGTAGTAGTAGGTCGACCGCTTGAGCTCGGCGCATGCGAGCAGGTGCCCGAGCGCGTGCCCCTCGGCGCGCAGGGCCGCGACCGCTTCGGCCTTCGCCCTGGTCAGAGCCCGTCCCTCTCGACCAGGGCGCGTAATTTTTTTAGGTAGGCCACCTCGGCCTCGAGCCTACGGCACCGCTCCTCGAGCTCCTCCTCGCGGGTCCGCGGCCTCGCCCTGGAACCGCTCGGCCGGCCCTTGGGCCTCGGGCGCAGGGCCTCCGCGCCGCCCCGGCGGTATAGCGCGCACCACTTCTTGAGCGGCGACATCGACATTATGCCGAACGCCGCCATCGCCTCGGTCTTCGTCATGCCGCCGTCGACGACGGCGGAGGCGGCGGCGACCTTCTGCTCGTATGTGTACCTGCCCTGCTTTCCGTCCATGCGCAGCAGCACCTCGCTCCCGAACGCGCGGTATATCTCCTGCCATCTTCTCACGGCTTCCGCGGGAAGCGAAAGGGCGATCGCGGCAGATTTATACCCGTGCCCGAGCTCGAAGAGCCCTATGGCCGCCTTCCTGGCCTCGACATCATGCTTCACCCTCAAATCAACGCGCATAAAGAAAGCCTCCCATTTCTCATGTCCAAGAAATGGGAGGCAGTTCA